>JAKFFM010000024.1:0-173744 GCA_036675075.1 Bacteroidota bacterium
AAACTTTGCCTACTGCCAACTGAACATCATTACCAGTCCGCAGTCCCGGCCGCACAAAACCTTCACTCCAGACTACGGACATACGTGGTTTAGTACTCATCCATTGCAAACTGCCAACTGGCTACTGAAACCGCCAACTGCAAACTTTGCCTACTGCCAACTGAATTCTGCCAACTGAATTCTAAATGCAATCTTTGTCCTGTAAAAAACATCGGTGCTTCAATGGCAATAAATCTCCATACCATAAAACACAAAGCCATTAACCTCGCATAACCCCACCATCTACATGCACCCATCAAACCCTCACACCTCCTACAACTTCCCAGCTCTTACGAATTCCAATCCTTCCCTCCTGCCCTTTGTTTTCATTAATGAGCATGGTACCAAGACGATCGATTTCAGCGACCCAGAGGCTGTCATTGAACTTAACAAAGCATTACTGAAGCATCATTACAACATCGCTTACTGGAACATCCCTGAAGGCTTCCTTTGCCCTCCGGTTCCGGGAAGAGCAGACTACATACATTACCTGGCTGATCTTCTTTCTGAATCGAACAACGGCATCCTCCCTCCTGGCAAAAAGATCCGTGTGCTTGACACTGGTGTCGGTGCGAATGCCATCTACCCGCTTCTTGGAAATGCCATTTATCACTGGAAATTCACTGGTTCAGATATTAACCAGATGGCTATTCAGAATGCGAATGAGCTGATCAGAAAAAATCACCTTGAAGATTCAATTAACATCAAGCTTCAACCAAATCCTGATCACATCTTCAAAGACATCATTAAACCAGATGATCAGTATGATCTGACGCTTTGCAATCCTCCATTCCATTCATCAAGTGAGGAAGCTAAAGAAGGAACAATCCGCAAATGGAAAAATCTGAAAAGAGGCGATCAGAAAGCGAACCTGAATTTTGGCGGTCAACATGCCGAGCTCTGGTACCACGGCGGAGAGCAGGCTTTTATCTATAAAATGATCCGTGAAAGCAAGGAGTTCAGCAAGAATGTATTCTGGTTTACCACGCTCGTTTCTAAAAAGGAAACCCTTCCGTCTGTGTATGGTGCACTGAAAAAGGTTGAAGCGAATGATGTCAGGACGATCAACATGTCTCTTGGAAATAAGATCAGCAGGATCGTTGCATGGACATTCCTTTCTGCAGATCAGCTTGGTTCATGGAAAAAAAAGTGGAACTAAAGATCAACGCGAATCCTTAATTCCACTGTACTTCCTGTGCTTCTATTTAAATCCGAAAACAAACGGGAACACAAAGGTTACAATGATTGTCCAGATGCAATATACCGGCAGATAGGCAGCGATTGAATATCCAACATTCACCAACTCCGATCTTTTCATCAACACCCTGAACAGCGATACGGTCACCATTAAAAGATTGATCAGTACAAGAATATTGCTTCCCAACACCGCAGCTCTGTTTGGTGTGATCCCCCACTCTGAGATCCTGAATAAGATCGCGGACAATGCAATGCTGTTTACTGCCACTGTCACTACAGATAACAAGGCCAGCACAAGGATCTCAACCTTTTTCGTTTCCTTGGATGTTTCGGAAACAGAAAAGAAAATGATCGCCATCACTCCGATCAACAGCGCGTTAAAGATGATCAGGAAATCACGGTCAGTGTAAGGATCCTTTCCTGAAAACACCATGGCTGTCAAATAGGCCACAAGCATCACAAGTACAAGCGGACTGAAGATCCTCGCGATCAATGGAGACACTTTCCCGACAAGCTGAGGATTTGTCTGAGTAAGGTATGTGCCGGCAATCGGTGTGGCTGCTAATCCAAATACGAGCACATTTTCAACATAAAACTTCTCAATATCAATTCCGATCAATGAGAACAATCCCAGGGTCATACCACTGAGTATCCCGCCTGCTATGGCAACCAAAGCTGTCATGACAACCAGGTCACCATTGTATTTGAGAAAGCCAAGTCTCCGTTCATAGCTATTCCTGACAGTCCCGATAAACGAAAATCCTGTCACCGACCAGAGAAATAAAATCAGATGCATGCCTGATAAGATCAGGGTGTCGCTTTTCTTCAGATCAGGCAGGGTATTGATAAAGATCAAGCCTGTGAGCATGGCCGTAACTCCAAACAGGATCTTGCCTGCAGACAACCTGTTCTTCCAGGCGAAATAGCAGAACAATGCAGGAAATACAACAAAACCGATGTTTCGATAATAAAAAAACTCTTCATTAAGAGAGAAGAAATGAGGCAGCTTTGCAATCATGCCTGCGAGGAAGGAAGCGATGATCACAAATGCAAGGTCTTTTGATGTCCCCCATGAAATCTCATCACCTGCGAAATTCAAACGTTCATTCCAGTATCCTACCAGCGTATGGTCTTTGAGCTGTGGATAAACAGATTTAAAAGAACGTTTAAACGTCGGCTTGTCTGATCTGTAGAGTCTTTCCAGCTGTCCCGGATTATCCAGGTTTGAAAGGATTTGGTCTTCCATCGTTTTTTAGTTTAAAGTTGATATTGATTCGCAATGATTTTTTCATGTGTTTTATTAAGAGATAAAATGAAAACGTCATATTTATGAAAGATCACTTATAACCCGGCCATATGAGCAAGATCACCAACACCCAATGTTCCCCACATGATGAGTATTCCAAGGATAATTTTTAGGATCCCGTGAATTCGCAAACCCGATATACTTTCGAAATAGTTATAAGAAGGAGGAAAATAAATGAGAGAAAGAACCAGGTAAACGAAGCCTGGCGCAGGATGTACGAAGATCATATTCAGGATCCCGATTGAGACAAGCACAATTCCGAATAGCCAGCTGGCGATGATTGAAACACGGGATGAGGTTGATGTATTCATGATATCTGATCGATTTATATGATTCATAATTATTTATGGCTGATGAGTTTTTCAAGGGCGTCAAGGTGATCATGAAAGGCTTTCTTACCAGACTTTGTCACGGAGTATGAAGTGTTCGGTTTTTTACCGATAAACCTTTTCTCAACATGAACATAACCAGCTTTTTCAAGTGCGGAGATATGGCTGGCGATGTTTCCATCACTGATGTTCAACGTTTCTTTAAGCGTATTGAAATCGACCTCATCGTTCACCATAAGCACCGACATGATGCCCAGGCGAACCCGGCTTTCGAATGCTTTATTGAGACGACTGATGAAGTCCTTCATTACTTCTTTTCGTATTTAACATACATGATGATACCATACATTATGTGGAGCACACCAAAGCCAAGCGCCCAGAAGAGCAGGCCATGACTGATGAAGAATGATGCGACCAGTCCGATGATGATCTCACCGATTCCAAGGTAGCGGACCTGGTTCACAGTGTATTTGCTTGCATGGAGTAAAGCAAGTCCGTAGAACACCAGCATGGCCGGAGCGATGAGACCAATAAATCCGTGATACAGCAAGGCAAGACAGAATATTCCTGCAGCAGCCAAAGGGATCGAGATATTTAAAACAAGACGTTGAGCCGTGCGGTCCCAGATGGTAATGCCTTCCTGTGTCGCTCTTCGCGTGGTAAAAAAGATCGCTGCAGAAAGTGCAAGTACAATAACAAGGATAGCATCAACGACGAGAAAAGTCACAGCTTTAGAATATGATCCTTTCCTTGTGATGTCTTCATCATTAAGGGAAAGGCCATTGTCAAGATAGACGTATGCAGCGCCAATTCCTGCGAGAGCGAAGAGGCCCATGAACACACCCGACATTCCACTGAGGGAGATGAATTTCGATGATCGTTCCATGATCGAACGGATCTCGGAGATATCTTTTATATAATCTTTTTGCTCCATACCAAAGTACTTTGAACTACAAAGTAAGTGCAAGGAATTGAAATTTACAAGCAATGGGTGATTAAAAGTTCGCAGTTGGCAAAGTGGCAGTTGGCAAAGGCGGTAGTACTACATCTGTGGCATCTCGTATGCCCAAACCAAAGACTCGAAATGCCAAACTTAGCTCAGTCGGCAGTTTTAAGTGGGCAGTTGGCAAAGGGAATGAGTACTTAATCCGCGGAATTTCGTATCCCACTTAATCTTAAAATGACTACTAAACTCGCGGCTTAACGTATATCATAACCCGAAACTCGAAACTTAACCCAGTGGGCAGTTTTAAGTGGGCAGTTGGCAAAGGGAATGAGTACTTAATCCGCGGAATTTCGTATCCCACTTTAATCTTCAAATGACTACTAAACTCGCAGCTTTACGTATATCATAACTCGAAACTCGAAACGCGAAACTTGATTCAGTTACCAGTTCCAGTAGCCAGTATGATGAGTACTTAATCCACGGCATTTCGCATCCATCTTTAAACTTTAAACATTGAACTTTGAACTGTTTGAAACTTTATTTCTTAAAATAAAAACCTACATTTGTCTCCTCATTATGAAAACACCGGCTACAAATTATCACCACATGATGCACTGTACTATGCAGTGTATGCCGGGTCGTTACTGCCATTCCAAAGGCATGATTACCATTAGCTGGTAATATTCATTCAATCAATTTTTCATCTTATTGTTTTTTTATGAAAAGGTTTACTGAAACCATTCTCGAGAAATTAAATACACTGGTCGTTGTGGTGAACAACCAGGGAAAAGTGGAATATGTCAGTCCGGCTGCGAAAAGCATTCTTGGCTACAACCCTGAACAGCTGCTTGGCGAAGGTTGGTGGGAGCTTACCCGTGAAACAAAAGCGGAACGCGCGGATGTACAGAATTTCGTTCACCGCCTGCTCGCGAAAAAATCGGTGGAAGAATCATACACCTATGAACGGGTACTCGTAACTTCCAATGGCGACAAACGCTGGATCCTTTGGAATACAACTCCGGGTCCTGATGGATTTGTAATTGGTATTGGCCAGGACATCACCGACAGAAAGAACGCGGAGATCGAACTGCAACGCAAGAATCATCTGCTTGAACGAAAGAACACGGAGATCAATGACAGCATTCAGTACGCCAAAAGGATCCAGGATGCAATTCTTCCTGATACGGATGTCATTCGTAAAGGCTTTGCAGACTGCAGCGTTTTTTATGCTCCAAAAGATGTTGTCAGCGGAGACTTTTACTTTCATTATAAAAAAGACAACCTCATCTTTCTCGCTGTGATCGATTGCACCGGACACGGTGTTCCTGGCGCGATGATGAGCGTACTGGGAAATTCCCTGCTTCGCGAGATCATTATTAAGCGTGGTGCTACAAGACCTGAAGATATCCTCGCTCAGCTGGATAATGAATTATACAACTCTCTTCACAGCAGCGGGAATGGCCAGGAATATCGTGAAGGCATGGACCTCGCGTTCATCGTCTTTGACCAGCAGACAAAGCTTGTCCGTTATTCAGGTGCGATGAGACCTTTAGTGAAGATCAACGGTGAACATATAGAAGAGATCAGGGCAACCAGGTTTCCGATCGGATCGTTTGTCGATGTGGAAAAGTCTTTCTCTTCAACTGAATTCATACTGAAGGAAGGTGAATCCCTGTACATGTTTTCTGACGGATTCGCTGACCAGTTTGGTGGAGAACGAGGCAAGAAGCTGAATAAAAAACGTTTCTATGAATTGTTGCAGACTGCATCTGAAATGACCGGTGAAGAACAGGAGGCCTATTTCGAATATGCTTTACGCAACTGGAAACAGGATGAGGAGCAGACAGATGATGTTCTGATCGTTGGTGTAAGAGGGTAACCATAAAATGGTACATTCGCTATTGAAGCAAACCGATCATTATGAAAAAAGCACTCTGCCTGATAATTCTTCTGGTT
Source organism: Bacteroidota bacterium (assembly GCA_036675075.1). GTDB lineage: Bacteria > Bacteroidota > Bacteroidia > JAKFFM01 > JAKFFM01 > JAKFFM01. The sequence continues at coordinate 5,774 of JAKFFM010000024.1, forward strand.
ATTACATCAGTTTCATTCGCTCAAACTCTTGCAGGAGAACCGGTCAACTGGCAAAACCTTAAGACGTTCAGCGCATCGTCATTTCAGTTTAAGTCAGATCAGTTTGATTACAATTGCACGGACTGCAAATTCATCGAGATCAGTTCAAAATCGGGCATCTCAGGATACTGGCTTGCTGGAAATGCCACCTACGCTGTTCCTGAAAAAAAGTTGAGCGGAAAAGCCAATGTGATCCTGATCCGTATGAGCCCTGAAAACGCGAAGGATTATTTGAAGATCTCTGGAGTTTCAGAATTTAATGACAATGCGTTCTTTTCAGTTTCACTTATTGCTTTGCAATCTGTTTTCAAAAGATCATATCATTCTGGTATGGATGCATTAATCCCTAAAGCAGGAGAGTACACGGTAAATATGTTCACTGAAAACTTCCAGGATCTTGTTGTTGCCTTTTTTGATGATAAAATCGAGCTGTTCGATAATACCAGGAAAAAATAGTCATATCGTAGGCAGCAGTGCCATGATGCGTTCCATTTTTTCTTTCATCTCGGATGCAGAACAGGTATAGTTGTTCACGATGAAAGAAAACACAAACGTTCCTGTGGTGCCTTTCACGTAGCCAGCATAAGACCTCGCTTTATTCATGTATCCGCTTTTTGCCTGGATGTTCTTATGGTACACATGCAAGCTTGATCTGAACCTGTCAAACCATGGCTCGTTCATCAGTGAACGCAGGATCTCTGCCTGTACCTTCGCATTGATCGCATTGCTTCTTGAAAGCCCCGAACCATCAGCAAGAAACAGACTTCCTACATCAATTTTTCTTTCCCTGTAAAACTTTTTCATTTCAATCAACCCTTCATTCACGGTTCCCTCCTTCCCTGCTTTCACAGCAAGAAAGCGTAGTAAAGTTTCAGCGAACATATTGTGACTTTTCATGTTTGTCAAATAGATGATCTTGTCTAATGAAGGTGATGAATAGGATGCGATAACTTTCCTCTTTTCCGTATGCTTTACACCTTTCATTTCAAGCAGAAATAGATTCGCCGCGCCTTTCGCTGCTTCAATCCCTGATCTTTTAAGTTCACGTGTGAGGTCAAGCGCACAGATGTAAACAGGATCCGGTATCGCTCCTGAAACATCAAATGCATCACGGTTTGCAGGCACTGTTCCATTTACATAAATGAAATCCGTGTACGGTGCTGCATAGATGTATGCATTGTCTGTTGAGCCTCCTGAAGTCACCTGGTCAACGAACGTAATTCCCGGAAGCTCTGGCTTTACCCTGGAGATCTTTGCCTTCTCTCCTGCATGGCCTGTTCTGAAATAAATGGTATAGGAATTTTCAAGATAGTTCAGCCCATAAGATCCTGCACCATAATAGTTGCCTATATCTGCCCAGATCCATCCTCCCGGCACCGGGCTCTCAGCAGGAAATATCGAACCATCACCTATCACTGCACCATTGATCTTTTTGATGCCTGCATGTTTTATCATCTCCGCAAACCAGCCAAGCACAGTGTCAGTGCCTTTGAACAAGGGTGAACCAAGAGTTGGATCTGCTCCTCCCTTCAGGTAGATGTTTCCATTCAATGTACCTGCTGCATCAATGGCTCCGTCATATTCAAGTGTTGTGATGAACCGGTGTTCCGGCCCTAGAATGCCCAGTGCAGCGCCTGTTGTTAATAGCTTGAGGCTCGATGCTGGAATCAGGTTTATATCTGCACCTGACTGCGTGACCTGCTGCCCTGTTTCTGCATTGCCCAGGTAAAAGCCTATCTGCGCATGCTTAAGGTCTGGATCTTTTGTAAGACGTGTGATTTCCAGGTTAAGACGCTGCAGCGCCGGAGTGGGTGAAATATTCTGTCCGTAAACAAAAGCACCGAGCACCAAAAAGTAAAGCAGGATATGAACTCTCATCGTTTACAAAAATAGCTTCGTAATGAAGTGAAGGTTTTAGTCTTTTCTAAAGCTAATTTGGGTTTAAGGTAGATGAAATTTGTTCACATTTGTGTATGCAGAATTCACGCACGCTATTTCTCAAGCATGTCGCGCAGACATCACCTTCTCCTCTTATGCTCGAGGTTGATAAAGCGGAAGGCATTTACCTTTACGATCGTTCCGGAAAACAATACATTGACCTCATCGCCGGCATCTCTGTCAGCAATGTGGGCCATCGTCATCCTAAAGTCCTTAGGAGGATCGATGATCAGCTTTCAAGATACATGCATGTCATGGTTTATGGTGAATACATCCTTGAACCACAGGTTGCCCTTGCACAGCGGATTTCGAACTATCTCCCTGATGGCATGGATTCAGTTTACTTTGTGAATTCTGGTGCAGAAGCTATTGAAGGAGCGATGAAGCTTGTCAAAAGAGTGACATCACGCCCGGAAATTATTTCTTTCGAAAACGCTTACCACGGCAGCACACAGGGTGCTCTCAGCATGATCGGCAGTGAAGAATTCCGTTCTGCTTTTCGTCCACTGCTTCCGGGCATCAGACACATCAGGTATAACGAGCAGTCAGATCTCAATCTGATCACAACGAATACTGCAGCTGTGTTCATTGAAGCTGTGCAGGGCGAGGCGGGAATTGTTCCTGTTGATCCGGGGTATCTTTCAAAGTTGATAGATCGATGTAAGTCAACCGGTACACTGGTGGTGCTCGATGAAGTGCAGACTGGCTTCGGTCGGACAGGTAAGATGTTTGCTTACATGCATCATAAAGGATTTACTCCGGATGTCATCGTTATGGCAAAAGGCATGGGTGGCGGATTGCCGATCGGTGCATTTGCCGCATCTGAAAAGCTGATGTCTGTGTTTACGAATGAACCGGTGCTTGGGCACATCACAACCTTTGGGGGAAACCCTGTATGCGCAGCTGCTTCGCTTGGTGTGCTCGATGCGATTGAAGAAGAAGATCTCCTGGCTCAGGTTGAACGAACACGCATGATCATCTGCAATGAGCTTCGTAAATCTAAACTGATCAGGGATGTAAGATCGTATGGTCTGCTGATAGGTGCTGAGTTCGAAACACCGGAGATCAATCAGAAGGTGATCGCGAAATGTATTGAACAGGGAGTGATCACAGACTGGTTCCTATTTAATGCGAAAACGTTGAGAATCGCTCCGCCATTGACAATCACTGAGGAAGAAGCGCTGAAGGCAGCAAGGATCATTGTTGATTCTGCAGACATGATTGCTTAGTAAGTTCCAACAGACAGCATGACCAACGTGCACCCGGGCACCACTTCGATCCCGCGCTTCTGAGCTTCCATCATCACTTCAGGATTTTCTGTTCCCGGGTTGAAGATGATCCTTTTAGGTTTTAATCCGAAGATGTATTCTGCGAACTGCGGCAAACGGGCTTTCCCGATATACAATGTCACTGTATCAACATCTTTTATATCAGGATTACCTGTCAGGATCTTTGCTCCGTTGATCTCTCCCTCATCACGTCCAACAGGAACCACCTCGAAATGATAGCGCTGAAGCATTTTAACAGCGAGGTAAGCATAGCGCGTGGTATCTGTTGATGCACCTAAGACAACTGTTTTCTTCATATCAATCGATCTCTATGTAATCAAGATCTTTGCCATAGCTCTCTTCCAGCTGTGACAATGAGATAAACGCGATGACAACCGCGGCAATCCCCACAACCAGGGCACTGTTTATTTTAGAAAGATGAAAAGCATCCTGAAGTCCTTTGTACGACAAGGTAAGCAGCACCAGCGATCCTCTCACAAAGTTCGGAACTGTAGTGGTGACTGTTGACCGCAGGTTTGTACCGAACTGTTCAGAAGCGATGGTGACGAACACCGCCCAATAGCCAGCCGCGATCCCAAGCACACCGCAGATGATGTAAAATAGCTCGGTGCTGATATTGTTTGTAAACAGAAAAAGAGGAATGCTCAGCAATGACAGCGTGAGGTAAAAATAAACCACTTTCTTCCTGTTCCTGAACACCTGGCTGAGGTAGCCGCTCATGAAATCTCCGAAAGATGTACCGATATAAAACCACATGACAGCCGTTCCAGCCTTGACATTGGGAATGTTCAACTCTTTTGAGAATTCAGGACTGAACGTCACGAGCACACCAATGAGGTACCAGATCGGAATTCCGATCGTAATGCAGCTCAGGTATTTTATAAAGCGAGGAAATGAAGTGAAGAGTTTCAGGAAATTACCCCTTGACACATTTTTTTCTTTGATTGCACTAAACATCCCGGATTCGTAAACACCAATCCTGAGAATAAGCAGCGCGAGGCCCAGCCCTCCTCCAATGAAGTAGGCAGACTGCCAGGTGAACATCTTTCCGACAAGCGCTGCAAGCACGGCACCCAGCACACCAAAGCCAACAACGACCATCGTACCATAGCCCCTGTTTTCCTTCGACATGGTCTCGCTGATCAGTGTGATCCCCGCACCAAGCTCTCCTGCAAGTCCTACTCCTGCAATAAACCTGAGCCATGAGTACATTGGAACCGTGGTAACAAATCCATTCGCGATATTGGCAAGTGAGTACAGGATGATCGATCCAAAAAGCACCGATAAGCGGCCTCTCTTATCACCCAGGATCCCCCAAAGAACGCCACCTGTGAGCATTCCGATCATCTGCATGTTGATGAGTTTCAGGCCGACTGTTTCAATATCTCCTTCGGGAACACCAATGCCTATCAGGCTATCCGTACGCACAATGCTGAAAAGGATCAGGTCATAGATATCTACAAAGTAGCCCAAAGCAGCCACGATGACGAGCATTCCTGAATTTTTATTGAAGATCCTGGAGGATTCCATCTGTCTGAAAAACAGGCAAATTTATCATAATTCATTATTTCTACGGAGTCAACTTTAGGCTTAATGATTGCTTTTCATTTGCCATACATGCAGTGAATGAAACAGGCAGTACTACTTATATTCCTTATTCTTCAAGGTTTTCAGGGCAATTGCCAGGATAGCATTGTATTTAATCCGGGTGAAGGGATAAAACAGGGGTTTTTCAGGAATTTGTTTCTGGGGAAAGGCTATCGCGATGTTTGGAAAACCAGTGTAAAAGCGCCAGTGCTGGATATTGAAGCATTGGGGCTTCGTCCTGACAAGGTAGGTGGCAGAATGGAAACACAGTCACTCCGTTTTTATGATGCGCAGGGAAGAGCATTTGTTGGAAGGTCAGTAAATAAAGACCTTTCACGGATGCTTGCTGAAAAGAAACAGAAAGGTATGATGGGCAGGATGCTGCGTGACCATGCTTCAGCGAATGAACCGTATGCAGCGCTTGTGGTTGCTGAGCTTGCAAAGAAGATCAACATCATTCATCCTACCCCTACACTTTATGTTTTACCAAACGACAGCACGCTTGGGCCGTTTACCAAGGATTATAAAGGCATGCCGGTGCTTTTTGAAGAGCGTCCGAATAAAACCTGGAAAGGCGAGCATGTCTTTGGATCTCCTTCAAAGATCATTGATACAGAAAAGCTCATCAAAAAACGATTTGAAGAAGCAGAGATCGAAGTGGACAGGGAAATGTACCTGAAAGGCCGTCTGCTGGACATGCTCGTTGGAGACTGGAGCAGGCATGATGAACAGTACAAATGGGCGTTAGTTCCTAAAGACAGCGGCTTCAAAGCATTTCCCATCCCCAAGGACAGAGATCATGCCTTCTATAAGAAGCAAGGGCTGCTTAACAAACTATCGCTGATCGTATGGCCATATTCCAGGAACTTCACACATTCCATCAGCAAGGTGGATCTTTTAAATCATATGGCCGGCAACATGGACCGCCTGATCCTGCCGGGTGTGAGTAAAGATGAATGGTTCAGGATCACCAGGGAATTTCTTGCTGTGGTTGATACAAATGCGATCATGCGTGCCGTGAAAAAGCTCCCATCCGAAACCTATGCGATCGATGGAAAAGAGCTCGAAACCAAGATGAGATCACGGCTTAAAGAACTGCCTGTCGCTTCGGAGAAATTCTACAGGTCTGTAAACCAGACACCTTTTATACCTGCCACAGACAAGAAAGACAAGATCGAAGTGAGCATGTTCACAGATTCAGTGGTAGTTAAATTAAGCAGGAAAGACTATGTTGAACCATATTTCTTTCGAACCTTCTTTTATCCTGAAACAGGAAGGATCACGATTGCCGCGATGGACGGTGAAGACAAGCTGATCATGAAAGGAACTGGTTCAAAGATCATGGTAAATGTCTTGCAGGGACCTTCTGAAGATGAGGTTATTGCGAAAGACATCCTGAGTATAGAGAATCTTGCAATCTACGATACAAAACCAAGAAAGATCTATGACTACCTGACATCAGGGATCAAGAATGAATCACGCAGGAAAAAGAGGCCGGAAGTGAAAACGGAATAATCAGTAACATGATTCGTTATTTGCTTTACACTCTCGTATTTTTGCAAAAAACATTCTCTTGAAAAAGTTTAACGTACCTGAATTCTATAGGAGCCCGCTTATTTCCAGGATAAAGCAGGCAAATAAGATCAGGGATCCGAAGAAGAAGGACTTTACACCATTTCTGCTTGATTTCGGGCCGGTTCAATTTTACATTGCAAGGCATTTTGGATTTTGCTATGGAGTTGAAAATGCAATCGAGATCTCTTTCCAGGCTGTTGAAGAGAATCCGGGCAAACGGATCTTTTTATTGAGCCAGATGATCCACAATCCTGCAGTGAACAGGGATCTTCAGGACAGAGGAGTGAATTTCCTGATGGATACTGAAGGTAAAGAGCTTTTCAGCTGGGATGAACTGCAACCTGAAGATGTCGTGATCATTCCTGCTTTCGGCGCCACACTTGCCATTGAGAAAAAGCTGGAGCAGAAAGGCATCAGCCCTGAACGTTACAACACGACATGTCCTTTTGTTGAACGTGTCTGGAAGAAAGCTGAAAAGCTGGGCTCCGAGCAGCATACACTGATCATCCATGGCAAATACAGACATGAAGAAACACGTGCCACCTTCTCGCGAAGCGTAACACACGGACCCAGCATCGTGATCAAAGACAAAGCTGAAGCAACGATCCTGGCGGAAGTGATCAAAGGACAAAGATCTGTTGAAGATTTCCATGCATATTTCAAAGGCAGATATTCTGAAGGATTTGATCCGGAGAAAGACCTTGTCAAGGTGGGCGTGATAAACCAGACTACCATGCTAGCAACGGAAACGCAGGAGATCGCTGAATTCTTCAAGCAGGTGATGGAGCAGAAATATGGCCATGCTTCCATCAGGGAACATTTTGCAGACACCCGTGATACCTTATGCTACGCGACAAACGAGAACCAGGACGCGACCTATGGCCTTCTGGAAACAGATGCAGACCTTGCCCTTGTAGTCGGTGGTTACAACAGCTCAAACACATCGCACCTTGTTGAACTGTGCGAACGAAAGTTCCCTACCTATTTCATTTCAGGTGAGCATGAGATCAGCGCAGGGAAGATCAACCATTTCAATTATCCTGAGAAGCGCATGGAATCGACATCTGACTTCCTGCCATCCAGGGAACCGGTGAAGATCATCGTGACAAGCGGTGCATCGTGCCCTGATTCAATTCTTGAAAATGTGATCAAAAAAGTGCTGAGCTTTTTTCCATCCGCATTGACAACAGAAGAAGTGCTTAAAAAATTCGGGACCGTTAATCCTTCGTAAGCAGAAGGTCGTTGATCAGCTTCAGTACATAATCAAGCTGCTGTTCCTTATTGATATCTGAATTATCCAGAAGGATCGCGTCTTTTGCTTTTATCAGTGGATTTTCCTTACGGTGTGTATCCTGGTAATCGCGTTCTTCAATATTCTTGCTGAGATCATTATAGGTTACAAGCTCACCTTTGGATGAAAGTTCATCGAGTCTTCGCTGAATCCTGACTTCCTTGTCTGCTGTCATGAAAAGCTTTAGCTCTGCGTGCGGGAATACGTTGGTACCGATATCACGTCCGTCCATCACCACGCCTTTTCCTCTTCCCATCACACGCTGCAGGTTCACAAGCTTTTCTCTCACTTCGTGGATCGCGGCAATCGTACTAACAACTTCCGATACTTCCATCCCACGAATTTCTTTCTCTACATTTTCACCATTCAGGTATGTTTCAGAACTTTTTGTCGCCGTATTGAATTGAAAGGAGATGGTGATATCATTCAGCGCATTGATGATGCCTGGTACATCCGGTTTGCCATCTTTAATAAGACCATGACGAAGGCAATAGAATGCGACAGCACGGTACATGGCACCAGTATCGATGTAGCTATAACCTAAACGGACAGCGAGCGATTTGGCGAGGGTGCTTTTCCCGCATGATGAAAAGCCATCTATTGCAATCGTGATCTTCGACATTACACCCTAAAGAGAACGGGTGCAATAATATCAAATTATTTCCTTGATAAAAAGTCAGATGGTCTGAGAACCACTGTCAGAACATTGGCATTGCTTGCAGGATTGTATGCAGTATATGCATAGGAAACCCTGAACCTAAACACATTAACACCGAAACCAAGACTGAATCCTGAAAGTCCCGGGCGAGTTGGAACTTTTAATTCCTGGCGTCTTAAATAATTATAACCTCCCGCGATGTAGAAATTTTTGGAGATCAGGAATTCAACACCTCCTGAAAGGTGTGACAATGTCTGAGTGAGAAAGTTATTCTTTGCTTTTCCATCTGGTCCTATCACCGGAATAAAATTGGTTTCTATACTGTCTCTTGAATAGGCTAGATTCCAGCGCTGAAGATTTGAAACATTGAGTGTAAAACGAATTGGCGCTTTTCTAAGCTTTCCTGAAAAACCGGCATCGATGGAGAATGGCAATCGTTCCCTGAGCTGGTCATACTTCTTGAACTGGAGTCCGGCATCTCTTAAGCTAAGCCCTGCCGCGATGTATTCATTCTTATAATAAACACCTGCATCAAATGCTGTCCCGAACGATGAGTATTGTTCAAAGCTTGAATAGATCAGCTTCATTCCCGCGCCAACATGGAAGTTCTCTGTAACTGGTCTTCCACCCTGCATAATCAATGCATATTCACCTGCCCTGAATTCTCCCGTGATATCTGAATTGGCTTCTGCCATCTGAAACTTTCCATAACCAATGGACTGAAGACCGAGGCTTAGTGTTCCTAAATTCTTTACCTGCTTCGCGTAAGCCAGGTAGCCGTAATTGATGTCAGCGAAATAATTGACATATGTAAGCATCACCTGTTTCGCCACATTCGAATCAAGAAGCGCCGGGTTCTGTAACGTGAGCTGCAGGTCATTGTCCTTCAGCGATACCGCATTGCCACCAAGAACAGCATTTCGTGCCGAACCATTTAATTTGAGGAACCTGTATGTTGAATAGCCACCAGATTGTGCCACGGCAAAGCCAGCGCTTGCCAGGAATGTCAATAGAAGAACAAGAGGCCGTACAGGCATAGATTATTTCTGCAAAGAAAAGAAAACTGACCTGTTAACGAAAAAAGCCGCGGAAAATTATTTCTTCTTCTTTTTTATCACAACCGGTGATTTCTTGATGATGATCTTTTTCGGTGCGATCTTCTTTGGTCCTATCTTTTTTGGTAGAATGTTCTTTGGTTCGATCTTCACTGATTTCGCTGGGACTTCAGGCTGACGAACCTGTCCATCAAAGTTCAGCACATCAAGCGGATCTTTTACCTTTTCCTTCAGAAGCGCAAACTTCAGAACCTGCTCCATGTCTTTTACATAATGAAACTTCAGGTCTGAAATGTATTCAGGCTTGATCTCTTCAATGTCTTTGCGGTTGTCTTCAGCTAGAATGATCTCTTTGATGTTGGCTCTCTTTGCCGCCAGGATCTTTTCTTTGATCCCTCCTACAGGAAGAACTTTCCCACGCAATGTGATCTCACCGGTCATGGCCAGCTGGGCTTTCACTTTTCGCTGCGTGAAGGCAGATGCAAGCGCTGTGAATATCGTAATACCGGCACTAGGTCCATCTTTCGGTGTAGCTCCCTCCGGAACGTGAATATGCACATTCCATTCATCGAACACACGTGGATCCAGCTGAAGCTGCTTTGCATGAGAGCGCATATATTCCATGGCGATCACCGCAGATTCTTTCATCACATCTCCCAGATTTCCTGTAAGTGTAAGCCTTCCGCTTTTTCCTTTGCTGAGGCTCACTTCAATGAACAGGATATCACCTCCGACACTTGTCCAGGCAAGTCCTGTCACCACTCCGGCAACTTCATTGTCCTGGTACTTCTCTTTCTGAAAATATTCAGGGCCAAGAATCTTATAGATGTCTTTTAAAGAAAGCTTTGGATTGTACTTTTCTCCAAGAGCCACTGATTTCGCTTTATTCCGAACGATTTTAGCCAGCTGTTTGTCGAGTCCCCTCACTCCTGATTCGCTGGTGTAATCTTCAATCACTTTCTCAAGCACGTCATCATTAAAAACCACTTGCTTGTCAGTAACACCATGCTCATCAAGCACCTTTGGAATAAGATGTCGTTTTGCGATCTGGAGCTTTTCTTCAAGTGTATATCCTGTGACGTGAATGATCTCAAGCCTGTCTCTCAATGCTGGCTGGATATAGCTCAAGGCATTCGCAGTCGCAATGAACATCACTTTGCTCAGATCGAAATCAAGCTCAACATAGTTGTCGTAAAACGCATTGTTTTGTTCCGGGTCAAGCACTTCAAGCAAGGCTGATGATGGATCGCCATGGAAGTCGCTTCCAATTTTGTCAATCTCATCCAGTATGAATACCGGGTTGGATGATTTTGCTTTTTTAATGCTCTGGATGATCCTTCCGGGCATCGCACCAATATAGGTTTTCCTGTGACCGCGAATCTCTGATTCATCTTTCAGTCCACCTAAAGACATTCGAACAAACTTGCGGCCCAAAGCTTTCGCGATGGAACGGCCTAATGAAGTCTTACCAACTCCGGGAGGTCCGTAAAGACATAGGATCGGAGCTTTCATGTTCCCTTTCAGCTTCAATACTGCCAGGTGCTCAAGAATTCTCTCTTTTACTTTTTCAAGTCCATAGTGGTCTTCATCCAGTATCTTCTTGGCTTTTTTAAGATCGAACTTATCCTTGGTGTATTCATTCCAAGGCAATTCGATCAGAAGCTCGAGGTAATTCAGATGCACAGAATATTCCGCCGCATTCGGGTTCATTCGCTGCAGCTTGGAAAGCTCCTTATTGAATGACTGGGCGATCTCAACACTCCATTTTTTCTTTAATGCTTTGACCTGAAGCTCTTCAATCTCCTGGTCCATGCCGTTGCCACCAAGCTCTTCCTGGATCGTTTTAAGCTGCTGGTGAAGAAAGTATTCACGCTGCTGCTTGTCAAGATCAACCTTCACCTTGCTCTGGATCTGGTTCTTCAGCTCAAGCATCTGAAGCTCTTTTGTAAGCTGTGAAAGCACATTGGTTGCCCTTTCTTTCAGATCCTGCATTTCAAGAAGCTTCTGCTTTTCAGTGACAGGAGCATTCATGTTGGATGAAATAAAATTCACCAGGAACGATGGGCTCTCTATGTTCTTGATCGCAAAAGCTGCGTCAGATGGGATATTCGGTGACTGCTTGATGATTTGCAGCGCCATGTCTTTCAGACTTCCAACCAGCGCTTCGAATTCTTTGTCTTCTACCGGTGGCCTGTTTTCATTGTAAGCAGATACTTTCGATTTGATGTATGGATCTGTCTGGATCAGCTCATCCAGCTGGAATCTTTTTTTACCCTGGATGATCACCGTGGTGTTTCCATCAGGCATGCGAAGCATCTTGATAATGAAGGCAACAGTACCCACCTTGTTCAGGTCATCGAAGATCGGATCTTCCACCTTGTCATCTTTCTGGGAAACAACACCAATGATCTTGTCAGACCTGTAGGCATCTTTGATCAGCTTGATCGATTTATCTCGTCCAACTGTGATCGGTATGACAACACCAGGAAACAGTACGGTGTTCCTAAGCGGAAGGATCGATAGGATGTCAGGGATCTTTTCTGAGTTTACAATATCCTCATCTTCATTTGTCATCAATGGAATGAGCTCTGTATCCTCATCAACCGATGTTGAAAATCCCAAACCTTCCATGTTAAATATTTCTTTTTTCATAAGTCTGTAGCCAAAATGTCAGCAGGTAAATACTGATTTGAATCGTTCGATGAGTGCCCATATGCAACGGACCATCTAACTAATTGATTACCAAAAGATAAAGAACGAAACGAAATTCTAAAAAGAATCGGAAGGAAAATACGCAATAGATATGCCAAGCAGGAGATGGCAGACAGTGAATTAATTCTTCTGCAGAACTGTCAGCCTGAAAATTTCCCTGAAGATCTGTTCATCTACCTTTGAAAAAGCCAGTTTACGGCGTTCATAAACTGCCCGCGCCAATTGGATCGCTTTTTCAAGATCGAACGTTTCTGAAGACTCAGTTCCTCCCCAGGTGAATGAAGGAATATGCTTATCAGGAAATCCTGCCCCAAAAATATTCCCTGAGAAGCCAACAACAGTGCCCGTATTGAACATGGTATTAATCCCTGCTTTGGAATGGTCGCCCATGAATAAGCCACAAAATGTCAGGCCGGTTGATTCCAGCGCATTGGTTTTATAACTATGGATCCTGACTTCAGAATAATTGTTCTTGAGATTTGAATTGTTGGTATCGGCTCCGAGGTTGCACCATTCACCGATTACTGAATTTCCGAGGAAGCCGTCATGGGCTTTATTCGAATATCCGAAGATCACTGAATTATTGATTTCCCCTCCTACTTTTGAATGAGGTCCAATGGTCGTCGGTCCATAGATCTTCGCGCCCATTTTAAGTACCGCACCTTCACCCATTGCAAATGGTCCGCGGATCAACGCACCTTCCATAATTTCAGCTCCGGCTCCAATGTAAACCGGTCCTGAAGATGCATTGATGATCGCATGTTCGATTACAGCTCCAGGTTCAAGAAAGATATTTTCCGGAGCAGTAACACGATTTGTAGAACTTAAAGCCTCACTCTGTCTATTCTTTGTAATACACTCAAAATCAGCCAGTATTCCTTCTCCATTTAAAGTAAAGATCTCCCATTTGTGTTGCAGTATCCGGCACTGAGCGGTGTAGTCTGCTTTCGACGGGATTCTGAATTCTTTGACACCTCCATGTCCGATTCGTGAAGCCACCCATGTACCCTTTTCTGAAAAAATTGCCTGGTCATTCTTCAGGGCAACCAGGGTCTTTATCAGCGACAGGTTTGGCAAGACTGCACTGTTGATAAGGAAATTATGAGATTCGTTTGACTTGAGCGGAAACTTTTCCTGCAGGTATTCGCTGGTAAAGTAGCAGACTTTTGCTCCAAGCATTTTCTCCCATTTTTCGCGGATCGTGAGAATTCCCACACGGAGCTCTGAAACAGGCCTGCTGAAGGTAAATGGCTGGAAAGCTACCTGATCTTCAGGAAGATCATACAGAATGAAATGCATAAGCGATTTTGAAAGCAAATGTAAAAACAAAAGCCCTTCTTGTTAAAGAAGGGCTTAGCAATTAATGGAAAAATTAAACAATTACTTTGTTTCTGCTTTCTTGTATCGCGTTCTGAACTTGTCAACACGTCCTGCTGTATCTACCAGCTTCACTTTACCAGTATAAAATGGATGCGACATATTCGAAATTTCCAGCTTGATCAGCGGATATTCGTTTCCATCTTCCATTTTGATCGTTTCTTTTGTATCGACTGCTGACTTTGTGATAAAGGTATGGTCATTCGACATATCTTTAAATACTACCAGTCTGTAATTTTCAGGGTGAATTCCTTTTTTCATGTTAATTATCCTTTCAAAGGGATCGCAAAGATAATGAATCAGTTCGTTTTCCCAAAAGTTTTTTAATTCTTTTCTGATATAAAATTTAGATGATCAAACGGCGTATTAAAGATGAAAGTATATTTGCAGCCTGTCATTATGCGTGGAATCCCTTTCTTCATCCTGCTTTTAGTCATTTTATTCTCTTCCTGCAGGAAAGACCCCTTCTTTGATCCACAGTCCTTTAAGCTTTCTTTTTCAAGCGATACCGTTTATTTCGACACTGTATTCACCGCCCGGGGTTCTGCCACCTACAGCTTCAAAGTTTATAATAATTCCAGAAGTCCTGTTACACTTTCGAACATTTCACTCGGAAAAGGCACAAGCTCTTCTTTTATCCTGAATGTGGATGGCACCGCGGGTATGTCGGTACCTAATGTCGAGATTGCCGGTCGTGACAGCTTATATATTTTCGCACAGGTCAGCATTGATCCGTTAAATGCCAACTCTCCACTGGTTGTTACAGATTCCGTGGTGTTTGAGGTTTTCGGTAAACGTCAGCATGTACAGCTGGTGGCATGGGGCCAGGATGCTCATTATTTTCGTCCTGAATTTGATACCCCCGGACTTCCACCCTATTCCATCATTGCACAAACCAACCAGAACATTACCTGGCCAAACGACAAGCCTTATGTGATCTATGGATATGCTGTTATTGATTCAGCAGCCATTTTGAACATTGATCCGGGTGTCAGGATCCATTTTCATAAAAACTCAGGGCTCTGGGTTTACAAGGCCGGGACAATTAAAGTGAATGGAACGAAGGATCTTCCGGTGACATTCCAGGGTGACCGCCTTGAACCGGAATACCGCGAAGAGCCTGGTCAGTGGGACAGGATCCTGGTGAATGATGGAAGCATGGACAACGAATTCAACTATGCCATCATCAAGAATGGCTTCATCGGAATCCAGGCTGAAGTGCTACCTCCAACAGCCTACCTTTCATCACTGAAGATCAACAACACGATCATTAAGAACATGTCTTCAGCGGGCATCTTTACACGCTTTTACGACAAGATCACCGGTTACAATGACCTGATCTACAACTGCGGGCAATATGCGCTGGCCGTGACCCTTGGAGGAACCTACGATTTCACACACCTCACGATAGGAAACTATTGGAATGCCGGAAGCAGGAAAACACCTTCGGTGTATATCAACAACTTTAATGAAGTGCAGTCATTGCCGCTGGATTTCACCTTGTCGAACTCGATCATTTATGGCGACCAGGAAAATGAATTCATTGCTGATGTCAAAAACAATCCTTCTTACAAACTGAGAAACTGCCTGGTGAAATCAACCCTGCCTTTTACAGACGCCGCTCATTTTGAACAGATCCTTGTGAACTCCGACCCGGAATTTGAAAACAGACAGGAGCTTAATTATACATTGAAAAGCACCTCGCCTGCCATCGACAAAGGCAACATCACCTATACAGGAACTCTGATGTTTGACCTGGATAATAAAACCCGCGTTGTGAACGGGATTCCCGACCTGGGAGCTTTCGAAAGGCAATAAGCTAGTTCAGGGAATCCAGAAATTTCATCACATCCACGTTGTCCGGATAGTCCATCAATCCTGGCTTTTGGGTCGTACCGAATGAGATCGCTCCCTGAATTTCATCCATAGACGAGACAACACACTGAATGTTTGAGCTATCCTGCCTCAATCGTTCCTTCACTGTTTCGATGGATTCATATTCCTCTACAAACAGCGTAGCCATTGGTGAATTCAACCCGATATCCTTCTTCATGATAAAGAATCCATTCTCAACAACGGGGTCATTGTTCAGGATAAAGATGGTCTTGTTGTAGTCGTAATTGTTTCCATACTTCTTGTTATCCACAACCCATTGATACCTGAAAAATGCTCTGAACAGGTGATCGGTATCGTAACCTTTCGGAACAAAAACCTTTGAAACATTCCTGCATCCGAGTCCGAAGTAGGTAAAGACATCATCTGCCAGTGCGTCCAGCTCTGTGCTTTCTTCCTTTCCAGAGATCACAGCGACTGAATTTCTGTTCTTTCTGATGATGTGTGGATATTTTGAGAAATAATATTCGAAATACCTCGCAGTATTGTTAGAACCTGTGGCAATGATCGCATCGGGAGTATTTACTCTGAAATTACCATAGGCTACACGTGATGTGAATTCCGGCTCCTCTTCTATCAGGATCTTTAATAATGTATTCAGAAGCACATCATCATCACTGGATGTTTTAGCGATCAGATCGTTTCCGGAAATAAGCACACACATGGCATCAAAGAAGCCTGCAGCCGGGATATTGCCGGCCATGATCACGCCCACTTTTTTTCTTTTCTCTGCAGATGAGTACTGTGAAACCCATTCAGCAAGCTTTTCTTTTTTCAGATTTTCTGCGATCCCTTCAAGCGATTTCTTTACGAAAGGTTCAATGAACCATCCGTTCAGCACATAAGCTCTTGATACTGCGGATTCCAGGGCATTGTCCTGATTACCATCAAGGTAGTTAGTGATTCTTCTTCCCAGGTTTGAGAAGGCATTAATTCGTTGCTCAATATTCATATTACTAAAAAACGCTTGGCGATTATTTCTTATTTTTGCCGTGGCCAATATGGCAAAACAGATTTAACTATGGCGATCAAAATTACGGAAGAATGCATCAATTGCGGTGCTTGTGAACCCGAATGTCCAAATAATGCAATTTATGAAGGCGGTGCAGAATGGCGTTTTGCTGATGGCACAACGTTAAGAGGCTCATTTACTGCAGCTTCAGGAATGCAATCAGATGCCGAGACAGCTCATCCTCCTAAAGCAATGGATGTGTACTTTATTGTTACCGACAAGTGTACCGAGTGCGTCGGGTTTCATGAGGAACCTCAATGCGCCGCGGTATGTCCTGTTGACTGCTGTGTACCTGACGAGGACAACCAGGAAAGCAAAGAAGAGCTCCTTCAGAAGAAAGATTCTCTTCACGTTTAAACGAAATGCCGCATAAATCGCGGCATTTTTTGTTATTATGATAAAAGGTTAAGATGCGTCTCACGCTGATCCTGTTATTCTTTTGCACCTCTGTTTTTTCACAGATCACCTCTGTAACGGAAGATTCTCTCAAAATCCTTGGTAAGCAGATCCTGTTTTCTAAAACGGAAGCAGAAAGGAAACACGCGAATTCCTTGTTCACTTCACTTCTTGTCAGTTCATTAAATCAGCCTGGTTCATTCAGTCATCCATTTGATTCTGTGCAAACTATGGCAAGGCTGTATTCTCCTGATAAAAAATTCAGACTCCTAAATTGGAATATGCGACTTGAAGATGGCACATACCGATACTTCGGAATTATTCAAACCCCTGAAAAGGTCTTTGAGCTACACGATCGCTCATCTGAAATAAAATCACCTGAAACAGCTGTACTTGATAAAGATAAATGGTATGGTGCCCACTATTACCAGATCATCCAGGCAGGGAAAAGAAAGAAACGGTACTATGTACTGCTGGGATGGAAGGGCAATGACAGGCTGACCACTAAAAAGGTCATTGATGCGATCAGCTTCAACAAAAAAAAGGAACCTGTATTCGGATTAAAAGTATTCACCTATCCTTTAAAAGATGATGAGAGAGCATCCTTGTTTGCAAAGGATAAGACAAGGGTCATCTTTGAACACGCCGCTGAAGTAAGCATGTCATTGAAATATTATCCTGAAGATAAAGAGATCATCTTTGATCATTTATCCCCACGATCATCTGAATTAAAAGGACAGTTTCAATATTACGGCCCGGATCTCAGCTACGACCGGTTCAGAAAAAAACGGTCTAAATGGGTGTATGATGAAGACATTGATGTAAGGAACACCAAAACCAAAACGGATCAATTTTACAAAGCCCCTTAGTACATATAAATTACTAATTTTACAGGCATCACATCATGAAACACCCGATCCCACTTTGCTCCAGTGACTTAAGGCAAAAAAGCGATTTCCAGGGTGAATTGTCATCATCACATCTTACTTTTATAACCATCAAATTCTATTTCATAAATGGAAGCAGCAGTAATGACTAAAGTGCACAATTTCAGCGCAGGTCCAGGTATCCTGCCACAGGAAGTTCTAAAGCAGGCCGCTGACGCCTGCATCAATTTCGATAACCTGAATCTTTCTCTTCTTGAGATCTCTCACAGGAGCAAGAATTTTGAAGCAGTTATCGATGAAACTGCAGCGCTTGTTGCTGAACTTTTAGGCCTTGACAGCAGCTATAAAGTGATCTTCCTTGGCGGTGGTGCAAGCCTTCAGTTTGGAATGGTTCCTTATAACCTGCTTCGCACTGAAGGAACTGCAGGCTATGTAAACACAGGCGTCTGGGCAACAAAGGCCATCAAGGAAGCGAAGATGATCGGAAATGTAAAGGTCCTCGCGAGCTCTGAAGATAAAAAATTCACCTACGTTCCAAAGAACTACGAGATCCCTCAAGGTCTCGATTACCTTCACCTGACATCCAACAACACGATCTACGGAACACAGATGCATGCTTTCCCGAAAAGCCCGGTTCCTGTGGTTTGTGATATGTCGAGCGATATCTTCTCAAGGAAAGTGAATGGCAACGATTTCGCAATGATCTACGCTGGTGCACAAAAAAACATGGGAGCTGCTGGCAGCACGATGGTTGCCATAAAAGAAGACATGCTTGGTAAGACAGAAAGACAAATGCTTTCCATGCTTGATTACCGCATTCATATCAAGTCCGGATCAATGTACAACACACCTCCTGTGTTCCCTATTTATGTGTCATTGCTGACATTAAAATGGCTGAAGAGGAATGGTGGCGTTGAGTGGATCGAGAAGGTGAACAATGAAAAAGCAAGTACGCTTTATGCAGAAATCGACCGCAACTCCATGTTTGTTGGAACCACAGCAGTGGAAGACCGCTCAAAGATGAATGTGACCTTTGTGATGAAGAATCCTGAGCATGAAGCTGAATTCGACAAGCTTTGGAAAAGTGCCAACCTGAGTGGTCTGAGAGGACATCGTGATGTAGGTGGTTATCGTGCATCTTTATACAATGCATTGCCACTTGAAAGCGTAAAAGCGCTGGTGGAAGTTATGCAGGAATTTGAAAAACGTTACGCTTAGTATATGAAGATCCTCGCGAATGATGGAATTGACAAGGAAGGTAAATCCCTACTTGAGAAAGCCGGCTTTACTGTGATCACCGAAAAAGTGCCGCAGGATCAGCTGGAGCAGGCGATCAACACAGGTGATATTAAAGGCATTATTGTCAGAAGCGCGACAACTGTCCGAAAGAACATCATCGACAATTGTTCAGGATTAAAACTGATCGCAAGAGCCGGTGTTGGTATGGATAACATCGATGTGGATTACGCAAAATCCAAAGGACTTCATGTAGTGAATACTCCTGCTGCAAGCTCGATGTCTGTAGCTGAGCTGGTGTTCGCACATCTTTTCACCACGGTGAGATTCCTTCATGATTCAAACCGTAAAATGCCTTCAGAAGGCAATACGAATTTTGACGGGCTTAAAAAAAGTTATTCAAAAGGGAAAGAGCTGCGAGGTAAAACCCTTGGCATCATTGGATTTGGAAGGATAGGGCAGGCTGTTGCAAAGATCGCTTTCGGTCTCGGCATGGATGTGAAGGCCTATGATCCTTATGTAAAAGAAGCCACAATCAAAATTGATATTGCCGGAACAGATGGTGTATCCGTTCATGTAACGACAGTGCCTCTTGAAGATATTTTCAAAACCTCTGACATGATCACACTTCATGTACCAGGCGGTGCAATGATCACTTCACGCGAACTGCAGATGATGAAAAACGGTGTCATCATCGTGAATGCATCAAGAGGTGGAGTGATTGTGGAAGAAGACCTTCTGGCTGCACTTGATTCAGGAAAAGTTTCTCATGCCGCGCTGGACGTTTTCGTTGGAGAACCAAAGCCTTCAGATAAACTGCTGAAGCATCCTTCAGTATCACTGACACCGCACATTGGCGCTTCCACTGAAGAAGCCCAGGAACGAATCGGCGTTGAGCTTGCCAATCAGATCATCGATCTTTTAAAATAATCGCCTTAATGGCCAGAATCATTCCATTCAAAGGGATAAGACCTGCTGCGGATAAAGTGCATCTTGTCGCTTCGAGGTCCGTGGACACCTATAAGGCTCCGGAGCTTCGTTTAAAGCTTGCTGAAAATCCGTTTACGTTCCTGCATGTCATCAATCCTGATTTTTCAGACGGCAAAAAAACAAAGCCAGGCTCTCCACAGCGTCTCGCAAAAGTGAAGCAGCGCTATTGCGATTTTGTTGATGAAGGCATACTCGAAAAAGATGAGAAGCCATCCTTCTACCTTTACCGTCAGCGTAAAGGAAACCATACTTACACGGGGATTATTGGATGCAGCTCGATCGATGATTATTTCAATGGAGTGATCAAAAAGCATGAGCAGACCCTCGCGGCCAGAGAACAAAAGCTGAAAGATTACCTGGATGTCTGTGACATCAACGCAGAGCCTGTGCTGTTCTGTTATCCTGATGACAACCTCATCAATGGACTTGTTGAAACCATCAGTCACCGCGTTGCTGATTACGACTTCACAACCACAGATAAGGTCAGACATACCTTGTGGGTGATCGATGATCATTCAGAAACCTCTTTCCTGTCAAAACGATTTGAATCTATCGATGCAATCTATATTGCGGATGGCCATCATCGCTCCGCCTCATCTGCGTTGCTGGGCAAGGAAAGACGTGAGAAAGCGGGAAGCTTCAAAGGCAATGAAGGGTTCAATTATTACCTCGGGATCTTTTTCCCTGAATCTGAACTTACGATCTATGATTATAACAGGGTCGTTAAAGATCTGAACGGCCTTTCGAATGAAGAGTTCCTGAAAAATCTTTCTGAATCATTCAGGATTGAGAATAAAGGGAATGTAGATTTTCATCCCAAGCATCTGCATAACATTGGACTTTACCTGGATGGTGAATGGTATTCACTTGAGCTTAAGCAGGAGAAGCTAACATCATATGATCCGGTTTCAACGCTGGATGCTGATATCCTGAGCAGGATGGTGCTCTCACCTGTACTTGGCATTCACGATCTGCGTACAGACCAGCGCGTTGAGTTTGTACCTGGTATCAAAGGATTAAAAGGCATTACAGAACCGGTTGACCAGGGCAGAATGAAAGCGGGTTTCGCACTTTTTCCTGTGAGCATGTCACAGCTGAAGCTTATCGCGGATACCAACAACATCATGCCACCCAAA
Source organism: Bacteroidota bacterium (assembly GCA_036675075.1). Lineage (GTDB taxonomy): Bacteria > Bacteroidota > Bacteroidia > JAKFFM01 > JAKFFM01 > JAKFFM01. The sequence goes on from JAKFFM010000024.1 coordinate 26,845, forward strand.
ACAACCTGGGTTGAACCCAAGATCCGCAGCGGACTGGTGATCTATGACCTGGCTGAAAAAGTGGAAAGCTGATAATAGGCTTTCTGATGAACACTTTATGCGATTCTGCCAGTATATTAAAAAGTATGTTTATTGGAACGTTTACCTATCGGTCCATTCTGGTTTCAAAATACTCATCAGGTTGGCAGACCAATAACCATCCTTAACCTTTAGTGCATCTCTTGCAATACCTTCATTCCTGAATCCTGACTTTTTATAACAACTGATTGCTGAGCGATTAAAGTCATAAACCCAGAGTTCAACTCTATGAAGATTTAATTGTGTAAAACAGATCTTAAGCAATTGGCTGATCATGGATTGTCCTATTCCCTTCCCCCTCATCGATTTGTCACCGATCAATAGTCTGCAAAGACTTGCAGATTGATTCTCCTTGTTAATATTGCCTATTTCACAATGCCCAATTGTTTGATTGTTTAGATCTGAAACAACTTTGAAAACCATCCGCGATGACGGTTTAATATACTCCTCTAATTGCGCGTTTGTAACAGGAAATTTAAAAACCGGACCTGCAAACTGAAGCATAAGCTCTTCCGAATCAACCCATGTAATGAGCTGTTCAAAATCAGAATCGCTAAACTTTTCCAGCCTGACCATTCATCAACAATTACTTTCAGAGTTTCATTCAATCACTAACTGTATGTGTTAATGAAAAGCCATGATGCAACTACAGCAAACTCGTTGCAAGGTTCGCAAGCTCCGACCTCTCCCCTTTCTCAAGCGTGATGTGTGCATACAGTTTATTGTTCCTAAGCTTGTCGATCAGTGAGGAAAGCCCGTTCGAATGCGTATCAAGGTAAGGTGTGTCGATCTGGAAAATATCACCAGTGAAGATGATCTTGGTATTCTCACCTGCTCTTGTGATGATCGTCTTTACCTCATGCGGCGTCAGGTTCTGTGCTTCATCAATGATGAAACAGATGTTTGAAAGACTTCTTCCGCGGATATAAGCTAACGGTGTGATATGGATCTTTTCCTTTTCAACCATGTCGTTGATCTTCTGGAATTCCTTATCCGTTTCCTTATACTGGCTTTGAATGAGCTTCAGGTTATCCCACAAAGGCTCCATGTAAGGATTGATCTTTGACTTGATGTCACCAGGTAGGTACCCGATATCCTTATTGCTTAGTGGAACGATCGGTCGTGCAAGATAGATCTGTCTGAACTGCGTTTTCTGGGCCAGCGCACCAGCAAGTGCCAATAGCGTTTTACCTGTTCCTGCAACACCCTGAATGGTTACAAGCAGCACATTCGGATTCATGATCGCATGTAGTGCAAATGACTGCTCTGCATTGCGAGGCTTGATTCCATAAGCAGGCTCCTTTGAGATCTTTTCGATCAGTCCGGATTCTGGATTATAAAACGCAAGGGCTGATGACTCCCCTGTTCTTAAAGTATAGTAATGATTTGCGATAGGCTCCTTTACACCGATGTCTTCAGGCTTGATAAATCCATTTTGATACAAGGAATCAATTGCCTCAGAGGTAATTTCCGTGATCGTTGTGTTTCCTTTATACAGGCTTTCAATATCCTTGATCTTTCCTGTTTCAAAATCCTCGGCAGGAAGACTCAACGCCTTGGCTTTAAGACGCAGGTTGATATCCTTAGACACCAGGATCACTTTTTTGCTCTTAATTTCATCCTGAAGACGCAACGCTGCATTCAGAATGTGATGGTCCGCTTTCTTTTCACCAAACACAAGATCAGCATCCACCTTTCCGCGCTCATTCATCAGTACCCTGATCTTGCCGCTTGATTCACCCTCAGTGAGCGGGATCCAGTCCTGGAGCAGGAAATCCTTTGAAAGCTTGTCGATCGAACGAATGAACTCACGAGCTTCGAAGTTGATGACATCATTTCCTTTTTTGAACCGGTCAACTTCTTCAAGTACAGTGATCGGAATCGCCACATCATGCTCCTTAAAACTGAAGATCGCGTTGTGATCATGAAGGATCACCGAGGTGTCAAGAACAAAGATCTTATTCTCGTCTCTCTTATTATCCTTCTCAGGCTTCACTTTTTTGTCATCCTTCTTTGCCACTTTCTTAACCTCTCTCTTAGCCATAAACTAGATCATTTAAACAAACATATTAATTAATGAATGCGCTGACTGAATCCTCACTTTTTAGTTTTAAACAAAGTTTTTAACTCGAAAAGCACAATCGTTACGTTATATTTGAACTGATGAATTTTGTCCATCCCTGGTTTCTAACTGCTCTTACTGCACTTGCCATACCAGTAATTATTCACCTGTTCAGCTTTCGCCGATACAAGCGGGTGTTCTTTCCGAACGTCAGGTTTCTGAAAGAGCTGAAGGAAGAAACAAGATCATATCAAAGACTCAAGCACCTGCTCATCCTTCTGATGCGTCTGCTTGCCCTCACCTTTCTCGTATTCGCTTTTGCACAACCTTACATTCCGGCTGAAAAAACCCAGGGAACAGTCGTTGGCGAAAAAGCGGTGCATCTCTTTATTGACAACTCATTCAGCATGCAAAGCCTGGGGAGAAGCAGCAGCATTCTCGAAGAAGCCAGGCGTAATGCGGGAGACATCATAAAGAGCCATAAAGCCTCTGACAAATTTCAGATCCTCACCAATGATTTTGAAGGAAAGCATCAACGTTATTATACACGTGACGAAGCCATCAACCTGGTGAATGAGATCGACATCTCCCCTGTAAGCCGCTCCGTTTCTGAAGTTCTGAAGCGACAAAAAGACCTTATTCATGCAAAAAAAACCTCAAATGCTTCCCTGTTCATCCTATCTGACTTTCAGAAAACTTCCTTTTCAACTTCTGAATTAACCGCAGATAGCGGAACAGTGCTCAACCTTATACCCATCCAGCCTGAAGGTGTCAGGAATATTTTCATCGACAGTGTATGGTTCAGTGATCCTGTAAGAAGAGCGGGTAAAAATGAACGCCTTTACCTGCGCATCAGAAACTCATCCTCTGAAGACCTGGAAAGCGTTCCGATCAAGCTCTTCATCAACGGTGTTCAAAAAGGCCTCGCCTCTGTCACACTCCAGGAGAACACGGTGAAGGATACCATCGTTTCCTTTGTGGGCGCGGGTGAAGGAATCCAGCAAGGGAAAGTCGTGCTGACTGACTATCCTGTTTCCTTTGACGACGCATTCTATTTCAGCTACGAAATTCCTGGAGTCATCAATGTCCTGGTGATCAATGGTGATCAGCCCAATGATTATCTGAATTCATTGCTTGGAAACGACAGCACCTTTCATCTTACAAACACTTCTGAAAAGCAGCTCGATTATTCGGCACTTAAAAATAATAACCTGGTGATCCTGAATGAGATCGGTACACTCTCCTCCGGACTTTCAGAAGAGCTCAGAAAATTTATGGAAACCGGCGGATCGGTTCTGGTACTACCTCCACTGAAAGATCAGAATGGATACAATGAGTTCCTGAATGCTTACGGAATAAGAATGGAAGGGCCGGATACTACCAGGACATCCGTTCAGCAGCTCATGTCGGATCATCCATTGTTCACCGGAGTCTTTGAAAAGAAGCCCGACAATGTTGATCTTCCTGAAGTGCGCAACCATTACAGGATAATTCCGGGATCACGTTCCCGGATCGAAATGCTCATGAAGCTTCCTGACGGGCTTCCTTTCATGTCTGTAAGAATAACAGGAAAAGGACAATTATTCATCTCCGCCTCTGCATTCAATGAAGCAGCAGGATCCTTTGTGAAACATGCGTTGTTTGTTCCCCTGGTGTATAACATCGCGTTATTCAGTGCACCTTCAGGGACATTGTATTATACCATCGGGAAAGATGAGCTGATCAGTACAAATGCGTCAAATGCCGCGGCAGAACAGGTCTTCAGGATCAAGAGCGATACAGGGAAATTTGAAACCATCCCCGAGATCAGGAGAATGGAATCAACGACCGGCCTGCATCTTCACAACAGCATACGGATAGCAGGCAACTACAAGTTGCTTCTTGGAAATGAAATCAGGGAAGGGCTGAGCTTTAATTACGACAGAGCGGAATCACAGATGACCTATTACACAGCTGATGAACTAAAGCAGCAGGTGACCGGAACGAATGTGCATATACTGGAGATCAGTGATGGTAAAGCATCTGTAGTGTTAGAAGAGCTCAGCGAAGGAAGGAAGCTATGGAAACTTTGTATAATTTTGGCCCTGGTTTTTGTCCTGGCGGAAATCCTCATCATCAAATTCTGGAAAAATGAAGCTCCTCTTAAGATCAGCGCTGATCGTTGATCCTGCATCACCACACCATCTTAGCAAGAAAGACATCTTTATTGAAGACGGGATCATACGGTCTGTAAATGACAGGCACGATGCTGATAAAGAAACGGAAGTGATCGAGATCGCGAACATGCATGTGTCACCCGGATGGTTCGATCTGCACTGCTACCTGCGAGATCCAGGACTGGAGCATAAAGAAGACCTGTATTCCGGATCAGCAGCAGCCACCTTTGGCGGATATACTTCAGTGCTCGCAATGCCATCAACAGAACCGGCAGCTGACAACAAATCCATCATTGAATACATTGTAAATAAATCCAGTTCCTTAATTACAAACATCTATCCTGCAGGATCCATCACAGTGAAAAATGAGGGGAAAGACCTTGCAGAGATGTATGACATGAAAATGGCAGGAGCAGTAGCCTTTTCAGAAGGGAAAAAGAGCATCAAAGGAAGCGGAACATTATCAAGGGCACTGCTCTATGCGAAAGGCATTGATGCACCCGTGTTTCATTTTCCTGATGATCCTAGCATTTCTCTAGATGGCAAGATGAATGAAGGAGTCAGCAGCACCATGCTTGGATTGAAAGGTATCCCCGCACTTGCAGAAGAGCTTTGCGTGACACGCGACCTTTTTCTTGCGGAGTACAATGACACCGCGATCCATCTTCAATCCATTACCAGTGCAGGTTCTGTTGAGCTGATCAGGAATGCGAAGAAGAAAGGCATTAAAGTGACATGTGAGGTTTCAGCAAATCACCTGCTGCTGGATGACACAATCCTCGAGAGCTTCGACAGCAATTACAAGATCAAGCCACCATTAAGGACAAAGAAAGATATTGATGCCTTGATAAAAGGGCTGATGGATGGTACAATAGACACGATCGTATCTGACCATACACCGCATGATCCGGAGAGTAAAGTGAAAGAGTTTGACATCGCGTCATTTGGAATGATTTCACTGGAGACATCCTATGCTGTATTGAATACCGCATTAAAAGGAAAGTTGAGCGTCGAGCAGATCGTTGAGAAGATTTCCGTTAATCCCAGAAAGATCTGTAAGCTTCAGCAGCCACGCATCGCAGACAATGAGCGTGCAGAACTTACCCTGTTTGATCCTGAAGTAAAGTGGACCTTCCGCTCAGAAGATATCCGCAGCAAATCGAAGAATACACCTTATGTGGGAAGAGAGTTTGTAGGAAAGGCATTAGGGGTGGTGAATAAGGGTCGTGTTGTTGTAACAGTGTGAAGTTGCAGTTCCAGTTGAATTCTGTTTGCAGGAGAAAGTGTACAACACCTAAGCATTCTGGTTGTCTATTGGATGTAGTTCAGTTGTTGAGTTGGCAAGAGTTGAGTACTAACTTGCTGCATTTCGTTTTCTCATTAAACTTTATACACCAGTATGTTGTTTATGCTCTGGGTGACAGTTGGCAAAATGTAGATTACAAAATTCACGGCATTCCGAGTGCCTAACTCGAAACGCGAAACGCGAAACTTACCCCCCCTTCATTCGTCATTGAGCGAATTTATCCCCTGTTCCTTAAGCTTTTCAAGATGGTTTTTCATTGTTTTCACCTGTTCAGATGGATGCCCTTGCCAGATGGTTACTTCTCCAACTACTCTAAAAGGATGCGTTGAGCGGTAAGACTTTGTTGGATTGCCTGGAAATTTTTTGTCTGTCAAGTCCGGATCGTCTTCTATTTCTCCTGTTGGCTCAACCAGGTATATTCGTTCTATTCCCTCACCAGATGCAAGCTCTGCTCCCCAAATGGCTGCATCTAATGTTGCAGTCAAAAAAATATATTTTGCATCTTTCTTTTGACCGTAGTTTGAGTTGTAACCAGCTTCAATCAAATCACCTACTCTTAAATCAACCCTCGTTCCGTGAAAGTAAGTCTGAGCGAAAGGCGTTGCACCCGGTCTCCTTTCATCCTGTTCGTTGTTTTGCTTCATTGTTACAGTTTTGAATTACTGTATGATTATTCACTATTTACTTTGATCTCATTTTAATCGTTCAAGTTGTCCTTTTCTTTTCACAATGTTTTTATAATCCCATTGTATCATTCTGGATTTCTTTAGCCATCTTTTCAAGTCAGTCAAGTCCACCTGATCTTTTGAAGTGTAACAAAACTCAGCTGCTTTAAACTTTCCTTCTTTACTCAGCTTTTCTTCTTCAAAAGTTTGTCCGCTCCAGAAAAGAATTCGTACACCGCCCTTTAGTTTACTGTAGCCAACTATCGGATTGCCGTCAAGGAACCAGACAGGATGACTGTGCCAGATCTTACTCTCAGCATCAACCAGCTCTTGGTCAATTGATGAAGCAAGTAAATCACAAATTTCCCTGTCAGGTGTTGTCTGCTTGTCGTTATATATTTTAATGTCTTCTTTCATGCGGAATAAATTTATTGATTCTTAACATGGCCGATAACTTTTGGTGCTTTCAGAAATACGAATTTAGAACGACTAAACTTTGGACATCGCAACTTGATTCGAAGGATAAATCTTTAGTTAAGAATTGAACCCTCATTTGCCAAATTTCCGGTAGTTCTGGATTCCTTGTCTGTCAGTGCATACAGCCCAAATAAATGTCTGCTTTAATTTTAAACACTTTTTTCTCTGAGGCACTCAAAACAGACAATGCACTGTCCGCACTTTTTTCTGTTTCGTAAATCCCTGTCACCAATGCGATGGTTTTTTCCCCTGACTGCTTTTGGTAAAAGTTTAAATATTCCAGGCTCAAACTTTCTGTAGGAAATCGTCTTGGGAAATAGTCCCCGGCATACAGTTCATCTTCGTCATTGTCGGGCAAAGCAATGAGATTTTTAGTCTTGTTGAAACAGCGTCCCATCGTGTCAACAGGAATTTTATATTTCCTGTTCAGGTCAAGCATTTTATTATGCAGTGTTGAATAATCCAAGCTTGTATCTGCAACCACGATGAAAAACGTTGCATACTCATACTCAGTTGTATCCAATATCACATCCTTACTTTCCTTAGCGTCAGGCGCCAAGCCGTTCGCAGAGTCTATATTGGAAGAAACACCTTTAACTCCATTGTGATCTTTCGATATCGTTCCACAGGCAGACAATAAACAGGTCAATATGAAGAAAATGTATCGTGTCATAAATTTAGGCGATACGGTTTCATGCATGGCGCAAAAAAAATCAAGTTGAATAAACATAAACCAGGTTTGCACTTCAGATCGCCTGAAGAAATTATGTTATACTTCGTTTATTCTTTCAACATGACCCTTCAACCATTCTTTGATTCCTTCGAGTCTTAATTCACCTTTACTTGCAGCCATTACAAATTCATACTTGTCATCTTCATTAGCTTTAATATCTAAATTACTTTCAAGAAGAATTAGTCTCATTAGAACATAAGAAATCCTTTTTGTTCCTGTCCAAAAATGGGTGACCAATAATTAAACTTTCGAAAATTGCAGCAGCTTTATCTATGGGAAGCGGATAAAGGTCATTTTGATCAAATGTCGACCATGGTCTCGACAGGGCAGACTTTAGAGCATTGCGATCCCTGACCCCTTTTGATCCGCCGAATTGATCTATTAAAAGATTGTGTATATTCTCAACTGTTTTTTCGTCGATCATTTGGCCAGGCGGTCCAGCAAAGACTTGTCTTCGCTTAAAATCTTTCTTAAAGAATGAGTTAACGAAAGTTGATCCTGTGGTAAGTCTTGAAGATCTTTTAGCAATCTTAAAACATCCTGAAGAACATTTTCTGGAACAATATCGAGTACTTTTTGGATTTCTAGTTTGATCTCTGTTCTAGTCATATTTAAAGATACAAAAAGTTGGAGAATTTACTGCGGGTAAAGAATGATCCTAACATGCTTAGGAATAAAAGTATATTTATTTTGCTGGCAATATCTTTCAAAATATACCTCCATCACAAATCAAATCTGGCTGAGATTTCATTCTTCCTCACATCCTGACCATCTTCCTCAAGTACACATGCTGCTTATCATCAACAACCTTTATCAGGTATGTACCGAATGCAAGATGATTCAAATCAATTTGTGATCCCCCAGGTTCGAGTGTGGTAACCAATAATCCTGAAATATCAAATACCTGGATCTCACTGATCGTACCATTCGTTAATTCGACACTAGACATCCCTTTTGATGGATTCGGATAGATATGAAGCGTTCGCTTTGAATCAACAGCTGCAACTGAAGTGATCAACTGGCAATTATTCACTGTGGAAGGATAAAGCGTCTGTCCGTTCTGACTAAAGCATGTTAAACTATAATCTGCAAGATCTGTATTGCATCCAGGACTTTGAACATTGATTCCATAGCTCCACCCTATTCCTTCGATAATAGAAATATTGTAACAGGTATTTACTTTCCAGCGCTTTCTATACTCGTTTCCTACCAGAACAGAATCAATTACCTGCACGACATCATACCTTCCAAAGCGCTGTGTATAGCCAGGAACAGAATCACCAACCTGTAGGTTAAAGTCATATAACAGGTACTCGGTTGTTTCACCGGCTGCCACAAAATAGACTTTCCTTGCGGCAACATCTTCCCTGATGGAGCCGTTCCCTGTGTTTGCCGGACCGCATACTCCAGTGGAATACGATTCAACATAAGGCGTTGTTAAATTATGATAGGTTATATTATTAATTACCGTATCTCCGGAAATGGAAATTGAATAATATTCATCTGCATTTCCATTCCAAAAGCAATAGGCAGTCATATGGAAATTCCATACGGCATTGCTGTCAGGAAATTCATGATACACATTCGTTTGTGCATTTGCAGAATAATTAATCAGAAAAATAACCAGGAAGTAGAGTTTCTTCATAATGCAATTTAGGAAATAGTTTCGAGTTTCGTGTTTCGAGTTTGGGATACGATATGCCAGGAGTTTAGTACTCATCCTTTACCTACTGGCTACTGGAACTGGTTACTGCCTCTCCGTTTTAAGTGTCGACTGAAATTCTTCATATTTAGTACTCTGCTCTTGCCAACTGCCCACTCAAAACTGCCAACTGATTTTAGTACTCATCCTTTGTCTACTGGCAACTGGAACTGGCTACTGCCTCTACGTTTTAAGTGTCGACTGAAATTCTTCATATTTAGTACTTTGCTCTTGCCAACTGCCCATTCAAAACTGCCAACTGATTTTAGTACTCATCCTTTACCAACTGGCAACTGGAACTGGCTACTGCCTCTACATTTTAAGTGTCGACCGAAATTCTACAAGTCTAGTACTCATCCTTTGCTAACTGCCCACTCAAAACTGCCAACTGATTTTAGTACTCCTCCTTTGCCTACTGGCAACTGGAACTGGCTACTGCCTCTACATTTTAAGTGTCGACCGAAATTCTTCAAGTTTAGTACTCTGCTCTTGCCAACTGCCCACTCAAAACTGCCAACTTATTTTAGTACTCATCCTTTACCTACTGGCAACTGGAACTGGCTACTGCCTCTACATTTTAAGTGTCGACCGAAATTCTGCAAGTCTAGCACTCATCCCTTGCCAACTGCCCACTCAAAACTGCCAACTGATTTTAGTACTCATCCCTTACCAACTGCCTATTCAAAACTGCCAACTAAAACCATTCCGTCATACGCAAGCTCCACGCCTTCAGGTAATTCCCTGCTCACAGTGGCATGGAGTCCCAGCTGGTGACTGATATGTGTCAGATAGGCTTTCTTCGCTCCTATCTTCTTCACCAGGGCAACGGCTTCATCGAGCGTAAAATGTGAAGGATGCGGTTCTCTCCGTAAGGCATTCAGTACCATGGTCTCCACTCCTTCAAGCTTCTTAAGCTCCTCAGGGGCGATATAATTGGCATCGGTGATGTATGCGAAATTTCCTACTCTGAAAGCATGAACGGGCAGCTTCATATGCATCACCTGTAAAGGGATTAACCGGATATCACCGATCATAAACGGGTCGGAAGGTAGATCGATGAGGTCAATCTCCGGAATCCCGGGATACCTGAACTCGTCAAAAATGTATGCGAACTCTCGTCTGATCGCTGACTGCACCCTGTTGGAGGCATACACAGGGATCTTCTTCTTCAGAATAAAATTAAATGCCCTGATATCATCCAGCCCTGCAATGTGATCTTTATGTTCATGGGTGAAGACAACAGCATCCATCTTCCTGGTTCCTTCGCGAAGCATCTGCTGCCTGAAGTCCGGACCTGTATCAATGATCACTGTTGTTGTTTCGGACTCGAGCAGAATGGATGACCGAAGACGTTTGTCATGAGGGTCGTTTGATCTGCACACCATGCACTGGCATCCAATGATAGGAACCCCCTGTGACGTACCTGAACCGAGAATCGTGACTTTCACAGCCGGGAAATTAAACATAAATATCAAAACAGGTGTTTGAAAACCTGTTCAAAACAATGAGTTAAGTCACAAAGAGAAGGTTGCATAATTTTCTATTTTTAGCCGCAGGAAAAAATTCGCACGTGAACATATCTGTACTCAAGGAAACTAAAGAAAAAGAAAAAAGGGTATCACTCACTCCCGAAGTGGTGAAGGCTCTTACCGCCGCCGGATTTAAAGTCAGCGTTGAAACAGGTGCTGGGCTTAACTCCTACTTTACTGACCAGGACTTTACAAATGCAGGCGCAACCATTGTTGCCGACAAAAAGACACTCTACAGCCAGGGAGACATCATTGTAAAAGTGAATGCTCCTCTTCCTGATGAAGTCGCGCTGATGAAATCGTCATCGGTTCTCATCTCCCTGATGTTTGCAGGAACGAACCCAGCTTTGATCGAAGCTTTGTCAAAGCAAGGTGTTTCAGGATTCAGTCTTGATGCGATCCCTCGAATTTCAAGAGCACAAAAAATGGATGTACTGAGCTCACAGGCTAACCTTGCAGGTTACAAGTCGGTGATCCTTGCTGCAAATGCATTAGGTAAGATCTTCCCGATGCTGATGACAGCTGCCGGAACGATCAAGCCTGCTAAAGTGGTGATCATGGGTGCAGGGGTGGCTGGATTACAGGCCATCGCGACAGCAAAACGACTGGGCGCAATTGTGGAAGTCTCTGATATTCGTCCTGAAACCAAAGAACAGGTTCAGTCACTCGGTGGAAAGTTCATTGAAGTGAAAGGCGATGACTCCATCAAGATCGAAGGTGGTTATGTAAAAGGTGTTTCTGAAGATTTCCTGAAAAGACAGCAGGAACTTATCGCGAAGCATATCAAAGAGGCGGATATTGTGATCACGACAGCATTGATCCCCGGACGTAAAGCTCCGGTTCTTGTTACGGAAGACATGGTTAAGAGCATGCGTATGGGAAGCGTGATCGTTGACATGGCTGTTGAACAAGGTGGAAACGTAGTGGGTTCAGAACTGAATGCCACCGTAGTAAAGCATGGTGTGACAATCATTGGCGAATCGAACATGCCGAGCCTTCTTCCATTGAATGCAAGTGAACTGTTTGCACGAAATGTTCAGGCATTCCTCACCCATCTGGCTACGAAGGATGGAATGAAATGGGAAATGGAAGAAGAGATCACCAAAGGATCTTTAATTGTTCACAAAGGAAATGCAGTACACTCAAGCCTAATTAAAGCATAAGAAATATGAACGAGCTATTAAGTTTTTTCGGAGAAAATGAGAACATGATCTACTTCGTGATCCTGGCGGTATTCGTTGGTGTTGAAGTGATCGGAAATGTTCCGACAGTGTTGCATACTCCGCTGATGTCGGGTGCAAACGCGATCCATGGTGTTGTGATCATTGGAGCGATCCACGTGATGCTTCGTGTACAGCCTGATGATTATGCATCGATCATCCTTGGTTTTCTGGCAGTGCTTCTTGGTACGCTGAACGTTGTTGGAGGATTTGTGGTAACAGACCGCATGCTCGAAATGTTCAAGAAGAAGAAGTGATCTTTCTGATCGGTCACAACGCCTGTAATAGTCATTTAGAAATATTGAAACTGTAAGAATGAACTCACATAATTTACTTACCATCGCTTACCTGATCGGCTCTGTGACATTTGTTGTAGGACTGAAGATGATGGGAAATCCCAAATCAGCAAGAAATGGAAATCTTCTTGGTGCTGTAGGTATGACCATCGCCATCATTGGAACCTTGTTTTTACATGATGATGTGGAAGTTTCAGGCGGCATCTATGCCCTGATCTTTGGTGCTATTGCTCTTGGAACCGTGATCGGATGGATGACAGCCAAGAAAGTGCAGATGACCAAAATGCCTGAGCTCGTGTCTATGTTCAACGGGATGGGTGGAGCCTGCGCTGCGCTGATCGGGCTGATGGAATATCATCATAACCTTGACAAAACATCCAGCCTCGCTTTTATCGTGGCAGGCCTCGTGATCGGAAGCGTGTCCTTCTCAGGTTCAATCATCGCGTTCCTTAAGCTTAACGGAACCATGAGAAAGCCCGTAAGACTGCCTTCATACAATATATTGAACACCGCGTTCCTTATTGGTGTGACCATTTTCGGAACGTATGTAACCTACACTGCACCAGAAAGCAATTTTATCCTTTACGGACTTCTTGCAGCTGCTCTTGTTTACGGTATCCTGTTTACCATTCCAATCGGTGGAGCTGACATGCCTGTAGTGATCAGTCTATTGAACTCTTTCACCGGACTGGCTGCGGCATTCGGTGGATTTCTATATGATAATAAGGTTATGCTGACAGGAGGAATCCTGGTTGGATCAGCAGGTACGCTGTTAACGATCGTGATGTGTAAAGCGATGAACAGACCATTGAGCAATGTGATCTTTGGCGCATTTGGCGAAGGTTCTGCAGTGGCAAGTGACAGGGAAGTTTCCGGTTCGATCAAGGATATATCAGTTTCTGATACAGCAGTACTGATGAATTACTCTAAAAAGGTGATCATTGTCCCGGGCTATGGATTGGCTGTAGCACAGGCGCAACATGTGATCCATGAACTTGAAACGATCCTTGAAGAACGGGGTGTTGAAGTGAAGTATGCGATCCACCCAGTTGCAGGACGTATGCCAGGCCATATGAACGTTCTTCTGGCAGAATCGAATGTAGATTATGGAAAGCTTTCTGAAATGGAAGAAGTGAACCCTGAATTCGCTACAACAGATGTAGTACTTGTAGTGGGTGCGAACGACGTTGTAAATCCTGCAGCAAAAACAGATCCCTCCTCTCCTATTTTTGGAATGCCAATTCTTGATGTTGAAAATTCAAATCATATCATCGTGAACAAGAGAAGCATGAGCGCTGGTTATGCTGGCATTGAGAATGAACTGTTCTACAATACAAAAACAAGCATGCTTTTCGGCGATGCTAAGGATGTGCTGACCAAGCTCGTAACAGAGCTGAAAAGCATGTGATCATTCAATTATTCCAGGTTAAAGGTTGTCCGTATAGACAACCTTTTTTTTATCCTCACCTACGATAATGCACTGTAAGAGGCTTTTCTGGAGGAAGTACATCCAATCAACCACAATGATACATTTTAATGCCTTTTCATATTTAAACATCATTTTGAAAGGAAATAATAAAGCGATCAACACCTCTTTATCAAAGAAGATTTCGGTTGAACGGATTTCATAATGTCATCAAAACCTGATTTTTCTATATTCGCTGCATGAACCAGGCGCTTAGACTATTATGGAGCAGGATCTCACGGATAGGTCTTAAAGAACATGAAGACATCACCATGCTTCGTGAGGTGATCCTGCTGAATCGTCTGCTGGTTTTGCTGCTGCTGGTCATCCTCGTTTACATTCCGGCAGAGATCTACTTCAATGGATTTAAGCTGCTGCCAGCAGTGATTATCATGATGGTGCTTGCATTATTCTCCCTTGTGTTACATCATTTCAGGTTATTCAGGCTTGCTCATTATTACCTGTTCTTTATCACTTCCGCATTTGTAATGACAATGGGACTGATGGTAGGTAAGGAAGTTCAGAACTACATCATGTTCTATCCTGTGGTACTACTTGCCACACTGCTCTTCAAAACGAATGTTGAAAGAGTCGGTGGTCTGATTTTAACTGTATCTCTTTTTTTAATTCAGCAAAAACTGTTCACGCTGATCGAACCACAGATCTATATTGAAGCATCCATTAAAAATGCTTTCTCTGTGATCTTTTTCCTCATGGGGCTCACCATCACATTCCTGATTGGATTTTACTTTGTCAGGATCAACAGGGAATATGAAGCTATTATCATCACACAGCGTGACAAGATAGAAACGAAAAACAAAGAGATTACCGACTCGATCAATTATGCAAGAAGAATTCAGAATGCGATCCTTCCACCTGCATCCCGGATCAGTTCATTACTTCAGGAATCATTTATTATATACAAACCAAAGGATATTGTGGCGGGAGATTTTTATTGGCTGGAATCTGTGGATGACATGGTCATGGTCGCAGCTGCAGATTGCACAGGACATGGTGTTCCCGGAGCGATGGTCAGTGTCGTTTGCAACAATGCGCTTAACAGGAGCGTGAAAGAATTCGGCCTGACAGATCCGGGAAAGATCCTGAACAAAACACGCGAAATTGTTCTTGAAGAATTTCAGAAATCGGGAGAAAAGGTGAACGATGGAATGGACATTTCTTTAGCCTGCTGGGATAAGACAAAAAGTATGATGAAATGGGCAGGCGCAAACAATCCTTTGTGGCTGGTTCGAGATAAAAAGTTGATAGAATACAAAGGGGACAAACAGCCTATCGGTGATTATCCAAAGCCAGTTGATTTCAGCACGCATCACATCGAATTGAAGACAGGTGATGTGATGTATCTCTTTACAGATGGTTATTATGATCAGTTCGGTGGAGAAAAAGGAAAGAAATTCAAAGCCTCGAAGCTTAAAGATTTACTGACCACCGTATCGCATGAACCTGCCGAGATCCAGAAGGACCTGATTACTGAATGCTTCGAAACCTGGAAAGGACCACTTGAACAGGTGGATGATGTGTGCCTGATTGGTGTGAAGGTGTGTTTTTGAGCTGGCAAGGGATGAGTACTAAACGCAGGACATTTTGTACCATTAAACAGTTTAAAGTTGTTAGTTCAAAGTTTAAAGTGGATGTGAGTTAGCACGATGCATAATACTCGTACGTGATTTTTTTAACGTTTGTGGTTGAATGCTGCTTTCAATTCGGATGCCCCTGAACTTTAAACTTTTAACTTTGAACAATGAACTTTTTTAAACAGTTTAAAGTTGTCGGTTCAAAGTTTAAATTGGATGTGAGTTACCCAAATGCATTCTACTCTCGCGTGGGTTATTAACGCGCGGGGACGTAATTACCTTTAGAACGGATGCCCCTTTACTTTAAACTTTAAACATTGAATTTTAAACAGTTTAAAGTTGTCAGTTCAAAGTTTAAAGTGGATGTGAGTTACCCCACTGCATAATACTCGCGCGTGATTTTTTTAACGTTTGTGGTTGAATGCTGCTTTCAATTCGGATGCCCCTGAACTTTAAACTTTAAACTTTAAACATTGAACTTTAAACAGTTTAAAGTGAATTATCTATCTACCTCCCCTGTATCGTATCGTTCATAGAATTATTCATAATAAATGCCGAGTCCAGTGGAATTGATCTGATCTGGAAATGATTCATGATCTCCTGATTGATCCGCTCACGCTCCTTGGCTTCATATTCGTCACGCTTGTACCGTTTGGTCTCTCCTTCCGGAAGATCTTTGGTTTCCAGGTTATACACTTCTTCTGTAATGTCCATATGGTTTTTCTTGAAATAAGTGCCATAAGGAACTTCAACCTTTCTGTAATCAATTGTCTTTCGGCCTTTGCTTACATAGATCCTCCACAGCTTGAACTCCTCTTCTAGCACAAACTCTCTCTTTACTTTGGTTTCTTCTATGAAAACTTCGTCATCTGCAAGATTCTCCAATGAATTTCCGGAGGTTGTAATGACAACTCCTGTCGCATTGTCGGCAATTGTTTCACTTGTTTTTGAAGTGTCTTTCTTTGCTGACCTTTTATTCTGACTTAATAGCGAATCATTTTTAAGTGTGACGATCTGCGGATTTTCCGGAGCTATTGTCTGTACTTCAAATCCTGTCCCTACACTAAATGATGTGAATGCCAATATGACCATTCCACTCTGCACGAATCTTTTCCTTCCCAACATGTCAAGTAAATTTTAGTATATCAAAAGCAAGATTTGTACAGAAAATTTTCATTTCAACTGTTTCCTTCTCTCATTCAGCACACATTACAAAACTGGCTGTATCACAAGTCATTACACAACAACACAACACTTAAGACATCTTCAACCTATGGCATCATGAGGTTATTTAATGCCCAAATTTTCCATAAAAAACCATTTGAGAACTGACCTTCAGAATCAAAGATCAATTAGATTAGAATCGCAGGGTAATGGTATGTTTTCAAAAATCATTTTCCACCACCACCGTTCAGCCTGCCCTTCTCTTCTTCGTTGCTGGCTTTCTGTCGTACATCCACTTTCACATTTCCGAATTTCCAGAGGACATGTAGAAATACGCGTCGCGAATCGGGAGTGGTTATAAAGATGTAATCCTGGTTTTGAAACACACTACGCATGGAAAAAACATTCTTATGAAAAAGGTCAAATGCAGACAGTGTCAAAGAAAGCTTGTTCTTATAAAAGCTCTTCCTCAAAGAAACATCGAGCGACCAGGAAGGCCTGATGCTTTGAAATCCATTTGAAAATGGTCCATTATAGAAAGAGCTTACAACAAACCGTGTTTCTGCCGGAAAGATGATGTCTGCACTGAAATTCCCGTTATATGACCAAGTTCTGTAATCCACATTTGTATTGTTTAGATCTCCAGAGAAATCCTGGTAAAACAGGTTGGCTGACATGGTCAGGTGCAGGTAAGATGTTACATTCTTCTGGAAATATGGATTCACACTAAAGAAATCACTTTTGCTCAGATTGGATAAGGTAGAGGTTGTCTCTTTGGTTGAATCGTTCTGAAAGTCATAGGATATGATCAGGTTTGAATACCTGCTATACGATACTGTTGTAAACAACATCTCCTTATAAGAATGACGTATTGCAGAGTTTACTGACGTTTGAGGTTTCAGATTGGGATTGCCGACGGTGGAGGAATAATTATCCTGGTAAGATTTGAATGGGTTAAGATCACGGTAAGATGGACGGTCAATTCGTCGTCCTGCAGTGAGTGTCATTTTGTGAACACCTCCCAGATTTTTGTCCAGTGAAACATTTGGAAAAAAGCTCAGGTACTGCTTATCAAATTTCCACCCTGAGGTTATATTATGAGCTGATGCAAAGGTGTACTCGCTCCTCACGCCAGCCTGAATGCTTGTCTTACTGATCTCCTTCTTCAGATTAACATATCCGGCAGAAATACTTTCATGATACCTGAAAACGTTCGAAAATTCATTATTCAGAATGAACGTTCCTGTTATTGGTTCCATCATTCTTAATGTATAATCGTTGCTGCTTTTAACCACAGTAGATTTAACGCCTGTCTCCAGAAGCCATGATCTTTTCAGCGTTTTATTGAAATCAAGCTTATTGGTTATGATGTCAATATCTGTTTCATGACGGCTTTTATATACATTGGGAGCAAGCACTTCATTAGCACCTGAATAAAACCGGTTGTCGCTGTGAGCCTCTCTTGTACCATCGTACAGTGAAAGATCTCCGGAGTAGCTTAGAGTTGTTCCGCTGGTGTCAAGGTGATGTTCCAGGTTGATGTTGTAGCCAGGGACGTTACGTGATTCCCTGGTCTCTACATTATATAAGGTATAATCATATCCAAGTACATTATCACCCGAGACAGTATTCACTCCAATATCTGTGAAGGGTGTATTTGAAGGACCACCATTCATCTGAAATCCAATCGTCGTTTTTGAGGAAAAGGAATAATCTCCACCTACCTTATAATAGAAAAGCTCCTGGTAATTGATCTGCTCACCAACTTCCTTAAGATATGTAAGAGCCGGTGGAAGATCATAGGTTCTGTCAAAGATGTAGGAGTTATAAAACGTTCGGTTGGCATAACCGAAATTGCTGTAAACCGAACCTTTCCGCCCTTTGTAATTCAAGCTGCCATCTGCTGCACCTCTTGCAGAATGACCTTTGCTAAAACCTGCACCCAGGGTGCCACTAAAGCCGATCACCTTCACTTTCCTCGATACGATATTGATCATTCCTGAAGTTCCTTCTGAATCATACCTTACAGGAGGATTACTCATTACTTCAATTTTTGAGATTGATTCTGCTGACAGTGTATTAAGCAGCGCGAAAAGCTCGTTCCCTGAAAGCCGCTGGATCTTACCATCAAGCATGATCCTTACACCTGATTTTCCATTGATGTGAATGTTGTTTTGATTATCGATGAAAACACCGGGCAGCCTTTTTAAAAGTTCAAGCGCGGTGCTTCCGGTTGCAAGGGGATTGTCCTCTATATTCATTACGACTACCCCATCTTTAAACGTAATGCTCTCCCTGATCGCTGTAATGGATACTTCTTTAAGTGTTGATGATTTCCTGGATAAAAAAATATCTGGCAGTATGGTAAGCCCTGTATCCAGGCGAAATTTTGTACCGGCATATTCGATGTATCCTACTGCAGAGGCTTTCAGAAAATAGCTTCCTCCCGACAATTGCCGAAATGTAAAGCTGCCATCTTCCAGTGTAGTTGTTCCTGTAACAAAGGTGGAATCGTGATGTGAAACAAGTGCTATGTTAACAAACGGAAGACCTGCACCGGAAGAATCCTTCACTGAACATGTTAGTCCTGACTGCGAGTATATCAGTGTTGGTATGAAGATCATTAACAGGAAAAGTAAAATCCTGCGTTGTGTACTGTAATTCATAACCGGCTGATCTGCAGATAAAACTACAATAAAATTTCAGGTGTATATTCACGTCCGAATAGCATATTCAATTAATCTTTTTAGTATTCCAGTAATGATCAATTTAGTGAAAGCCTCTTCCCTCATTACTGCCAGATGGGCTGGTGGTACAACGACACAGCTTGCGATCAGACCTCGATCAGCTGAATACCAGAAATTCAATTTTGATTTCCGTGTAAGCTTTGCAACGGTTGAAATTGAGGAATCGACCTTTACACATATGCCTGGTGTTACACGTCATTTAATGATCCTGGAAGGAGAGCTGGACATTGATCATTTAGACCGTTACCAGAAACATCTGACAAAATTCAGTCTGGATACATTCAATGGTGAATGGCCTACAAAAGCCAGAGGAAAGGTAAAAGACTTTAACCTTATGACCAGGGGTAATTATAGTGGAATGATCGAAGCTCATACAAGTTTGAAAGGAGAAATCAAAAGCATCGGGCAGAATGAAATCTACTCTGGTTTGTATCTACTTAAAGGATCTGCTACGTGTTCAGTTGATAGCACTCCGATCATTGTTCATGAAGGTGACTACCTTGAGCTTGAGAATGAAAAAGGAACGTGTACTGTTCTTGCTTCGACAGATGTTGAGTTTATAGTTGCAAAAGTTTACTCTTCATTGATCTAAAGTTATCACGATGTTTAGTTGGCAGATGGCAAAATTTGCAGTTGGCAATATACAGAGTACTATACTTGTAGCATTTCGTATTCTCAACAAGCCCCGTATGTCCGTAGTCTGGAGCGAAGACCTTGTGCGGCAGGGACTGCGGACTGGCAATGATGTTCAGTTTGCAGTTGGAAAAATTTGCAGTTGGCAATATACAGAGTACTATACTTGTAGCATTTCGTATTCTCAACAAGCCCCGTATGTCCGTGGTCTGGAGCGAAGACCTTGTGCGGCAGGGACTACGGACTGGCAATGATATTTCGGAATTTTATTGAAACATTCCGTTTTAGATTTCCTCTGCTGACGAGTGAAAATAAAAAAGGCTGCCTTTATCAGACAGCCCTTTTCATTTCAATAAAACCTTAATCCTTATTCAACAATGATCTTTACGATCTCTGCTGATTTATTGGTTTCAATCTTCATAAAGTAAACCCCACCTGCCAAAGATGTCAGATCGATCACTTTCTGAATTGTTCCGTTTCCTTTGTTCTCAATGGAAGAATGAACAAGGCTTCCTTTAGTGTCTCTCACTTCAACAAGGATCCTTCCATCTACTTCTGAAGGAAGTGTAAGGTTAAAGTATCCGTTTGAAGGGTTTGGCGCTACAACGAATGACGATGCATGTGCAGACTTTATACCAATCGTCAGGATGGTAACTGTTTGTGAAGTCACTGTTGTACCACATCCATTGGTCACGCTCAGGATCACAGTATAGCTTCCATTTGAAGTGTAAGTATGCGTTGGATCCAGGTCATTCGATAATGCACTGCCATCACCGAAGTCCCATGAATACGTTACTCCATCAACTGACGTGTTTGTAAAAGTCACTTCACCACCAATGGTATTAAATGTAAAAGATGAAACTGGAAGTGTATCTACGTTGACAGTAACCTGGTTGGTATCGATACATCCGTTTGCATCAGTACCTGTCACTGTATAAGTCACTGTGGTTGTTGGAGCAAACGGCACAGCATCCGTCACGCCGTTATCCCAGGTATAGCTCACTGCACCTGATCCTGTAAGGGTTACGTTTGTCCCTTCACATACTGTTTGTGATGAAGCATTTGCAATCACTACCGGAAGCTGATTTACGATGACAGAAACTGTATCATTCTTTGTACATCCGATCGAATCTGTTCCTGTAACAACATAAGATGCTGTGGAGACAGGTGAAAATGCCACGCCGTCAGTAACGCTCTGATTCCATACATATGAAGCAGCACCTGTACCCGAAAGTATTACCATATCACCTTCACAGATCGCCTGGTCAGCTCCTGCGTTAACAGGAGGTGTGGACATTTGAATATTGATCGTATCAGCCAATGAAGGGCAGCCTGTGACGTTTGCCTGAACAATAAACTGTCCTGATGCATTGATCACCGGAGAAATGGTTTGTGTAGTTGCACTCGTATTCCAGAGGTAAGAACTCGCACCTGGAATGGTATAATGAATAATGCCATTCCATACGCGTGGGCGGAAAACACCACCACCATTTGCAAAAGGGTATTCCATTCCAACACCCTGACGGAATGTGATGTTCGCATCGCTGGCCCACGTTGCACCTTCTGTCGTTCCATCAGTGTAATTTAAACTAACGCTCGTGTTTGTTGACGTCACGTAAAATGAATAAGTCTGTCCTGCAGGAATCGTAACGTTTACAGGAACCGGTACCGGTGTCGCAGTACCAAATGGCTGTGCAGTCACTGCGGCAGAACCTATCAATGTCCAGCCTGTGGAAGATGTCTCAAAACCAAAGAATGGAGATGTTCTGTAATAGATCTCGATCGTGGTATTACCCATTGGATGTGCGTCAAATGAGGTAATTGTGACTGCATTTGTAGCATAGATATCGAACATATTACCTCGGTGGTTGTTTCCTCCGGCAAGCCCGGCAGTGAGGTTAGAAAGAGGCCCGTTTGCAGAAGCTGTAAGAGTAACTGTTTCACCTGCACAGACAGTCATGTCAGATGCAGTAACATTGAGGCTACATTGTGCATTTACATCACCTGCGAATACGATGGCAAATGCAGTAATTAACTGGTAAATTTTTTTCATAGATTGTTATTTGGACATCAAATATATGCTTATAGAACGAATTAAAATTCCTACATTTATTACCATTTCCATTTTTTACTTTCATCCAGACATATAACCTTTTCATCATACATGTCCCGGTTAATTATTCTATTTTTTGTTCTGTTTCCATTTTTTTTACATGCAACGCATAATCGTGGAGGATTTATTACTTATGAACATTTATCTGGATCGACCTATAAAATCCAGGTAACAACTTACACAAAATCAGATTCTCCAGCAGACCGTTGCAGAATTGAGATAAGCTACGGAGATGGTAATATTGACACACTTGAACGATACAATGGTCCTGCAATGCCAGGATGTAGTCATGAAGGTGAATTATTGTCGGATCTGAAAAAGATCAATCTTTATAGTACTGTTTACACTTTCCTTCCCGGATCTTACATAATCTCTGTTTCAGATCCAAACAGGAATTCCGGAGTATTAAATATTCCGAATTCAGTAAATATTCCTTTTTATATTGAAACAACCATTCAGGTTTCGCAGACTTTAAATAACACACCACAATTTGTTGCAGATCCGGTCTTCAAGGGTTTTGTGAATACTCCTCTGACTATTGCCACACCTTGCTTTGATCCGGAAGGTGACGAACTGATCTATGAGCTCGTTCCATGTCGAGGAATAAATGGGCTGGATGTTCCCGGATATTTTTTACCTCCGGGGGTTTCTATTAATCCACATACCGGTATTTTTCAGTGGATCTCTCCTGCACAGATCGGAGAATTCAATTTTGCAATAAAGATCAAACAATACAGAGGTTCTGTTTATCAGGGTTATGTGATTTATGATTTTCAGCTTTCTATAGCTTCTTCAACAATAGCCGATCCTCACCTGTACATAGAATCTTCTGGTTTTATAGAAGAGTCCAGTAATTCTTTTGCGAAAACATCAAATCCAGGTGATACAATCACTTTTAATCTTTCAGCATCTTCAAGTGAAGCAGATACTCTATCATTGAATTTGTATTCTGAACTATTAGAAGACAGTTTGCATGTCACTTACCAAAAACTGGTTTATTCACCTGATTCTATTCAGATAAGATTCTCCTGGGTACCCGATGCATCGGTTATAAGATGTTCTCCACATATCTTATACTTCCGCATTGTAACCAAACTCAATAACATCACATACATAAAAGACATAGCTGCAAAAATCAAATTTACATCTCCGTCCTTATCTTGTATTCCTGCATCTGTTGAAGACAGGGTAAAAGAAAAGAAAATGACTGTGTATCCAAATCCCTTCAGCGAGTCAGCAATTATTTCAGTTCAGGAAGTCTCTTACCCTATCTTAATTACATTGTTCGATTACACTGGCAGAATAATATTTACTGAGTATCACAGTAGCAGCTCCTATGAGCTTCAACGGAAAGACCTTAAGACAGGAATCTACCTGCTTTCAATAAAGGCAGATAACTACTCAACATCAACACCTATAATCATCTACTAATTTAGCAGAACAATACTTTGACATTTACACTTTGAACATTAACCTTTAAACTTTGTACTTTAAACATTAAACTTTTATCATCTGGTTAGTTTCTTGCATCAACATTCATAAAGCAACGAAATGAAACTACTACTGATATTACTTCCTTTTCTTATCAATCTTGACTGTAACTGGGGCACTGATTTTACCGGTGCATTAAAAGAAGCTAAGGACAGCAACAAGAAAATTCTGATCTACTTTTCTGGTTCAGACTGGTGTACCTACTGTGATCAGATTGAAGGAAAGCTTCTGAATAAAAAGGAAGTTTGTGAATACGCCGGTCAGAATCTTATCCTTGTAAATGCTGACTTTCCAAAAAAAGACAAGCACAAGTTAAGTGATGCATTGAAGCAGCAAAACGAAGAGCTTCAGAAGAAATACAATCCGAAGAGAGGATATCCTACACTGGTGCTGATCGATCAAGAAGGTAGGGTTATCAAGACCTGGGAAGGCAATCAGAATATCTCAACTGAGCAGTTCATCCAGGAACTTAAAAGCAATTAATATATTAACTCAAACATTCGAACGATGGAAGATCTGTTAAACTTCAAGGAAGATCGCACTGATCACTGGCATGCCTCATATGATACGATCAATTTTGACATCAGTCACTCTGACAAGGATTATGAACTGAAAGTTGAAGGCCGGGACGTGCATAAAACCTTGCACTTTTCGAGTCTGGAAGAAGCAAAAGAAAGTGCTAAAAAGTTCCTCGTCTGGTAGCACATCATGGCAATCTATAAACAGTTCCCTCCAGGTAAATTTATATGTGTGTGAAACACTCAACCTTCTTTCTGTAAGGTATGCCTGATTCTTGATAGAGTGATTATCAAAAGTCAGTTCAGGTGAATTTAAATCTGCCAAATCTATTATCGGTTTACAGGCTGCTCGCTGCACCACTGCTGATCTTTTTCATGCTGAGAAATCAGGAAAAGACCTTTGCTGCATTCCTTCTACTTTCCCTTATCACGGATATTGCAGATGGCTATTTTGCAAGGAAAGAGAACATGGTAACGAGACTTGGAGCCTCACTCGACTCTATTGGGGATTTGATAACGCTTCTTATCAGCGTCTATGCAGCATGGCATTTTCATAAAGGTTTTATTCTTGATTACAGGATCCTCATACTTATCGTCCTGGGAGCATCTATACTTCAGGTCATTTTTGCAATCATCAGGTATGGCAAACCTTCAAGCTTTCACACATACCTTGCAAAGGCAGCATTCATCGCCCAGGGCATCTTTTTATTGACGATGTTTTTCTATGAGCCGCTCCCCTGGCTCTTTTACATTGCTATGGTCATTTCACTGGCCGAGGTCATCGAGGAGCTCATTCTCGTTTACCTGCTTGATGAATGGAGAACGGATGTTAAAGGACTTTACTGGCTGAAAAGAAAGTCTAAGGACAGCCAATAATCCTGCTCTCTTACTGAAATCCAACCATATCAACACTTTCAAAACATCTGCAAGACCTCACACCCGTTTCAACAAATCAAACTCATAGTAGATTCCTTCAGGAATCAGAATAGAGCTACTTAGCCCCAACATCCAAGATCAATTGTACTTAACACCATTTTGGGCAACACATTCTAAACAGTATTACTTCAGGGCATTTTAATTCAAAATCTGGAAACCCTGTAAATAGAGGCCAATCAGAAGCATGCAGACATGAAAATATTCAGCGGCACAAAATTGCTTTGTCGAAACCCGGTGGACTTTGAATGAAGATCTTGTGTAGTGAGACACCGCAAGAAAGTACTTAGTCAGGTTCCTCTCCCTGTTCGCAGGTTTAATGAAATGTTGATTAGTGAGAATGAATATTAAATCTGAGCCTCATGAAAGGAAAAATTTACTGCTCTACAAAGCTATTGATCTGGTTTGCAGCATTGGTCTTCGGACTAATACCAGAAAAACTCTTCGCACAGTTACCGACCTGTGATCCTGAAGTTCCTTATTACAACGTAAACCTGGTTGGCCAGCCAGCAGGTGTATGGATCTCTCCACCTCATTCACGAGATGGCTTTTGTTGCAGTGCATCAGGTTCTGAAGAATGTACCTCTTTTGAAGTAACGTTAGACAGCACCGCTGTCGCGCTTAGCTTCAACTTTGTTTCGGGTGCAGTACCTACGGGTGCACTATATTACCAGATCGATTGCGGACCGTCGGTGCCTGTGGGTGCCCCAATATGCATCAGTGGTCCGGGACCGCACAGAATAACCTTCTGCAAGCCGGGAAACAATCAGAACACCTATTCGATCACGTCTATAAGTCAGCCTTCGGCTCCGCCGAACGACACAATACGTAAGGGGTGTAACATGAACATTACCGCGATGGGAATGGTCGCTTCAACAGTTACCTGGAATTCAATTTACCCGGGTGCTCCCGGACAATATAACTCATACCTGAGCTGTATAAGCGGGTGTGACAGTCCTAATTTTAATCCCGATGACAATGCTCCGGAATTTATTCATTACCTCGTTTGCGGTAATCCGATCGCTGATGAATGCGGATACAACATCAACTATTGTGATACTGTCGTCATTCGTACACTCGACAAGCTAGAAGGATCCGTAACACCTGTGCCGGCCACAATATGTGCGTCGGGCGGTTCTGTTCTACTCACAGGTACAGCAACCGGGGGTGATGGAAACTATGTGTTTCACTGGAAAGATAATGCAGGAAACATCATTGGCAGCTCATCCACATATTCTGCTACGTCAGGAGGTTCGTATACACTTGAGATCCTTGATGGACTGATCGGACCAACCTGCCCTGCAGCCCTGGTCAATGTTCCTGTTACGACTATCAGCACACCTGTTGCAAATGCAGGACCTGATCAAACACATTGTGGAAACACCGCATCTGTGAGCCTTACAGGAAGTGTTACCAATGCCACAGGAGGAACATGGACAGGCGGAAACGGAAGCTTCAGCCCATCACGAAACAGCCTTAACGCATCTTATTCACCCACTGCTTCGGAAATAGCAGCAGGCTCTGTAACACTGATACTGAACACTACCGGAACCTCTGGATGTTCTGATGGTACAGATACATTAACGATCAACTTTTCAGCACCACTAGGGATCACATTGAACGACGCAACCGTTTTGTGTTACGGACAGGCCACATCATTTTCTCCAACAATATCAGGAGGTATCCTTCCTTATACATACGCCTGGAGTAACGGCGCAGTCACATCATCCGTTAATGTAGTTTCAGGCTCCTATTGTGTAACTGTTACTGATGCTCAGGGATGTACGATTTCAGACTGCGGCCAGGTCATCAATCCTCCGCTACTTACTCTGAACATTACAAAAACAGATGTTTCTGTAGTTGCAGGTACTGATGGAACAGCCACTGCAAACACCACAGGAGGCACTGCCCCACTCTCCTATCTTTGGTCTGATGGCCAGACAGGAGCTACAGCTACAGATCTGTCTAGCGGTACTTACTCAGTTACTGTAACAGATGCCAATGGATGTACAATATCGGGTACGATCACCGTCAGTGAACCATCCTGTTTAGGATTTTCTGTTGACGTAACCTATACCAATCCATCGTGTGCAGAAGCTGTTGATGGCACTGCTACAGCAACAGTTTCAGGAGGTGTTATCCCTCTGATCTATAGCTGGTCAAACGGACAGATCAGTTCAACAATTTCAAACCTGGCTCCCGGTCTTTATACAGTCGTAGTTACTGATGTCAACTTATGCCAGTCCTCTGCATCGATTAACATTGTTGATCCGCCAATATTAACGAGCATCGGCACTGGAACAGATGTATCGATTGTTGGTGGCAGTGATGGAACAGCATCTGCGGTCGCTTCAGGAGGAACACCTGGTTACACCTATTCATGGAGCAATGGAGCGAGCACATCCACCATTACAAATCTTACTGCCGGTACATACACATACACCATCAGAGACAAGAATGGATGCACAGTGACTGGTTCTGTCGTGGTTTCACAGCCAGATTGCAGCAACAGGACAGTGAGCATTCAACCAACGAATGTAAGCTGTCATGATGGGAATGACGCATCAGCAATGGCATCCATGAACTTCGGCACTGCTCCGTACACATACCTTTGGAATAATGCGCAGGTGACATCTGTGGCAACAGGATTAAGCGCAGGAACATATTCCGTCACCGTAACAGACTCACTGAATTGCAGTGCCACAGCCACTGTTACGATTACAGAACCAACACCACTAACATTCAGCCTTACATCTGAAAATGTATCATGTTCAGGAGGATATGATGGAAGCATAAATCTGAATATTCAGGGAGGTACATTTCCATATTACTATTCCTGGTCAAACGGTGTAACGGCAGAAGATCCGATAAGCCTTGTGGCTGGATCCTATCAGTTCACAGCAACCGATGACAATGGTTGTTCCGTGAACGGATGGGTTACAATAACACAGCCTCAGCCATTAACTCTTACTATGTCAAAAACAGATGCTACCTGCAATGGAGCATTGAATGGAAGCATTGACGTTGCTGTAACAGGCGGTACACTTCCATATACATATGTGTGGGTATCTGGTCAGACATCAGAGGACATCTCAGGTATTGGAGCAGGATCGTATGCGGTTACTGTTACTGATTCAAACGGATGCCAGGCTGTTTCCGTACCGGGAATCCTGATCGATGAACCAGAGATCCTTTTAACAACGAGTGTTGTTGTTGACTGTCCATTACCAGGTGAATCATTTGCAAACGTTACTGTTCATGCAGATGGAGGTAGCTCACCATACATGGTCTCTTATGACGGAGGTGTCAGCTATGGACTGCCAGGTGTTTACACTTCATCCCTTCCAATTGGTTCAAGCTACAGCATTGTTCTGAAAGATTCAAACAATTGCAGCAGTCCTGCATCTTACAACTTCACTATACCAACAGGCATTACAGCAAGCACAACCTTCAATCCCTGTGTTGCACCAGGATCAGGAACAAGTGCAGTCACAGTCGCTGTTACAGGTGGTGAAGGTCCTTACCAGGTTTCATGGGACAATGGAAATACCTTCGAAGCTGCAGGTGTTTACACAGGATCACTTGGTATAGGGAACAGCTATTCAATTATAGCTATTGATTCAAACGGATGTAAATCACTGCCAGTGCAGGTTTATATTCCAGACAGCTTATCAGTTACAGCAACTGCATCATCTGTTGCAGGCTGGTACAATGTAAGCTGTCACAACTCCACAGACGGATCGATCGGGCTGCAGGTTCAGGGAGGTACATCACCTTATGAATACCTGTGGAGCGGTCCTAACGGATTCACATCAGTCTCGATGAACATTTCATCACTGGGTGCAGGATTGTACACCGTACTTGTTACTGACTCCAATAAATGTCAGAAGGCAGTGGTGATCAACATCACTGAGCCACCTGCTCTTAATGCAATGACAACTGCGACTCAATACAACGGAGGCTACCAGGTAAGCTGTCATGAATTATCAGATGGTGCGATCACAACAGCAGTTTCAGGCGGCGTTTCACCTTACATGTATCAGTGGACTGGTCCGGGATCCTTCAGCTCTGCCAATGCCAATATCAGCGGCATATCTGCAGGAACCTATTACCTCACAGCTACAGATCAGAATGGCTGTACGATCACTGATTCACTTGTGATCAGTGAGCCAGGCGAAATGGTTGCATCGACTACAAATTCATCCTACAGTGGTTTCGGAGTATCTTGTTATCATGGAGATGATGGATCTGTTACATTAACGACCTCTGGAGGAACACAGCCTTATGTTTATGCATGGTCTGGTCCGAACAGCTATACATCCAACGCACAGGATCTGTCAGGTGTAAAGGCAGGAACATACGAACTGATCATAACAGATCAGAACAACTGCAAGGCAACACTTACAGTAATGCTCACGGAACCAGATCCGATCATCCTGAAAGGTACATCGACAGCTGCAGCTTGTGGAAATGCGGTAGGAAGCATCGACATGATAGCCTCAGGAGGTATCTTCCCATACAACTACAGCTGGAGTCATGGAAGCACAAGTGAAGACCCGGGATCATTGGTTGAAGGAATGTACACGGTGGTTGTTTCAGACCAGCACGGATGTGAAGCAACGCTATCCATCCAGGTTGAGAAAACAGATGCACTCGCTGTCAGCGCTTCTACCAGAAATGCAACATGCTATGAAGATGCCGATGGATTTGTTGACATCACAGTTCAAAGCGGTGAAGAGCCATTCGTTTATCAGTGGTCCAACGGAAGCAGCCAGGAAGACATCAATGGACTTACGGCATCCCAATACACTGTTCACATTGTTGACAATGTAGGATGCGAATTTTCATCTACCTATACCATCACGCAACCAGATAAGCTTGAGCTGACAGTTACACCATCACTTTATGAAACAGGCTATAACATCAGCACCCACAACGGAACAGATGGTTATGTGAATGCTGAAGCAACAGGAGGCAATCAGCCTTACCAGTTCATGTGGTCTAACGGATCAACAGCAACAAGGATCGACAACCTGAATGCCGGCACCTATTCAGTAACCTGCAATGCAGGAGGCTGTATATCCACTGTAAGTGTTGAATTGAAAGAACCTTCAGGACTGGAAATGCCATCCGCTTTCTCACCGAACGGAGATGGTGCAAACGAAACATTCTTTGTAAAAGGTCTTGATGCTTATCCCGACAACAAACTGGTTGTTGTGAACAGGTGGGGAAATGAAGTCTTTACAACGAATAACTACAAGAATACCTGGGACGGTACAAATGCTGAAGGCAAACAGCTTCCTGACGGAACCTATTTTGTCATCCTGGAGATCGAAGGTGAAAGCCTTGTTCTAAAAGGGTATGTTGATATGAGGAGATAGGAATTTTTAGAAACAAGAAAAAAACTTTGATCATGAAAAAGATAGTCACACTGGGATGTTTCCTATTGGCAACAATATCCGCAAGTGCACAGCAGGAAGCAATGGTCACACAATATATGTTCACAGGGCAATATCACAACCCTGCATATGTGGGAAGTCATCCTTACAATTCCTTCAGCATACTGCACCGGGATCAATGGATGGGATTTGAAGGAGCACCGAAAACAAACCTGTTCGCCTTTGACGGGATCACCAAAAATGAAAAAGTTGGACTCGGAGGACTCGTTGTAACAGATCGTATCGGAGCCACCTCGAGGCTTGAAGCGCTCACCAGCTATTCATACAGACTGAAGGTTGGTCCAGGCTTTCTGAACTTCGGCTTACGCGCAGGCGTCAGCAACTACAGAACAAACTTCGACAAGCTCAATTACTGGGATCAGGACCAGGTGTTCACAAGCCCACAGAAGAGTTCGATCACACCCAAGTTCGGTTTTGGAACCTATTACTATACCAAGAGAAGCTATGTAGGGTTTTCAATTCCAACACTGTATGCGATCGATGACCTTCCGAGGAATATGAACTATCCAGCCTATGCGAGGCATTACTTCCTTACAGGAGGTACTGTATTCGATATATCACCGGCTGTAAAGTTCAGACCCTCATTCTTAGTGAAATATGTAGCATCAGCACCTATGGAAGCAGATTTCAGCGCGAACTTCCTGCTGAAAGACATGCTCTGGATCGGTGCATCTTACAGAACAGGAGATGCCGTAACTGGTCTGATGGAATACCAGATCAACCGACAGATCCGCTTAGGTTACTCTTATGATTATGCAACATCGGTGATGAATGGTTACGCGCGGGGAACACACGAGCTTATGCTTGCAGTTGACCTTGTGAAGAATGAAGTGAAGATTAAAAATCCACGTTTCTTTTAAATAAACGAACATGAAAGGTAAGCTACTCTTAATTCCGGCAATACTCGCCATTACAGGTTGCAGCACAAACTACCTGACGCGGGCTGACCATGAGTTCAATCAAATGCGTTACAGCAAATCGGCGAATCTGTATGAAAAGCATCTTTCTAAAAACAAGAATGATGTAAAAGCCAGGGAACGTCTCGCGCAGACCTATCTGAACATGAAGAACTACAAGAAAGCAGAACTTGAATACATGAAGATCGTTACACGACCGGATGTACCGCCAACAGCCATCTTCAATTATGCAAGAACATTGATGCTTGCAGGAAAATACACCAACGCCCAGGACTGGATGGATGTGTACATGTACAGACAAAAAGATGATCCAAACGCAGAATACTTTTACAGTAACCTGCAGAACGTAAAAGCCCTTGAGAAAGACAGCGGGCAGATCAGGCTTTCACCTATTACGCTAAAAGACCAGGTCTGCGCTTTTTCATGTGCGCCTTACAAGAAAGGGATTGTTTACACAGCAGCTGTTAAAAGCCCAGATGCAAAAGCACAGGATCCCTGGACAGGTACATCGTTTTACAACCTCTATTATTCTGAGCCAGGTGAAAAAGGAGAATGGTCAAAGCCAGTTGCCCTGACAGGAGAGCTAAACAAGCAATATCATGAAAGTACCCCGCTGTTTTCAAAGAAAGGTGATGAGATCATTTTTACACGAAGCAATTACACCACTAAAAACAGGCTGAATAAAAACAAGGAGAACGTATCACATCTGAAGCTGTATTCTGCCAGACTTGTTGACAATCAATGGACAGAGCTAAAAGAGCTTCCATTCAACAGCGAAGATCACTCCAACGGACATCCTGCATTTTATGATCATGAATCAGCGATCATCTTTGCATCAGACAGACCCGGAGGCACAGGCGGAACAGACCTTTACATCAGCTATAAAACCAAAGAAGGCTATACAGCACCAGTGAATCTAGGGAAAGATTTAAATACAGCAGGCAATGAAGTGTTCCCATGGTATGATGAGACAGATTCAACCCTGTACTTTTCATCAGAAGGACATCTCAACCTTGGAGGGCTGGATGTATTTAAAACCAAAAAGACAGCTACAGGATGGACAAAGCCTGAAAACCTAGGGTTTCCGGTGAACTCTTTTACTGATGACTTTTCATTTGTAATGAATGACAATCATAAGTCAGGCTTTGTATCCTCTGACAGAGGAGGCCATGACCAGATCTATCAGTTCAGGGTGGAACCTGTGGTTGTGAGACTGCTTGGAATGATCAAGGTTAAAAGTAACGGCCAGGAATTGCCTTTGGCAGAAGTGTTCATTGAAGTCACTAACAAGAGTACAGGCCAAAAGAGAAGATATTCAAGCGGACTTGACGGTGATTATAAGATCACACTTGAGCCAGAGATGGAGTATAAGATCTTTGCCACCAAAGACAATTTCTACTCCACCAAGCCAATTGAAGTAAGCACCAAAGGAGTGAAGAAATCACAGAATATCATTGCTGATTTTGAGCTTGAGAAAATTGAACTTGAGAAGCCGATCGTCGTGAACAACATGTATTATGACCTTGGTAAATGGGATATCAAGCCAGATTCAAAGCAGGTGCTGGACGGACTGGTTAAGTTCATGGCAGAAAATCCAGGGATAACGATCGAGCTCAGCTCACACACTGATTCCAGGGCAAGTGACAAGTACAACCTGATGCTTTCAGAGAAACGGGCGAAATCTGCTGTGACCTATATGATCTCAAAAGGAGTTAATCCTGAACGATTGAAATCAAAAGGATACGGAGAGACCAGGCTGCTTAACCACTGCGCGAACAACGTAAAATGTACAGAAGAGGAGCATTCGTTGAACAGACGTACAGAGTTTAAAGTCATTAAAGTAGAGAAAGCAGAAACAAATCCTTTTTCAAGTATTGAATAGTTAGTGTTTTCAATGCGAATAAAGAGGCTTTCGAAAGGAGGCCTCTTTTTTTGTGGGACAGATTCTGACTTGGTAATGATGTTCAATCACAGGAACTCAGGATTATTTGCAGCTTTTGATACGGCAAGGACTGAGAAAAGCAATGGGATTTACAATGTCCTTTTAAAGCAACACGTCAAGCACTTTTAACACACTCCATTCATTAATCACTCAGTTTTAGTTGCATTCGTAAACTGTTTAACTACATAGGTTTTATGGTGGAACAAATTCAATTACTAATTAAACTCCTTTATTCATCGATGATTCAGTGAATCGTGGTGAGTTTATTCTGATCATGGCACAACTTTACGCCAATACCCCCGGGCTGAGTGAAGTCGGTTTTAGTTGTTAAACTAAATGTGTTGAAGATGAGATGGAGATCTAGAGGAATTTTACTGAAAAGGCTTTTTATTTTCTTGTCACTCCTATCAGGACTACAGGGAAACAAAGGGTTCTCGCAATCGATCTGCGGACCAACCGTACCTTCGTTTAATGTGAATCTTACCGGAAATCCCGGTGGAACCTGGACATCAAGTCCTCCAATGTCGAGAGGTGGATTGTGCTGTGATGCAGTAGCGCCTGACAAATGCATTGAGTTTGTAGTAACGCTGGATGTAAACGCGATCGGTATCAACTTTCAGATCGCGTCAGGTGCAGTCCCTCCCGGAGCACTTTATTACCAGGTTGACTGCGGGCCCATGGTTGCCGTGGGATCACCGATCTGTTTGAACGGACCAGGTCCATATCGGATCACATTCTGTAAACCAGGAAGTAATGTCAACACCTATTCAATCACATCCATCCCCAGACCAGCAGTATCACCAACCACGATTACTTCAGATGGATGCAATATAAACATAGGCGCATCTGGACTTGTTGAATCATCTGTTACCTGGACATCCATCGCTCCTGGTGTAACTGGACAGTACAACAACTACCTTGCATGCACAACAGGATGTGATACAGTTAAGGTTACTCCGCTTCCCGGCTATCCTGCATTCGTAGATTATAAAGTGTGCGGCACTCCACTTGGAGGTGCATGCAGCACAGGTTCATCTTATTGCGACACCGTAAGGGTTTATTTTGTACCACCTATCGCCAATTCCATTACACCGAATCCCGCGAGCTATTGTGTAAATAATCCCGGTGTATTATTAAACGCAGTGATCAACGGAGGTTCACAACCTTATACCTTCATCTGGAAAAATCCTTCAGGCATTGTTGTTGGAACCGACAGTACCTATGTAGCTACATCACCCGGAAGCTATGTACTTGAAGTGCGTGATGCAACCTATCCAGGATGTCCTTCAAAGCTTTCCACAGTAAATGTTACGGTTGATCCGATGCCTTCGGTGAATGCAGGGTCAGACAGAACAGTTTGTCCCGGAAACCCGACTGTGGCGCTGAATGGCAGCGTGACAAATGCTACCGGAGGAATCTGGTCGGGAGGTGCAGGTATGTTCTCACCATCAGCCACATCGCTCAACGCAACCTATACTCCCACTCCAGCAGAGATTTCAGCAGGAATCGTTGTCCTTACTTTATCATCAACCGGAATGGGAGCCTGTGCACCAGTTACGGATCAGATGACGATCAATATTACACCTCCATTAACTGTGAATGCAGTGATGCCACAGATCATCTGCTATGGACAAACCGCGAACATCAGCGCCATCGTATCAGGCGGAACCGCACCTTACCAGTATTCATGGAGCAACGGTTCAACCAGCTCAACTATTTACAATGTTGCACCCGGGAGCTATACAGTGACCGTTACGGATGCAACCACGAATTCATGCAGCAGGTCAAAGACCTTTGTATTGAATCAGAACGCGCCGTTATCGCTATCTGTTCCGTCTAACTCCATTGTGACCTGTGACAGCTCAGTGTATGTAAGCATAGCAGCATCAGGCGGTTCAGGGAACTTCTCATATTTATGGAATACAGGAGAAACAACACCTGGCATTACAGTAAACTCAGGAACTTATATCATTACAGCAACAGACAGCCTTGGGTGTTCAATCAAAGACACCGTGGTCATTCAAACAGCAGGATCAGCCATCAATGCAACAGTCAATGAGCCGTCCACGCTTTGCTATAATTCAACCACTACCCTGTTTGCGAATGCTTCAGGCGGTTTTGGAGGATACATCTATGGATGGAATACAGGGCAGACAACACAAAGCATCACCGTTTCTGCCGGAAACTATTGTGTAACTGTTGAAGATACCGTTGGATGTCTTTATACACGCTGCGTACAGGTCACCCAGGCACCACAGCTCCAGGTGAGCATACCCGTTCCGGCAACGATCTGCTATGGCGCATCATCAACCGTTACTGCCTATCCAAGTGGCGGCACACCACCCTACAATTATGTCTGGAGCACAGGTGAAACAACACCATACATTACCAAGCCAGCAGGCACTTACAGTGTGACCGTGACAGATGCCAATTCAAACGCATGTTCAGCAACGGCAACCGTCACCATTGTACAAAGCACTGATCTCTCATTAAACTTTACTACAGATCCGGTTTCCTGCTACGGCGGAAACAATGGTAGTGCGACAGTCAACGTCACGGGAGGAACGCAGCCATATAATTATGCATGGAGTCCATATGGAGGAAACTCAACAACCGCCTATCTCCTAACGGCAGGAACCTATACTGTGAATGTATATGACAGTAATGGATGTAATAAATCAGGAGTGGTTGTCGTCACACAGCCATCCATGCTGAATGCAGGCCTAACATCTGTTGTCAATGTACAATGTGCAGGAAATCAGAATGGATCCGCAACAGTGAGCGCGACAGGCGGAACTCCGGGATACACTTATTTATGGTCACCATCGGGAGAAACAAACCAGACGGCCAATTCACTCGCAGCAGGCAACAATTCCGTTGTCGTGCAGGATGCCAATGGATGTGCAAAAACCTTTAATGTCAATATCAATGAACCACCAGCACTTGTCTCAGCAATCGGATCATCATCGAACGTAAGCTGTAACGGAGGCAATGACGGAACAGCCACCGTGATCGCATCAGGAGGAGTTTCACCTTACAGCTATACCTGGCTTGAAACAGGTGATACAAGCGCATCCTCGTCGAACCTTTCTTACGGAAACTACAACATCTCAATACAGGATGGCAATGGATGTTTTACCACAACCATGGTATCCATTCAGCAACCACCACCATTGACGAGCAGCATTACATCCTCATCGAACATTACCTGTTATGGAGCATCAAACGGATCAGCAACAGTTACTGCCGGTGGAGGAACACCAGGATATGTTTACTCCTGGAGTAATGGCGGTAACACAAACAGTGCATCGAACCTGCAGCCAGGCTCCTACTCTGTTACGGTTACAGACCTTGAAGGCTGTACAGCCACATCCAGTGTATTGATCACCCAACCAGCCCCATTGACATTCTCGCAGGCAGAAGCAACTGATGTCACATGTGCAGGATCATGTGATGGAAGCATCACCGTTACAGCCGCAGGGGGAACCGGACCATACCAATACTTATGGACACCAGGCAACTACAGCACATCCACAGTGCTTAACCAATGCGCAGGAACTTACAGTGTGAGAATCACTGACCAGAACGGATGTTACAAAGACACCATTCTCACGATCAATGAGCCTATGCCATTACAGGTCAGCACAACTGTCACCGGTTCTAATTGCTCGCAACCAAACGGATCAGCAACAGCATCTGTCACAGGAGGAACTCAGCCATATACTTATTCATGGTCAACAACACCTGTGCAGACAACCGCATCAGCAAGCTCACTGACACCTGGAAACTTCATCATTTTAGTGAAAGATCTAAACAACTGCCAGACCACCAATACAATTACAATTCAGAATATTCCAGGAGTCACAGCATCCATCAATTCATCAGGGAACGTGACCTGCAACAGTGGTTGTGATGGAACAGCACTGGTAAGCACATCAGGAGGGACAGCACCATTTACTTATTCATGGAGCACTGTTCCGCCACAAACCGGCAGCACAGCATCTGGCCTTTGTGCCGGAAACTATATCGTCAGAGTTACCGGAACAGATGGCTGCAGTGACACCTCAGGCATAACCATAGCGCAGCCTCAGCCACTTGTATTAAGCACTGTTTCCGTTACACCAGTAAGCTGTTATGGTGCCACAACAGGTACTGCAACAGTAGCTGCATCAGGAGGATCTGGCTCATATAATTATACATGGAATACGATTCCTGCACAGACAGGATCTGTTGCAACCGGATTGTCCGCAGGGAATTACATCGTATCCGTTTCAGACGCGAACGGATGTACAGACACCTTGCACATTGCCATTACACAACCAGCGGCTGCACTTCAGATGTCATTGACCCAATCAAACGTGAATTGTTTCGGAGGGAATAACGGATCCGCATCGGCAACAGTTACCGGAGGCACACCAGGTTATACGTATAGCTGGAATTCGATTCCATCTCAGAACACACCAGTGGCAGCAAACCTGTTCGCAGGAACCTACTCCGTGAATGTAACCGACAGCAAAGGGTGTTCATTGACATCGTCTTCGGTCATAATAACACAGCCATCATCCTCAATGCAGGCAAACCTGACACAGACCAATATTGACTGCTCAGGAAATAATTCAGGAAGTGCAAGCGCTACGGTTATAGGAGGAACTGCTCCATATACCTATTCATGGAGTACAACACCGTCACAAACAGGGCCAAGTGCGATGAATCTTTCAGCAGGCTCATACAGTGTCACCATCTCCGATGCCTATGGATGCTCCGTCACCAGCTCACTTATCGAGATCACAGAACCGGTAGCACCTCTTTCAGTCGGGCTGACAATTACCAATGTAAGCTGCTATGGCGCATCGACAGGATCAGCGGAAGCCATAGTTTCAGGAGGCAGCTCACCATACACGTATAACTGGAGCACGATGCCATCACAAACAACACCCGTTGTTACATCACTTCCTGCAGGAACATATACACTCATCGTTACTGATAACAACGGATGCAGCTATACAAACAACAGTGTCGCGATATATCAGCCATCCTCACCGATCCAACTTTCAGTAAGCAACACGAATGTAAGCTGCTATGGCAATTACACAGCGACAGCATCAGCTACAGTCAGCGGAGGCTCGCCAGGCTACACTTTTAGCTGGAGCACAGCACCCTTCCAGAGTACACCAATGGCAACATCACTAAGTGCAGGAACCTATTCTGTTTCAGTGACTGATGACAAAGGATGCCAGGTCACATCAGCCCCGGTCATTGTCACACAACCAAACGGACCACTTACTGCAGCTATAATTCCAACCAATATCCTTTGTTATGGCAACAGCAATGGAACGATCCAGGCCAACATGACAGGAGGAACGACACCTTACACCTATTCATGGAGCACAACACCCTTGCAGACAGGATCTACTGCCATCGGATTATCAGCAGGAACATACAGCCTGAGTGTTACAGACAGCAAAGGATGCACTGTAAGTAAAGCAGATGTGGTGCTTTCCGAACCATCAGCTCCTGTAAGCGTCACGATCCAGAAAAGCCACATCAGCTGTTACGGAGATTCAACAGGCACAGCAGAAGCAAGTGTATCAGGAGGAACATCACCATATACTTACAGCTGGAGCACAACACCATCACAGACATCGCCATTGATAACCAGCCTGGCAGCAGGAACCTATTCATTAAGCATCACCGATCAGAATGGATGTGCTTATACAAACAACCAGATCATACTGACACAGCCCAATGCACCGGTTCAGATGACTGTAAGCAATACGAATGTGAATTGTTATGGTAATGCCACAGCTGGTGCGACTGCCAGCGTGAGCGGAGGAACACCCGGGTACACCTATAGCTGGAGTACGATTCCATACCAGGCAACACCGACAGCCAACGGACTGGCCGCAGGAACATATTCTGTTCAGGTTACTGATGCCAATAACTGCAGTTTAACCTCCATCCCGGTTATCATCACACAGCCTCAGTCAATACTTGCGGCAACAGTGAACGCCAATCACATCAATTGCTTCGGAAACAACACAGGCTCGATTCAGTCAACCGTTACCGGAGGCACTGCACCTTACACCTATTCATGGAATACGACACCGGTGCAGACAGGATCGCAGGCACAGAATCTTTATGCAGGAAATTATGCACTCCAGGTAACTGACTCCAAAGGATGCATTGCCTCTGTCAGCAACATTTCACTTACAGAACCCGCGGCATCATTAAGTGCGCTTATCACCAAACAGGATGTGCTCTGTTATGGAAATTTCACCGGATCAGCCGCAGTACAGGTATCCGGAGGCACCACACCATATACATACAGCTGGAGCACGAACCCCGTTCAGACAACGCCTGTAGCGGATTCACTTGGAGCCGGAACCTATTCACTTTCAGTCACGGATCAGAATGGCTGTACATTCACATCAACACCAGTGATCATCTCTCAGCCAGCCCAGGCACTCGCATCTTCGTTTACCATTACAGATGTCAGCTGTCATGGAGACAATACCGGCACAGCAACAGCAACAGCATCCGGAGGAACGACACCATACACCTATAGCTGGAGCACAGTGCCAGTTCAAACAACATCCACAGCATCATCACTTACCGCTGGAACATACACTTTGTCGATCAGTGATGGCAACGGATGTGGCATGCAGGCGCAGGAATTCACAATCAGCCAGCCTTCAGCCCCTTTGTCAGTTTCTACAAATAAAACAGACATCCTTTGCTACGGACAGAACAGTGGTTCAGCAACTGCAGTCGTATCAGGAGGTACAGCCCCATATACTTACAGCTGGAATACATCACCAGTACAGACCAGTTCAGGTATCACGAATCTTGCATCCGGGTATTACACGGTGAACGTTACAGACAACAAAGGATGTACTTACACATCATCACCGATACAGATCTCAGAACCATCATCCACCTTGATGGCCACTGCAAATTCAAGCAATGTATCATGCTTTGGCGGGGCGGATGGTAGCGCATCAGTAACAGTGACAGGAGGTACAACACCATACAGCTATTCCTGGAATTCAAGTCCATCACAGACAGCATCATTAGCATCCGGTTTACCAGCCGGCACTTACTTCGTAAAGATCACAGATGCAAATGGATGTGTATCCAATTCAAATTCTGTTACGATCACCCAACCAGCAGAGATCAACAGTGTGATAAGCAATACCGTTGCTCCAGGTTGTGCATCGAACAATGGAAGCGCTACGGTTCAGGTAACAGGTGGTACAGGGCCTTATTTTTATTCATGGAATACCAATCCGTCACAGACACTTGC
Organism: Bacteroidota bacterium; assembly: GCA_036675075.1. Classification (GTDB taxonomy): domain Bacteria; phylum Bacteroidota; class Bacteroidia; order JAKFFM01; family JAKFFM01; genus JAKFFM01. Next base: position 67,349 of record JAKFFM010000024.1, read on the forward strand.
CACAGCATCAAACCTGACATCGGGAACGTATATGGCCGTTATAACAGACATGAGAGGATGCAAGGATTCTGTATCAGTTACACTTTCACAACCACAAACCGTGAACTTCGTTTCCGCAGCGGCCTTTCCAACTACGTGCAATGAAAGTTGCGATGGTTATGCAGTTGTGATCGCCGGAGGTGGTGTCGCTCCATACAGCTATTCATGGTCAACCGGAGGATCCGGACCAGCAGTTAACGACTTATGTGAAGGATATTATACCATCTACGTTTATGATAACCTTGGATGTTATGCTGATACCGTTCTGCATGTAACCAGTCCGGCGCCCGTACTACTTTCCAGCACGGTTACGCCATCCAACTGTTATCAGAATAATGGTTCTGCTTCAGTGACACCAAGCGGCGGAATGGCAGCATATTCATATAGCTGGTCAAGCAATCCACCTTCATATGGTCCGACATTAAACGGAGTTGTTCCAGGGAATTATTCGGTGACTGTCACTGATGCACGAGGATGTCAAAGCAGCCTGGTTGTAACGGTACCGAATCTCCCAGGTGTGCAGCTAACCGGCTCAACCGTGGTGAATGCCCTTTGCAAAGATAGCTGCGATGGTACAGCGATGGTGACAGCATCTTCGGGATCTGCTCCTTACACTTACTTCTGGAATACAACACCACCACAATTCTCAGCCAATGCCAATGGACTTTGTGCAGGATCCTATAAAGCGACAGTAAGAGATGATGATGGATGCTGGGATACACTATCTGTTGTGATCAGTGAACCAGATTACATCAATATCGTATCAAGCGACACACCGACCATCTGTATTGGTCAATCAGCAACCCTGAGTGCCACTTCAGAAGGTGGAAACGGAGTTTATACTTATAACTGGAACTATGGAATCAGTTACGACCAGACTTACACGGTATCACCTGTTGTAACTACAAATTACAGCTTGCTTGTGACGGATTCAAATGGATGCAGGTCACAGATCTTATCCATTCCAGTTAATGTACATGCACCATTAAGCGTCGTGTCCATCACAGGTGATTCGATATGCCCGGGGGAAGTCGGAACAGTTTCTTCGATGGTCAGTGGCGGAGATGGCAACTACAGCTATGTCTGGATGCCTGGAAATATTACAACACCTACTTTTGAAGCGTCACCCGGAGAAACAACGAATTACACACTTACTATTCAGGATGGATGCGGAAGTCCATCAGCTACAGACTCAACAAAGCTGATCATACACGGTGTTCCAGAAATCGCATTCACACCCGACATGCGATCAGGATGCAAACCACTGTGTGTGTCATTCACTAACAATTCAAGTGTTTCCTCGGGAACGATTGCATCCTGGAACTGGTCATTTACGAATGGAAACCAAACAACAGATCAGAGCCCTATCGTCTGCTTCAATGAAGAAGGCACCAGTGGACTGAAGGTTGAAGCCGTTTCAAGTTATGGATGTAAAACAACAGTAAATCTTGATAATTATATTGAAGTGCATCCCGATCCACAGGCAGATTTCGTATTAGGCCCTCAGCCTGCAGACATCTTAAATCCCCTGATCACGTTTACAGACAACAGCACCGGAGCTGTGCAGTGGGAATGGAGCTTTAATGATTCCCAGGATGGAAGATTCTCCACCGAGCAACACCCAACTTACGCATACAGTGATACCGGAAACTTTTGTCCTGTGCTGAAAGTCAGCAACCAGTACGGATGCGTGAGTGAAAAAGAAGAATGTCTTTACATACAGCCAGAATTCGCGTTTTATATTCCAAATGCCTTCTCACCTAATGGGGATGGGTATAATGAAACTTTTTCAGGAATCGGAACCCTGGTGAATGAATTTGAGATGATGATCTTTGATCGCTGGGGTAACCTGATCTATCAAACGAATGATATCGAAAAACCATGGAATGGCAGGGCCAACGACGGATCATATATCGCTCAGGAAGATGTATATGTGTACAAGATCAGGGTTTGGGATCAGACACGAAAGATCCATGAATATCGAGGAAGCGTGACGCTTGTGAAATAATGACTGATTGAGTGTTAACAGATAACAAAGCCCCGATTTACGGGGCTTTTATTTGAATTACTTCAATAAAATTTCAGCGTAATGCTTTTCATCCTTTTTTGTTTTTGATATAAGTCCTGGAATGTGCTTTACAAAATAAAAGCTGTTTTCATTCTTCCAGATAATTCCATCTGGCCCCCATTGCTCTTGCTTATATTCCCACTCTAGTTTTAAATCATCGTCCTGAATAAACCACATTTGAATGCCGTTTGGCATCATGTCATATCCAATGGCATTGGATGCACATGCTATATGCTTTTTGTCGGGGGATAGTTTCGGGTCACCCCATACGATGGTTTTGATTCCTGTTTTATCATTGACAAGCATGTATTCACCTGTTTCATATTACTGAACCTTTACAACATACAAGCCTACTTCCTTGAAGTGCCCTATATAATTATATGTAACCTGTTCTGTATTGTCAGAATTCGAAAGACTATCCCGCAAAATCACTTTGGTATTTCCTGATATACTTAAAACAAGTTCGCCTTCACTTTTTTTAACTTGTGTGGTGTCTATATGCAAACGCCCGACCTGTACAGCTTTTTTGTATTCCTTTTCGCTAATGCTGCTTATCTGGACTTTATGCTGATTCAATAAAAAAACAGTATCACTAACATCTTTACCGTTTTGTGCTGAACAGCCCTGTAAAAAGAAGCAAAGTGCATTACAGAAAAGGCACGTTTTACTTAAAAACATACTAATCATGTCTTTCGGTATTTACTTTACTTTCCATGCTATAATAATTATCTTTTTCATATGTAAATGAGCTTTTCACCCACTTATCATTTTCGTAATCCTCTATACTCAAAGGATAAAGATGATCACCTTTAAGTAAATTCATAGTTCTATACCTTTTAAACAAATGCAATGAATTAGCAGGAAAGTTATTGTCAAATATACTTTTTAGATGATCGATAACAACAGTATCCATCTTTAAAGAATATGTACAAAAAATAGTATCTCCACTTTCGCAGTTTATATATTCAGCTTCATTATTACCTAAAAAGCGATATTGATTACAATTAACAACACTATTCACCCAAACCGTATTGTTTATTTGAGTTTTACAACCACATAAATAAACGATCAATAAAAGCATTAGCATAGATTTACTTTTCATGAATACTTAGTTTTCTTAAGAACAGTCCCACTAATGGCAGGATGTAGGAGTCAAATCTCCGAAGATCTGAACTCATCTTGTTTTCTTATAAAGTATTTCACCGGATGGGAATACCGGCTCTAACCACTTGTTGTTTTCAAATGCTTCCCAACTCACATACTGTAATGCCCCTTCTTTATAAATCAATTTACATCTGCATGTAACAATTTTTTTATTATTGCTTTTCTCGTTCTCAGCAGGTACATTCGACGCTAAATCAATTTCTATCAAATAGACAGTATCACCTTTCATTTCATATTTCCCAGAATAAGGATAATTCTTTTCACAGTCGTAATTCTCGTATGTGCTATCATTTGCAAAGGCCATATAGCTTATACAACCCTCGGCAACTTTATATTCCCACTTTGTATTTGCGAGTGATGGAAGTCCATGACTTTCCGGTGCACTACAAGACAATAGAAAAATGAATAAAAGCATATAATTCATAGTCATTGAGATTTCAGAACTGCCGAATTTGGTTGAGGACATAAATAAAATGAACCGTTAATGACCTTTAGCTACTTTCATGAATTCCTAAAGAAAAATCAAACGTAAAGTTAAAACCCTGGTGTTTGATAAAGCAAAAGCCCAGAGGATTTCCCCTAGCTTTGATTAATTGCCATGCTTATCCGATTCTTTTAATAAATTTTGATATTCCTGTTTCATTAATAAGGCCATAGAAGGATTAAACTTTTCCAACTTCCCATACATTTTTTGGTAACGAGCTTGTACTTGTGGATCATCAGGATGATATTCGCGATAATCGCCACCCATTTCCATCATTTCTAAATTCCATCTGCTCTATTCTTCCCCAGCTTTATGATGCAGAATAACCCGGGAAGGCTTCCAACTGAGTAATGTTATTAATCAATTCCAGGTGGTTATTTATGTTGGGATAACTAACGTTCGACTCTGAAAGGAACTTCTTAAAAATGGTATAAATAGAGTCAACATCTATCAATTTTATACGTGGGTCACTATCTTCAAAACCGTATACTTCAAAGGGTATATCAACTACTTCGTTAATTCCATTAGATTCTTTTGATAAGACTATTTTTTTAAAGCCGAGCCAAAAACTCTGAAAATTCTGGCTATCAATTAATGTATCGCTTTCAATAATTTTTTGTCCGGTCTTTACTGTTTCTCTGACTACGTTACTTTTGGTGTCTGTTGTATTTCCACTGCAGGAATACAACAAAATTATTAATGCAGGCGCAACAGTTAGTTTTAATATTTTCATTGCACTATTTATATACCTAGTTCTCCTACCTGGAAATTCCATTCACTTGTATTGGGATTCAAACATTTCACGTCCATCTTTAAGCCAATGTATTACTTTTAGGTTCTCGCCCAACTAATAAACATCCGTAACACTTTTACTGATTTCAATATCTTTCATTGCACTTATCAGTTTGTTTTATGCAATTAGTTACCTTCTGATTTTTTAAGAGCATTTATAAGTTGTATTTTTATTTCTGCTTTACCGCCTGATTTTTCAACCTTTAATAATAAATCCTTTATATTATAATCCAAAAGAGGATTGGAAACTTGAAATAATATATATTCCATATCCATGGATTTATTGTCAGAAAGAACCTTAACAACTTCATTCATATGCTTATCGAGAAGGGCAAATAAAACTTTATTGCTGTATTCTGAAAACTCAATATTAGTCTGGCATTCTTTCTTTATTGTGCAAAGAAATTTCCTTATTTGAACTTCCTTAATATTGTTAATTTTTTTTTCAGTTTTCACAACCTCCTTAATGTTACAAAGAACACAATCAGAGGTTTCATACATTGGCTTTTTACATGAAAAGAATATCACTAAAAATAATACGGAAGAAAGATAATTTCTTTTTTTCATTATTGGTGTTTTCATTGTTGTATCTTACCAAATCCATGCACTATTCGAGCTTTCACCGCGATTTAATTCAACTGGAGTCCCCGTTGTTCCACTATTTTGTAGGATTTGCTTTACCTCTAATATATTTCTGAAATTTGTTGCCTCTTGTGAGTCTCCTCTATATATGCCGATCCTTCCCTCACTCGTTCCTGTGGTTTGAGCTCTATTTTTCCAATCAAAGTTTTCAAAGAAACTTGCTGCATCAGTAGGGCATATTGTAGGGCAACCTGCTGAACCCCTATTATCTAATCCGTTGTTTTGTACAGGAGGTACGCCTAAATGCACATTAACATATTGCATTGTAACAGCATTTCCTTGTGGGTTAGTTCCAGGAGCATTTCTATTTCCTTTCGCATCAACAATGTTCAATCCCATTTGTGTTCCGCCATGGTGACCTGAAACATTGTTATAGTCATGCCACCCCACATTCAAAGTATTTTGAGTATTATCATTATTTGGATAAGTACTTCCAGTATAAGGCCCTAATATTTGACCGGCTTTCACAACATTAATAGTTCCTGTGTAAACTCTCCTGTTATCAGGATTATTTGCCTGGTCAAAAAACACTACCGTATCTCCTCCATCTGGGTCAATAAACCAAATCGGATTATTAGCAAAGGCAGCATAATGAGATTCATGAACCTTTGCCAACGGATCCACGCTTCTAAACATACCTCGTCGCAACCAGTTTGTCGTAAAACATAAAATGACATGGAATTAATAATCTAATTCCTTTTTTTTTTCAAGTTCGTCTGTAATACCTGGTATTTCCTGTACCTCAGGATTTTTTATTGCCTTCTCAAAATAGTAACGAGCTTTTGCTGTGTCAGGAGTCAAAAGATCTTTAATGCCATTTTTAAAATGCTTTGACAATAGTAATTGAGCTTCAAAGCTTCCCCCTTCTGCAGATTTAACAAGATATTTTAAACCTTCTTCAGGGTTTATTTCATTGTCATACGAAAGCTCGGGATGACCGAATCCATAACCAGATAGAAAAATCTGAGCCAATTCATAATCGGAATATCTATTATCACCCTTTTTAAGATATTCAATTGCTTTACCAATATCTTTTGAGTAATAGAATTTACTTAAGACATGATATGCTAAACTATCTCCTCTTTCTATAGCAAGGTTAATATGCTTTAAAGCCTTAAAGGTATCTACCGGGACTTTATAACCAAAAAAGTATTGTTCTGCTATTACCCTATCCGCTGCAGAATTGCCCTCATTGGAAGCTTTTTCTAAATAATATATTGCTGAATCATAATAAGGCACATCTGTATCTTCATCCAGAAAGTAAACACCTCTATTGTACAGTGAATCCGAATTAATAGAGCTTTGAGACATAACTGTGTGAGTCTTGTGACCACATGCAGAAGCCAGCACTGTTAAAAAGCATACGATATATCTATTGCTCATTTCCGCTAACATTTTCCGACTTAATATTGGTTCCATTATCTGTAAGCCAAGGGTAAGTCCTCATTTGAATGTGGTCCAAACTGGTGATTAGAAAGTTATTTCATTTCTAGCAAATCAAGCTTTTCAGAAGCACCGGGAATATTCAGAACGCCAGGATTTTTCTGAGCCTGTTCGAAATAATATAGTGCCTTTTCCCTTTCTGGCTCCAACAACCCTTCTAATCCTCTTTTATAGGAATATGACAATGAAAGCTGAGCATCAAAATTTCCCATTTCAACAGCTTTGAACAAATACTCCAGACCCTTTCTTTCGTTTATTAAATCAACATTTTTTTTCTCTGTATCACCGAAAGCACGTCCGTAAAAATGAAGTAAGTATAATTCATATGAAGCGACATCATCTCCTGCTGCACTTCCGTTTTCAAGCATCTTTACTGCGCTATCAATATCGACCTGGTGGTAATAGAAACTAGCTAAGAAATAATGGCTTTCTGCTATCCCTAACTCAGCTGCTTTCTTCAAATATTCAATTCCCTTTTTTTGATCTCTTTCTAATTTATGCCCCAAAGCATATTCATAACCTAAAGTATATAAGGCTTTAGGATAGTTTAAGCTTACTGCCTTTGACAAATAATATTCGGCACTGTCATTTTTAGGAGTATCTGTATCCTCATTCAAATAATTTTCTCCAATCATATACAAAGAATCAGCAGAAACCATCTGAAAGGACTCTTCTTTTGTATCCTTTTTCTGCGTACAGCTATATAAAGAGTTGAATATAACTAACACTATTATGAATGTGAATGCTCTTCTCATAAGCTCTTAGGTGTGCTATCGCCGTACAGTTTCAGCCTTGCTGGAACAATCTCAAACTTGCATTTGTGTAAATAATAACAGTGCATTTTCCTTTTTTATTCTCCATGATGTTCGGATGCCTTATGAACATTCCGAAAGGCTTCTTCAGCATGTGCCGCAATTTCAGGATCCAATTTATTCAGACTGCTCAGATCAACAGGTATGTTCGTTGGAGGGTGCGGACCGTCAAATAAAAAAAACCAGAAGCTTTTAATTTCAGATTGATTGAATTGCTTCAGGACATTAACCGTCAGCGAAAGATTTATTGCTGCATGATCGGCTATGCAATCCTGAAGCAGATTGATAGCATCAGCGTCCCAATGACCATTAAGAGACAGGTTTACCAGCTTCTTTAAAAACTCTTCCTCTTCTATGACCCGCATTCTGCAAATAAAATTGATGTGGTTGCTGTATTGATCATATAAGGGCATCGCTCCTTTACCTTCAATATATCCATACAGAGAATTGAACGACTTAAAGTCATTGGGAAATGCAGCAAAGAACTTTTTCTGATATTTTATGCTGTCCTTTCCTTGTGCCAAGTTATAATAATCTTCAAGGACTCCCCTTTGAGTATCCAAACTAATGGTATCGGTCGTTGAACGCTCCTGCCATTCTATTGAATTATCGTTTAGCTTATTTTTGCAAAAACCAAGAAACAAGCATATTACGGGTAAGAGAATTAAAGACAAAAGCTTTTTCATCTTATCACACAGTTTATGCTTGGAGGGTTGAGAATAGAGACCAACTTATCTGGACATAGTTTTCAATGTTATTTCAATTCATAGGTCCTGCTAATTTTTTCAGGACCATTTTTATTACTTAAATATTTAATTTCCAATGTCCATTTCTTTAATTCGTTGTTATCATAAATGAAATGTCTTAAGGCAGTCCCTTCAGAAAAGGAATAAGTTTCTTTCTGTAAATACCCGTCATTGATGGAAAGCTCAAGACTAACTAAGGGTTTATTATAAAAATAAGACTGAATAACTTCCGGGAGGTTATTGAATACCGAATTAAGCTTCGGATATTTAATCGTAACCTCATTTAGGGCATTAACTATTTCTGCTTTTGTTGCCACTTCAGTTCCATCCGATAAAACAGATCCTTGTAAAACGCAAAGATTGCTTATTACCTCTTCAATTAAAAACCTATGGCGTATTAACTTAAAGAAGGGGCATATGCTGTCAACACTGTAAACTTGAGTATAGTAATCTCTGACCAACGACAATTTGTTAACTGAATATCGCCCTTCTTCGTAATTATACGTTGTAATTTGTCCATTAAAGCTAACAGAATCTTTTGGGTTCATTCCGTCTTTCGAATAGGTAACAATCCCTGAAATTTCGCCTTTGGGATCAAAGTACCTCTTTTCAACCAAAATCCCATTTTGTTTTATGATGCATACCTTTAGGTCGCCACCCTTCTTAGAGGCTTCGGCACTGCAGGAAAACAGTGAGAGGAGTAACAATAATATTTTCATAACTATTTTTCTTTCCAAAAAATTGTAAGGCCATATTGAGCGGTGGATTGCAACCTTATCTTGCCAGAATTTTTCATTCCCCCATAATTGTGTAATGCGGCTTTAGTTTGAGGAACAGTAAATCTCCCTGTTCCAAAATTATTTTCTACTGCGGATTTCCATGATTTATAGTTAGTTTCTGTTATGTTCCATCCCATAACATTCATTTTAAACATGTACTTTCCATTGGAAGCTTTATCCATATTATCTTTTGAAACCATTGCCTGTTCTGCTCCATCCCACTGCATTGCCCCATTGCTAAGATCCTGCCCTCCAGTTAAAGCATTTATTATTGCAGCATTTGCTGTTTTCATCGAGCCAGACTGACCATCCAGCGAGGTATTAAGAAATTTTTTCGCAAGAGGAGCTCCTACCCCAAATGCTATTTTATTTTTTTGATGAACGCTGGCTATAGCAAACATTTCTTCTTTACTTTCAATACCATATCCAATTGAACTCTCTGCATAAACCGTTGCAGCCTGCTTTCGGAATGAGGAATGCGTTGTTGATAGTTCATTAGCATTATAGAACATAGTGGTTGATGTACCATCTTTATTTGTAGAAACCGTCTTACCATTAGCTACATAAACCTTATTATCGTCAATTCCGTCGTTCCCTAGGTAAGTCCCATCCCTATTGTAATAGTCTCCGTCTAGTGCACCATTCGGATCAACCCTGAAAATCGGGTTGTTCTGCACGAAGTTGTACGATGACACCCATTCTCGCATATCCGCCAACGGATCCACACTTCTAAACATACCTATTTCCGGATCGCTAAAGCGGGCATTGCGGTAATCCAGACCAGACTCCTGATCACGTTCATTGCCGGTGGTCAGAAACCTTTCTGGTTCTCCGGAGACAGATGATCGCAAAAGCTTTCCTGAGGGATAGTAGTCATAAACTCCTCGCATTGAATACTCAACCATTCCTGTTGCACAATTACTTTCAGGCTTGTAGGAAACTCGTGTGTTCCCCAGATGATCATACTCAAAAAACCTGATCTCATCCCCTAGTTCTCCTACCCTGGAAAGCCCATTTAAAAAGTAGGTCCAGGCCCCGGATTGATAATTAAAAATCGCAAGCTCTGTCCCAGTCAGATCTCTCAAATAAAACTCACTTAAATTCCTAACCGGATCATTACGATATATTCTTTTGTCATCCACTCCATACGCATAGTTTACCGTCGATGAATTACCAGTGATCATGGCAGGAAGATTCGCAGAACTAAACTGACTTAAGGTAATACCCCTTTTTGTATCTGTGAGCATATTTCCATTCTGATCATATGAATAAGATCTCAGCATAATACCCGAAGAATCAATGTTCATCAACCTATTCGATAAATTACCATAATTATAATTCCAGGCATTCATTTTATTCTCCGGGGCTAAATTAATCGAAGAATAGAATAACCAACGATTAAGCGTTTCAATTTTACCAACAATATCGAACTTAAAGTGCTCATCCCCATACCTGTAACGTGATTCAGGCACATTCGATCCTCCCAGGTTGTCATAAATATTACAATCTGCTTTAACCAGCCTGTTCATTTCATCGTACCGATACCCATAATCAGTTGGCTGCTGTATTGTCGCTGACCCGGAAGCCAATGACTTGTAAACCGACCTGATCGCATTGATGTTTCCATTGTAGTTAGTTCCCGAAATAACTCCATGTGCAGGTGAATAAGATGTTAGCTGCTCATGATCATACCTGAACTGTTCGAGATAGAACCTGGAGTTTATCTCTTTCAATCGACTCCGGTCATCATAAGCATAGGTTATATGATCTGCTTGCAGTTTCGAGCAGGATTTATTCTGGTTGATAAAATACTTTACATTCTCAATAGCCTTTTCTGATTCGTTGTATCGGTAGGATGCTGAAATGATTCCGTTCAGATCGCATTCTCTCAGTCTTCCTCTTGAGTCAAAGCTGCTTATGTAAGTAGCTTCTGCCATATCATCCAGGTCTGTATCAATTTCCACTCTACCTGCATTCCCAAGACGGTCATGCTCTGTATAGCTCATGTTAAGCACCATGCCCGGGGCTGTCTGTGTGATCCCGTCAGCATTGAACTGATGCATCTGCCTGTAAATGTTACCAACTGAATCGTAACCAAAGAAGGTCATATACTGTGGCTGACCGTTTGAATGCTGGACAGTCCAGCTCAGCCTTCCCTGGAGATTCTTCTGATGTTGCCCGATCAGAGGGTGCAGGGCACTATGTATTACTGAAGCAGATGCTCTTTGCGATAATGTCGCTTTCTGATCATAGCTATATTCTTTTTCTATCAGTTCATCTGAAACAAAATCCAGGTACTTCTTCTCCAGCGTTCCTCCTGGTGCCTGCACAAACAAACTGAACAGCCACGATGACGTTTTTTCGGGTGAGAATTCATAGGAAGGGTATGCAGGATCATCGAGGTATGCAACAGGGTTGAATCCTGAAAGACTGCCTTTGCTTTGCATGATGATCCTTCCGAACTCGTCGTATGTAAATAATCTGCAGTACGATATTCCGTTATTTTCACTACCCGCCTTACCATTTGCATCCTGTACCATCACCGGTTGTCCTGAACGATTAAACATCACCGTCGTTAAGCCTTTGTCGGGATGTGATTCAAAATACCGCCAGCCAAGCTGATTGTACTTGTAAATGATCTGCTGCTTTACGGGATTGATCACTGTTGCCATATTTCCGTAATCATCATAAATGTACAGGGTGATGATCGGTTCAAGCGGGGACGAATAATATTTCTCGGCCACTTTCATCCCAAATGAATTCGAATAGATGATTTTCCTTTTTCCATCTTCATCTCTTGAAATATCTTTCCTGAAAACTGCCGTAGATGAGTTACCAGTTATCATTGCCTGTTCTGAAGCTGATAGGTTTAGTTCAGGTAAAAGCTCTGTCGTTGTGATGAGACGAGATGAATGAACACTCACATGTCCGTTAAGCATTGAAATTCCATAATCAGAAGACCTTACCGGACCGGGAGCAGATCGTTTGTCATCATATTTATTTTCAATAAACAACTGAGGCAGGGTGTTGTCTATGCTATTCATTTTAGGCTGGAAATAAACCGGTAAGCCCTGACGCTGGATATGAAATGGTTTATATTGCCTTATGATCCTGTCACTTAAATCGTATTTAATTTCTCCCGTGAACAACATGTTATCTGATATATCATTCAAGCCATTTATGGATTGACTAAGCTCCTGGTATTCTCTTCCTGCAGGATCGATGTATGTTCTTGTTCTCAGGATCGAATCGGCAGTCTGAACTTTCCAGTGGTCAACAAAGTTCAGGGTTGCACGCTGACTAAACGTACTGAAATCATCATCATTGAATGTATTGTACCTGTACTGATCATATAGCTTTCCATTGATAAACTTTTGTGCAAGTCTGCCAAAGGCATCATAAGTAAACAATGCTGTTTCATTGTTCATTGAAATGATCTTCATGACTGAATTATCAGGATAGTATTCATAGGTCTGCACTTGCTGTGATGGAAGCTCATATCCTTTAATCATGTTTTTTGGACCGAAAATATCTGCCCAGTAAACAGCGAGGTAACTGTTACAAGGATTTACATAATCTAAATAATGTCTGAACTGAGGATATGTGTAATTGAATCTGGTCTTTAATCCTTTTTCGTCCATCATCAGTTTAACCTGACCAAATTCTGTGCGGTGGATAACTGAGTCGATCCTCAAAGTATCAAATGGGTATTCTGGTATGATGGCCTGCGTATTCCCGATCATTACTTCTTTGAATGATAAAATACCCGTGGCAGGTTTTCTTGAAAGGCTGATGTATGCGGATTTTAATTTATCTCCAGCCTGAACGACCGTGGATGAATATTTCAACTTTCCGGCAACCCAGTGACCGACATTCGGAATACCCGGTTCCTGATTATATACGATGAGCCTTTGTGATGTGGTGGATGTAACATCTACAGCACCCAGGGGACAATAGAACGGTATCGTATTATAATATTGAAGCTGATATCCCGGAGGGGGTGGATTGTTTGAGCTTAAAGCCCGGATGCAGTCTGGCGGCACGTTTCCTACACTTGTTGCTCCGGAGCCACCGCCTGATGAACCGCTGCCAGATCCACTTCCCGGGCATAACAAAGGACCATAATATGGAATAGTTTCCATTGGAAGAATATCTTCCAGGTTTGTATTCCATTTTGTAGAATACAATGTGTAGGTGGATGCAGATACCGAATCAACTCCGTTCATTGAAGAAGTTTCCCTTACTTCATAAGCCAGGTTTCTTAAATTATTCATCTGTGCCTGATAAGTAGCAGGAAACTTCGGATTCACAAAGCTTTCATCATAATTCCTGAGGTCGAAATAATAGTAATATTCCTTTTTCTTAAACATTCCGGTAGAAAAAGGAGATGAGACTCTTTCAGAAAAGATATTCCATGACGGCTCAAACCTTAACTGAAATATTGATCCTGTAAATTCAGGGATCAGGTTTCTAAAACCCTGGGAGATTGTGTTACCAAGGTGATCAGCATCCCAATACGAATATTCTGTAACTGTCAATAGTTCAATAGAAGGTGTGGGGCTTGCAGTGCATGGCGCAACACGCTGGAATAGAGCCGGGTTGGAAACCGATCCGGTGATGGGGTTATTGACAGCATCCAGGACACCTTCTGTAAGCGGTGTATCGAAGACATCAAAGATTTTATTGTCGTCGTGATGTTCATATTCATATTCAAACTTCTTCCTGAGTGGAACGAAATAGCTATTGAGGTATGATTCTTCGAAGAATGCCGCATCAACTGTTTCAAAGAACCTTACTGATTCATCAGCAATCTTCACAGGCACATCGTAATTCTGAACGTTGAACACATTTCCTGCGAATGTTCCTGAATAGTTCACGACACCATAATCGTCAGTGGTATTGTATTGCTGGTAGTTATTTCTGAACACACCATTTTTATAAGCAAGTTTCGCATCATAAAGAAGCTCTGTTTTCTTCAACAGCTGGTCATCTGAATTATAATACTCAGAAGATTTCAGCTTACCGAACAAAGGGGGTTGAGAATTGTCGTAATGATAATGGATCATGTAGTTCCTTTCTCCTCCCGCGACAGGCGGAGGATTCAGAACAATCGTCTTTTTATATCCGACTTCTGAATCAGGGAACGACATGTGGAAATGTTTTTTGAGATGCGCATTAACCGGAGCTTTCAGGTGCACTACTTTGTCCTGGTAATCATAATCCCATTCCGCGAATTCGTTGTTGCCTTTTTCTTCACGGATCTTCTTCACGGCAAGACTTGTTTCAGTAATGCAATTTGATGACATGGCATCCAACGGTGCTTTGATCACTCTGATGTTTGCAGTGTTTTTTGTTCCAGGCTGCATTTCAAAATATTCGACCCGAGTTCTTCCCCCGAGCTTGTTTGTAAGTTCTGTAAGTGGATAATAAAATTTGTTGCTCCTGCCATCGGAATAGTCTGCATGGCGGATCTGACTGTATCTGAATGTTGTCCTCGGCAGATCATCAGGGTGATAACCAGAAAGCGGGTCATTTAAAGAGTTGATCACCGGAACTGTAAATATGCTTTTAAGTACAATTGTATTATGTACGCCATGGTATCTCACCTGTGGAACTAAGCTGTTAGAGATCACATTATTCAGCAGCGTATCCAGTTTAACTTCATAATCCATCTGGAAGCGGGATACTGCAATTCTTCCCTGAGCATCCACAGGACTTATCTCTCCATTCGTTCTGTACTTCGTCACGGCATGGAGCATGTAGGCATTTTTTGAGTGTCTTATGAAGGCGAAACCAGCCAGGTAAACATCATTTCCCGCAAGAGTAGGTTCGTTGTTCCAGTTTATATCATACATTCCGCCGCTCCACCAGTGTCTATTCCGAGGAGCAGTATAAACCAGATCACCATCATCATAATTAGAATAGAATCGTTCCATCATCTGCCATGGAAGTCCCATTCCGAAATTTCCGGGTATTGGAGAGGTTGGATGAAGGTCATTCCCCTCCCATGAATTGAGATATCCATAATATGCCGATGAGGCAGTAGGAATCAGAGATGAATTGGATGAAAGCAATGCACTGACAGTTTGGGGATCTCTTGAAAAATCATGATCCGAATTTGCTGGTCCGACCTGGATCTGAACACCATTGTATTCAGCAGGAATATTCGGCAGAGAGAACATGTTTGATGTGATGATGTATCCGGGATGGGTGGTATTCAGACTGCTCCTGGTATTCCATTTAACCGGCTGATTAAAGGTTGAGAAGATCCTCGAACTTTTATTGTCATCGATCGTTAAGGCCGTCGGTCTGTTCACTCCATAAACATTGATATTTTGTTCCTGGTAAACATCCATACCTGAAACAACATTAATATCAAAGTTGCAAAAACCTGCTCCAGGTGCTGTGCTGACATTGTCGTGACGGATCAGTGCCTTTACTTCATACAGATCTCCTGCCGCGATCTCATTACCAAAGTCATCAAACTGAATACGCGGTGATTCAAGGAATCCATACGAGAATGGAAGATCGTTATTCATCACATTCAATGAAGCTGTTCTGCAGTAGTAACTACCATTCTGTGAAGCCGCTTTGTATGGATCAGAACCATTGCTAAATGAATTCTCGCTATCATCGTACAGAAAACTTCCATCTGCTTTAATATGCAAATACCTTTTCCAGCCTGGAAAGTTTGCATTGTAACTGTCAGACACCGGTGCTCCCGTTAAACCAGATTCAGTTTTATCAGATGAAACATAATTTGAACCTATACCGGCAGAATACACTGTTTTGGAATTGTACAATGAGTCCTTTCTGGAAACGCCATGATCATCAGGCTGGATCACATTCTGTGCACCCAGTGAACGTATATTGATCGTTTTATAATCCAGCTCCAGTTCTTCAAGCACAGTTGAATAGCTTGCAGCTAGTACCTTCTTCAGAAGAATGTCTTTATATGCCGTGTAATTCAATAATGACGATGGAGTAAGAAGGCACTTGCATGTCCATGGAACACAGATCTTATAAGGGCCGATAAAATGATCTCCGATATGCGCTGCAGTTCTGTTATCATAATATTCCTGGAAGTAATTGAAGTCACCGAATTTCTCGTATTCAAAATAGATCTTCTGACCTGCAGTATGTGTTGGATTTGAGATCTCCGAACAATACCAGCCGACAACCTGGCTTTTTGGAACAACCAGATGATACATCAGCTCCATGTCGTAGCTCCATGTGGGATCAGGAATATGGATACGCTGATTACTTGAATTATTCGTGGTTACCTGGACAACATCGAAACGGTATACATTTCCATTATGACCAGTTACTTCCCAGTATTGTCCATCGAACCTGGCTTCTATATATGATTCAAATTTATGCGGGATAAAGACAGACCGGTTCTCCGCATTATCATAGTATTTGAAAACAAACCGTTCAGAAACGACACCAGGGATATTAATGAATGGAGAAAACCAGAACACTTCACCTTCCTTCATTAATTGTTCACGGGTCATGTTCTTTCTGTTGAATGAACCATCAGTAAGCTGAAGATCAAACAACAGTTCCTCCTGTTCGGAATAATTATGGAAGGAATTATTATCAATTGTTATGGAAGGAATACCCAGGTTCCAGCCTTCGCCATAGGGAATTCCTGATGTGATAGGCACATTATCACCACCCGCATATTTTGAGCTATAGCTTAATGTAAGATCATACGACAATCCTTCAAGCGTTGACACAGACCCAAGGCTTTGCGACGCATTTAATACACCATTGAACAGGTTCACGTTGTGCTGCATAGCCCCGGCATTCACCTGTGATGCAGATGCCTCTTTAACTGCGGGCTGTGAATTATTCCTTTGCCCACCCATGATCTGAGCGTATACCTGAGAAGTGAGGAAGCCTGACCCAATAATCAGGAATAAAATCTTTTTCATTGTTCGCATGTATAAGAAGTTCGAAATGCTTTAAGTACAGTACCTGACGAATAGATCCTCAGATCCAGGCTGACAGGAGATTTAAAGAAGAGCGGTTCGCGGTGGACAGATAGCCCGTTATGCGCGTATTCGATGAAATTGTCGGAGATGGAAATCCTCAGCTTTGAATTCTTATTCACACTATTTAGAAAGTGCTTCTTAAATCCTCCATCCTGGTCAACTGTCAGGGCGATAAGGCTATCATTCTGAATAAACACGCCCTGGCAAAGAGGTATTGAAGAGCCCCGTTGTTTCAGGAAACCGATGAAAAAACGCGATGAAGTATCTGAAAGACCGAATTCAAACCACCCGGGAGATCCGGATTCAAATTCTGATCTGGATGATAATGATGAGTTACACCATCCATCAGCTCCATTTTTAATTACAGAGTTGGTATCAGCTATTAGATCCGATGTCTGCCTCCAGGATATTTCATATGCGACATCAACCCTCCTGAGCGCGACGTTATGATCCTGGTCTGTTGTTTTAAGTGTATATGTACCTGATGTAAGATAATAGAAATCACTTGCAGAAGCAGGATTGATCTCTGCTCCCCTGAATAGCTCATTTACAAAAGGACCGACACCACCTGAAATGACGGGCATGATCGAACCACGTACTCCACGGATACAGCTGATATCCTGTTGCTGAGCCGTGATGTAAATTGGCTTATTGAACGTGGAGAGAATGTCTGTCAGATCAAGCCGACTCTTCCTGCATCTTAATACAGAACGGTAAAGGGATTCCTGGCAAGAGTAAGATGCCAGCTGGATGCCATTCTTCGAGAAGCTTATTCTACCATTCTCCTTTGAGATCAGCAGCACATCACCTTTCCTGACTTTACCGGATAAGCCGCTGATCCGGCCTTCCGCAATAAAAAAGAGCTTTGACTTATTGATATAGAAGCCAAATTGGGGCAGTGAATGATATACCGAATCAGGAGTTAACCCGATGATCTTTTCCCCAGAGATGTCATTGATGGTGATCTGGAGATGGCCAGCGATTCCCTCTCGCAGCACATTTTTAAACATGACTGTTCGTATAGTATCGGCAGGACCTACGATGGAATCATTTACGGAAACAGGCAACTGTTCGAACAGCAAACTGAATCTATAGTTTCCGGCTCGGTTCGCTGCATCAGTGATCGTCAGGTAGTAAGTACCACGGTATAGATCATTCCTTGTATTGGTGCTATGGGAAATGTCTGACCAGTTATAGGTATATGGAGGAGTTCCACCTTCTACATGTACATGAATGGAACCCAGGCTATCAGGCAAATAATTCAGGTGCCTGACAACAGACGATACCCTGAGAGAATCCAGAGAGAATGCTGCCTGCCATGCAAGCACTGACACTATAAAGACAAGCGTTTTCATTGCTCAGAAGAATAAAAAAGGGTATCCACGATGTCCCCTGAAGCGCTTTTCAATACAGCCTCGGCATTGAAGCAGTTAAGACCTGTATATTGTCCGAGCGGGAATGAGAACTGTCCCGGATACAGTGGGTTTCTAAGATTCAGTAAATCAAGAGAAGCAGAGAATAATGTCGTACCGCTGATGTCATTAAACTCAACCAGAGCCTGTGTGGCCGTACTGTCAGTTACAGAAAGGATCCCTTTCGCAAGAAGCCGAGTTGAAGGATCGAACAGTGAATCATTGACAAGATGAACCTGTTGTCCATTTTCAACTTCAAGGAAAACCATGAGGCTGTTCTGCGACAAGCCGTACAGAGGCAATAATAACAAGAGAAGTAGTTTCATCACGAGTTTATTTGTGACGCAAACGTATTCCTCCGGTTCAGGGAAAGCGAAGACAGATCAGGGCTCCAATGAATTGTGTTAACCGGTTATAAAGGTGCAAGCATCTGAAAATGAAAGAGGAATTCAGAAAATTAACCGGTAGAGTGAAATTTCAATGAAGCATTTAAAATGCATAGACGTAACTAAAAGTTCTGTAATTAACATCACTTCATACCTTTACAGATCACTGCTTACCAGTTCATTAACACTTCATTTTCATTTATAAACTCAGATACCTACCTTTATCGGAACCCTAAAAAATACCCAATGAATAAAAAGTTACTTATGATTGGTTCTGCGATGCTTATCACTGCAGGCGCTTTCGCACAGCGTACCTGCGGCACCAAGCAACCAGGGCCCGAGTTCGAAGCCTGGATGCAAAAAGGTATCGAGAAGCTTCAGAACTCTCCACGCCAACAGGTTATCTATACAATACCTGTGATCGTTCACGTGATCCACAATGGTGAGAATGTTGGTGTTGGAACAAACCTCAGCACAGCACAGATCCAGTCGCAGATCGACGTATTGAATGAAGATTACAGAAAGCTGAATGCAGATATCTCCAACATCCCGAATGCAACGTTTTCAGGAGTAGCGGCTGATGTTGAGATCAATTTCTGTATGGCTACAAAAGATCCAAATGGAAATACTTTGACAACACCGGGTATTAACAGGATCAACAGGACTACAGCTGGATTTACTGCGCCTCCGTTTACCGATACCTATATGGATGCGACGATCAAGCCAGCAACTATCTGGGATGTGAACAAGTACCTGAACATCTGGGTTGCAAATCTATCAGGTGGTCTGCTTGGTTACGCTACATTCCCTGCAGGATCAGGACTTACTGGTCTTAGCGCTCCTTATGGAAGCACAACAAGTGATGGTGTTGTAATCCTTTACAATTCATTCGGAAGAACAGGAAACGTTGCTGCACCTTATAACAAAGGGAGAACTGCAACACACGAAATCGGCCACTGGCTTGGACTACGTCATATCTGGGGAGATTCAAACTGTGGAACTGACTACGTAACCGATACTCCAACACAGCAGTCATCAAATTTCGGCTGTCCGACATATCCTTCAACAACATGTTCAAATGGCGCGAACGGCGACATGTTTATGAACTACATGGATTATACAGATGATGCATGTATGTATATGTTCACTGCAGGCCAGAAGCAAAGGATGCAGCAGGCAATGGCAAACGGTACTTACCGTAAGAACTACAACTCTGCTGTACAGTGTGCTTCAACACCAGCTGTTGCACTTGATGCAGGAGTTTCTTCAGTCGTAAGCCCTACTGGTGCTTCCTGCAATGCATCAGTTACACCACAGGTTGTTATTACAAACTACGGAACAACTACCCTGACAGCAGCAAACGTTCTTTATAAAATAGACAATGGCACACCGGTAACTTATGCATGGACAGGATCGCTTGCACAGAATGCAACAGCGACAGTCACTTTACCAGCATTCACCGGAACAAACGGAACACACAGCTTTAAAGCTTATACTACATCTCCAAACGGAGGTGCTGATGGAAGTGCTGCGAATGATACATCATCAAGCACATTCACGATCAACATCACAGGTCAGGCACTACCTTATTCAGAAGGATTCGAAGCGACAACTTTCCCGCCAACAGGAACAACCATTACAAATCCTGATAACATGACAACTTGGGAAAGAACCACCGCTGCTAAGAAAACAGGTGTAGCTTCCATGCTGATCAACCATTATGATTATGCAGGAGGTTCAGGACAAAAAGATGATCTTACCCTGCCAATGATAAACCTTTCAGGATCAACAAATCCTGCGCTGACATTCCAGGTAGCATACAAGATGTACACAAACCCTGCATCTTCACCTAACTATTCTGATACACTGGAAGTGCTTGCATCTACAGACTGTGGAGCAACATGGACTTCAGTTTATAAGAAGTTCGGTACTGCACTGGCAACAGCTACACCTGCTTATACAACAGCTTCTTTTGTTCCAACATCAACCATGTGGAGAATGGAAACAGTATCACTGAATCCGTTTAACTCATCAACAGGAGTGCTTGTGAAACTCAGAAGTATTTCAGATTATGAAAACAACCTGTATGTGGATGATATCAACATCAGCGGATCAGTTGGAATAAGAGCGATGAGCGATGACAACAGTGTTATGGTTTATCCAAATCCAGCAAATGATCAGCTGAACATCTCACTTGGTCTGAACGGTCAGGAAGTTACAGTTAAGATGATGAACACACTTGGAGAAGTTGTATGGAATTCATCAAAATCAAATGCTAATTTATTTACAGTTGATCTTTCATCAGTTGCTGATGGAGTTTACCTGATCGAAGTAAGCAATGGAGTTCAGAAATTCCATAAAAAAGTGGTTGTAAACCATTAATAACAGCTTACTTTTATACAAACAAGAACACCTTTCTGGAAACGGAAAGGTGTTTTTTTGTTGAATTATCTGAGGTTTTCTGATTCAATATCCATGAAACACTCTATTGATATTTATCTGTAATTCAATCCGTTATAAACACATAATACACACAAACTCTTTTCATAATGCATTAAATATTTCATTGTTAACCGGTTACGATGGAAATAGTTTCGTTGAAAATTAAACCAGTTAACCTATGGAATTACAATTTTGCATGGAATGTAAAAAGATCCTGAAAGGCAGGTCAGACAAGAAATTCTGTGACCAGAAATGCAAGAACAACCATTACAATGAGTTTCGCAGAACACGTCAGCCATTCAGGTTCAAGCAGATCAACCGGATCCTGATTCACAATCGGAATGTTCTGAAATCATTATTTGAAAAGTATCCACTTAAAAACGTATCAAAAGAACAGCTCAATGAAGCCGGCTATCTTTCAAGCTATTTTACAAACAGCTCGTTCGACAGCTTTTACTGCTACGACTATGGATTCAGGATCACCAACGATGATTGCGTGGAGCTCATCAGAGTCAATGAGAAGCTCAGCATGACTGCCTGATAGCCATATTAACTAAATTTCACAAAACCGGTCATCAGCCGGTTTTTCTTTTTTACTCCCTATCGGGAGATGCTGCCTATATTTGCATTCTATGTTTTCCCTGTTAAAGAAAGAGATCAGCAGCTTCCTAAGCTCACTCATCGGCTACATCGTGATCATCGTTTTTTTGCTCGCGATAAGTCTTTATATGTGGGTCTTCCCTGGAGAATCCAACATTCTTGAAGGCGGGTATTCCAACATCGACACCTTGTTCGTCATTGCTCCATGGGTTTTCATGTTCCTGATCCCTGCCATCACCATGCGAAGCTTTTCTGATGAAAAACGCTCCGGTACAATTGAGCTTCTCCTCACCTATCCGCTCACCGATATCCAGATCATTCTCGCGAAATATTTCGCTGGCCTGCTCCTCGTGATCTTCTCGTTATTACCAACTCTTTTGTTTTACCTGACGGTCCATTTGCTTGGCAACCCTCCCGGAAACATTGATACAGGCGGCATGTGGGGATCCTATCTCGGGCTGCTGTTCCTTGCCTCAGGGTTTGTTGCGATAGGCATTTTTTCATCTTCCCTTACAGACAACCAGATCATCGCATTTATCATCTCATTGTTCATCACCTTCATTTGCTACCTGGGATTCGAAAGTGTCAGCTCATTGTTCAGTCTTGGCGGAATCGAGTCACTGGTCATTTCTCTAGGCATCAACAACCATTATGTTTCCATGAGCCGAGGGGTGATCGACACACGCGACATGCTTTATTTCCTTAGCCTGATCACGATCTTTCTCCTTATGACACGAACCGTTTTAGAAAGCAGAAAATGGTAGGACAGGGCAAACGAAATAAACGAAGCGATCTTCTTCAATTGTTCATTGGCATCGCGATCGTCATCCTGCTTAACGTGATCGGATCCTTTGTGTTCAAACGATTCGATCTTACATCGGAAAAGCGTTATTCACTTTCTCCGGCCACGAAAGATCTGCTGACGAACCTGGATGACATTGTTTACATCAAGGTGTACCTGGAAGGAGAATTTCCTGCAGCCTTTAAGAAGCTTGAAAATTCTACGCGTGAGATGCTCGATGAATTCAGGATCTATGCAAAGGACAACAACCTTCAGTATGAATTCATTGATCCATCGGCTGATCCTGACAGGAAGAAAACCATGGATCTTTACAAGCAGCTTTCTGAACAGGGCATCAGACCCACCACGATCCATGTGAAAGAAAAGAGCGGCTCAAGCCAGAAGATCATCTTTCCCGGAGCCATGTTTACATACAAAGGCCGCTCCATGCCTTTAATGCTTTTGAAAAGCCAGGCAGGTGTTCGTCCTGAAGAAATGCTGAACATTTCAGAACAGGCGCTTGAATACGAGATCTCCAATACGATCAGAAAGCTATCTACTGTTAACAAGATGCGGGTTGGCTTCCTGCAGGGACACGGTGAACTTGATGAAGACCAGGTCAAGGACATCAGCAAAGCCTTATCTGAATATTATGAAGTTGAAGAGATCAGGATCGATGGAAAGCTGAACAGCCTTGCAGGACTTCGCGCATTGGTGATCGCACAGCCCGATTCTGTTTTTTCCGAGCAGGATAAATTTGTCATCGATCAGTTTATCATGAAAGGCGGACGAGTGATGTGGTGTATTGATAATGTGCATGCAACCATGGACAGTCTTCAGAAAGGCCTTACCGTAGGGCTTCCGATGTCGAGTAACATTGATGACCAGCTTTTCAAATATGGTGTGAGGGTGAATACAGATCTTGTGCAGGACCTCCAGGCAGCAGCAATACCCATCGTTACAGGATATGTAGGAAACCAGCCACAGCAGTCGTTGTTTCCGTGGTACTATTTCCCACTCGCTGTCGCAGATAGCAAGCATCCTATTGTAAACAACCTGAACGCAGTGAAGTTTGAATTTGCGAACACGATTGACACGGTTGGTAATAAAGATGTAAAGAAGACCATCCTGCTTCACACATCGAAATACACCAAGGTTCTGAATGCACCTGTAAGAATAAGCCTTTCACTGGTTCAGCATGATCCAAAGCCTGAGCAGTTTTCCAGTTCATATAAGCCACTGGCAGTTCTCCTTGAAGGGAAGTTCGAATCTGTTTTCAAAAACAGGTTGCCCGCCGATATGCTGAATAACAAGGACATTGGATTTACAGCGAATAGCGGTGACAATAAAATGATCGTGATCTCCGACGGCGATGTGATCAGAAATGAAGTGCAAAAATCAACCGGCAACATATTTCCTCTGGGCGTTGATCGCTTTACCGGACAGGAATATGGCAACAAGAATTTCATCCTGAACTGCATGAATTACCTGTGCGATGAATCAGGGCTCATCTCGGTAAGATCGCGGAATGTACAGCTGAGAATGCTCGATAAAACAAAGATCGAACGGAATGGGCAGATGTGGAAAGCCATCAATGTCGCCGGACCGATCCTGCTGATCATGGGCTTTGGCGCATTCCAGTATTTCGGAAGAAAGAAAAAGTTTACAAAATGAAGAAGAACTTAATAGGGATCGGGATTGTATTCATCCTGACCATTGTTGCAATCTACCTGATCACAAATTACAAGACAGGAACGATCAAAAAAGAGCTGAAGGATTTCGCTGTCAAGGATACTGCGGCCATCACACGGATCTTTCTGGCCGACATGCAGGGAAACAAAGTGATCCTTGATAAGATCTCTGCCGGAAACTGGACAGTCAATGGAAAAGACCAGGCACGTAAAGATGCGATCGAAACACTGCTTTACACTATCAGGAACATTGAACCATATGCGCCGGTACCAAAAGCAGCATACAACAATGTGGTCAAGCAGCTTTCATCCGTTTCAGTAAAGGTTGAAATTTATAATGACGAGGAGAATATCAAGACCTACTATGTAGGAGGCAATACCCCTGACAATCTTGCAACTTACATGATGCTCGAAGGATCGTCGGCACCATTTGCCGTGCATATACCTGGATTCAATGGATTCCTTTCTACACGGTATTTCACTGATGCAACGGTATGGAAGAGCACTTCTGTTTTTTCCTATCAGCCAAACGAGATCGCTTCGGTGAGAGTTGAATATCCACAGCATCCTGAGGTATCTTTTGAGATCAGGCAGGTAGGTGATGACCAGTATTCACTTACCTCTTTAGCAGACAACAGGCAACTGCCTGAATTTGACACTGTTGCAGTAAAAGAATACCTCCTTCATTTCAAGAATATGAACTATGAAGGAGTAGAAGGACATCTGAAGCAACCATTTGTGGATTCTGTACTTGCATCAACACCAATGCATATCATCACTGTCAAGGATATTAAAGGAGATACAAAACAGGTAAAGACATACATGAAACGACCAACCAGGGAGATCGTTAATGAGCATGGGAAAAAGGTTGAGGTAGATGTAGACAGGATGTATGGCAAGATCAGCAATTATGAAAAGCTTGTGTTATTACAATACTTTGCATTCGACCGGATCCTGCGCCCAATCGACGATTTCATCAAAAAGAAATCTGTTAGTAAATAGTGGATAACTAATAAGCAGATGCGCCCACCTTTCGACCTTGTCGGTCTAAATTTGTGGAGATAAAAAAGCAGAAGCTTCATGAAATTCATTGTTTCAAGCACCACCCTATTAAAGCAGCTACAAAACATCAGTGGCGTCCTTAGCAGTAACAACACCCTTCCGATCCTTGACCATTTTCTTTTTGAAATTGAGCAGGGCGAGGTAACGATATCAGCATCTGACCTGGAGACTACCATGACAACCAAAGTGGCTGTTAAGGCAGACAAAACCGGATCGATTGCCATACCTGCGAAGTTCCTGCTTGAAACATTAAAGACATTTCCTGAAACTCCACTTTCGTTTACGGTTGACACAAAAACCTTTGCGGTAGAGATCAGTGCAGGAGAAGGAAAATATCGACTTGCCGGGCAAAACGGAGCCGAGTTTCCACGCGTACCTGCGCTGGAGTCTGCGAACTCTGTAGAGATCAGCTCATTCACACTGGCGAATGCAATCACGAAATGTATTTTCGCTGCCGGAAACGATGAGCTTCGCCCTGTCATGAGCGGCGTGTTCTTCCAGCTATCTCCTGAGCATACAACGTTTGTTGCAACAGATGCACATAAGCTGGTAAGATATCGTCGTACAGATGCTGTTTCCAGCTCCGCGGCTTCTTTCATCGTACCAAAGAAACCATTGAATCTTTTAAAGAACATCCTTGCTTCTGAAGATGTTCCTGTAAAACTAGAATACAACAACACCAACGCGTTTTTCGCATTGAATAACATTACCCTGATCTGCCGGCTGATCGATGGGAAATATCCAAACTACGAAGCAGTTATTCCTTCCGTGAATCCGAATAAGCTGACGATTGACAGAAGCCAGTTCCTGAATTCGCTGAAAAGGGTTTCCATCTTCTCGAACAAGACGACACACCAGGTAAGACTGAAGATTGCAGGAAGCCAGCTTTCAATTTCTGCCGAAGATCTTGATTTTGCGAGTGAAGCGAATGAAAGACTGAACTGTTCATACAGCGGGGATGATATGGAGATCGGCTTTAACTCAAGGTTCCTGATTGAAATGCTAAACAACCTGAGCTCCGAGGAAGTGAACATTGAGATGTCTGCTCCGAACAGGGCCGGAATCCTTCTCCCGACATCGCGGGAAAATGAAAGTGAGGACATCCTCATGCTCGTGATGCCGGTGATGTTAAATAATTAACAGAAATGCGCGGCGACGCGCATTTTTTATTTAAGGAATACGCTAACTTTATAGAGTGTACGCAGTCATTGACATAGAAACCACTGGTGGTAAGGCTCACGAGAACCGGATCATTGAGATTGCTGTGGCTATTCATGACGGAAAAAACATCGTCGATTATTTCGAAAGCCTTGTAAATCCCGGGATCCGTATTCCCAGGTTTATTTCTTCGTTTACAGGTATCTCTGATGAAATGGTGCAGAAAGCGCCTGACTTTTCTGAGATCAGTGAACGAATCGCTTCAATGACAGAAGGATGTGTCTTTGTAGCTCATAATGTCAATTTCGATTACTCTTTTGTTCAGCAGGAATTCAGAAGCATCGGGAAAAAGTTTGAGCGCAAAAGGATATGTACGATCCGATTGAGCAGAAAAGTATTTCCGAACCTTCCATCCTACTCGCTAGGAAATCTCTGTAAACAATTGAATATCTCCTCCGCAAATTTTCACCGTGCAGGCGATGATACAAAGGCTACAGTGAAGCTTCTGGAACTCATTCTCTCAAATGACCAGGGAAATGTGGTGGCTGAGGCGATCAAGAAGTCATCAGGAGAAGCGCTCCTTCCTCCAAACCTGAACAGGGACGATTACGACAATCTGCCTTCCGAAGCAGGTGTATATTACTTTCTTGATAAGAAGAAGCGGGTCGTTTATGTTGGCAAAGCCAGGAACATCAAAAGCCGGATAAAATCACATTTCGGAGCGAGAAGCACGACACGAAAGAAAGCTGATTTCATCAATGAAATTCACCGTGTAAAGTTTCGGTTGTGTGGAAACGACATGGTCGCCTTCCTGCTTGAAGCATCTGAGATCAGCAGGCTGTGGCCCAAGTACAACAATGCCATCAAAGGTCCGAAGATCAGCTTTGGTGTGTTCAGCTATCACGACAGGAACGGGTATAACCGACTTGCCATTCAAAAAGTTCAGAGGATCGGCAAACCACTGATGCAGTTCAGGTCGATTCCGGAAGCCCGTCTGTTCCTTGAAGAAAAAGCACGGGAATATTCATTGTGCCTGAAGCTATGCAATCTGCAGTCATTGCAGGGAACATGCTCACATGTTGATGAGCAGCTCTGCTATGGTGCATGTGAAACATCAGAACCAGCACTCTCCTATAATGAACGCGTGAGCAAGGCCGTAAGCAGCATTTCTGAAAGCTCTCCCTCTTTTGTGATCTTTGGTAAGGGACGTACTGCAGGTGAGTCTTCCTATGTAATGGTTGAAAACGGAAGCTACCTGGGATTTGGGTTCATCCAGGATGAAAAGACCAATACCATTTTTGAACCCGAGCTGTTAAAAGGATTTCTGGAAAGACATGCTCACGACCATCATGTCGAAAGCGTAATTGGCTATTTCCTTCACAATCCACAGAAAGATGACCGGATCATTGCATACAAGCCAGTTTCAGAAGCCGAAGACGAACTGATGGCCATCGGACTGTTTGCCTGAATAATCACTTAATTTTTTTATGTCAAGAGTTTCCGTTGTTATCCTGAATTATAATGGCAGAAGCTTTCTTGAACAATTCCTGCCTTCTGTCATCAGGCATACACCTGAAAGTTACGAGATCATTGTTGCTGATAATGCATCGACCGACGACTCCCTCGCATTTTTAGAATCTGCTTATCCATCCGTGCGAGTGATCCGGAATAATAAAAACGGCGGGTTCTCCCAGGGATACAACGATTCACTGAAGCAGGTGAACGCAGAATATTATGTGCTTCTGAATTCAGATGTTGAAGTTACAGAAGGATGGTGCGAACCTGTGATCCACGCGATGAGCAAAGACCCGCGAATTGCCGCGGCGCAACCAAAGATCAAATCATTCCAGGACAGGTCACGTTTCGATTATGCAGGAGCAGCCGGAGGTTTCATTGATCAGTTCGGTTATCCTTTCTGCAGGGGGAGGATCTTTGATGAGATTGAAAAAGACCAGGGACAATACAATGACCAGCGATTGATCTTCTGGGCTACGGGTGCCTGCCTTTTTGTGAAAGCAGAAGTCTATCATAAGGCAGGTGGCCTGGATGAAGATTTCTTTGCACACATGGAAGAGATTGATCTTTGCTGGAGAATAAGGAACATGGGCTTTGAGATCATCTACGTTCCCGGCTCCGAGGTGTATCATGTTGGTGGTGGAACATTGTCACGCCAGAGTCCGCGCAAGACCTACCTGAACTTCAGGAATAACCTGTATCTGTTATTTAAAAATCATCCATCACACAACTTCTTTCTGAAGCTTGTATTTCGGTTTCATCTTGACTGGCTTGCTGCATTGAAATTCCTGGTTTCAGGAGAAGCTGCGCACTTTTCAGCCGTTATGAAAGCGCATTTCTCATTTCTGAAAAGCTTAGGAGATGTAAGAAGAAAAAGGAAACAGGTCAAAAAGCTGATCACAAGATATGATGAGAGCTGCATCTATAATGGCAGCATTGTTTGGGATTACTTCGTTAAGAAGCTGAAAACGTTTGACCGCCTGCCCTTTTCAGGAAAGAAATGACAGGACTGCAAGCCTGTATGAAGCCATACCGAAACCAGAAATGCTGCCCTTGCATTTAGAAGAGATGTAGGAGTTTTTTCTGAACGCTTCCCTTCCATATACATTTGAAATATGAACTTCAACCACAGGTGTTGAAACAGAGGAAATCGCATCTGCGAGCGCAATGGAAGTATGTGTATAGGCACCAGCATTAAGAATGATCCCGTGAGCCTGGCCATCGGAAAGGTGGATCTTGTCGATCAGTTCACCTTCATGGTTACTCTGGAAATAGGAGAACTCAACAGTTGAAAATTCTTTTTTAAGTTCAGAAAGAACGTCATCAAAGCTGGTGTTACCATAAATGGAAGGCTCTCGTTTACCAAGGAGGTTGAGGTTGGGTCCATTAAGGATGACAAGTTTTTTCATAGCTATGGTCTTGCAGAAGCCGTAAATTAGCAGATCCTAAAAGTAAGATTTAATGAACAAAGATTTCTACCTGCGCGGCTTTTCGTCGTACCTCAGGCTTGAAAAGTCTTTGTCGCCTCATTCTATTGAGGCCTATGTGAGGGATGTATCAAAGCTTTTCGAATTCCTTGAGCTTACTTCTGGTTCCGTCAATCCATTAAAAGTGGAACAGCACCAATTTGAAGCGTTTATTAAGTGGTTAAATGAGTTTGGATTGGAACCAACCACACAATCAAGGATCCTGTCGGGCCTGAGAGGCTTTTACAAATACCTTCTCATGGAGAACCTGCTGGAAACAGATCCAACCGAGCTTATTGAGGCTCCAAGAACATCACGCAAGCTTCCTGAAGTGCTTTCAGTTGAAGACATCAATTCCATGATTGAACGCATTGATCTGAGTAAACCCGAAGGAGAGCGGAACCGTGCCATGCTGGAGACATTGTATGGATGTGGCCTTCGTGTTTCTGAGCTGGTTAATCTGAAGATCTCGGAACTATTTCCTGATATGGGATTTTTAAAGGTCACGGGGAAAGGAAGCAAGGAACGACTAGTACCGCTTGGAAGCGTGGCCTTGAAGTTCATTACGATTTATAAGGACACCGTGAGGAATCACCAGGAACCAAAGCCTGGGCAGGAAGATTATTTATTCCTGAACCGACGCGGGTCCAAACTAACCAGGGTGATGGTGTTTGTAATCATTAAGGAGCTTGCAAAACTTGCAGGTATCAGGAAGACGATCAGTCCGCATACATTCCGTCATTCATTTGCAACACACCTTGTTGAAGGCGGGGCGGATCTCAGGGCTGTCCAGGAAATGCTGGGTCATGAATCGATCACAACCACGGAAATATACACGCACCTCGACAGGGAATACCTGCGCTCGGCCATATTGACATTCCATCCCCGCTCAGGAAGCATTAAGAAGAATTAAGACCTTCAGGCAGCCATCTTACGGCATTCAGCAGCACATTTCCTGCATTGTTCAGCACACTCCTGGCAATGCTTATCCTGGTGATTTGAACATTCTTCAGCACATGCATCACAAACATCCGCACAGATCCGGCAAATTTCTGCGGCCTTAGAACTGCCCATGCTCATTAGTTTTGCTGCAGAGATGCAAAATACCGAGCATTCCATATCATTCCGGATGCATTTCGCCATCATGCTTACATTCTCTTCGCGAAGACACACACTTGCGCAATGATCGCAGATAGCAGCACAACGAAGACAGGCTTCAATACAAGACTGGTATTCATGGTATCCTTTCATGTTCTTTAAAGTTTATGTGGACTTTTATGATGTCAATTTTTAAACCATTAAAAACCACAGCTGTTTATCAATACGTTTCAAAACAGGATTTGTAATACCGACAATAGTGCAAAAGAATGGACTGTAAAATTAGCATCAGAATAGCCGGATAGCATAACATCCACACAACTCAGAATAAATCCTGTTAACCAGTAAAAATGACGTATTAGTCTTTTTTAACGCCTCCTGTAACAATCATCTCAATCTGATCCGCTTATTTTATATAAACAACCTATACAATAAAACGACCGTGTGTTTACGTTATCGAGAATCCTTTTCTCTATTTTTGAGCATGATCCGGATGACCCGTCATTTACTTCCGTTGATATTCCTGCTTTGCAGCTTTAAAGCCTTTTCCCAGGACCAGGAAGAGCCCCGGCTAATCCAGTTTTCAGGGGTGATTGTGGAAGGCGACAGCCTCAAGCCTGTTCCTTTTGTGAACATCATCATTAAGAACTCAAGCCGTGGAACGATCAGCGACTTTTTTGGCTACTTTTCATTTGTGGCTAAAGAAAATGATGTGATCGAATTTTCATCCATAGGGTATAAGACTGCCACTTTCAAAATCCCTGACAGCCTTACGATCAGCAGATACTCCCTGATACAGGTGTTACGAAAGGACACGATCATGCTTCGGGAAACGGTGGTGTATCCATGGCCAACCAAAGAACAGTTTAAAGAAGCTTTTTTAAATTTACAGATCCCTGATGATGACCTGGAACGCGCCAGAAAAAACCTGGAGCGTGAAGACATGCGGTTACGTTCAGAAAAATTACCCATGGACGGCAGCATGAACCAGAAGTACTTTAGCCAACAATATAACTCACGGCTTTATTATGCAGGTCAGCTTCCTCCAAATAACCTGCTCAATCCTATTGCCTGGTCGAAATTCGTGCAGGCCTGGAAAAAAGGCGAATTCAAGCGTAAAGATTAATGTATGCCAAGAATAGCCTGTCTCATCCTGCTCCTCTTTACTTCTATTTCAATTTACGCGCAGACAGCAACCATTTCAGGAACCATACGGGATGAGAAAGGCAACGTCGTTGAGGCCGTAAACGTAGGGATACGAAACATTCCCGGTGGTGTGTTAAGTGAACCATCGGGAAAATACACCATAGAAGTTCCTGCAGGAAAAACCATCTCCATTGTATTCAGCAGGATAGGTTTCAAGCAGACAGAGAAAAAGATCAGCCCTAAAGACGGTGAATCGCTCACCCTTGATGTCACGGTCATGACCTCTTCCACAGAAATCAGAACAGTGATCGTTGAAGATGTCGAGCTCCGGAAAAGCTCCATGAAACGTATCGATCCAAAACTTGCATCGATCATTCCAACAACGACCGGTGGTATCGAGGCACTGATCAAAACGCTTCCGGGTGTAAGCTCCAACAATGAATTAAGCTCGCAGTATTCAGTGCGTGGCGGAAACTATGATGAAAACCTCGTGTATGTGAATGATATTGAAGTTTATCGACCATTCCTGATCCGTTCAGGTCAGCAGGAAGGCCTGAGCTTTATTAACTCCGACCTGGTCTCTTCAATCCTGTTCAGCGCCGGTGGATTTGATGCCAGGTATGGCGATAAGATGTCTTCTGTCCTGGATATCAACTACCGGAAGCCTAAGGAATTCGCAGGAACCGCTACTGCCAGCGTACTCGGAGGTGCTATACATCTTGAAGGAATTTCAAAAGATGCCCGGTTCACCGCATTATCAGGGTTCAGGTACAGAACAAGCCAGTATCTTCTGAAAAGTCTTGATACCAAAGGAGAGTACAAACCATCGTTCATGGATTTCCAAACCTTCCTAACCTATTCCATCACACCAGAGCTTGAATGGAACTTCCTTGGAAATGCTGCAAGCAACAGGTATGATATTGTTCCGGAAACAAGGGAAACCGTGTATGGAACCATCAATGACGCGCTGAAACTTACCGTTTATTTCGAAGGACGTGAAAAAGATGCCTTCAGAACCTTAACGGGAGCTTCTTCCTTTATCTATAAACCGACAGAACGCACAACTTTAAAGCTGATCACCTCTGCCTTCCGGAGTGTTGAAAGTGAAACATTTGATATTCTTGGCCAGTACTCGCTTGACCAGCTCGAAACAGATTTTGGCAAGGAAGATTTTGGTAAGGTCGCCTTTAACAGAGGTGTCGGAAGCTACCTGAACCATACAAGGAATTACCTGACCTCCCATGTGTACAGTGCTGAGCATAAAGGAACACACCTGTCAGCTCACAGCAAGCTCCTCTGGGGAGTGAGATACAATCATGAGATCGTCACTGACCAGCTGAATGAATGGAACTACATTGATTCATCCGGCTTCAGTCTTCCATACTCGGATGGTGCCATCAATCTTCAGGATGTGCTTAAGACTACGCTCGGTTTGGAATCGAACAGGTATTCAGGGTACGTTCAGAAAATCTTTGGCTTTTCTGATTCATCAGACTTCTCGCTATCTGTTGGCGCACGAATCAGCTACTGGGATGTGAATAAAGAATTCCTGGCATCTCCCAGGGCGACATTCAGCTATCAGCCTTCCAACTGGAAGCAAGATTTCATTTTCCGTGCATCCACAGGTATCTATTACCAGCCACCGTTTTACCGTGAGCTTCGAAGCATGAATGGTACGCTCAATAAAGGATTGAAAGCACAGCGATCCATTCATTACGTTCTGGGATCCGATTATAATTTCCAGGCATGGAATCGTCCGTTCAAGCTTGTTACTGAAATCTATTACAAGCAACTCAACAACCTGGTACCTTATGAAGTTGACAATGTCAGAATCCGCTACTATGCCCGGAACAATGCCAACGGGTTTGCACGAGGAATCGACATGAAAGTGAACGGTGAGTTTGTAAAAGGCATTGAGTCCTGGGCAAGTCTTTCCGTTATGCGAACTTCTGAAGATCTTACTGATGATTTTTATTATGACTATTACAACAAGGACAACGAGAAGATCATTCCTGGGTTCACCTTTGACCAGCAGGCAGTTGACAGCATACGACGAGAGCCGGGAAGCATACCAAGGCCGAC
Organism: Bacteroidota bacterium; assembly: GCA_036675075.1. Lineage (GTDB taxonomy): Bacteria > Bacteroidota > Bacteroidia > JAKFFM01 > JAKFFM01 > JAKFFM01. Next base: position 101,154 of record JAKFFM010000024.1, read on the forward strand.
AGATCAGTTGGTGAGCTTTGCCATTTTCTTCCAGGATTACCTTGAACGATGGCCACGTTTTCGGATGAACCTGAACCTGGTGTTTGGAACAGGAATGCCTTATGGGCCACCAGACTTTAATCGTTTTAAAGATGTACTCCGGATGCCACCATACAGAAGGCTTGACATTGGCTTCTCGTATGTGTTAAAACCAGAAGATAAGCAGCTGTCAGAAACCAATCCCTTCAGGGTATTCAAAAGCGCCTGGATCAGTGCTGAAGTGCTTAATCTGTTGCAGGTAAGGAATACGATATCCTATACCTGGATCCAGGATGTTACAGGGAGACGGTATGCGATCCCGAATTACCTGACAGACCGCCTCATTAACGTGAAGCTCGTCGCGAAATTTTAATACCGGTTTTTTACGATCTTTAGGCAAATTTCCTGGATGAAGACTATTTTCAGAAGCCTTGGGTTCGCGCTTCTTTTTCCAGCGTTAATGACTGTCATTACGCTGCTGATGTACCGGAATCTTGAACCGGTTAACACGCCGCTTTTTATCACGTTGAGATGGCTTGCGCTGGTTCCTTTGATCATATACGGATTCAGAAAGATGACCATATCGAGCTGGATCTTTATTATGATGATGGTAGGGATCGAGTTTGGGAATGACTTTCCCGAGATCGCAGTTAACCTGAAAGTCCTGAGTGATATCTTCCTGAGGCTGATCAAAACGATCATTGCACCTTTGATCTTTGCTACGCTGGTTGTTGGGATTGCCGGACATTCCGATCTTAAGCAGGTAGGACGAATGGGAGTTAAGGCGCTGGTTTATTTTGAGATCGTTACGACCATCGCGCTATTTATCGGGCTTGGAGCAATCAACCTCTCACAGGCAGGAGTTGGCGCGGCTGTTCCAGAAACCGGTGAAAAGTTAGCAGTCGTAAAGCAATCTGCCACCGACATCATCCTGCATACCTTTCCTGAAAACCTGGCAAAATCGATTGCCGAAGGGCAGGTTCTGCAGGTGGTTGTATTCAGCATCATCTTCGCATGCGGACTGGCAATGCTTTCTGAAAAGAAACGTCAGCCGATGCTTTCCTTTTCAGAAAGTCTTTCAGAAACCATGTTCAAGTTCACGAACATTGTGATGTACTTCGCTCCTTTTGCTGTAGCTGGTGCGATCGCGTACACCATTGGCAAGAATGGACTTGGCGTATTCTATAATCTCATCAGCCTTTTACTCACCTTGTATATTGCCTTGATCTTTTTTGTCATTGTTGTATTCCTGCCGATCATGTATTCACTGAAGATACCGGTGAGAGGATTTTTCAAGGCAGTGCGGGAACCTGCGACACTGGCTTTCGCGACAGCAAGCTCGGAGTCGGCGCTTCCAGTGGCACTAGAGGCAATGGAAGCTTTTGGTGTTCCGAGGAAAATTGTTGCATTTGTGCTTCCAACGGGGTATTCATTCAATCTTGACGGGACGACTCTTTACCTGTCCCTGGCGAGCGTGTTTGTTGCGCAGGCCGCTGGCGTTGAAATGTCTGTTGGAGAGCAGTTATTGATGGTCTTTACCTTGATGCTGACCTCCAAGGGAGTTGCCGGAGTTCCACGGGCATCACTGGTGATACTTTCAGGGACAGTAGCATCTTTTAATCTTCCACCGGAACCGATCTTTATCATCATGGGCATTGATGCGCTGATGGATATGGGCCGCACCGCAGTGAATGTGGTAGGTAACTGCCTCGCCTCTGTCGTCGTAGCGAAATGGGAAGGTGAGTTTACACCGCATGAAGTGAAGCAGCTGCATGAACTGTGATAGAAAAAGAATTTAAAGTTTAAAAGTTTAAAGTTTAAAGAGGAACCCGTAATGCCGCAGATTTAGTACTCAATCCATTGTCAACTGCTTACTCATAACTGCCAATTGGTAAAAGTTTCGGGTTGCTGGTTTCGCGTTTCGGGTTTTAGAACAACCGTAATGCCGCAGATTTAGTACTCAATCCATTGCCAACTGCCTACTCATAACTGCCAACTGGTAAAGGTTTCGAGTTGCTGGTTTCGCGTTTCGAGTTTTGGAATAACCGTAATGCCAAAGATTTAGTACTCAATCCATTGCCAACTGCTTACTCATAACTGCCAACTGATAAAAGTTTCGAGTTGCTGGTTTCGCGTTTCGAGTTTTGGAATAACCGTAATGCCAAAGATTTAGTACTCAATCCATTGCCAACCGCCTACTCATAACTGCCAACTGATAAAAGTTTCGAGTTTTGGAATAACCGTAATGCTGCGTGGTTAGTACTCTTTCGTTTGCAAACTGGAAACTGAAAACTGGCAACTGGTTACTTCTTATACTCCTTATTCAGCCCCTCGATAACTTCACTGGTGATATCGAAGGAGTCGCGGGCGAAGAGGATTCCGCCGCCGTGCGAGTATCCCAGGATGTAAGTGTACTTTGTATCGGAGTACTTGTTTTTAAGAAATCGTGTCACACGTGTTAGTGCGCTGTCTGCACGGTCCTGGTCTCTTTTCAGTATCTGTTCTGACTGCACATCCCTCCAGTCAGCGATCTTCTGCTCCTTCTCCATCAGCTCCTGCTGCCTTGCCATCCCTTGCTCCTGTGTCATGTACTGCGCTTTGGTCTTGAACTCTTCTACCTCTGCCTGGAACGCATTCACCTTAGACTGTATTGAATTCTCAAGTGCCTTTCTTTCTTTTTCAGCTGCTGCCTGGTTATCCTTAAAGAATTCGTAATGCTTGAATAGTGAATCTGAATTTACAAAGACAATCGAGGAGCCTTTTTCAGCGATCGAATCCTGCTCTGAAGCTTCTGCTTCTTTTCCAGGTTCCACCTGCTTATCAGTTATAACCTGTTTGTCTTTTTTTAATACAAGAACAAATAGGATGATCACTGCGATCGTGAGGACGATATTAAAGACTAAATTGAGATTTTTCACGGAATTGACTTAAGCCGCCAAAGATAACCAAACTATGCCGCTGAATCAGGAATGTTCTGAAGATCTTTTTTTAACACCCGATGCTTCCTTGAAAAGTGAGGAGCTTTCAAACACAATGTCATTACGTTGATCAGGATGCCTGGAGATATGGTCAGAGTATCCAAGGATTATATCTTCAGGAATGAGTTCATCACCGAAGGCTGAACATTTAAGCCTTCCTCGTACCTTGTGCTTGCAATAAAAACAAAGGGGGATATCGAAACTCATTAACTAAATGTATGTATCTGGGTTACAGAAAAAAACACACAATTAGTCTATGTAAGGTATTAATGAGTAAACGATCCCTTTCAGAGGATATGTGGTCTATACACCGAGGGAACGGAAAAGCTCCACGAAAGAGAGCTTTCTTCTTTTGGAAACCTCAACCCATGAATTATCCCGCATTTTAACCTGGCCACTCCTGGAATATTGAATTACATGAACAAGGTTGATCAGGTGTGAATTGTGAACCCTGAAGAATGAATGCGGGGCAAGTGTTTCTTCAAAATCCTTCAACGTTTTTGATACAAGGTGCTTCTTTCCGTTGATGAGGATCACTTCGGTATAGTTATCCGAAGCAACGCACCTCACAATGTCTTCTACATCAAGCAGCAGAAAGCCATCCGAATCTGCGATCATGATCTTTCGCATCATGGCTGTAGATTGTGCAGGGAGCGCCGGTGGTTCCTGCCTTACCATCTGACGCACCTTTCCCACAGCATGTACCAGTTCTGTGGCATCGATCGGCTTCAACAGGTAGGCAACGGCATTCACTTTAAAAGCCTGCAGGGCGTAATCGGAATGCGCTGTTGTGAAGATCACCGGTACATCAAGAGCTGACTGTTCAAGGTATTCAAACACGTTCTCTCCGGGCATGTTGATATCTAAAAACAAGACATCAATTGCTACATCATTGAGGTAAGTTCCTAACGAAGAAAGTCCGTTAAGGGATGCAACGATCTTTACCTCGGGGCAATTCTTTTCTAACAGAAGCTGCAGGGTGTCTCTTCCTAATTTTTCATCATCGACTAGTATAGCCTGCATCACTGGTTTTTCCATATATCGGTATCTTTAAATAAACGGCTGTTCCTCCTCCCAGTACTGAATTCACTGAGATTTCAGAAGAGCTCTCTTTCCTTTTCAGCATGCGCTTTTCCAAAAGCTTTAGTCTTTCGTTGGTCACACGCATTCCGAGGGAGATCCTCTCTTCTGCCCTTTTCTGCTTTTTACTTGAAAATCCTACTCCATTATCTTCTACAACCACCAACAGTATGGATTCGGATTCAAGCTTGAATGTCACTTTGATGTTACCTTTCCTGTCGGATGCAACGACACCATGCTGGATTGCGTTTTCGACCAAAGGCTGAATGAGCATGGATGGTAAAAAGATCTGATTCGGGATGATCTCTTCGTCGATTACAATCGAATAATTGAAGATGTGGTCGTATTTAAGCTGTTCCAGCTGAAGGTATAGGTTCAATCCTGCCACTTCTTCTGTAAGCGGGATCAGTGGCTTTTCAGAATTTTCAAGTACGCCCCTCACAAGCCTTGAAAATTTCCCCATAAAAGTAAGCGCTCCATCACTGTCATTCCTGAGGATTAATCCCTGCACAGCATTCAGGCTATTAAAGATAAAATGAGGATTCATCTGTGAACGCAATGCTTTTAATTCAAGATCGGCCAGCTTAACTTCATTGTCATTCCTGATCTTTTCCTTTTTTCTGGAGTACCTTATCAGCAGGATTCCTGCCAATGAAAGCAGTACAAAAATGCCAATAATGACTAAAACGATAAACCAGGTTTTGAGATAAAAAGGAGATAATACAGAAAACGAAAAGTCTGCTGTCTTAATTGATTCATGACCAGAATCGTCAACTGAAACGACTGTAAACTTGTATTTGCCTGGCTTTAAGAATCCATACTCAACTGAATTGTTGTCGGTATAATGCCATTTCCCATCGCCTCCTTCCAACCTGTACTTAAAGGATTCCGTTGGAATTCCTATGAAGGTGATCGGCTTGAATGTGAATCTGATCCTGGCTTCTGAATATGGAAGATGGACATCATCACCCGGAAGAAAAGTCTTATCACCTGCTTCAATTGCACTCAGGTACAAGGAAGGCACCTGAGGCTCAGCAACCATTTTATCCGCTTCAACAATGAAAACGCCTTTTGTGGTGCATAGATAGATCAGGTCTTTTATCCTGACAATAGACGTTATTTCAAAAGAATATCGTTTTAGCGTCAATACCTTGACTTTTGTCAGCCTTACCGGATCGATCAGATATACTCCTTGAGTTGTCGCGACCCAGATATTATCTGTCACCGGATCAGAATACATGCAGTTTACAATGTCATCACCTTTAGCATGCGGAAAGTGTTCTAATTCGCCATTCTTATAACGAATGATTCCTTTTCCATTTGTTCCGATCCAGATGGTACCATCCCTGGACTGAATAAGATCGGTAACCTTGCCCTGGAAAACCTTATTAAACTTTTCATGCGGAACAATGGAATCACCTCTGTAGATCATCAGGCCGCGACTGGTACCTATCCACAGCACTCCCGATTTATCACACATCAGCCGGGTCAGCCTGCTATTAAGAGATCCAAGCACTTTGATACTGCTCTTTTCATATACTACGATCTCATTTACGCTGCCCATAAAGATCTTATGCCTCCAGATGGATGCTGACCTCACAAGTTTTGAATAGATCTGGGTCTTTATTTTTTCATTTTTAATCAGGTAAGCACCTGTTCCGCCACCCCAGAAGATCAGGTCATGATACGGCAATATTGAATAATTCACATTTGCGAGATGATCACTTACTTCAATCACTTTTGAAACTTTTTCATCTTCGACAAATCTGATTTTTCCGTCATAAGTGCCTACTGCCAGTTTACCATCAATATCGTTTGCTGTTAAAATATGCTCAAGACTGAGGCCGTTGGAAACATTTAAATATTTTGTACCAATTGGCGGAATACTAAATATGCCGCTTTCAAGTGTGGAAAGCCACAGGTTTTTCTCAGAATCGAAGCAGGATCCTGAAACCGAATATTCAGGCAGGAAGGTAGATATGAACCGGAATCCATTCAGGTCGTATTTTGAAACTCCACCACGATAGTGACCAATCCAGACTTCATTATTTGAAACAGTGATCGAAATGATCAGCTTATCAAATTTCCTGACGAGGTATGCTGAATCGTTTGTAATCCGGAAAAGGTATTTCCCTTCGGAATACAGGTAGGACCCATCACCTACAGGAGTTGCAAAGATCTGCGACGAAAATTCTTCCTGCACATTGACAGTGTATATATTACGTCCTTTACGCAGCTGCAGGTAGTGATGGTTCTTATCGTACGGGAAGTTTCCGTTCGTTCCATACAAAAAGTCTTTCCCGATCTCTTCTACATAACCATATCCAACTGTCTGATCGAGAAAGATCCTTGAATTGGAAATGTCCTTGTAGGGAGGACTTATTTTGTAATAACATGAAACCCCACGGTGACTGATGTAGACATTTTCATCTTTGTCAACAATTAACCGCTTAGCAGCGAAAGGGCCGGCCATTTTCGCGAATGCGTCTGAACAGGGAAGGTAAACGACTTTATCATCTTCAATGTAACACAGCTCATTGGTGCTGGTGGTAAGCCATTTACGCTTAAGGTGATCTTCGTAGATCTTGAATACACAGTTGTTTCTTAATCCCGATTCAGTATTGAAAACCTTGAAATGATATCCGTCATATTTAATTACACCGCAGTCGGTCGGGATCCAGATAAACCCTTCGCTGTCCTGCATGACATCATAGGTCTCAAAACTGGGAAGGCCATCTTTTTTACCGTAATTAATGACGAGGGGATGCTGTGCTGACGCGGAAATGCTAAAAAATATCAGCCAGATAAGTATCCTCTTCCACGGTAACATTGGATTCAAGATAGATAAATTCACGATGATTTTTATAATCCCCTCTTAAAAATCCGATTCATAAAGGCCAATTAACTAGTAACTTGTGGAGCAATTTTATCCGGTTTGGAATTACCTGACATTGACAGTCTGATCAAGGAACTTGTATTCAAGGCAAGCCGCAGCGGAGGAAAAGGGGGGCAGAATGTGAACAAGGTTTCATCAAAGATAGAGCTTCACTTTTCCATCCAGGAATCGCGCGTGCTTACTGATGAACAGAAAGAAAGAATGCTCAAAAAGCTGAGCACGAAACTATCAGATGATGGTGTACTCCGTGTTGTTTCATCCGAAGAAAGATCACAGCTTGATAATAAACGTAAAGCACTTGAAAAATTCAGAAAGCTTGTCATTTCCGCCTTTGCTGAACGAAAAAGAAGAGTCGCTACAAAAGCAACCAGGGCCTCAAAAGAAAAACGACTGCAGGAGAAAAAAAGAACTTCGGAAATTAAAAAACTCCGTAAGCTTTGAAATGACGATTTCTATTTAATTTTAAACTATATATTAATTTCATTGTTTACTACAGTGATGATTGACCGCGAGCTCCTGAATATAATGGCCCCGACCGATTTTCTGGTCTTTACAGGCGGAATGTTCAGCATTCTTTTTACCTGTGGATATTATGTTGTTTCACGCAGGTGGTTATTCAAAAGCTTTACGAACAGAAGAAGTAAAACGGTGATCGCGTTGTCCTTTCTCTTTTCGGTTGTCACTGTTTTAGTGCTGTTTGCTGCATTATTATATTTCTCCCAGGGATGGAAAATATGTTGCTAAAGAGTCGATACATTGATGAGAAGAGTTATTACTGCTTTTATCTTAATTGGTTTGTGAGCAGCAATTAATCCTTGCGATCTAAAAATTCCAAACGCTTATTTTCAGACATCCTTTCAATGACCTGCCTGAGCAGATCGGGCTTATCAGTGATGATGCCGTCAACACCCAGACGGATCATTTTTTCCATCACCGATTCCTGGTTAACGGTCCATGTAAGGATCTTCTGGTGTCTTTCCTGGAGCTTTCTGACAAGCTTACCAGAGACATATTTATGGTTATGGTTGATGGCATCGAAATCATTATACTGCTCCGTTCTGCCCGGGCGAAGCATGTAATCAAGATGCATCAGCGGAAACATTTTTAAGTTACCGATGACAAGCTTATGGATCTCTGTTTTAACATTCCTGCTCCTGAAGGATTTTAAAGCCCGGCTGCTGAATGACTGAATGATCACTTCCTTTTCGCTGGCAGTGCGTTCGATACACCGGGCAACAGCCGGCGGAAGGGCAAGGTCAGACCTGCTATTCTTGAGCTCCACCAGCAGTTTGCATTTTCCCCGTGTCGCTTCGATCACATCGTAAAGAGAGCAGATCCTTTCATTCCTGAAATTTTCACCGAACCACGAACCATTGTCAATAACTTTAAGCTGTTCAAACGTTTTACCGCCAACAGTTCCTTTCATGCCGGTTGTTCTTTTTAGGCTTGAGTCGTGCATGACAACTGGAATGTTGTCTTTTGAAAGATGCACATCCAGCTCGATCATATCCACACCTAGCTCCATCGCTGCCTTAAAGGCTGCAAGCGTATTTTCAGGGGCTATAGAGCTAAAGCCCCGATGTGCAATGACCAAAGGAATATTCAAAAATTGGAATGTTCAGACAAAAGTAACTATCTGCACGGACCCTGGGTGTATTCGGTGATACCGTAGCACTCAGCTTCACATGAATTTCCATACGTTTTTCCGTTACAGCCACAGACAGGAGCATACTGCAACGTGCACATGCAGTCAGGCTTGGCCGTTTCAACACAGCCCTTTCTTTCTTTCTTACATGCCGCAGTGATGAGCAGCAACGAGCATATCCAGAGAATCTTTTTCATAGGATCCGTTTGAACCATTAAGTTACATTATTCTCTTATTTACCCGTCATCAAAGCCGTATGAATTGCAACACCGGCTTTTGTCCCTTCAGAAGCAGCAACGATCACAAGCTGCATATCACGTGAGGCATCACCAACCACATAAAATCCTTCGACTTTGGTTTGCTGCAAATGGTTTGTTTTAACGAGCCCCTTGGGAGAAAACTCACAGTTAAGTTGCCTGGCAATTTCACAATGCTGCCTGAAACCCATGGAAAAAAAGATGGAATCACAGGGAACGGATGACCCATCTTCAAACTCCACCCTGCTTAAAATCCCATCTGCACCATGAAGCTCTGTGATCTTTTGCGGATAGATCTCAATGTTCCGCTCAGCAAGTTTTTTCCTTTCCTTTTCAGGGATGGTTTGCTTTCCATGAAGAAAAATGCATACCGCAGATGACCAGTTATACAGATTCAGGGCGAGCATGGCACCACCTTTTACATTCCCGATCACGCCGATATGCTTGTCTGAGTTCTCCCAACCATCACAATAGGGACAGTGAAATGCAGAAGTTCCATAAAAGGATTCGATGCCGGGTATGTCAGGAAGATTATCAACAATACCGGTGGCAAGCACCAGCTTCCTGCAGATGTATTCCGTTCCTTCTTCACTATAAACATGAAAATCCTCTTTGATCTTTTCAGCACGAACGATCTTTTTACGATACACCTGGACATTGTATTTCGCAAGCTCGTTTCGTGCATCTTCAAGAAAATGCTGAGGACTATAACCATCCCTGGAGATAAAACCGTTCATGAATTTTGAACGACGGTTTCTTGGATGCCCTTCATCAAAAACAACAACGCTTCTCCGGCATCTGCCAAGAAGCAACGCGCAGCTAAGTCCGGAAGGCCCGCCGCCAATAATGATCACATCGGTATTACACGCTGGTTTCAAGCTTTCTTCTGAATAGGACATAACTCGCAACCAGGAATGCAATGATGAGTTCAATGAAAGCATCCGCAAGGTAAATCGGCGGAATCACACCTTTGATGACATAAAAGACATCGGCAATGATAAAGCCTGCTGCTGTAAGCAAAGAAAGCAAAACAACAGCCGGTTTAAATTCCTTATCGAGCGATGCATAAGCCAGCACAATGCCCATCATGCAGATCTGAATTGAAAAAGTCTTAAGCAGCCAGATATCCGTTTTAGGTCCTGTTACCGCCATAAAAGAGGTCACGCTGATCAGTGGCCAGATGCCCGTGAGCAGGTAATACACTCCTTGAAACAACATTGTTTTTCTTACCAGATTCATCTTCTTATAAATAAAAAATGGACAGCATTGCGGCTATCCATTTTAGGTCAGTTTGCTGTCGGTCATTTAAGACTCCCACCCGGGGACCTCCTATCTGTTTCCAGACATGCAAACTTATTAACCAAACTTATCTTATTCATCTTTCTTCTTTTCGTCAAATGAATGACCATCAAGCTCTTCAGGGCTGGCACCAAAGCCTTCACTTTTATCTGCGATCTCCTCGCTCCTGCTTTTGTTTGAAGGAACTTTTTTCACGCGCATTCTGCCTTCATCATTTGAGAGCTTCTGTTTACCTTTTTCCGATGAGTTATTCTTGTTTTTCATTTGTTCACAGTCATTGATGACTATCTGAAAATTATGCCAAAATCAGAAAACACATTCTTTCACAATCAATCCTGCTTACAAACCGGATCATGTGTATGCCGATGGAAACAATTTGGGGTTATTTAGCATACTTCGTCTTCGCGACATGTTGTTCGTTAGCTTCACGATAATTTTATATTTCTGGTTTTCAGTTTAAGTCATTCCTGACCGTAGAAACCGTATGGCATTTGATCTGACAGCTTAATCAAACATTCAGAACATGATCATTGTGCTCACATTTACTTTAGATTCTGATGTAAACGGAAAAATTGTTGAATTGAAACACGTGTCAAAGAAACCTGAAAAGAAAAATGAACAGCTTACAAAAAAGCGAAAGTTGGATGAGAGGCAGGATCATAGAAAAGCTGGTTAGTTTTATACTTGTTATCTGCTTCATTACACCTGCCTCAGCACAGGATACCACAAGTGTGCACCGGATTAAAAAAGGTATTGATATTCCTGTCACTGCGCTGGGTGTGGCAGGTACCTTGTTCGGTGTTTACCTCCGCCAGAATAAAGAGCCGAGTGATTCCATTACCATTGTGAACCTTGATCCCGGTCAGCTGCTTCCTATAGATCGCAGGGTGATCTACGAAGATGATTACATGGCAGGAAAGGTTAGCGATTACTTTCTCGGAGCCGGATTTGTCATTCCCTGGTTTTTAGCATTTGACAGGCAGGTTAACAATGAACTGGGTAGGTATGGTTTATTGTACCTGGAAACCATGGCCCTCGCAGGAACTGAATACTGGGCAACTGCCGGCATGGTGGACAAATACAGGCCTTATGTTTACAATCCTGATGTCCCTATGGGAAAACGGATTTCAAAACATTCGAAAAATTCATTTTTTGCAGGGCATGTAACGATTACGGCCGCCGGAGCATTTTTTACCGCGCAGGTCTATAATGACCTTCATCCAAATTCAAACCTCAGATTCTGGGGATACGGACTTGCATCTGTGATCACAGCAACCAATGGATACCTGAGATACAAGGGAGGCTTTCATTTTGTTTCCGACATCGCCATTGGAACATTGGCCGGTGCCGCTACAGGAATTCTTGTACCAGTGCTTCACAGAAACAAGCACAAAGACAGAAGACTCGGAATCATCCCATTTGCGGGCGATGTAAACGGTGTATGCCTTACATTGAAGCTTGACTGACCCCACTTTTTAATATCAGTTTAACAACCGGATTCGTGAATTACCCGCAAGACTGTTAAATTTAGCATTCACATCCCCCGGTGAATGTTCCGATTCATATTTCTTTTTTTGTTTGTTGTTGCCTGTTCATTTGTTCATGGACAAACGGTTGAACGTATAGCAAGGAATGCCAATGCCTACTTTGAAGACAATCTTTTTGAAGAAGCTCTTCCATTGTATCTGCAGCTGACAGACAAAGAAGTCTCCCCGGAAATCCTTACAAAAGAAGATCTCAATTTCAGGATCGGCATCTGCTATATCAACAAAGAAGAGCTGAAATATGAGGCTATCCCATATTTCGAACAATACATCGCGCTTACAAAAAACGATTCCAGCTACGAAGCACATTACCTGCTTGGCCAGATGTACCAGGAGAAATACAGGTTCGATGATGCGCTGACACAATACACCATCTTCAAAACATTTGTCGATAAAGATTCCATCAGTGACCGACAGACAATATATGTAGTAAATGAGATCCTGAAAAAGAAGATGGAGAACTGCAATTACGGAAAGCTTGTATTCTCTGTGCCACGCAACGTGATCGTTGAAAACCTTGGAGCACCTGTCAACACTAAATATTCAGAGTATGCACCAGTGATCACTCCTGATGAAAGCAGGCTTGTGTTTACGCGTCGTTCCCCTGAAGGTAAATCGAAACGTGTGTCACCTGACGGAGATTATTATGAAGATGTGTTCATCAGCGAAGTTCAGGAAGGCGCAGTGATGCAGAAGCAGGAAGTTGATTCCATCCGTGTTGGCTTTGTTTCATACCTCAACAACTTCCGGTTTTCCTATCCAGTGCCGATTGACAACATCAATACAGCATCGTATGATGGGGCCGTTCAGTTTTCCTATGGTTCTGACAAGCTCTTTGTTTACAGGAAGAACAATGTATGGATCTCCTCGTTTGAACAGGGCGACTGGCAGAAACCTGTGTTAATCCCTGAGCTTGAAACAGTCCTCAACCCTTCCGTTTATGAACCAAGCGTTTCCATTGCGATGGATGGTTCGGCGATCTATTTTTCAAGTGACCGTCCCGGCGGATTCGGAGGACTTGATCTATACGTTTCCAGAAAACATGGAGTGATCTGGACAACTCCGCAGAACCTTGGACCTGTTATCAATACAGCTGCAGACGAAGACAGTCCATACATTGATCCGGATAATCGCACACTTTACTTCTCATCAAAAGGTCATTCCAGCATGGGAGGTTATGATGTATATAAGAGCAAGCTTACCCAGGGAGCTTTCCAGGAGATAGAAAACATGGGGTTTCCTGTGAATTCACCGGGTGATGACATCTTCTTTATGATGACACCCAAATACAACCGGGGCTATTATGCATCGAACAAGTCTGGAGGGCATGGCAAGATGGACATCTACAGATTGACCTTTGCAGATGAGAGACGAACCTTCGCGGAGATCAGGGGGCTGGTATTAAAAGGAGACAAGCTCGTACCTGCGCTATCAAGGATCACCCTCAGCGAACCAGGGAAGCAGCAGAAAGCCATCGCTGTGAAATCAGACAGCACGAATGGAAATTACCTGCTGCTCGCCGCTCACAACAAGAAGTACCTGATGCATGTGGAGACAGAAGGGTTTGTTCCATATACCAGGGAGATTGAGATTCCTGCGAGGGCAGACTTCTTTCAATATTACCAGGAGATCCATCACGTGTATATCACCGATGCAGCAGGGAATGTGATCGGACAGCTTGTAACCATGTACACAACCAATGGCGACAGCGTTAAAACTGACCGTGACACGCTGATCGACAAAGAATACCAAAAGGCATTCTTCTACCAGGCGCTGAAAGGAATGGACAGGGACTCGATGTCCAGGATCATCAATTCAGATCAGGCTTTGAAGAACAGGTATGATGCTGAAAAAGACAAAGAGAAATTCTTGTTTGAATCTTTGAGCCTTTTGGGAGAAGATGATCTCAACAGTGTTTTCTGGAAAGATCCATCACTTGCGATGAGAATCCGTAAAGCCAGGAAATATGGATATACTACGATGGCGGACGCTAAATTCTACATCAGCAAGGATTCACTGCAGTCGCTGATCGCGAAAGATCCTTCGCTGATCTTCAGGTTTCCAAAGGGAACAACGATCTCCTATTTCGACATCAGAAAGGCTAAAGGACAGTTCGGATTCCTTGATCCATCCCTTTACATCATCTCCAATGAAGGCATTGAAAGTTTGTACAAAGGTTCAAGTACCCTAACAGAAGAATCTCTCACAACCATATTTACTTCTGTTAAAGAATCTGAAGCCATCGATGTTCCCAAGATTGTAGTGTTGTTTGATTTTAAAGGATACACGTTGAATGAAGATTCCAAAAAGAGCCTCGATGTTTTTGCTGCATTTCTGAAGAAGAACAACAAGCTCAAGTTTGAGATCATCGGGCATACGGATTCCATAGGAACATCTAAATTCAATTTTCATCTTTCCCAGGCACGGGCGACTTCAGTAGTTAACTACCTCAACAGCTGCGGGATAAGCAACAGACGCATGATCGCAAAAGGTAAAGGCGCTACCCAGCCTATGTCTTCCAATTCTCATCCTGATGGCACTGATAATGAGGAAGGAAGAAAGCTAAACCGGCGTGTAGAGTTTATATTGATTGAGTAAGAAAGGATCTTTCAAAAAAATGATATAAATCATATTTCGGATAAACGTATCCTTTATTGAATTTCGTTAATTTTGTAAAAAAGCAAGAATGTTTTCAAAGGCATGTGAGTACGGGATCAGGGCTTCGCTGCATATCGCAGTTCAATCAGAAGCAGGAAGAAGGACAAGCCTTAAGGAGATCGCGTTTGCGACCAATTCTCCCGAAGCATTCACTGCCAAGGTTCTGCAGCAGCTTGTGAAGAACAAGATCATTGAGTCTGTCAAGGGCCCAACCGGTGGCTTTGAGATTGACCGGTCAAGGATGGAATCGATCAAGCTCAGCCAGATTGTATCAGCCATTGATGGCGATGATATATATAAAGGCTGCGGTCTGGGATTGAGTTCATGCAATGAGGTCTGCCCCTGCCCTGTTCATGAACGATTCAAGATCATTCGGGGACAGCTCAGGGACATGCTTGAAACCACCAGCCTCAGGGAACTTGCCCAGGGACTAAAGGAGGGAATGACCTTCCTGAAGAGATGAAAAAAAAATTAACTAAATAAAGGACAAAAAGGTCTTACATAGAAATCATGGAAACACAACAGAACACTTCAAAAGCTACAGGAATTGTAGGATGGTTTAATACACAAGCAGCCAATTTCGAAGAAAGAAGATTTGCTGCCATGTGCGTAATGCTTACAATCCAGAGCTGCTTAGGCTCGATTGCATGCATGTATATCCTTCAGAATGACGGAAGTATGGGATTGTTAATGACAGGTGCCGCGATCACGATGGGATCCAACTCAGCGTTCATTGCGCAGGCACCGGCGAAATGGTGCCTGGGATTTTTTTACCTGAGCCTTTTTGTCAATTCGATTTTGATCCTCGCTAATTTTTAAATCGAACACCAGATTATTTAAGAAATCTAAGTCTTTTCAAGGAAAAAGATCGAAATTCAACGTTGGAAATGAGCAGGGAAATATTGAGTATTGAGGACATCCGGTTGCTGGTTGACACCTTTTATTCTAAAGTACGTGAGGATGAATTGCTTGCGCCGATCTTCAACCAGGTGATCCAGGATCGCTGGCCAGAACACCTCGAAAAAATGTATCGCTTCTGGCAGACTGTTCTGCTTGATGAGCATACCTATTTTGGAAGTCCGTTTGTTCCGCATGCAAAATTGCCGGTAGAGCTAGAACATTTTGATAAATGGCTGGCACTATTCTACCAGACAATCGATGAGCTTTTCACCGGTTTCAAGGCAAAAGAAGCCAAGTGGCGTGCTGAGAAGATGGCCAACATGTTCCACACAAAGATCCAGTATTACAGGAATAACAGCTCGACTCCCCTGTTATGATGACAGTAAAGTATCCTTTTGCACTGGCAGCCGTTTTTATATGGATCGGATTTGTGTGTGCGATAAGCTTTCTGGAGGCATGGCTCAAATTCAGGGCGCCCGGGATCACCGTACCACTAGGCCTGGGAATTGGCAGACTGGTGTTTAATGCATTGAATAAAGTTGAATGGGTGCTGGCCATCATCATGATCGTGAACATCTTCATGAGCAAGGGCTGGACATTCACTTCGACAGACCTGATCTATTTCGTTCCCCTGGTGATCGTCATGCTCCAGTCATTCTGGCTGCTGCCTGCTCTTGACATCAGGGCTGAACTGCATATACAGGGACAGCATGTACCTTCGTCGTTGCTGCATATTTATTTTATCATCGCAGAGGTTGTTAAAGTGGCAATCCTCTTTATTTTAGGTTATTCATTTTATCATTAACACTATGGAACAGGACAAGATCATTAACGCAATTAATGAAAAGTATAAAAGCATCGGTGAGAATCCGGACACCTATCTTAAAGGGTTGCTTCAGGCCAAGCCGATCAACTACTGGGATTACATTCAGGTAGATACACTCTTGTCTTTGCAAAAGCCACGTACAGATTTTAAAGATGAAGAGATCTTTATCATGTATCACCAGGTCACTGAGCTTACGCTTAAGATGATGGTTCATGAGATCAAACAGCTTGCAGAAGGAGAGGATCTTTCTGAAGATACCTGGATCGACAAGATCAACAGGCTCAACAGATACACATCCATGTTGATCACTTCATTTGATATCATGAAGAACGGAATGAGCTACGATGACTACAACACGTTCAGGGCTACACTTGCGCCTGCCAGCGGCTTTCAAAGTGCACAGTTCAGGTTTATTGAAATTT
Organism: Bacteroidota bacterium; assembly: GCA_036675075.1. GTDB lineage: Bacteria > Bacteroidota > Bacteroidia > JAKFFM01 > JAKFFM01 > JAKFFM01. The sequence goes on from JAKFFM010000024.1 coordinate 117,677, forward strand.
ACTGCACCAGGGTTGAAAACCTCGTGAATGAAGAAGGAAAGAAACGGCTTGGTGAGAATCCACAGATTGAAGATTACTTTGAGCACATTTACTGGAAAGATGCAGGATATAACAGAACGACAGGAAAGAAGACCCTGACATTACGCCAGTTTGAAGAGAAATATCAGGAAGGCTTCATCAGTCTTTCAAAGAAGATGAAAGGCAAAACACTTGAAGAACGTGTCAATGAAATGAAGAATCCATCTGAAAAGCTGATGGAAAAGCTTCGTGAGTTCGATCATCTTTACAATGTGGAATGGCCAATGGTTCATTTGAGCACTGCCCAGCATTACCTTGACAGCAAAGGAGAGAACAAGGCAGCAACCGGCGGATCAGAATGGAAAAAATACCTTCATCCAAAATTTCAGCAGCGTAAATTCTTCCCGTTACTTTGGAACGATGGAGAACGTGCCAACTGGGGAGAGATCAAGAAATCCGAACCTGCTATCTGACTTCAGGATCAGATTGAGCAAGATAGTTTCACTTAATAAATCAACGAATTGAAAGAGGCAATTAAACGACACACGTCAATTCAACCTCTTAGCAGGGAGCATCATCACGGCTTGCTATTATGCTGGAAGATCAGGACGGGACTTAAAAAAGAGATCCCGTTCCTGAGAATCAATGAATACGTTTTATGGTTTTACCATTCGCAGCTCTTACCGCATTTCGAAGCTGAAGAGACACTGCTTTTTCCTATTCTCGGGATGGATCATGAGATGGTTAAGCGTGCCATGGCGGAACACAGAAGACTTAGAAGGTTATCTGAAAGTCTGAATGAGCATCCCAATAACCTTTCGATGATCGAAGAAGAACTCGAAAGTCATATACGTTTTGAGGAGCGTGTCCTTTTTAATGAGATCCAGCAGGTGGCTTCGGAAGAGCAATTACATCTGATCGATACCCTGCATGATGAATTAAAGCTGATCGATACCTGGGAAGACCGTTTCTGGGAACAGAAATAACTTACTTTTTCTTTTTTGTGAGGGCATAGATGGCAACGCCTACCCAGGCAACATTCAATACTGTAAACGGCACTGAGTTCATCATAAATGAACCGACAGCAGCCATACCTGAACCAATCAGATTCAGCACATTATAGAGCAGGCTATGCGGACCTACGCGTTTCGCTGTCAGTAACAGGAACGCTGCGAGGATAAAGACAACACCAATTGAATTGAGAATATCAGCCATTATAAAAAACCTTTCCTGCTTTTAATAAAACCATAGATCCCGGCCACAGCCCAGATCGTTTCCAGGATCACAAATGGCAGTGAATCAAGCATCCATGCACTGATTCCAAGGAATACCGCTCCAAGTATATTCAAAAGATTGTAAGCTTTTCCATCAGATCTTAACCTGTCTGTCGAAAGCAGGAAGAATGCTAAAAGGATCATGAAAACCCCGGCAGAGCTGATGATATCCGTCGTACTCATAACTGCAAAGGTATCAGAATACTGCATTCATTCAGGATGATCTTAAGCCTTTCAGAGCAGAGATTTCCATTTCCTCCAGTTCCCGAACCTCTCCCCTGCCCATTGCATCAAGTTTCAGTGTGTCGATGCGAACTCTCACCAGCCGGATTACTTCCAGGCCAAGCTTGTAGCACATTCTCCTGATCTGCCTGTTCAGTCCCTGGGTAAGCACAATGTTAAAGGCATTCTCATCAACACGATAAACGAGCGCAGGTTTGGTCATTTGTCCTATGATAAACACACCACCGGAAAGCTGCAGCAGCTGCTCATCACTCACCTTTTGATCTACTGTCACAATGTATTCTTTTTCCTTCTGCGCATCGCTTAATGCAAGTCGTTTGTAAAGATGTCCATCATTGGTCATCAGCAAAAGGCCTTCGGATTCCTTGTCAAGCCTGCCAACAGGGAAGATCGAGTCGTAACTTCGAAAGAACGGAACAAGCCCTTCAGGGATCGCTTCATTCATTGTGCATTCAATTCCGCGAGGCTTGTTAAAGGCGAGGTAATGCATCTTTCTTCCTTTCTGCAGCAACTCTCCATTCAAGCTTACTTCATCGGCGGGATAGATGAGATCTTCACACAGACAGGGCACACCATTCACGTACAGTTGGAACTCAGAGAGCAGACGATTTGCATCCTTGTTTGAGAACCCCGCTTTTCTTACCAGGAAGTATTTTGCAGAAATGATCGTTGGCATTCAGAACTGAAGAGTTCAGCTTTCTCTTCTAGCCTGCAAATCTACAATAGGGAGAATACTTTTCCTTAATTTTGCACCACTAAAGCAGAGCGACATGGAAGAATTCAAGGAGAGCTTCATGATCATTGTCACAACCCCGATCTATATCATCCTGATCGGTGCTGAAATGATCATGTCATATGTGCATGGTCACAGGTATTACACTACAAAAGATACCCTCACCAATGTTTACCTCTCCACGCTGAATTTTATCCTGGATATCCTGATGAGGACAACCTGCCTGGCTGTTCTTGATTTTTTCTTCAGGTATCATTCTTTCACCATTGAGAATCCGGTGATCTACTGGTGCGCATTACTTGTATTGCAAGACTTCGCATTTTACTGGGAGCACAGGTTTGACCATACGGTAAGGCTCTTCTGGGCAGTACATGTCACGCACCATTCATCTGATTATTACAACCTCACCACAGGCTTTCGATCATCTGTATTTCAGCCATTGTACAGGTTTATTTATTTTATTCCATTGTCGTTACTTGGGTTTAAAAGTGTTGATATCATGTTCATGTATTCAGCGACCCAGATTTACGGAATCCTTATCCATACAAGGAATGTAGGAAAGCTTGGATTCCTTGAACTGATCTTTGCAACACCATCACACCACAGGGTTCACCATGCAAGCAACACACGGTATCTTGACAAGAACATGGGGATGGTTTTTATATTCTGGGATAAGCTGTTCGGAACCTTTGAAAAGGAAGATGACCGTATTCCGATCGAATTCGGACTGACAAAGAAGCTTGAGAATCCGCATCATCCGGTTGACATCGTGTTTCATGAATGGAAAAACATTGTGGCAGACCTGAAGCGGCCACTTCCATTATTGACCAGGCTTGCCTATGTTTTTATGCCACCGGGATGGAGCCACGACGGAAGCACACAAACTTCAAAACAGCTGCAGGAGGAAGAGAGATCACGATCCATCTCCGGAGCTTCTGATATCAAATCGAAAGAACATGAAGGAGCCGGATATGAAGAAGCTGGAGATCCGCGAATTTCTGGATCTTAAATCGAAGCAATATAACAGTCATGAGTTTATCGGCTCTGACCCGGTGCAGATACCACATCTATATCAATCAAAAGCTGACCGGGAGATCTCAGGATTCCTTGCAGCAACGATTGCCTGGGGACAAAGACCGGTGATCATCCGGAATGCGCATCGTATCATGGAGATCATGAACCATGAGCCTTACAGGTACATCAGCGGTGAAGGCTACAAGGCAGATAAAGGAGTGATCTATGAATTCTGCCACCGGACATTCAACGGAGAAGATCTGTATTACTTCTTTAAGGCACTGAACGGCATTTATAAGGATCATGGAGGCATTGAAAAAATCATTTCAAAGCATGACGGTGACATGAGTGAAAAGTTAAGTCAATTCAGAAAGATCTTCTTTTCATTTAGAGCACCGCAACGCACATCCAAGCATGTTTCCGATCCTCTGGCAGGCTCAGCAGCCAAGCGTCTTAACATGTACTTGCGCTGGATGGTGCGTAACGACAAACAGGGTGTTGACTTCGGGATCTGGAAATCAGTGAGCCCGGCAGAACTTTATCTGCCGCTTGATGTACATACAGGCAATGTGGCGCGAAAGCTTGGGTTGCTGACACGATCTCAGAATGACTGGAAAGCCGTGGATGAAGTGACCCGCGGACTCCGGGAACTTGATCGTTCAGATCCGGTTAAATATGATTTTGCATTGTTTGGCCTTGGTATCTTTGAAGGCTGGAAATAATTAAGTTTGAACTGCGTGTATCAATGATCAGAGAAAATTTAAAGTCTATAACATCCGGACTTCATGAAGGAGTCACCCTCGTGGCAGTGTCGAAAACAAAACCTGTTGAAGCCATCATGGAAGCTTATGAAGCCGGTCAACGTGTGTTCGGTGAAAACAAGGTCCAGGAGATGACGACGAAATATGAAGAGCTTCCTAAGGACATCAAATGGCATCTGCTGGGACATCTTCAGACAAACAAGGTCAAATACATAGTGCCTTTTGTGGATCTGATCCATTCAGGAGACAGTACGAAGCTTCTTTCAGAGATCAACAGACAAGCAGGCAGGCAGCAGCGTGTGGTCAATTGTCTCATACAAATTCACATTGCTGTTGAAGAAACCAAGTTCGGAATGAGCTATGAAGAAGCGGAAGCTTTTTTCATCAATGGACATTTCAGGCAATACGAACATGTGAACATTAAAGGGCTCATGGGGATGGCAAGCAATGTAGAAGATGAAGAGCAGATCCGGAATGAGTTCAGAATGTTAAAGTCATTCTATGATAAAGTATCCTTGAACTGGCATAAGCTGGATGTCTTGTCGATGGGCATGAGCCACGATTACCGCATTGCAGTTGAAGAAGGATCCACCATGATCCGGGTTGGAAGCGCTATATTCGGTTTAAGATGAGTTGCCAATTTGCAGTTTGCAAGGTGTGATTATTAAATCTGTGGAATTTCGGATGCGCTAAAAAAGTTGCCAGTTCCAGTTGCCAGTAGGCAGAGACATAACCCCGGGCATTTCGTATCCCTCTTTGAACGGTAGTACTATCCCGAATGCCCTAACCAAAGAAGCGAAACGCGAAACTTAAAAAAGTTGCCAGTTCCAGTTGCCGAAGGTTGAGAACTAAACACGAGCAATTTCGTTCGGCACTTTAAACCTTAAACTTTGAACTTTAACCTTTTGAATTGGTACTAAACACGCGGCATTTCGTATTCCCTTTCTATACTCCGTTAAAAAATGCTGCGAGTGCTACATAAACAAGCAACAGCATTGCAATCAGGTATTCGCTCTTCACAAATTTCATACGTATTTCATTAACCTATGTCATGTCAAATACGAAAAATGTACCAGTAATTAAATTAGTTCCGGAGTGTATGTTATCTCAGGCTAATGCCTGCACATTTGACGGCTCACCATGTGTAAGACGTATCAGGCTTTTCGACATAAAAGGAAAGATCTTCATTGCAGGTATGAATGCATGCAGCATATGTTCATTCATGAGAACATTCTGAAGAAGGCGCCCTGTATGCAGTCGTGATTGAAACTGCTTCTTCCATTCTCTCACATAATATTTTTCAGCAGCTTGCTTTCTACCCGACAGATCCATGTGCAACGCAGAAGCCAGCAGGATCGATCCATTCAGCGCCATCGACATTCCATTGCCACACACAGGTGCAATCATGGCCGCACCATCACCGGTGTAGTAAATCGCATCTTTTACAAGCTCCTTGAAAGTAAATCCAAATTCATTGATGACCACTGGCTGTGTAACTGTTGAAGAACTTTTCATTATCGAGGCAAGAAACTGATTCTTATACAGCACATCTTTTTCCATTTCAGAAATACTTTTGTAGCCTTTCATGTTCTCTCTTTTCATAAGATAACACAGGCATGTCTTGTTTCCATCTACCTTCACAATTCCTGCGAATCCATTTCTGAAAGGATAAAGTCCTATTGTACCTGGTTGAAATGATCCATCGATATGGTATTTCACAGCCATGTATCCTGTTCGTTCTTTCAGGAAATCCCGTTGAAGCGTTTTGTCCAGAAGGTCCCGCTTCCCATACGCACCCACAACTTTTTTCGTCTGGTAAAACCCATTGTCAGTCTTGATGGTAAATCCGTTGAACTCTTTCTTAACGGATCTCACTGCTTCATTTTGATAAACAGTCACATTTCTGTTTATGGCGTACCGGTAAAACAGATGATCCAGCGTGAATCTGCTGATTCCCCATGCACCCAGCGACAAAGCGCTTGACAGCTGCATGTGCCCTGTATGAATATGCAGTGACCTGATATCCTGGGCTCCCGCCCTGACCACATCAATACCAAGGTGATCAAGCAATGGAGCGACTTCCTTACTAAGGTATTCTCCACACACTTTATGAGATGGATAGGATTTTTTTTCGAACACTGCCACCTGGTAACCCATGTCGGAAAGCAGCATGGATGTAGTGAGCCCTGCAAGGCCTCCTCCGATAATGATCACATCATATTCCGCCGGCTTCATTTGTAAATGATCAGCTGCCATCTCCATGCCCACTTCCACTTCAGTGTATAACGACGAAAATTGCAATGTGAAAGAATTTCATCCCAGTCTTTCCTGGAAAAAGAGCGTGCAACAGAAAGCGGTGCATCATGCCTTACCAGGTCACTGCCTGAAAACAGCTTTGTGAGTAGGTTGATAGAATGGTATGCAAACCAGTGCCTGTGAAGGTCATTGATAACAACTGCTTTATTGGCTGAGAGGATCAACTGATTAATCAGTTTTACAATCATCTCATCATTAAAGTGATGACAGAAAAGGCTGCATGTCACAACATCCGCATTCCCGAAGGGCTGCCACACATCACCCGAATGATATGTGATTTCCGGAAAACGGCGGGAATAGCTTTTTGCAAGATCGATCGCATCAGGGTTGATATCAATACCCGTAAAGCTTACCCTTCGCTTCATCCTTTTAAAATGTTCAGCGAGTACACGAAGATTGTCACCACTTCCGCATCCTATATCAATCACAGACCGGATATGTTCTTCATGATCGACCTCATCGAGACTTTCGATCAGCAGTGAATATCCACCAAGAAGCTTATTGATGATCCGAAGCTCCTTGTGAGCGCGTGCCAGCTCACTCAGCGGAACACCCGGAGCGTCCATCTTCTCAGGGATGTCGATCCTTCTCGCATTGTAGAAACTATACTCCATGTTATATGACTTTTGCGATCATCGACTCCGTTGTAAGCCCCGGACCGAAAGCACAGCTTAAGATTATTTCTCCGCAATGCTTCTGTCCGAAATGATCGAGGTATTTCTTTAAAACAAAGAGCACTGTTACAGAAGACATGTTTCCATGTTCACGCAAAACCTCGTAAGAGAATGCATTGCGTGCTGTGTCAATGCCAAGTCCTTTTTCACAAGCCTGTAGTATCTTCACTCCACCCGGATGAATTGCAAAATGATCCACATGTCCGAGCTGAATGCCATTCTTATCAAGCAGACCTGCAACCTGTCCCGGGATTTCAGTGGTAATAGAATCAGGAACATCGGGACTTAACCGGAGATCAAAAGCATGTTCGCCAATATTCCAAAGCATCAGCTGCTTTGCAGAGGCAGAAAAGTCAGCATGAAAGCTTTCTATCGCGATCGATCTTCTTTCACTGATCGGGATGTTTTCTGATGATGTCATGATCATTGCAGCAGCGCCATCTCCAAAGATTGAATTGGCAACAAGCTGCTCATCGCTTTCGATGTTATTAAAATGGATCGAACAAAGCTCAACACCTGAAAGAAGCACCTTTGCATCAGGCTTTGATCTGCAGATATGCCACGCAGCTTTCATTGCGTTAAACGCAGCATAGCAACCCATGAAATTGATATTGTAGCGTTCAACCGTGGAGCTTATACCAAGCGCCTCAACAAGTTGAATATCTATGCCAGGCGCATACATTCCCGTACATGAGAAAGTGATCACATGAGTGATATCAGAAGGGCGAATCCATGGAACCTGGTCGAAAGCATCATCCACCGCTTTAAGTGAAAGAGGGAATGCATGCTTTTCATATTCAAGCATTCGTGCACGGATCCCCGGCATGACAGGATTCGTTTCATGTCTTTTGAATAATGCAGGAAATCCGGTATCCGATGCGAAGTCACCGAGCACGCTATGGCGTGTATGTATCCCACTTCCGAGCAAAATCTTCCGCATTTTCAACCTGTTCACTCTTGTGTCAGGGTACAGCGACGACATGAAATCCAGGAAGCTGTCCTGGCGTACTTTATGCTCTGGAACTGAAGTCCCAATACTTATAACGGAAGGTTGATGCATCATAAAACGAACTGAGCTATGGAAAGTGCCAGGATTACTAAATCATTTGTTATGCCCTTTTCTGATATTCTGAAACTTCTCAGAATTCCGTTTTCCGTTTTCCTTCTTCCCGTTTTTTTATTTCCGCTCGTTTCTCCTGAACAGATCCACTGGAAAAGCTTTGCAGTCTTGTTTGTGCTGCTTCATTTTATGATCTACCCTGCATCCAATGCTTACAACAGCTATATGGATCAGGACACCGAAAGTATTGGAGGACTGGAAAAACCACCAAAAGCAGGAGTCGAACTGTACTATGTGAGCAATCTTCTTGACATCACGGCTGTTTTCATCGCGTTTCTCTTTTCATGGAAGCTGGCAGTATTACTCGTTGTGTATTCTGTTGTATCAAGGCTGTATAGCTGGAAAAAAACGCGGCTTAAAAAATTTCCGTGGATCAGCCTGGCTGTGGTTGCACTGGTACAGGGCGGCTATACCTATATGGTTTCATCGATGTATTTTACTGATTCCATTGAGATCAGCTGGATCATGAACGAACGACACCTTTGGGGATTTGCAGCAACGACGTGCATGGTAGCTGCGATATATCCTTTAACACAGATCTATCAGCATACACAGGATGTATCGGGTGGAGACATCACGGCAAGCTATGTAGTCGGCATCAAAGGAACCTTTTGGTTATCCGGATTATTCTTTGGAGGAACAATTGCTGCACTAAGCGGGTATTTTTACTCACTTGGCAGACTTGAATTCCTGGGACTTTTCCTTGCTTTTTTACTTCCATCTATCTTTTATTTTTTCAGATGGGCGCGACGCTGTTACCAGAATTACAGGGAAGCCAATTTCAAAAACACGATGCGGATGAACCAGATCTCATCGCTGTTTATCATCACAGCATTTGTGGTGATCTGGATGATGATGTAAGAACAACAACTTAAGAGAGGTTTAATTTAAGAGACGACAGGAGAGGAAGGAGTTCATCAGATGGATAAGTATCAGATGAAACTCAGGCCATGATCTGTTTTCCGGTACTGATTGAAGTTTCAGCAGCCAGAATCCTGCTTGAGATCATATCTTCAAGAAGTCTGATCTCAAAAGGTTTACGGATGAATCCTTCAGCTCCGGCAGAGGCCGCTACTTTTTCAATATCGTTGTTTGCAGAGAAGAGGATCACAGGGATGGAACGTGTTTTTTCGCTGGCCTTTAAAAGGGCAGTGACATTTTCTCCTCCGAGATCCGGAATCCACAGATCCATAAGAATGACATCAGGTTTTGATACTTCCACCTTTGCAAAAATATTATTGCAGTCGCTGTAGGTATCAACCTCATAGCCTTTTTGTAATAGGATCAATGCAGTGACTTCAAGGATATCAAAGTCATCATCGCAGATCATCACCTTCTTTTTCTTCGGTGTTTCCATTTTTTTTGTAGCGTGAAATACTGCAATCTAAAACTGTACCAATCTGGGAAATACTTGTTAAGAAGTACTACCTACATCTTGTGTTTTATCGAGATTTGCACGTACTTTCTCTTCAAGTTCCTGAATTTCGTAAGGCTTTTTGATATAATCTTCCGCATCGGTTTTGGAAGCAATCCTTTCTATATCATTGTTTGCCGAGAACAGGATGATGGGTATATGCCTGGTGCGATCGTCATTTTTCAGGATGAGTGTTGTTTCTTCGCCACCCACTTCAGGTATCCACAGATCCATGATGATCAGATCAGGATTCAGGTTAACTACAGTTTCGATAATGTCATTCGTATTCTCCTTGGTATGAACTGTATAGCCCGATAATTCAAGAATGGTCCTGGTTACTTCCAGGATAGCTACGTCATCGTCGCAGATTAATATTGATTTGCCGCTACTCATAAATGATGGAGCAAAGGTAACTTAAAATGAAAAACAGACCCTCCTCCTTCAGCACTTTCCGCCCAAATCACTCCTTCATGTCGTTTAATGATCTCCGCACAAATGTATAAGCCGATGCCCAGACCCGTGAACTGATTCGCGGAATGTTCAGCACGGTAAAACCTGTCGAAGATCTTTACCAGGTTATCATTTGAGATTCCGATACCAAAGTCACGAACAGAGACATGAACGAACTCATTATCAGAGGAAAGACTGATTTCCACACGGTCACCTTTTGGTGAATATTTTACTGCATTGCTGATCAGGTTAAAAAACACCTGCTCGATCCGAACTTTATCTCCACGAACAGTCGCCTTGGAACTTCCAAGTATAACCAATTTATGATGAACGGTATTCTGTATGCTTTCAACAGTGTCTTTTACAAGCTGGTCAAAATCAAATTCTTCCATGATGAACTCAAGCTTTCCTGCCTGGATCTTGGAAACATTCAACAGATCATTGATAAGGTGACTGAGCTTGTCAACATATCCCTGTGTTTTAGTTAAAAACCCTCCGAATTTCTTCTCTTCATCTCCTACCATCATTCGCTCCATCAGCTGCAGGTAAGCTTTTACACTCGTCAACGGTGTTTTTAACTCATGGCTTGCGATGCTTATGAATTCATCCTTTTTCTGCTCAAGCTCTTTGAGTCGGGTGATGTCTATATTGACTCCTACAAGCTTTTCCGGCTTGCCATTTTCATACAGCACTTTGGCTTTCCCGAGGATCCACTTGATGTTCTGGCTGTCTGGTATAATTCTGAATTCAGCATAAAAGTCACCGGTTTCTATTGCTTCATTGATAGTTTCTTTAAGCATTTCTATATCATCCGGATGAATGATCTTCTGAAAGTCTTCCATCGTTGCATCTTCCCTGGTTCCGTAAAGCATCGAAATATTCCTGTTTAAAGAATAGTCGCTATCCAGGTTCCAGGAAAAAGTTGCCATGTTACCGTACTCCTGCGCCAGCTGTAAAAGTTCTTCTGTCTTTTTCCTCTCTTCAAGTTCCTTCTCAACAGAGGCATAAAGACGCGCATTCAAAACGGCATAAGCCACCTTTCTTGCGAAATCTTCGGCGATCTCAAGGTCATTTTCAGTGAACCTCTTTCCCGATTCTTTTGTACTGATGAAGTTGATGGTCCCAATGGTTTTCCCGTGAAGTTTCAATGGTATGATCATCACTGAATTAAACCCGATCTTCTTCAGGATCTGGTAATGCTTTTCATCTTTAGATGTCTTCTTTATGATCTCATCCGGAATTTCTTCATATAATTCAGCTTTACCAGTTCGCAGCACATTGTATGTCCCGGTATTTCCAGATTTATCGGCCGGGTATAATTCTCTGAGCTCAAGTGCAAATTCGATCATGGATGGATCTTTATGCTTGATCGAGATCAGTTCAAGATCCCCCTGGTCATTTACCAGCTCAATTGAAAACCAGTCTGCCAGGCGTGGCACGATCAGCTCTTCAATCTTTGTGATCGTCTGATTGTAATCCAGTGTTGAAGCAAGCTCTTCACCTGCTTTGTTCAGGAAATACAACATGTCTTCATGGTGCTTCCTTTCTGTATTGTCTTTCAGAATACCGATGACACCTACAGGTACTCCTTCTTCATCTGTTGCAGCGGTACAGGTGAAGATCCCATGGAATTCAGCTCCTTTTTTTGTTACAAATGAAAGCTCTTCGATGACGCTTCCCCCTTTATTCAGTTTTGACAGGATGTCGAGCGCAAGGAATTTCTGCGGAGCAAATGGAAGGATGTCAAGGATATTTTTTCCCCTGATCTCTGAAAAAGTAACGTCGAGAAACTTTTCAGCCACCGGGTTTACATACAATGTTTCTCCTTTCATATCAGATACGACAACTGCATCCGGTAGAAGCTCCAGAAACTTTTGAAGGGAGATACTTAATATTTGTGTTGAAACGTCCACTGTCTGCTTCTTAAAAGTATGATGCAATTGTTTTCTCGAGCTTATCAATATCAAATGGCTTTTTAAGATAACCATCCGCCCCGATCGATTTCGCGATCGATTCTATCTCTGCATTCGCTGAAAATACAAGAGCCGGAATGCCTACTGTCTCTTTGTTTTCTTTCAGGTTCCTGATCATCTTTTTTCCTCCGATCTCCGGGATCATCAGGTCCACAAGGATGATATCGGGATGTGTTTCTTTTACAAGTTCGATCACATTTTCGACCGATTCCCTTGTGCTAACCTCATACCCTTTCATTTCAAGGATCAGCTTGGTAACTTCAAGTATATCACGATCATCATCAAGGATCAGGATGGTGCGGCTTTGTGTTTTCTGCATAATGATGTGTTGAAAATACTCAGACTGGGTAATTTTATCCGCGAAAGCAAAGATTTATAACCTTCACTGATCAATTTAATACTTACAAAATCCCTTTACCACACTGGCTTTCCTGAAAAATGAGCAATATATAGTAATAAAATTATACCATAAACAAATATCCCATAATACAACTATGGCGGGTGATGGCATCGTTGTTGATTTATTTAGCCCGAATACTACTTTTATGAAGAAGATCCTCGTTCCTACAGACTATTCAGAGCAGGCTCGCAATGCTGTAAATCATGCCATGAAGCTGGCGGAGAATTTTAAATCATCGATCTACCTGTTTCACGCTTTTCATGTTCCGGTTCCAACTATGGAATCAACGATCCTTTTGTCGCTTGACGATATAGAAGCCGAAAATGAACAGCGGCTGAAGAAAGAAGCAGCCAGGATAAAGCAGGAATACTCATCAGCGATACCTATTGAAACCATCAGCCGTGTTGGATTTGCGGAGGAAGCGATCATCACGACAGGTGAAGAAGAAAAAACCGACCTGATCATTATGGGCTCTGAAGGTGCTTCAGGACTCGAAGAAATTTTTGTGGGAACAAACACCGCAGGAGTTATTGAAAGGACCACCTGCCCGGTGATGTGCGTACCGGTTGACTTTGAGTTCAGAATTCCAAAGAATATCGTTTTCGCTTACGATTATCATGAGATCAAGGATAAAAGTGAATTACAGCTGATGTTTGATCTTGCTCTTAAATTCAATTCAACAATTCAGATCCTTCACATTGATCATCCTGATGAAGATACGGATGTAAAAAAAGCGGCTTCCGGAGTACGACTTGAACATCTCTTTGAAGGCATAAAGCATGAACTATTTTTTATGCAAAGCGAAACTATTGAAGATGCTATTCTTGATTTCATTAAGCAAAAACAATCAGACATGGTTGTGATGATGCCTCACAAGCATGGATTCTTCAGCAGATTATTTCATACCAGCAATACTGTTAAAATGTCGTTTCACACTCCGGTGCCTTTACTTTGTCTGCCTGCTAAAAATTAATCTATGTCGAACTTTCACGAACTTATAAATTCCGGCAAACCGGTGCTTGTTGATTTTTACGCAGATTGGTGTCAGCCATGCAAGATGATGTCACCCATTCTTTCGGATGTGAAAAATGCCATTGGCGATGATGCGTACATCATAAAAGTAGATATTGATGCCAGTCCGGAAGCTGCTGCAGTTTTCAAAGTGCATTCGGTACCAACACTCATCATCTTCAAAGATGGAAGAGCCGTGTGGAGACAGGCAGGGGTTGTACCGGCGAACATTCTGGAAAACCAGTTAAGGCAGCATCTTTAACAGGATTTAACAGCGTCTGGGCATGGCAGAAACTCCCTTCCCTAAGCTGTATTTTGTTAAATTTGATTCTCATTTCACATCTATGAACAGATTTGTCCTTTCAAGCCTTCTGGCGCTATGCTCATTGGGCATGCTCCAGGCACAGAAGGTTAATTATAATATCCGGTTCCACATCAATGGCTTGAAGGATTCATCCGTTTACCTTGCCAACTATTATGGCGATAAGCAGTATATCCAGGATACCCTGAAAGCAGATTCAAAGGGCAATGTAGTTCTTAAGAATAAGCAGGAATGGCCTGGAGGTATCTATCTTCTTGTTCTTCCAGGCAAAAAGTATTTTGAATTCATCTTTACTGAAAAGGAATTCACACTTGAAACAGACACTGCAGATTTCGTAAAAAACATGAAAGTAAAAGGCAGTATGGAAAACACTGTTTTTTATGATTACCTGCAATTCATCTCTGCACGCCAAAAAGAAGCAGAGCCTTTACGAAGAAGTTTTGAGCGTTTGAAGGATGATGCTTCAAAGAAAGATTCACTCGCTATCGTCAAGGAAAAGTTAGCTGCTGTAGATAAAGCCGTTAAAGATTATAAAGTCGATGTAATCGAAAAGAAATCCAATTCCTTCTTATCGAAAATTTTTAAAGCATCACAGGATCCTGAAGTCCCGGAACCACCGAAGCTTGCAAATGGTAAAACGGATTCAACATTCTCTTTCAAATACTATAAAGCACATTTTCTTGATCACGTTGATTTTTCAGATGAACGTTTGCTGAGAACACCGGTGCTTCATAACAAGATTGAAACTTACATCAAAAAACTCACTGTTCAGATCCCCGACTCAATAACAGCTGCTGCTGATTACCTGATCGAAAAGGCAAGGGCGAACAAGGAAGTTTTCAAATATGTGGTGCACTACATTACAAACACCTATGAAACATCACCTATCATGGGTATGGATGCTGTGTTCGTTTATATGGCTGAGAAATACTATACAAAAGACCAGGCATACTGGGTTGATGACACACAGTTGTATAAAATACAGACACGTGCAAAAACATTGAAGCCTTTGCTTCTAGACAAGAAAGCTCCTGCCATTACGATGAAAGACAGTGCCGGTGTGGCTCATGCACTCTATGATGTCAAGGCAAAGTTTACGATCCTGCTCTTCTGGGATCCGGACTGCGGACATTGCCAGAAATCAATGCCTAAATTTATTGAGCTCTATAAAAAGTATAAGTCGAAAGGAGTTGAGATCTACGCGGTGTGTACAGAAGTTGAGATGGATAAATGGAGAAAGTACATACGTGAACATAAGCTGGATTGGATCAATGTTGCCGATCCGAAATTCGAAACAAACTTCAGAGCGCTATACGACATCACGAGCACTCCACAAGTGTACTTCCTGAATGACAAGAAAGAGATCAAAGCAAAGAAAGTCGATGCAGAACAGCTTGATGATATCATCGAACATTTCATGAAAGAGAAAGAGAAAGAGAAAGGGAAAGAGTAAGGGAAAGAGTAAGGGAAAGGGAAAGGGAAAGAGAAAGGGAAATAGAAAGAGAAAGAGAAAGAGAAATAATCCCCCCCAAACAAAGATCGAAGCCGGCAAACTGACCGGCTTTTTCTTTTTACAGGGGTTTTCATTGTTTCCCTATATTTCGGAACAAAATGAACCTGATGAGAACCCACATTGTTTATCTGTCTATCATAGGCGCCCTGTTATTCTACAGCTTTACCCCGGCAATCAATTTCATGCCTGATGATGAAAAAGGAAAGGTCACCGGCATCGGTGGGATCTTCTTCAAATCAAAAAATGCTGCAGAGCTCCGGAAATGGTATGCAGATAACCTTGGATTTAAAACCAATGAGTACGGAGCTTTGTTTGAATTCCGAGTTTCCGATCCTCCATCTGAAAAAGCCTATTTACAATGGAGTCCTTTCGGTCAAAAGACCACTTATTTCGCGCCTTCGGAAAAAGAATTCATGATCAATTACAGGGTAAAAAACATTGAAGCACTGGTAAAGGATCTGAGAGCGAAAAATGTTACAGTTCTTGACAGTCTTGAAGTGTATGAATATGGAAAGTTCATTCACATCCTTGACAGTGAAAACAACAAGATCGAACTTTGGGAACCGATCGATCATGAATTCACCAATGTGTATGAAGGCACCACGATCAAATGATTTCCTGAAAGTGTTCGCTATCGCGGGTATTCGATCCTGAGGTGATAAACGGTCATCAGCTTGCGCTTGAAGATCTTTTTAATCTGAGTGACATTCTTAAATGTGATATCCGCATTGATGAACTGATCCTGCTTCACCTGGTCATCGATCACCTGATCAACAAGTTTGTCGATGCTTTCAGCGCTGATCGCTTTCAGACTTTTCGAGGCAGCCTCTACGGAATCCGCCATCATTAGAACTGCTGTTTCTTTTGAAAACGGAATTGGTCCGGGATACTGAAATACCGCTTCATCCACCTTTTCGTTTGGAAAATTCTTCAGGAATGACTGATAAAAATATTGAGCTTTCGTTGTACCATGATGTGTCCTGATAAAATCGATCACCTGATCAGGCAGGTTGTTTTTTCTTGCGATCTCAATGCCCTTGATCACATGACTGGTAATGATAGCGGCACTTTCCTCGAAGCTTAGCTCATCATGCGGATTCACTCCAGTCACCTGGTTCTCGATGAAATACATGGGCATATCCATTTTGCCGATGTCGTGGTACAATGCTCCAGCCCTCACAAGCAGTGAGTTCCCACCTACTTTAAAAATTGCTTCTTCTGCGAGGTTCGCAACCTGGAGACTGTGCTGGAAAGTTCCTGGAGCTTTCACTGAAAACTCACGAAGCAGGGGGCTGTTGATATCAGCAAGCTCCATGAGTGAAACATCACTGATGAAACCGAAGATCTTCTCGAAAATGTAAATCAGGGGGTATGCGAAAAGTGTAAGTGTGGCGCTTGTTGCAAACCATCCCATATTCATCCACATGAAATTCTGGAATCTTCCTTCCTGGATGATGGACATGCCAGTGTACGATGCCAGGTAGATTATGAAAATGATCGCCACTGAACCAAAAAGCTGTGAACGACGGCGGGTATTGACTATGCTGAACAATGCGAAGATCCCTGCGACCAGCTCTACAAATACAAACACATACGGGTTTGGAACGATGATCCCTGCGATCAGGATAGCTACAAGGTGTGTGAAGATTGCCGTGCGTATGTCGAAGAATGCCCGGATGATCACGGGCAGCAGGCAGAACGGGATCGCGTAAACACTCGACAAGGCATACTTCAGAATGATGCTTGTTGTGAGCTCGAAAATAAAGATCATCAGGAGGATGAACGTGTACTTCCTGTTGTCGGTGATCGTGTCATACCTGAACATCATCAGGAACACCGTCAGGATCAGGATGGATATCCCTACAAGGAGGAACTGTCCGGCGAAGATCACATAATAGTTACCTGAGCCACCCAGCTGCTTGAGGTACTCTTCCTCCAGGCTGATGAGTACCTGGAATCGTTCCTGGTCGATCACATCACCACGGGAAATGATGCGTTCACCTTTCTGCCGCATGTTCCTGTAAGGCGAGACATTCGAGAGCCTTTCACGCAAAGCGTTCGCAGAACTGATGCGATCGTAGAAAATATTGTGAGTGATGTTGTTTTCGAGAAGCTCCTGGATTATTTTCCTGTCAAGAGGGGGAAGATCTTTAATTGAATGAAGGATATAATCATCAGCGGATTTGACAGTATAGACATCACCCAGAGTTGTTTCGATAGCGACATTGCCACGGACAAGAAGAAATGAATAATCAGGAGGTTTGTTCTCGATGAGTTCATTCACCTGGATGATGCCACGACGATACACGGAATCCAGGATCTGATGGCCTTTCTGGTAGATCTTTTTTCGTGACGGAGAAAGCTTCTCAGGAGTCAGTCCCGGAAACGCTTTATAGAAGTCACGGGCGAATGATTCTTTCTTAGCCGGATAGATGGCCGAATCCATTCGGAAATAAGCAAGGTTATTCCGAATGATCTGTGCTTTTTCAGCTTTGAGTTCTTCAGCGGATTTATGGATCGGGAAATCAAAAGGAGCGATAAGATCTTCATGCAGCCAGGGTTTTCCCTTCTGATATTCGTATTTGAACTTTCCTTCCTTTGGATAGACCAGGACAATACCTACCACTGCGATCAGCGTAATGATGATCTTATAGATATCTGCGTGACGGTCACGTAAAAAAGAAAGTATCCGATTCATAGTCTTTGCGAAATTAACTAATTAAAATGAGCGTTATCATATCGGAGGATGGGCAACGGATCTCAGGTTTTTCGCTGAATTATAGCTAACTTTGAGCCCTTAAATAACCCAATACAGCATTATGAAAAAAGAAGTTTATATAGTTGCGGCAGTTCGTACACCAATGGGAAGCTTTGGTGGTTCACTGGCGAGTATTTCAGCACCAAAGCTTGGCGCAATCGCGATCAAAGAAGCAGTAAAGCGTGCAGGTATTGAACCATCTGCAGTGAATGAAGTGTATATGGGTAATGTGCTCCAGGCAAACATTGGCCAGGCACCGGCACGCCAGGCAGCACGTTTTGCAGGAATTCCAGACAATGTTCCCTGCACGACGATCAATAAAGTGTGTGCATCAGGAATGAAATCAGTGATGCTGGCAGCCCAGTCGATCCTTACAGGAGACAACGATATCGTGGTTGCTGGCGGAATGGAAAATATGTCATCAGTGCCTTATTACCTTGACCAGGCACGTACCGGCTACCGTTTGGGTAACTCATCGGTGATCGACGGTCTTGTGAAAGATGGCCTTACCGATGTTTACAATAATTTTCACATGGGTAATGCTGCAGAGATGTGCGCAACAGAATGTAAGATATCAAGAGAAGACCAGGATAACTACGCCATTGAATCATACAAGAGATCAGCAGCGGCATGGAAAGAAGGTAAGTTCAGGAATGAGATCGTTCCGGTAGAGATTCCACAGAAAAAAGGTGGAACTGTTCTATTCGAAGAAGATGAAGAATACAAGAATGTGAATTTTGAGAAAGTGCCACAGTTAAGACCTGTATTTGTGAAGGAAGGAAGTGTTACGGCTGCGAATGCATCTACATTGAACGACGGTGCTTCCGCGCTGGTTCTGATGAGCAGTGAAAAAGCAAAAGAGCTTGGCATTAAGCCGATCGCAAAGGTTGTGAGCTATGCTGATGCAGAACAGGAGCCTGAAAAATTCACGACATCACCTTCCAAAGCGCTTCCCAAAGCACTGGACAAGGCAGGTTTGAAGATCAGCGATATCAGCTATTTCGAATTGAATGAGGCATTCTCTGTAGTTGCCATTGCCAACAATCAGATCATGGGCATCGATCCATCCAAAGCGAATGTAAATGGTGGAGCTGTGAGCCTGGGACATCCCCTTGGAAATTCAGGATCCAGGATACTTGTCACGCTAATCAATGTGCTAGAACAGAATAAAGGAAAGTATGGAGCAGCTGCCATTTGTAATGGTGGTGGTGGTGCAAGTGCCATGGTAATTGAAAAGCTTTAATGTTCGGGGTTTGTAACCTCAGCATTGTACCTTGCAGAAAGGAACCATCGGACAGGAGTGAAATGGTAACACAGCTCCTGTTCGGTGATTCCTTTTCTATTTTAGAAGAAAATGAAAAATGGGCCTTCATTCAGACATCCATCGATGGTTATGAATGCTGGATAGATAAAAAGCAATTCACACGGATCAGTGATGCTGATTATAAAAGCCAGAACCAAAGCCAGCATTATTCATATGATCCGGTAAGCGTGCTTAGTGAAGATGGCACAGGAAACATGCTGCCTCTTGTGATGGGTTCGGTGCTGCCTGCTTATGAGAATGGTGTATGTAAGATCGGGACCTCAAGCTTCACTTTTGAAGGGTCAACTGTAAAGCCATCGAAGCCAAACAGGAACACCATCATTGAAACTGCTTTAATGTATCTGAACTCACCTTACTTATGGGGAGGAAGATCGCCATTTGGCATTGATTGCTCAGGATTCAGCCAGATCGTTTATAAGCTGTCGGGGATTAATATCCTGCGCGATGCTTCTCAACAGGCTACGCAAGGAAAAGCGCTGAGTTTTGTAGAAGAGGCACAGCCGGGAGACCTGGCTTTTTTTGATAACGAAGAAGGACGAATCATTCATGTCGGGATTGTACTATCTGATTCACGGATCATTCATGCCAGCGGCAAAGTGAGGATCGATCTGCTCGACCATCATGGCATTTATAATTCAGAGGATAAAAAATACAGCCACCGTCTGCGTGTGCTGAAAAGCTATTTCTGAACCTTCAAAACTGATGCTTTCTGAAACAACAGAAATTGCTCAATGCTCAAATCATCCCCGGTTATGAGCTTGCGTACTGCATCAACTTTAAACCTTCAACTTTAAACCTTGAACTCCCTTCTCTACTTCACCGTAACCGGCTTCTTGTAGTACTTCATGGCCTTAGGCAAGTATGCCTTGATGTCGCGGATCCTTGTTTCATCGCTGGGATGCGTGCTCATGAATTCAGGAGGATTTTGTCCACCGCCCTGTGTTGACATTCGCTGCCAGAATGCGACCGATTCAGAAGGATCATATCCGGCCATTGCCATAAAGATCAGCCCCAGCTTATCCGCCTCTGTTTCATGTGTCCTTGAAAACTTCAGAATACCCAGCGTTGACCCTACACCATAGGAAGTAAGGAACAGGTTTCTTGTTTGCTCCGGCTTCTCGCTTAATGCCACATCGAGAGCAATTCCACCAAGCTGTGCAACGAGGCCTTCACTCATGCGTTCATTTCCGTGACGTGCAACAGCGTGAGCAATTTCATGCCCCATCACGGTGGCAAGTGCGGTTTCTGTCTGCGTAACAGGAAGAATTCCAGTATAAACAACGACTTTACCTCCAGGCATACACCAGGCATTCACATTCGGGTCTTCAACAAGATTGAACTCCCACTTGTAGCCTTTGATGCGATCCATCTGTTTATTCTGACGGAAATATTCTTCGACACTTTTCGCGATGGCAGCTCCTACCCTTTTCACCATCTGGGCATTCGGGTCTGTGTCGGGAACAACTTTATGCTGTGCGAGAAAATCCCTGTAGCTTGTAAGGCTCATATCCATCACGGTTCCTTCAGGAAGAAGGTTCAGCTGCTTACGGCCGGTGATAGGTACCTGGCTGCATGAAGTTGATAACATGACAGCAATGGCAAACAGTATGGTCTTTTTCATAAATGATCATTCAATCACCGCCGATAAAGTTCTGTTTGTTAATTCATCTTTCAATGGCTTCAGATCTGCAAATGCACCGCGTTTCACTTCGCACTTTCCCTTGTAATGTATGATGAAAGTACACTGTTCTGCCTGCAATGTATCATGACCGCAAACATCCACCAACGTTTCGATTACGAACTCGAACGTGTTTATGTCGTCATTGTAGATGATTAAAGAACGTTGATCAACAGCTTTGTTAAACTTCTTTTCAAGAACTTCATTTTCTAATTCTGTGCCAAACAGGGTACTCATTTTTTGAATGTTATTTATTCGTGGTTTCTTTAATTGCTTCTTCAAGGTTGATCTTTTCACCTCTTCTGTAGGCTACAACAAATGCATCTGATAAGCCGGCTGCTCCGGTGATTATTTTCTTCAACTCTTCTGCTGTCTGATAATCACGTGACCCGCCGACAGTGTATATTGTCAGGCTATCAACTTCATAATGATTCACTCCTTTGTCTGCGATCCTGATAAACTTGGCTGCAATGTCAACAGGAACTTCATCCTTGAATGCACCGATCTGCACACGGAATACAAGACCAGTGTCAGATAAAGGAATGACACTCGCTCTTTCTGCGGCGGTAAAGGTTGATGATGGTGATGAAGACCCCATGGCATTCATTACGGGAGCTGTCGTAGTTGTTTCAGAGGTAATTATAACTCCAGGCTGATTTTGCTTCTGCACCGGCTGCATGTTCCTTTGAGTCTCACCTAAGTAACCTGCTTCCGGCATCCTGTTCATATCGGGTCCTGTGGCAAACGCTGCTTTACCGCCTTCAGCCTCGATCTTTCCGGCTTCAGAAACGGAGATCCTCTTACCATTCGCATAAGCTGTAACAAAAGCATCCTTCACACCGAATTCAACAATTACTTCTTTCGCTTTCTTAGCGATCTGAAGGTTATCATACATACCAACTGAATACCGAACCAGTCCATTCGATGTAGGCTCGCTGTATAGCGGTTGAAGGTAATTAAGCTTTGATGCCGGGATCTTCGCAGAATAAACACCAACCTGAACCGTGTAGAACAAACCTTTAACTTCTTCAACAGATACATTGACAGCAGGCTGATTCATTTCGTTGCTGCCTGCGTTATTAACTACTTCCTGGGTTGTTCCTGAATTTCCTGTTTCTGAAGAAGTAGTTACAGAATTATTTTCGGCAGGTTTAACTTTTTCAGATTGAACTGCATTGGATGTAGCGAGTACTGCACCTCCGCAATCTTTCCCTTCTCTCACCAGTCGTTGTGCTTCGGATACTGAAATACGTTTCCCATTACAGAAGGCCACAACGAATGCATCACGGTAACCCATTCCATTGATTTCTTTTCTTGCAGCATTTGCATTGTCAAACACTTTAAAGAAACCTGCTGTATAACGTGTAATTCCGTTCGCAGAAGTTTCTCCCATAAGCGGTGCGAAGCCTTTCAATACTTCCGGAGCAATTGGATTTCTGAAAGCACCAACCTGAACTTTAAAAATTATTCCGTTAGGGATCTTGTTATCAATTGGAATCGGCTTGCTCGAAGAATATGCTGATTTGTTCGCATAAGCAATGAAGATCTCACGTTTCAGCTCATTCGATTCTGTCAGGTAATCTTCCGGGATTGCTAGATCCACGCTTCCAGCCTGCTTGTTTCTTTCAACATCAGTGTTTGAACCTTGTGTATTGGCTGATGCTGATTCTTTAGCCCGATCAGCTGATGTTACCACATCATTGGAAGCTACTTTTTCATCGCTCATTGCAAGCAACTCGGCTTCCTTACGTTTTGCATCGGCTGCTGCTCTTGAATTTGCCGCAAGAGAAACAACAGAATCTGCTCGTTCAGAATACAGCACTGACAATGATTCGTGATTCAGTGCCTCACGCTCGAGGTTCGTTTTTTCATCTGAATTTTCAGGCTTTGTGGCTTCGAGACGAAGACTGTCAGCAATCAGTTTTTCATCCTGAGCAGACTTTTTAAAATTGGATGAAAGCTGTTCTTCAGATACGGCGATCTTTTCAAGACGCTGAGCCTCTCCTGAGATCTTTGTAGCATTAAGTGAATCGGATGTTGTAGCGAATCGCTTTACTGATGCCTGAACTTTGGCAGTATCATTTTCTGCAGTAACAGATCCTGCTTCATTCGCACCCGGATTTATTGCAGTCGCACTTTCATTCTGGCTTGCTGTGTCCTGTTGTGTTGCATTACCAGCTTGACCTTCCGTTGGATTCTGAACATTTGTTTGTTCAGTCACCTTGTTTTCTATAGAAGCATTCTGAGCGGTGCTATCCTCTGTTGTTTGGGTGTTGTTGGTGCGTGCAACTGTCGGGTTGCCTTCATTGTTTACTGATGCAACTTCCGGCGAATACTGATTAGCCGGGATGAATCCTTTGTTCGCATTTGAATACAAAGCAATTGCTTTCAGCTGCTTTTCAACCGCAAGCTTTTCATATTCTTCTGCCCGTTCAAGCACGCTGATGGTGGATGAATTAGGTTCTGTTGTGCTGCTGACAGTACTGCGGATCGTTTTTGCTTCCTTCTGATAAAATTCAGATTCAGTAGAAAGCATGTTCGCCATGGTCACTTCATCTGACTGATTTCTTGATGACACAGCTGAATATTCATTGATCACAGAGGAATTCCTTTTAAACTCTGTCGTGCTTTGTGCAGACATTACAGATGAGGCTTCCACCCTCTTTTTATAGCTTTCTTTTTCAAGCACCACTGACCTGGCAAGCATGTCTGCACGTTGTGATTGGTCAGGTACACTTGTGATCGCTTTTCTAAGTGAATCAGCTCTGAATTTTAACACCGATGATTCATTTAAAGCAGTGATCGCTTCCTTGGAAATAACAGGAGCTGAAACTGTTGTATTCTGAGTTTCATTCCCTGAAGATGAAGACGTTCCTTCTATGTCGCTTTGTGCAGCTGTTTCTGAAGTCGGGTTGCTTTCTGATGTTTCATCATTACCGGAATTGACTGCTCCTGAATTATTCGCTGAATTAGACTGGTTTTCATTAACCGGGTTTGCCGTGTTCTCTGATGAGTTTGCTGCAAGTTCTTGCTCTTTCTGCTTTCTCAACCTGTCAGCCTTTGCAACCTGAAGGCTTGCCTGGGCCTGCTTTTCAAGTGAAACTCTTTCAAGCTCACTGATCTGTTCATCAAGTGAATCTTTTTGAGTCTGACTTGAAGCTGAAGCCTGTTCCTTTTTCAGTAAGGTGATCTGCTTTTCAATTTCACGTGACCAGCTATCATAGATCTTTCGCTTTTCTTCAACTTTTGCCAGCTCATCGCCTTGTGTGCTTTTCTCTGCAGAGGCCAAAGCTTCTTCATAACGCGCTGTATCTACAGGTTTGATAGTTTCTTCTTTAGAAGTGTTTGAAGCTTCCTCTGAAACCACTGCACCGCCTGAAGTTGATGTGCCTCCATCTTGTGTCTGTTTATTTGATGACGGATCTCCGTTTGTTGAAGCTAAGTTCTGTCCAGTGCCGGATGCAAGGGTTTCTTCAAGTTGCCTGGCCTGTGATCTTTTCCTGTCTGCTTCCGATTCAAGCTGCTCAGCTTTAGAGATCTCACTGTTTTTAATTTCATCATCCGGAATACTTAACGCTTTCGTGCGAATTTCTGAGGCTGATGCTGTAAGCTTTTCAGACCATTCATTCAACACTTTAGCCTGTTCTTTTTTCTTATCGTCAGCATCCTGTATGTTTTCTGTGGATGCCAGTTTAGCTACATACGCTGAATTTATTTCGCCAGAAACAGAAGATGTATGTGTAGATGATGAGGAATTATTCTGCTCATTATTAACCGGACTTCCTTCAGATGATGCTGTTTCCGGTTCAGTGTTTTCAGCAGCTTTTTTGCTCTGGTCAGCAAGTGCAGACTGTTCAGCCAGGAACTGATCCACTTTCAGGATCTTTTCTTCCAGTGCACGCTTTGATGCTTCATCAGTGACAGTTTGAAGCAAAGTTTCGAGCTCTGTTTTTTCAGATCGAATATCCTGGGTCCACTTTTCATAAATCACCGCTTTTTCAGCTTCACTCTTTGCAGGATCGGTGCTTTGTTCTGCAGCATTGATCTGCTTTGCATATTCAACACTGTACTGTGATTCACGGCCGGCCGGCGTATTGATGATCTGTGCGAGATCGTTTGTTTGCTTCTTTGATCTTTCAGCTTTTGAAAAAGCAACACTTGCCTGGTTCTGCTTATCAGCATATTGACTTTCCACCACTGTGAGTTCTGTTTCCAGGGCCTGCTTCACATCAGGTTGTGATGCCTCCGCAATTTTTTTCTTCAGGTCCGATGATTGTTCTGCAAGGGCTTTCACCCAATTGTCAAGCACAACAACCTTTGCATCGGTCTTTTCTGATTCAATGGAAAGATTGTCAACCGAAGCAAGCTGCTGCTCATAGCTGCTGTTGATCTGAACCGTTTTTTCTTTAAGCACCTTTACTTCTTCCTCTGTGATAGCTGCTGTGCTCTGGGTTTCAGATGAATTGCCAGCGTTATTCTGATTTTGTGCTGTCTGATTCTGTGATCCTTCAGATGCCTTCCCCGATTCAACCGTGCTGGAATTTCCATTTCCGGATGAGGCAAGCTGATCAGCATTACCACGTGCATCAGAAGCCAGGGCCATTTTTTCAGCCGCAGCAGACTCCAACGCCATGATCGCATCCGCTACGTCACTTCTTTTCTGAGGATCCTTAAGCGACTTCAATTCAGTTTTACGGGCTTCCGCTTCCTTTTGTAATCCGGCTGCCCACTTATCATATACATTTGCAAGTTCTTTTTGTTTCTCAGGGCTTTCTGGCTTTGATAAAACAAGATCTACTTCAGGCTGTATGGACTTATCCACTTTTGCAACTGCTGTTACAGATGGTGATGCGCTTGAGGATGAAAGATTTTCCGGTGATGTGTTACCTGTTTGAGAAGACGAAGCGTTGGAACTCGAAATATCTGATCCATTAAGCACTTTCGAAAAGATCTCGAGCTGATTCGTTGCTGTCGCCGATTCAGAGGCAAGAAGATCTGCCTTCTCTTCCTGCTTTTCAACTTCCTTACGCTTTTCTTCAATATCCGGTGTCAACAGATCAGCCTGTTGTGTCAATGCCTGCTTCTCTTTTTTATTCTTTGTTTTATCAGCCTGGCCACGGATTGTTTTCTGTTCAGCTTCTGCTTCAGCGAGGGCCGTCTTCAATTCTTCAAGCTCTTTTTCTGCTTTGTTTGATTGCTCCTGCTTTGCAGTAGCTTCCGCTTTGATCTGCTGCAAACCGAAATCATTTTCTTTCTCTTTGCCTGCAGAAGATGCTTCAAGTGCTGCTCTTTGTTCTGTTAGCTGCAGTATGGATGTTTTTGAATTTGACTTTACAGCCTGTTCGAGATCCTGCGCATACTTTTCGTTTTCCTTAGCTTCTTTGAACTTTTCCTGGCTTTCTTTATAGAGTGTCTGCGCAAGTGTTGAAATAGCTGTAGCTTCTTTGTTCAGGAGATCAGCTTCCTTACGCAACAAGTTTGCTTTTTGGATCTCTTCTTCTTTCTTCGCAGGATCTGCAATGCTGTTTGCTGATGCCTCCATTTCAGTTGCTGCATTCAGCTTGGTCTGTGCTTCTTCTTCTTTCTGCTTGGCTGCAAAGTTGGCATTGTCAGACTTATCCTGAAGTTCTTCAGCATCCTTCCTTGCATCTTCAGCATCTTCTTTTGCTATCTCTACAAGCTCCTGGTTGGAGAATTTTGCGGAATTCTTTTCTGCCTTTGCAAGTTCTTCTGAGCTGGTTGAAGATTCCGGTTCTTCTGAATCTGCCACAGCATTTGTTTCAGTTGGTGTTGCTTCAGTTTTCGTATCAGAATAATTAACCTCAAGCTTTGCTTTCTCCTTCAAAAAAGCCATAGCGACAGCTTTCGAATCTTCCTCAGACATCACCTCATCAAAGAAATTTGAGATGATCAATTTGTTTGGCTTCAGAGCGATTGTCTGACGAAGCGCTTTTAATTCATACTGTGTTGGAATAACAACTATTTCGGATTTCTTTGAAAAATCAGGGCTTTCAACATCAAACGTGAACCTTCCTCCATTCGGAACACTCACGTAATATTCTCCTGTCTTAGGATTTGTTTTAAATTCTCCGACCAGTTCTCCCCCTTCCGCTTTCCGAACAGAGATCGTTGCCTCGAGACTTTGACCACCCACTTCAGATGAGATCTTTCCTTTGACAATGGCCAGTTCCACAGGAACCATATCAACCTTGAGCTTATAAACATCCACCCTTCCCGCGGGCGAGTTACGCTTAGATGCAAAGTAAGCATAGGTCTTTCCTGAATCAGGCATAAAGAAGATATCATCATCAGGAGTGGAAACAGCAAAATCGAGATTTACAGGAGCTGACCATGTTCCGCTTGAAGAATCATACACAGATTTGAACACATCATAACCACCCATGCTGTTATGACCTTTAGAAGAAAAGTAAAGCGTCTTACCATCTGCATGCAGGAACGGATAATCTTCATCAAAAGTGGTGTTGATGTTCGCACTAAGATTCTGTGGTGGTCCCCATTCTCCTGAAGGAAGCTTCTTGCAGCGATAGATATCTTTACCGTTCTTATCATCCTGACCATAGCTCGAGATATAAAGTTCCTCGCTTCCAGGGGAGATGAACATGACAGAGCTTTCCTTCTTTTTTCTATCTACTGAAGTTTTGAATTCATCAGGCTTTACAATGAGCTTTCCATTCAGGCTTTCGGTGTTGTATGCACGAAAAAAATCTTCCTCCTTCATGGATTTTTTCTCGAGTACATAGAGATCCTTTACGTTTTTCAATAAAGAGATTCCATTGCGGCACATGGTGATCTGCTGATCAACTTCGAATTTCTTCAGCGACTTGGCATTTCCATTCTTCTTGAAATTCTCATACGCGTTAAGAGCTTCAGTAAAGCGGTAATTCAGATGATACGCACGCCCCAGAAAGAAGAACACTTCCTTTTCTGTTTCGGCTTTTTTTGATGCAAATTCAAGGTATGTAAGCGGCTTCTCCTTGTTCTCTGTGGTGAACAGCAGGCATACACCAAACTTGAAATTGTAATTCGGATCTTTAGGGTATAAACTCAGGAGCTGTGAAAACAAAGGATTTGCAGCAACATAATCTCCCTGGTCGAACAGCTCTTCTGCTTTTTTCTTTAGCTCAGCTTCAGATTTAAACTCCTGCGCCCCTGCATTGATAAAAAACAGTAATGAAAAACAAATAAGCACAAAACCTCTACACACACCCTTTCCCACCATTTCAGTTGCAGGCCATATTCATATTAACAAATTTAACGAATAAAGACCGGAATTCCTCGACAAAAAGCAGGAAAAATACTGACCAGGTGCCAGTTAGGATCGAACAGCCAGCAGGGTATTTTTGAGAAGGCTCGCGATGGTCATTGGTCCAACACCCCCGGGAACAGGAGTAATAAAGGATACTTTGGGCAGCACGCTATCGAAGCTGACATCTCCGGTGACCCTGTAACCAGACTTTTTAGACGAATCACTGATGCGATGAATGCCTACATCGACAATTACAGCACCTTCTTTTACCATGTCGGCGGTTACAAACTCTGGTTTGCCAATGGCAACAATAAGAATATCCGCCTGCAGTGTAAATGACTTGAGATCTTTCGTTTTGCTATGACACACAGTTACTGTGCAATTTCCCGGATAGCCATTTCTTGTCATCAGAATGCTCACCGGAGAGCCTACAATATGGCTTCTTCCAAGAACAACGCAGTGCTTTCCGGATGTTTCAACCTTGTTTCGTTCCAAAAGCTGAATTATGCCGTAAGGAGTTGCAGGCAGAAAACAAGGAAGGTTCAATGCCATCCTGCCAACATTCTCTGGATGAAAACCATCCACATCCTTTCGTGGATCAATGGCCATAATGACATTAGTCTCTGAAATATGTCCGGGCAAAGGAAGCTGAATGATGAAGCCATCAACTTCATGATCCTTATTAAGCTTTTCAATTTCACTTAGAAGCTCCTGCTCAGTAATTGAAGGATCAAGCTTCAATAATCTTGAAGTGAACCCGACACGTTCGCATGCTTTAATTTTGGAAGCTACATACGTTTCGCTTGCAGGATCTTCACCAACAAGCACAGCTACAAGGCAGGGCACTCTTTTTCCCTGTGCAATCAGCTGCTTCACTTCTGCTGCTATCTCATCCTGAATCGTCAGGGAAAGCGTTTTACCATCGAGGAGGTTTGCCATTTTATTTCTTTCCGAAAGGCATATTTCCCATGCCCTTCATGCTTTGCATCATTCTGGCCATCTGCTGTTTGTCGCCCATCATACGCATCATCTTGCGGGTATCATCAAACTGCTTTATCAGCTTGTTTACATCCTGAATGGTTGTTCCACTTCCATCGGCAATACGCTTGCGACGTGAACCATTGATCAGCTCTGGCTTCTCACGTTCCTGTGGTGTCATTGAATGAATGATCGCTTCAATACCCTTGAATGCATTGTCATCGATCTCAACATCCTTCATGGCTTTGCCAACGCCGGGTATCATTCCCATCAGATCTTTGATGTTACCCATCTTTTTGATCTGCTGAAGCTGGTTCAGGAAGTCATTAAAATTAAACTGATTCTTGGCGATCTTGCGTTGAAGTTTCTTTGCTTCTTCAACATCGAATTGTTCCTGTGCACGCTCAACAAGGGTCACAACGTCACCCATTCCGAGGATCCTGTCTGCCATCCTTGAAGGATAGAAAACATCAAGTGCCTCAAGCTTCTCACCTGTTCCTATGAACTTGATAGGCTTGTCAACAACATACCTGATCGATAAAGCTGCTCCACCTCTGGTATCACCGTCAAGCTTGGTAAGCACGACGCCGTTGAAATCAATTCGCTCATTGAAAGCCTTGGCCGTGTTCACTGCATCCTGACCAGTCATTGAATCAACAACGAACAGCGTTTCCTGAGGAGCGATCGCTTTTTTAACCGCCTCGATCTCGTTCATCATGGCTTCGTCAACAGCAAGTCGACCTGCAGTATCCACGATCACGACATTGAATCCGTTTGCTTTTGCATAAGCAACCGCTTTCTGTGAAATATCAACAGGATTTTTGTTTTCTACATCACTGAACACTTCAACACCGATCTGCTCTCCAAGCACTTTAAGCTGATCGATCGCAGCAGGACGGTAAACGTCGCACGCAACAAGCAATGGCTTTTTCCCTTTCTTGGTTTTGAGGTAGTTGGCAAGCTTTCCTGAGAAAGTTGTTTTACCGGAACCCTGTAATCCAGACATCAGGATCACGGCTGGGGAACCCTGAATATTGATATCAGCCTGTTCACCACCCATCAAATGAGCAAGTTCATCGTGCACAAGCTTGACCATCAGCTGTCCCGGAGAAATCGCGGTCAGAACGTTTTGCCCAAGCGCTTTTTCCTTCACTGTTTCCGTGAACTGCTTCGCGATCTTGAAGTTCACGTCGGCATCAAGAAGTGCCTTCCGGATCTCCTTTAATGTTTCTGCAACGTTTATCTCGCTGATCTGCCCTTGTCCTTTTAAGACCTTAAAGGCTCTGTCTAACTTATCACTTAAACTTTCGAACATATCTCTCTTCTAAAATGGACTGCAAAATTAATTAATAAAGATGGTGCCTCCTACATTCTTTCAGGAACAGAAATACCAAGTAGCATCATCGACCTCTTTAAGCGACTGGCAACCTTTTCCGAAAGTTTCAGTCTGAAATTGCGAAGCTCCGTATTTTCTTCTTTCAGGATGGTGATGTCATGATAAAACTGGTTGTATGCCTTTGCAAGTTCGTAGACATAATTGGCCACGTTTGCCGGACTGAATCCTGCTGCAGCTTCGCGGATAACTTCCGGATATTCTGCAATAAGTTTGAGCAGCTCTTTTTCACTCTCTTTCAGCTCAATTGTACCTGAAAAACCGGCATTATTTGAATCAGCTTTACGAAGCACAGATTTGATCCTGGCGTAAGTATATTGAATGAAAGGACCAGTATTTCCATTGAAATCGATTGATTCCTTGGGATTGAACAGCATCTTTTTCCGCGGATCTACCTTAAGAATGTAAAATTTCAAGGCACCCATTCCAATGGTTGTAAACAATTCGTTTGCTTCGGAAGTCTCAAAATCTTCAATCTTTCCCAGTTCCCTGGTCAGAGATTCAGCCGTGGATTGCATTTCACTTATTAAGTCATCGGCATCAACCACTGTACCTTCTCTTGACTTCATCTTACCTTCCGGTAGCTCAACCATCCCATAAGAAAGATGATAGATCTTCTCTCCTTGAGCATATCCAAGTCGTGTAAGTATCAGCTTAAGTACCTTAAAATGATACTCCTGTTCATTACCAACTACATATACATAACTCTCGGCCTTGTAGTCATTAAAACGCAGAGTAGCTGTTCCGATGTCCTGTGTGATGTATACTGAAGTACCGTCACCACGCAGCAAAAGTTTCTGGTCAAGTCCATCGGATGTTAGATCGATCCATACTGAATTATCATCCTTTTTAAATAATACTCCTTTGGAAAGCCCTTCCTCCACGATCGCCTTTCCCAGAAGGTAAGTATCCGACTCGTAATAGGTTTTATCAAATGAAACACCCAGGCTTTGATATGTTTTATCGAATCCTTCGTAAACCCATCCATTCATCTTTCTCCACAAACCGATCACATGCTTATCTCCGGATTCCCACTTCCTGAGCATCTCCTGGGCTTGCTTAATCAAGGGAGCATTCTTTTCGGCTTCTTCTTCGGAAAGTCCCTGTGCTTTTAATTCTGCAATTTCCTTTTTATATGCCTTGTCGAATTCAACATAATATTTACCGACCAGGTGATCACCTTTTAATCCCGATGAAGCAGGAGTTTCATTGTTACCATATAGTTCCCAGGCCAGCATGGATTTGCAAATATGAATTCCCCTGTCGTTAACCAGGTTTACCATAGCCACATCAAAACCAGCCTCTTTTAATATCATAGACACTGAATACCCAAGCAGGATATTCCGGATATGTCCGAGGTGAAGAGGTTTGTTGGTGTTAGGAGAAGAGTACTCAACCACCTTGGTTACCCCATTCGATGTATAAGGTACATCAGGCAGTTCAAGTGCATGAAACCAGGATGAAGGAGTCAGCTCGATGTTCAAAAAGCCTTTAACAATATTGAATCCTTCAACGATTGATGAGTTACTTTTCAAATACTCACCGATTTCGGTTGCAGTTTCTTCCGGCTTTTTCTTGGACATTTTCAACAGTGGAAATACCACGAAGGTGTAATCGCCCCTGAAATCCTTGTTCGTTTTTTCAACAACCGCATGATACGGATCAACCTGGTAAAGATTATTAACGGCAGAATTGATCTCAGCGATCAGAGAATTTTTAATATCCATCTTGCTTAGCTTATCTGGCTTACTACCTTCTGAAGTATCTCGAATGTGTTTTCAGCCATGAGATTCTCCCTGTCTAATGTTGGGTTAACCTCAGCAATTTCGAAGCAGCAAACCTTCTCACTTTGCACCAGTCGAACACATAAACTACCTGCTTCTTTTTCAGTTATACCGTTTCTGACAGGAGTACCTGTACCTTTTGATATTGAAGAATCCATACTGTCTACATCAAACGAAACATAGATCAGGTTACACTGACTTAAATGAGCCAGGGCATCACGGGCTATCTTTTCTACCCCATTTCTTTTCACTTCAGCCGTGCTGAACACCTTTACTTTATGTTTCTTGATAAGGGCCGTTTCCTCAGGCT
This sequence comes from Bacteroidota bacterium, assembly GCA_036675075.1. Lineage (GTDB taxonomy): Bacteria > Bacteroidota > Bacteroidia > JAKFFM01 > JAKFFM01 > JAKFFM01. The sequence continues at coordinate 150,405 of JAKFFM010000024.1, forward strand.
CCATGTCTCTTAAACCAATATAAACCAGGTCACGGTAGCTTATCTTAGGTGAGATCCCTCCCACTTTTTTTAGCTTTCCCCATTGCTCAACAGTGTCTTTATCTGGCTTATTCACTTTGTTTTCCATGTTGTCTTCTGCGAGACTGGCAGCGATCGGCATACCGTGCATGTTCCCACTCGGGGTAGTGTAAGGAGAATGGATATCCGCGTGTGCATCGATCCAGATCACTCCAAGCCTGGATTTAGGATGTGCAAGTTTGATCCCGGCTATCGTTCCTCCGGAAGTACTGTGATCACCTGCAAGCACCAGGGGAAACTTGTTTGATTTAAGCGTTTGAGCAATCTCCTTGCTCAACTTATCATAGATACTTATAATACCTTTGATGCGCTTAGCATACAAACTGCCAGGGTTTTCGAACAAAAGATGATTTTCATGCGGGATCTCCACAGATTCAGTCTTCTTGAACAATACGCTACCATGATCAAGGGCAGCAACTTTAATGGCATCCACACCCATGCTTGCTCCACGGGTTCCTGCGCCGATCTCGGATTTAATTTCAATAAATTTTACAGACTTCATATATCAAATATCTTTACTTTTGCTCCGGTCAAATCATCCAGGTGAGTTACTTGGGTAAAATTCTGACGAAGTAATCAACTTACATTAATGAAAAACAGCTACAAGGATCTTATTCAGCAGACATTCGATTTTCCTCAGGAAGGATTCAATGTGATCGACGATGAACTCTATTTTCATGATATACCACTAATGGATATCATTAAGAAATATGGTACTCCGCTGAAAATAACCTACCTGCCAAAGATAGGCTCGCAGATCCAAAAAGCCAAAAAACTGTTCAATGTAGCGATGGCCAAGGTGGATTACAAAGGCACTTACACATATTGCTACTGCACAAAAAGTTCACATTTCAACTTCATTCTTGAAGAAGTGCTCGAAAACGACACACATATAGAGACCTCAAGCACCTTTGACATGGAGATCCTTAAAGATCTTCAGAAAAATGGAAAGATCAGCAAGGAACACTTTATAGTATGTAACGGATTTAAACGACCTGCTTATACAAAAGCCATTACAGATTTTATCAATGAAGGATTTCATAACCTGATCCCGGTCCTTGACAACATGAATGAGCTTGAGCATTACAGAAAAAGTGTAAAAAAGAAATGCAAGCTTGGGATCAGGATTGCTTCAGAAGAAGAGCCTTCCTTTGAATTCTATACCTCAAGGCTTGGGATACGCTATACTGACATCGTTCCTTTCTATCTGGAAAAAATCAAGAACGACCCGAAATTTGAGCTTAAAATGCTGCATTTCTTTATTAATACCGGGATCAAGGACTCCATATATTACTGGAGTGAACTGGCGAAATGTCTGAAAGTTTACGCAGAACTTAAAAGGATCTGTCCTGAACTCGACACCCTGAACATCGGAGGCGGCTTACCAATACGTAACTCACTGGCTTTTAACTATGATTACGAATACATCATCGAAGAGATCATTTCACAGATCAAAAGCTTCTGTGACCAGCAGGAAGTGAAGGAGCCAAACATCTTTACTGAGTTCGGTTCATTCACGGTAGGTGAAAGTGGAGCAACCCTCTTTTCCATCATCGACCAGAAGCAACAGAATGACAGGGAGCTCTGGTACATGATCGATAACTCGTTCATAACTACACTCCCGGATATCTGGGGAATCAATCAACGATTCATCCTGCTTGCCATTAATAACTGGGACAGAGAGTATCGGGCAGTGAATCTTGGAGGACTCACCTGCGACAGCCAGGATTACTATACAGCAGAGGCCCACGCGAACCAGGTCTTCCTTCCGATCACCGAAACGAACGAAGATCAATTCATAGGATTCTTTCATACCGGGGCATACCAGGAATCGCTCAGTGGCTATGGTGGAACCAAACATTGCCTCATCCCGTCACCAAAACATGTCATTATAGAGAAAGATGATGACGGTGAGATTTCCACACGATTGTTCGCTAAAGAGCAGAGCTATAAGTCCATGCTTAAAGTACTGGGCTATTGATGATTAATTTTATTCCTATATATTTGCAGGTACCCGCATAGTGTGCGTGGATGAGATGAACCTGAGATATAAGGGATTTTATTGCCTTTTTGCTGTCTGTTTATTGCTGGTAACTTTTCAGTCATGTAGTATTTTCACTACGGATAAAGTTTCTGAAGGCATTATAACCTATGAGATATCTTATCCGGGATCTCAGGGCGATGACCTGATGGCTGGCCTGATGCCTTCTGAAATGAAGCTTCACTTTAAGCAGGACCGCACATATGGCGAACTCAGTGCAGGAATGGGCATGTTTACTACGGCACTGCTCTCTCATCCCGATAAAAAGCTTCTTACACAAACAGTGAAGATCATGAACAAAAAATTCATGCACACTTCCGATGTGAACCAGGTCGAAAAACTCATTGGCAAACAGCCAAAGATGAAGATTGATTTCGTCAATGAAACAAAAGTGATCGCCGGATATACTTGCAGGAAAGCCATCATCACCATTCCTGAAACAAAAGAAAAATCAGAAGTCTTTTATACTCGAGACATTCGGGTGAAAAATCCGAACTGGTTTATGCCATTTAGGGAAATCGACGGTGTATTAATGGAATATAGCGTAACACAGTACAATGTTGAAATGAAATTCACTGCGAAAAGTGTAACAAGCGATGCAGTGGATGATAAGATCTTCGAAGTGCCGAATGATTACAAAAAAATCTCTCAGAAAGAGATGGATGACATGTTTATGAGCTTTAACTAAACCAGATGAAAAAAACACTTTTACTGATCGCGACGATTGCGTTATCTGCAACCGCTACAATTGCACAAAAAGGAAAAGAATTTGAAGGCAAAGTAGTTTACGAACTTTCTTTCCCCGGTCTTGAGATCGATGCCAACAACGCAGCCATGCTTCCTAAAGAATCGACTGTGTACATGAAAAAAGGCAAGTCTAGAACGGAAATGAGCATGGGTATGGGTATGTCGAACATTACCATCACTGACAGTAAAACTAAAACGGCTACTGTCCTTTATGATATGATGGGAAACAAGATGGCGATCAAAATGACGGAGGAAGACATGAAGGCGAACGAGCCTAAAACTGAACCAACCGTAACATTGATGAATGACACCAAGGAAATTGCAGGTTATAAATGCAAGAAAGCGGAGATCAAGCTGAATGACGCTGAAAACACAGTGACTACGGTTTATTATGCACCTGAACTAGGAAACAGGGATATGAACTGGCAGAAAAGCACCATGAAAGGTATCGATGGATTTCCAATGGAATTTGAAACAAGACAGCAGGGAATGACTATGAAATTTGTAGTAAAATCAGTTAGCAAAGAAGAAGTGGCTGACTCAAAATTTTCTATCCCTTCAGATTACAAGGAAACCAGCAAAGAGGATCTTCAAAAGATGTTTGGAGGTCAATAAACAGAAACATACAAGAAATCAGAAACCCTGGCCAAAAGCCGGGGTTTCTTTTTTCACATTCGCCGGTTCAAAACATTTTACAGGATCACGTTGCCGCTCTAGGGTTTCCGAGTAAATTTGATATTCGCGAAATTATACAATGGCAGAAAGGAACGTCAACAGACTAAAAAATACTCCCAAGGAACCAGAAGCTGTCCGGGAGGAACCTGCTGCTGTAAAGCCCGAAAAAAACGGAAAGCCGGAAAAACCAGCAAGGGAAAAGCAAGTGCCTACAAAGCCTGGAATGTTCTCTGGTATTAAAGAAACGATCGTAAAGATTGATGACGTTCTTCAGAACGAAAAAATTAAACAGATTGCCGGACTGATCCTCACCTTAGGCGCTGTTTACCTGCTGATCGCATTTACTTCATACATTTTCACCTGGGAAATGGATAGCCGTGGCACCGCTGAACCTGCCTGGACTTCTTTTTTTGCCAATCCTGAACTGGAAGCTGAAAACTGGCTTGGAAAACTCGGCGCTTACCTGTCTCACCTGTTCATCCATAACTGGTTCGGATATCCTTCGTTTTTATTCGTCATCATTGCAGGATCAGCCGGTATCAAGCTGCTTTTTAAGGCGAATTATAACTTCGGAAAGATCTGTGCATGGTCGATGTTCTTTCTTGTCTGGACATCGCTGACACTCGCGGGTATCTTTATTGGTGAACAGAATAATCCAGGCGGAATTTATGGGTTTCATCTGAATGGCTGGTTAAATCAGCTTATTGGGCGGAGCGGCACATTCGTTCTTGACTTCTTCTCACTATTAGGATTTCTCGTAATAGCAGCGAACGTGAATTTCTCTTCGCTTCCTGAAAAGATTGCAAGAAAAAAAGAACAGGAAACTCCTTTTGGAACATCCTATCCGACAGTCGAAGTAGAAGATGGCCTGGAAGAGGACGAGGAGGAATTTGGTGAACCGGAACTAAAAGTGATCCCTAAAAATGAGATCAAGGATGAACCGCAAAAGATTGCGCCCGAAGAACCAGGCAAACCGGAAAAAAAAACTCCGGTAATTGAAGAGATCATTCCTCCCCCGGTAATACCGCCGGTTGTTGAATTCACGTCTGCAGTGGAAACTGAACCACTCGTGACAACCAATGACGATGGTGTAACTTTCGAAATTGAGAAAACTCCTGATCCTGTAGAAGAAGAAACCAATGGCATCACGGTTGAACATATTGGTCTTGACCAGCCTTTCGATCCTACTTTAGAGCTTTCTTCATACAAATTTCCTACGACAGATCTACTGGAGAAGCATGGAAATGATGTGATCACTGTAAACAGCAATGAGCTGAATGAAAACAAAGACAGGATCCTTAAAACCCTGCAGGATTACAATATTGAGATCACCAAGATTAAAGCTACGATAGGTCCTACGGTAACGCTCTATGAGATCGTTCCTGCCCCAGGAGTGAGGATTTCAAAAATCAAGAACCTGGAAGATGATATCGCCCTTAGCTTGTCGGCTCTGGGAATCAGGATCATCGCACCGATCCCGGGAAAAGGAACGATCGGTATTGAAGTTCCGAACCAGAAGCCAGAAGTTGTTTCCATGAGATCGATCCTTGAATCAGAGAAGTTCAGATCAAGCGGCCTGGATCTTCCGATTGCACTTGGTAAGACGATCTCGAATGAAATTTACATTGCCGATCTGGCCAAGATGCCTCACCTTCTGATGGCTGGATCAACAGGACAGGGTAAATCGGTTGGACTGAATGCGATCCTTGTGAGCTTACTTTACAAGAAGCATCCATCTCAGATCAAGTTTGTTCTGGTTGACCCGAAAAAGGTGGAGCTAACCCTGTTCTCCAAAATCGAACGACATTTTCTCGCAAAGCTTCCTGATTCCGCGGAATCTATCATTACAGATACCAAAAAAGTCATCAATACACTGAATTCACTCTGTATCGAGATGGATCAGCGATATGACCTTCTGAAAGATGCGCAGGTAAGGAATCTTCGTGAATACAATGCGAAGTTCACTGAACGAAAGCTCAACCCGAACAGCGGACACAGGTACCTCCCCTATATTGTGCTTGTAGTGGATGAGTTTGCTGACCTGATAATGACTGCAGGCAAGGAAGTTGAAACACCTATCGCCCGTCTTGCACAGCTTGCACGAGCTATTGGAATTCACCTGATCATCGCTACACAACGACCATCAGTGAATATCATTACAGGTACCATCAAAGCGAATTTCCCGGCAAGGATCGCATTCAGAGTGACATCCAAGATCGATTCAAGAACCATCCTTGATACTGGTGGAGCGGATCAGCTTATCGGCCGCGGAGACATGCTCCTTTCAACAGGAAATGATCTTGTTCGATTGCAATGTCCGTTTGTGGATACTCCGGAGGTCGAGAAGATCACGGAATTCATTGGAGCACAGCGTGGATATCCAAGCGCTCTCCTGTTGCCTGAAGTTCCGGATGAGGGAGATGGCGGGCCTTCTGAAGATTTTAATCTGGATGACCGCGACGCCTTGTTTGACGAAGCAGCACGGATTATTGTCCAGCACCAGCAAGGTTCAGCAAGCTTATTGCAACGTAGATTGAAGCTAGGATACAACAGAGCAGGTCGGATTATCGATCAGCTTGAAGCAGCCGGGATCATCGGACCATTCGAAGGCTCTAAGGCCAGAGAGGTTCTTGTAAAAGATCCCGTATCTTTGGAACAGTATTTGAGCAGGGGCGAAAAATCGTAGAAAAAGAATAAAGAAAAATGAGAAAGCTATTTATTATTGCAGGACTGATAACAGCTCCGATCATGGTTTCGGCACAAATGCCCGCTTCCGGCTCTGATGCAAAATCAAAAGCCATCCTTGATGATCTGAGTAAAACAACAAAAACGTATACAAGCATCTCCACTGAGTTCTCATATACAATTGAGAATAAGGCTAAAAAAACCTCCGATACCAAAGAAGGAAAGCTTGTTTCTAAAGGTGATAAGTTCAAGCTTGAAATTGCAAACCAGACGATCCTGTCTGATGGGAAAACATCCTGGACGATCCTGAAAGAAGCCAAAGAAGTTCAGGTGAATGATGTCACACAAAATGATGACGCGATCACACCAACCAACATCTATACGATCTATGAAAAAGGATTTAAATCAGAATTCGTTGGGGAAGAAACAAAAGGAGGAGTGACATTACAGAACATCAAGCTTTACCCTCTGGATGTTAAAAAGAAGTCCTACCATACGATTGCAGTGTCCATCGACAAAGCAAAGAAGCAGATCAACACCATCAAGGTTTTTGCAAAAGATGGAAATGACATCACCTATAAAGTGAAAAAGTTCGTTACAAATGCTGCAGTTCCGGATTCACAATTCATCTTTGACAAAAAGAGCTACCCGGGTTATGAAGTTATTGACCTGAGAGAATAAAGATCAAATCCGATTTACACTAAAAAGCTTCCCGTAGCGGAGGCTTTTTTTATGAATATATGAATGAATAAATTGAAGGTTAATCTTAATGGAGTAAAACTTTGTGCCTTAACAAATCATGATCCTGACACACAGGCACCACTTCCTGTAATCGTGTTTCTTCATGATTCATTAGGATGCATTGATCTCTGGAAAGATTTTCCTGAAAGGCTCGCGCATGCATCAGCTTGCAGATACTTTATCTATGACCGTCAGGGATATGGATGCTCATCTTCATTCGGCCATCTTGAAAGGACTAAAAATTATCTTGAACAAGAGGCAGATGTTCTTGCGTCATTGCTTCAGAAACAGAAGATAGAAAAAGCCATACTGTTTGGACATAGTGATGGAGGAAGCATCGCATTGATCAGTGCAGCTAAATATCCTGATCTCATACAGTGCGTCATCACCGAAGGTGCACATGTGTTTGTGGAAGAAGAAACCCTGGCCGGAATTAAACAGGCAGTGAAAGCCTTTGATGAGACAGATCTTCCAAAAAGACTTTATAAATATCATGGAGAAAAGACTATTCCGGTGTTTGAAGCCTGGACAAAAACATGGCTAAACCCTTTATTCAGAGACTGGAATATAGAACATTTTCTGCCTGATATATCCTGCCCTGTTCTGGTGATTCAGGGAATGGGTGATGAATATGGAACTGAAAAGCAGGTTGATTCAATCGTGAAGAATGTTTCGCAAACGGCTGAAAAGCTGATGATCGATGGAGCTGCACATTCTCCTCATAAAGAAGCGCGAGACATTACGCTGGAAAAAGCGGCGGCGTTCATTATGAACTGCAGGAAAGCATAGATTATTTCAGGTAAACAGCATTCATTCTGTCACTGCAGGTTTGCGGATCAAAATACCTGGAGCGTGAATAAGTCTTGTTGATGAGCTGCTGTCGCACAAGATCCGAACGTAAGAACTGATCAAGAATATCATGCAGTTCATTATGATTGCCGGCATCGAAATATAAGCAAGCATCGCCTCCAGCTTCCTGCATGCTGGTGTTCCTGGTTGAAACAACAGGTACATGACTGCAGATCCCTTCCGCTACAGGTAAGCCCCAACCTTCAAATAACGACGGATAAACAACCGCAAACGCATTTCGGTAGATCATCGGAAGCACTGTGGAAGGCACTTTTTCAAAAAAAACTACCCGCTCATAAAGGTCGTTTTCAATGATATAGGTAAGCACCTTTTTAAAGTAAGCATTCCTCTTACCTCCTACCACATACAATAGCAATTCCTGATCTTTCAAGTCTTTGAACGCCTTGAGAAGCGTGATCAGGTCCTTTCGTTCTTCAACAGTTCCGACGTAAAGAATGTAACGTTCATCAAGCTCATAGCTTTCAATCACTTCAGCGCTTTCTTCCCTGGTGAAAAATTCAGCGCTTACCTGCTGATGCACAATTTCGATCTTACTTTCATTGACATCATAAAATCTCAACAGATCCTTCTTTGTCTCTTCAGATATGCAAACCACTGTATCTGCTTCCTTACAGGCTTTAGATGTTTTAAAATCATAGATATACCTGTCGATTGCCGAATAGTACCCAGGAAATCTTTTAAACAGCACATCATGAATAGTAACAACTTTTTTGCCCCTATACCTGGAAATGTTTAAAGGAAGCTCATTACTGATGCCATGGTAGAGTTCAATTTTCTCACTGATCAGCTTGCCTGTAATTCCAAATGATCTCCAGAACCAGGAAAGGCCACCCTTTTTTGAAATGACCTGGACACCCTTGGGATTAAAAAGATCCGACTCATCTGTTGGTGAAAACAGGTGATAGTGATGTTCAGGATGAAACGAGATTGCAGATTGAATGAGGTTCCTGGAATAATTGCCTAATCCGCTCCTGTTCTGAAATGCTCGCTTAGCGTCAAAGGCAATATTCATAGAGCAAAGATAACTCTTTGAATTTGTTTGAGATCATTGTTCATTCCGCTTTGAACTTTAAGAGGATTTCGTTATATTTATATGTGGACACACCTGACATGAAAGGAATAAAATTAACGAGCTACCAGGAAAGTATAGAGCTTGACAAGGTGGTTATTTCATGGAACCATGATAACGTTCTGAAGTTCGTGCTCAAGAATAAAAGCCATATCGAACTTAAAGACTCAAAGGAAATGTTCGATGTGCTCCGCAGGTTCTCAAATGGTCGAAAAGAATTGTTCGTTATGACTGTTGTTCCTGAAGAATGCAGCTACGATGATGAAGTCAGAGAATTCTCTGTTACAGATGAATGTTCCATGTACACATATGCAGAAGCCGTGGTTGTCAGGTCACTGGCCCATAAGCTGTTAATTAACTTCACGGTTAAATTTCTGAAGCCAAAAAGACTCATGAAAATGTTTCTAACAGAGGATGAAGCATTAAGATGGCTGTTGTCTGTAAGGGCAAAGATGGAATCATCTCAGAACTAACAACTCAAAGCAATTCTCAAAGTATCAATATACCTCAATTCCAGGTTGGCTTACTTTTCGCAGGTTAGCGAAGTAAAACCAGCAAATGAGAATTCTGTATTTCCTTGTGTTTTTAGCCATTCTGGCAGGCTGTAATAAGACAGAAAAGAATTATTCATGTGGTGTAAATCCGGAACTGAACGTTCAGTTTGAAGGGGGATTTGTAGCGCTTGGAAATGTTTTTTCTCCTGATGGAGATGGCCTTGATGAAGCCTTCGGACCAGTTTCTTATGGATTAAAATCAATGAAACTGGTGGTATATGATAAAGAAGATAAAGTCGCATTCGAATCAACTGATCTTTCAAAATGGTGGGATGGAAGGATTGAAGGAAATGTGAAAACCGGTTCCTACAAGTATTCCTTTGAAGCGACCACGGAAAAAGGTGAGGCGATCACCAAAACCGGACAGGTTTGTATCATAACGGAATCTACAAAATACTGCTACCAGAGTTTTTCCAGCTTTAAGTTCATAAGCCTTTTTTCAAAAGGAATTTTCTCCAGCCCCGATGTTTATATTGAGAAGTATAATAAGTGTGATTAGGCAGTTCCAGTTATGAGTTGACAAAGTACTGAACTTGTAAATTTCATTCGGCACTTTAAAACTTACCCTGTGAAACTTTAGATCAGTCGCCAGTCACCAAAGATTACGTACTGAGAATGAGGCATTTTCGTTCGGCCAAACCCGAACTCGAAACTAGCAACTCGAAACTTAAAAAAGTTGCCAGTTCCAGTTGCCAGTTGCCAAAGGCTTAAGTACTAAACTAGCGGAATTTCGTCTTCAAGTTGGTTTGGCAAAGTTTGCAGTAGGCAAAATGGAGAGTACTAAACTTGCTTCATTTCGTATTCTCTAAAGCATCGTATGTCCGTAAGTCTGGAGTGAAGGTTTTGTGCGGCTGGGACTACGGACTTGCTTAGATGAATCAGAATTACATTGAAGCATTCCGTTCCTCATCACTTCCCTATGCCGTCTAAAGCTAAGGTCTTATGCGGCTAGGACTGCGGACTTGTAGTGATGTTAAGTTAAGTTGACAATGTCTGAGTACTAAACACGCTGCAGTTCGGTTACCTCTTTAAACTTTAAACTTTGAACTTTGAACTATTAATTAGTACCAAACTCGCGGTATGTCCTTCGGCCAAACCCGAAACTCGAAACTAGCTACTCGAAACTTCTACCTACCTCACCAACGTCACTTTCCCGCGGAGCTGTTTAGGAACGTTCTGCATATCTCTGAATGTAAGAACATACACATAAACGTCTTCTGGTGATTGTCCGCCGGTATTGTTGAACTTGCCATTCCAGCCTTTATCGTGCGTGTTGCTCAGGAATGTCAGGTTACCCCAGCGGTCAAAAATCCTTAGCTCATAATTCTTTTCAGATATCCCTGTGAACATAGGAATGAAGATCTCATTCTTTCCATCTCCATTCGGTGAGAAAGCATTCGGAATATACACCACATAATCCGGATCTACATGCAGACACTTTTCAATGCTGTCCCTGCATCCAAATTCATTCTGGATCTTAAGCATCACACAATAGGTACCTGTATCTCCATATTCATGATGAACATCGTCTGTCTGAATATTGAAGGAATCAACTCCAAGTGAATCTCCATAATTCCATTCCCAGGTTGTTGCTCCTAATGATTTGTCAAGGAAGAAAACAACAGGACTCACCATCGATGGATTTTCTGGTGTGAAAGAAAAATCAGCAACCGGAACAGGATGCGAATTCACCATATATACCGGGCTTGTCGCAAAGCATCCAAAATCAGTTGTACCTGTTAAGGTTACATTATACTGTCCTGGTGTGTCATAGCAATGCTGTGGGTTTTGAGATGCAGATGATGTACCATCGCCAAATGCCCATGACCATGTTACCACGTTTCCGGTTCCTGTAACTGTTGCATCGCTAAAGTCAATACAAACTGGTGTACAGCCTGCAACAATGTTTGATGTGAGCTGAACCACTGGGATCGGATGCACAGCAAGCTGGTTAAAGATGGTATCCTTACAACCTTCATTTGTTGAAACGATCAGCTGTACATTATAAGCACCATCAGCATTATATATATGTGTTGGATTCTGTACTGAATATTGTGTACCGTCTCCAAGATCCCACTGCCATGCAACTACAGTGGAAGGTGTTGCCACTGTTGTAAGATCTGTCAGTGTTGTTGTATTTCCAAGACATACCGAAGTTGCACTGAACATCGCATCAGGTTTCGGGTGAACTATAACCTGCTGTGTTACCGAATCCGTGCATCCATTGGATGTTGTTACGACAAGCTTTACATCATAGGAGCCATCTGCTGCATACACATGCGTTGGTGATACTCCGCTTCCATTCGATGCGTCATCAAAATCCCAGAAGTTATTCGTGATAGTACCAGACGACACTGTAGAACTGTTCGTGAATGAAGTGGCGTATCCTTCACAAACCGATGTGCTGCTATACGACGCAACCGGTTTAGGGAAGACCATGACAGTTGTCGTTGCAGTATCAAGGCAATTGTGATCACTGCTAATTATCAGGGTAACATTATATGTTCCGTCTGCATTATATGTATGTGTAGGATTGGCTAGTGATGATATATTGCCATCTCCGAATGTCCAGTTGTTGGTTGCAATTGAACCAGAAGAAATTGTCGAGTTGTTTGTAAATGTAGTTGCTACATCATCACACACACTTGTGCCAGTGATCGATGCAACAGGCTTAGGATAAACTGTTACATTCTTGTTGAACACTGATACACATGATGGTGTCGAGTTCGACTGAACAACGAGCACCACCGGGTAAGTTCCCGGATTCATATATTGATGGACCGGATTCTGATCTGTTGAATTGGTCATATCACCAAAATCCCAGAACCATGTCGAAATTCCACCTGAAGCGATGGTTGTATTATCATAAAAGTTCAACCCTAGATAAACACAGGTATCCTGAACTGTAAATGAAGGTATCGGCAATGGATGAACCGTAACGATCACTTCATCATAATTCACACATCCGACCGCAGACGTCCCGGTTAACGTGTATGTGGTAGTCGTCATTGGTGCAGCGGAAGTTGCAGGATCTGTCGGATCTGCCAGGCCAGTTGCCGGAGACCAAAGGTAGGTGACAGCACCAGAACCTGTCATAACAGCCTGAGATCCTTCACAGATGGCAATATCCATTCCTGCATTTACAGGAGGAAGATTCTCAACATTGACAACAACCATATCGGTTCCTGAACATCCGTTGCTTGAACCAGTAACTGTGTATGTTGTCGTTGCTGCAGGACCAGCCGTGATAATAGAATCTGTTGTTGAACTGATCGCTGTGTTGGGTGACCATTCATACGTGGTTGCTCCAGTTACGGAAAGCTGCGTTGTTCCACCAATACAGATCGTCTGATCAGAAGATGCAGTCACCAGGATCGCCGTCTGAACATTCACAATAACTGTATCTGTTGAGGTACATCCATTCTGGGTTCCTGTGACAGTATAAGTTGTTGTTGAAGCCGGACTCGCATCCACAGTAGGTCCTGATGTTGTATTCAGGCCTGTGGCAGGATTCCATGTATATGAAGTTGCTCCTGTTGCAGTAAGTGTGGCTGTCTGCGTAATACAGATAAATTGATCCGCTCCACCATCTGTTACTGGCGATGTGTTGACAACAATTTCTACTTCATCTGTTGAGATACAGCTTCCATTGCTTGCAGTGACCGTGTAAGTTGTTGTTGACATTGGCGTAGCAACTACAGACTGGCCAACACCTGTTGAAGGAGTAAGAGCTGTGGTTGGTGACCATGAATAGGTTGTTCCCCCTGATCCCGTCAGAGGCACAGAGGTACCGCTGCAGATGTTAAAATCAGGTCCGGCATTGGCAACCGGTATGCTCACGATCTCAACGACCATTGTATCGGTGCTTGTACATAAACCTATTGATGCAGTTACCGTGTACGTTGTTGTTGATACTGGAGATGCGCTCACGGTGGCTCCGGTCGAAGGTGTCAGGCCTGTGGTAGGACTCCATGAATAAGCTGTTCCTCCGGATGCTGTAATGGTAACCGGTGTTCCGTCACAGGTGACCATTGATGGTCCTGCATCCGCAATAGGTGGTGGAAGCACATTGACAACGATGGTATCAAAATTAAAACAGCCACCGCCAACAGTACCTGTTACGGTGTATGTTGTTGTTGCTGGTGGATTGGCAGAAACTGTAGCACCAGTTGTTTGATTCAGTCCCGTCGCAGGAGACCATTCGTAGGTGTACGCACCAGTGGCAGTCATGCTGATAGGTGATCCTGCACAGGTTGATAAGTCGGGACCTGCAGAAACTGTTGGAACAGGATTTACCTGAACCACAGCAATTGCGGTATCACGACATCCGCTGGTTGTACCAGTGACGGTGTATGTTGTTGTTGCTGCAGGTGTGACGGTTAAGCTGGATCCGGGTGATCCGGGTGGATTCCATGTATATACTGCTCCACCGCTTGCCACGATGGTTGCACTACCGCCCGGGCACACTTCAAGATGGTTGTTTGCAATAACAACGTTCGGCGCCGGATTGACGGTGACCTGTACAAAGTTTGAAGTTGCATTCAGACATCCTATAACCTCGGCTCGGTAGAATGTGGTGGCAGAAGGGCAGACTTGAAAAGGTGTGGTTGTACCTCCGGGAATATTCGTGTACGGACCTCCGCTTGAAGAGGCACTTTGCCATTGAATATTACCTGAATGTCCCGTGAGTGAGAGGTTCGTACAGGTATTCGCGCATATGAAGGATGGACTGACTGATGCCGTTCCGGCGACAGCTGGCGGCATGACTTGTATGGCGACCGTTCCTGCCTGCAACTGACCGGTACACCGTTCCTGGACTGAAAGTGTATAGGTGGTCGTCGCAGATGGTGTCGATATGGGATTGGGAATATTGGCAACGTTGATCGTGACAGACTGCCAGACCGCATTGTTCGGTGGTGCAATTCCTGTCGTCGGAGTGCTCGATACAAACAGGTACGTTGTTGGTCCCTGCTGAACATAGATCGGTGTTGTACCCGGAGTGTATGTCGTAGTAGCTGAATATGGAGGTTTAGTTAATCCTGTTGCAGGACTCCATGTGTAGCTAAAATTTGAACATCCGCCCGTACCGCTGAAGTTAGCCTGCAGCTGGGAAGATCCACCCTGGCATACGATCCCTGGGTTACCTGAAGGTGAGATAGAAAAAGCAGGAGGAGTTCCAGGTACAGTGAACGTAAATGTGGCAGACCATGGACCAAGAAGAGAGTTGTGATGCTCTCTCATGCGGTAGTTGTATGTTATTCCGGGACAAAGGCCAGCAAAGCTGATGGTTGTCCATGGGTAGGTTTGAGTCACACAATTTGGCTTCTGCATTTCAGCAGAAGTATAGAAGTAAGGACCATTCAGAGCTACATAGTTTCCAGAACCGGCAGGAGGAAACGGCTGATTTGCCGGAGGTGCTGCTCCAATGGCAGTACACCAGACTTCAGTGTCGATCCAATATGTCGAACAACCACATGTAGCGGGGTCCGATGCTGCAGTTACCATAAGCCCACCAGGCACTGATTGTGTCTGGTGATTTAAAAGCGTCAACGCATGACACGCGTCAGAAACTTTGTAACTGAGAATAAAAAGAATGAGGAGTAATCCTTTTTTCATCTGCTGGTTTTGTTATAGAGTAAATTTAACAAATAAGTCCTTATATTTCAAGCACATGCCGATTATTCTAAATGAGGCCCTTTCAAACCCAAAAAATTCCTTTTTTTAGCAGTTTTGCAGTGTGTTCTTCTAAGGAGCCTGGTTCAGGTTTTACATTGTATTGCCAGCTTGCAAGTTCTGGTAAGCTCATCAGAATTGATTCAATCCTTCCATTGGTTTCAAGTCCAAACCGCGTCCCTTTGTCATAAACAAGGTTGAATTCTACATACCTGCCTCTGCGCAATAGCTGCCAGTTCTTCTCCTGCTTTGAAAATGCCTTGTGTTTATTTTTCTCTACCAGGGGAACATAAGCTTTAAGGAATGTGTTCCCTACATCTTTCACAAAATCAAAGCGTTGATCAATCGTGAATTCATCCGTTTCTTTCAAACGATCAAAAAAGATCCCTCCTATTCCACGGGTTTCATTCCTGTGCGGAATAAAAAAATAATTATCTGCCCATTCACGAAACTTCAGATAATATGACGGTGAATGTTTATCACAAACATCCTTTAGAATTCCATGGAAAAACCGGGCATCTTCTTCAACGATATAATGCGGTGTGAGGTCTATTCCACCACCAAACCAGCGCTCTCCGTTTTCAAGTTCGAAATACCTCACATTCATATGAATGATCGGAACATGAGGACTTACCGGGTGAATCACGATTGACACACCTGTGGCATAAAACCCCGATGCTTCGATTCCTAATGACTTTCTTATAGATTCATTGAGCTGACCATGAACTGCAGAAAAATTAACGCCTGCTTTCTCGAAGACTTGTCCGCCAGTCATCACACGCGTCAATCCTCCTCCTCCTTCTTCACGTTCCCATTGATCAGAGCTGAACTTTCCTTTTCCATCAGCCATCTCTAGCCCGCTGCAGATTGTAGTCTGCAGATCCTTGAAAAATGTGGTGAATCGCTCTTTGCTCACTTAGTTGATCTTTTCTAGCCGGTAATCTTTGTATTCAAGAATGTTGGTGAACTTATTTTCGAACCCACTCTCTACCGCTGTCCGGACAAAGTTAAATCCCGTCTGGAGCCCCTGCTTTTCTGCCAGGTCTCCTTCAGCAAAATTTCTGCCCTGTTCTTTCAGCCTCTGTAAAAAATAGTAGGTGACATCAAATCCATGCAAGGCAAACTTATCGGGATCTGTCTTGTATTTTGACCTGTATGATACAATGAACTGTCTCGCTGTATCGCTTTCAAGATCAAGGTACTGAGGCACGGTCAGGCTCACATGAAGCTTCATCAGGTATTCTGGTTCAAGGCTTTCAAAACCTGTCCAGCTTTCAAGTCCAAATAACCTTAAATTATCTGACTTCATCCCGTAAAGTTTATTTACAAGATCGGTAACAAACACCTGGTCATTGCTCAAAGCGACCAGCCAGACTTTTTTTCCTTTTGACAAAAGCTGATCAATTGCACCTGTACCTGCCTTTTTAAAAGAAAGCTCAACTAAACTATCGCTACCCTGGAACGACTTGTACCTGTTCTTAAACACATCATACAATGCCTTTTCACGAGCGTTATCAGAATTGAGCAGCACGATCGTCTTGCCTGATCCCTTCTCACTTACATAACGCGCAAGCTCTTCGACCTGGGTTATGATGGATGCTGTCGCTTTATAGATATAAGGATTGCCAAGAAGTATCTTATTCACCTGACTGAATGGAGATACCAGGGGAATGTGATTTTTCTTTGCAAAGTCGGATACCCGCTTGAAATTCGATGTATACAATGGTCCGATGATCAGATCCATTTCCTTCATCTCAGGCTTCCTGATAATATTCTCGATCCTTGCAGAATCATTTTCTGAATCATACGAATGGATCGTAGCGTGGAACCCCTGCCTGCGTAAGCTATCAATTGCGATCATCGCTCCTTCATAGAAGGATACGCCAATCTGCGACTTAGGACAGATCACTGCCTGGTCATTTACATTTTTATATTCCTTTTCATCTTCATTCATTGCTGTAAAGAATGGAAGAAGAAATGCCACTCGAAGGTCAACAGTATCTTTAACAACAGGTTTTGTTAAAACTGTAACTGAATCATTTTTCACTGGTGTTGCAACCTGGCCATTCGGTGTGTTTGCGGGAAGTTTCAGGATCTGCCCAAGCTTCAGTGCATTGTCTTTCAGCTCAGGGTTAAGCTTGACAAGCTCTTCAAGTGTCGTGTTGTAGAGCTTCGTTAATGAATATACAGTATCACCTTTCTTAACCACATGAAATGGTCCTTTGAAAAAGAAAGGATCTTTCTTTACTTCTTCTTTTACAGGAACCCGGATCGTCTGTCCTGGCTTGAGCCCATCTATCACTTCAGGGTTCTCAACAACTATCTCGTTTCCGGTTACATCATATGTTTTACCGATCGAATAAAGAGTTTCACCTTTTTCAACCTTATGCATGTAAAACTTTTTACCACCGATCACTTCAATGCGCGAAGACTTTTTGATTGTAGGTTGCGCAAGAACTGACATGCCTGAAACAAGCAAACCAAGCAGCAAAAATTTCTGAAGAAAAGACTTTATTATTCCCATTCTATCGTTGCAGGAGGTTTGGAGCTGATGTCATATACAACCCTGTTCACACCTTTCACTCTATTGATCACTTCGTTTGAAATTTTAGCAAGAAGGTCATAAGGAAGATGTACCCAGTCTGCTGTCATTCCATCAGTCGATGATACTGCTCTTAACGCAACAACCTTCTCATAAGTTCTTTCATCTCCCATAACTCCCACTGACTGAACAGGTAAAAGTATTGCTCCTGCCTGCCATACCTTATCATACCATCCCGACTCACGAAGGTTTTCAATATAGATATGATCTACTTCCTGCAACACCTTCACTTTATCAGGAGTGATATCTCCAAGGATACGAATTCCAAGACCTGGTCCGGGAAACGGATGTCTGTTAAGAATTGCCGGATCCATACCAAGTGCCTTCCCTACTCTTCTCACTTCATCTTTAAAGAGGCTCTTCAATGGTTCAACGATTTTGAGGTTCATCTTTTCAGGAAGTCCTCCCACATTGTGATGGCTTTTTATTGTTACAGATGGTCCGTTCACTGAAACAGATTCGATCACATCAGGATAGATGGTTCCCTGTGCCAGCCATTTAACATCCTGTATCGCTTTGGCCTCTTCATCAAAAACATCAATGAATACTTTACCAATAGCCTTTCGTTTCTTTTCAGGATCTGAAAGTCCGTTCAATGCTTCATAAAAACGATCGGAAGCATTCACGCCTTTCACATTAAGACCCATCTCCTTGTATGACTCCAGGACACTTTCGAATTCATTTTTTCTTAGAAGTCCGTTATCCACAAAAATGCAATACAGATTCTCTCCTATGGCTTCATGCAAGAGCAATGCAGCAACTGAAGAATCAACACCTCCTGATAAGCCAAGCACAACTTTGTCTTTACCAAGCTGCAATTTCAGATCATTGACTGAAGTTTCGATAAACGAATTTGGTGTCCAGTTTTGCTTACATCCACAAATGTCCACTACGAAATTTGTGAGCAGGTTCATCCCATCTGTTGAGTGGTAAACCTCTGGATGAAACTGTATTCCCCAGGTATCTTCACCTTCAATATGATAACCGGCAACGCGCACATCTTTTGTAGATGCCACGATGCGAAAATCAGCAGGTATATCGAGGATGGTGTCACCGTGCGACATCCACACCTGTGAACCAGTGCCCAGGCCTTTAAATAGTTTGTCGCTATTATCTAATGATGAAAGATTCGCGCGGCCATATTCACGAAATGACGATTGCTGAACATCTCCACCATTCTGTTTTGCAAGCAGCTGAGCGCCATAGCAAACCCCAAGTAGCGGAATGTTCTTTCGGTAGATCTGCACATCAGGATTAGGACTTTTTACATCTCTAACAGAAAAAGGACTTCCTGATAAAATGACACCTTTTATGCGTGAGGTATCTTTAGGAATATAATTGAAAGGGTGAATCTCGCAGTAAACATTCAACTCCCGCACTCTCCTGGCAATCAGCTGTGTGTACTGTGAACCAAAGTCAAGAATGAGGATCATCTCATTTGCCATAAATCAAAAAATATCGGCAAAGATACTTCAAATATTATGTTCAGACGAGAGGAAAAAAAAGGCTCCTGAAAGCCAAACTGCATACTCCTGATTAAGATCTGAATGATGATCGTTAAGGCTTACTATGCCTCTTCAGTGATCAGTAACTTGAAGCTTGCCGGAACAGGCTCCATCGCTTTATACAATTCATGAATGAAACCAGGACCAAATTTCATGTAATAAGGAAGAATGGTTTCCTGTCTTTCCATTAAACCGTTACCAGGGAATAACTTCTGTTTCGCCTTTCTTAACTGGTTCACACTCTGCTCCTGTTTGTGCTTTTCCGCACGCAGCAGCTTATGTTCGAATGCATCCATGGAATGAATGATCCTTTTGAGTTCAGCTTCTGCAGCTGGCTTCAATGTTGGGTCAGTCTTCTCTGCTTTCATGATCACTGATTGAAAATGTTCACTCACTTTTTCCTTCTCATTTGAAAGATCGATCTGGCTTGCATGCTTCTTTACGAAGCTGGTGACGAGCTCTTCTTCCTGGGTGAAAAGATCTTCAATTGCTACTCCGGTCTTTTCGATCTTGTCGAGCATTTTCTTTTCAACGATCATGGCTGAATTACGATGCACTACAGCCGGGAAAACTGCTCCAGCTTTTTCAAATACACCTTTAAGCTGAAGCCAGTAAGCAACTTCTGCCGGGCCTCCGATGTAAGCGACATTAGGCAGAATGACCTGTTGGTAAACGGGTCTCAATATTACATTTGGACTAAACCTCTCGGGGTGCTCTTCGATCTCCGTCTGAATGGAATCCTTGTCCCATTCTTTACTTCCAGTCAATGTTCTGAACGTTCTTCCATCTTTATCGATACGTTCCCTGTTTGATTCATTGATATAGAAAAGATTCAGCTCACGGATACTTGCCTGTCCTGAATAGCCTGCCTGCTCCAGCTGCGAAGTCGTCGTTTTAGCTTCTTCATAACTGAATCCCGTTTCGGTTTCCTTGTGAAGCACATCCACAAACATTCTTTTTAATGAAGGGTCGTTACTGTCGATCACAAGCAAGGGAAAATCTTTAAAGAGCTGACTTACAAACCTTGTTGTAGCAACCGAGAGATTCCTAGAACATGAATCAAGATAAGAGGAAGTCAGCAGCTTTTTCAGCTCTGTTTCATACCTGCTGCCCCGAAGAAGTTCAAACACCTGACTGAAAAATTCCTGCAGTCCTCCTGTTGAAAGTGATCCGCTCACAGGAGTTCCGTCAATATCAGGAGACCACTTGAACTCTTTATCAAAGAGACTGATGTTATTGATCTCCTCGATATCATGATCTTCTGATGCAAGCCAGAAAATGGGAATGAATTTTTTATCACCTTTTTTATTCAGCTCTTCGGCAAGCCTGATGGTGGTAAGGATCTTGAATGTAAAAAACAACGGACCACCTGCAAGCTGCAACTGATGGCCTGTAGTTACAGTATATGTATTCTTCTCTTTTAAAGACTCAATAAGTTTAAGCGTTTTCTCATCCAGGATCGATGCTTTTTCGTATTGTTTCCTGATCACTGTGGACAGGGTATTCCTGTCAAAATTTCGTGTTTCGATCTGTGTCGTCAGCTTTTCTATCGAGGTTATCTCAGGGAAAACTGAAACGAAAGGCTGGAGAGATACTGAGCCTGATATATAATCAAGAAAAAGTTTTGAAAAGCTCTTTGTGCGGGAGAAAGGAAATGATTCTATTTGCATAATATTCGACACAAAGGTAAACAGAAAAGAACCAACAGATGGAACATAACGAATTTGAAACCATTAACCCCTGGACTACATTAAGTGCAGAGCTGGTATATGAAAATCCATGGATCAAAGTTACCAAGCATGATGTTCTGAATCCTAAAGGGAATATGGGTCTTTATACTGTGGTGCATTTCAAGAATATAGCGATCGGAATCATTCCGCTTGATGATGAATACAATACCTGGATCGTTGGTCAGTACAGGTTTCCATTAGATCAGTATTCATGGGAGATCATAGAAGGTGGGGGTGACCTTTCAAACGATCCTCTTGATTCTGCCAAACGCGAATTAATTGAAGAAGCTGGTATTAAAGCAACTGAATGGATCAAAATTCAGGAAATGCATTTAAGCAATTCTGTTTCTGATGAAGGTGCCATCATTTATGTAGCCAAAGGTCTGGAGTTTGGTGTAGCTGAACCTGAAGACACTGAACAGCTACAGATCAGGAAGATCCCCTTCCAGGAACTTTACAGGATGGTTGTAGATGGAGAGATCACCGACAGCCTTAGTGTTGCCGGTGTACTTAAGCTAAAGATCATGATCGACGAAAAAAAGATCTGATCATTAGGTCCTGAAAACGAACTGTTTTTTTATCAGGAATTATTCACTGTTCCAACAAGATCATAATCACCTGCTGACTCGATCGTCACCCTGGCGAAATCGCCAATCCTTACGTAATCAGTGGCTTTAACAAGCACTTCATTATCTACCTCAGGTGAATCATATTCTGTTCTTCCAACAAAATAATCTCCTTCAATCCTGTCAAACAGCACATTAAAAGTCTTGCCTATTTTCTGTTGGTTTAGATTGAAGCTGATCTCCTGCTGAACTTTCATCACATTCTCTGCACGTTTCTTTTTTGTGCGAGCAGGAACATCGTCATTCAGCTTATAGGCATGCGTGTTTTCTTCATGTGAATAAGGGAAGATGCCTAAGCGGTCGAACTTCATCATTTCAACCCACTCGATCATCTCTTCATGATCCTTTTGTGTCTCGCCTGGAAATCCTGCGATCAGCGTTGTCCTCAGGGCGATGTCAGGAACCTTGTTACGAATCTCATTGACAAGTGCAATGGACTTCTCTTTCGTGATCCCTCTTCTCATTGATTTCAGCATGTTATCAGAGATATGCTGCAATGGCATGTCGAGGTACTTGCAGATCTTCGCATTGTTCTTCATCACATCAAGCACTTCCATTGGAAAGCCTGAAGGATACGCATAGTGTAACCTGATCCAGTCGATACCATCCACATCAGCCAGCTTTTCAAGCAATGAGGCAAGCTCTCTCTTCTTATAGAGATCAAGTCCATAGTAAGTAAGATCCTGAGCGATCAGGATAAGCTCCTTCGTTCCTTTGGCTGCCAGGCTTTTGGCTTCTTTAACAAGATCTTCAACAGGACGTGGCTAACGCAACTCGCAAGGGGAGGTTTTCAGATGTCGTACTCGGTGACCGGTCTGCCCGAAAAGGATCTCAACGCGCTGCGGAAGAAGGCGAGTGAGATCATCACCCGCTTCGATGCCAACCGCAACGGCAAGCTCGACAACGGCGAGGGCGGCCCGACCTTCAGCCACCGGGACACCGACGTCTACCGCTCGCGTGACTGGCTGACGGGCGACTTCGTCACCGTCACCACCGTCAACTACGACGTGCTCCGCTCCCTGAAGACGCCCGAAGCCAAGCTCGCGGACAAGAACGGCGATGGCCTGGACGCCGACGAGATGGTCGACCTCATTCTTCGCGAGGCCGACAAGAACGGCAACGGCCAGATCGACAAGGGCTTCCTGGGACTGTTCGGCAACGAGCGCTTCAAGACGGGCGCCGGCGACCTCCAGAACAAGTTCGAAGGCACCAGCCGCAAGGAGACGGGCCGCAGCTCTTACACCTACTACGATCCGCAGCCCCGCGAATCCGATCGTCCCACGCCTCCTCCGGCCGGCGGCTACGATCGCCCCACGCCTCCCCCTGCCGGTGGCTACGATCGTCCGACCCCGCCCTCGACGGGTGGCCGTCCGACCCCGCCCTCGACCGGCGGTCGACCGACCCCTCCTTCCATCGACTAGACTCCAAGAGGCCGCCGCAAGGCGGCCTCTTCGCTTTGGGGATCTTCAGCCCATCTTCAGCGATCTTGCGGTAGCCTGTTCATGTTGGATCCCACCTAGAGGAGGATTTTCATTCTCATGAGCACCATGCTGAGCCACGAAGCCCAGACCGCCGCCATCACCGAGGTCCTGTCCCGGTGCGAGCGCGATAACGTCAAGTTCATCAACCTGCAATTCTGCGACATCCTCGGCATCGTCAAGAGCGTGACCATCCCCACCACCCAGTTCGAGGACGCCATCAAGCACGGCAAGTGGTTCGACGGCTCGTCCATCGAGGGCTACCT
>JAKFFM010000035.1:0-13823 GCA_036675075.1 Bacteroidota bacterium
ATTTTGAAATGATCAATTTATCACACTGAAAGCCTAAGATATCTCAATCAATCAATAAAAACCCTCCTGGTAAACATTTCGCCTGCACTTTCGACAACCAGAAAATAGATGCCTGTTGAATAGGATTCGAGATTAACAGTTCCACTTCCATTAATTTCCTCTTCACGGATCAGCTTTCCATCAAGCTGATAAATTTTAAGGTGCCCTACCGTTGATTTTTGCAGGCGTATTGACAAGTGCTTTCCTTCCTGTAAAATAACTGGATGAGGTCTATCCTTTTTATTGACGGAAACCAAGGAATCTGGAATGAGAAGGACATCATCGATGTAGTAATAGGCTGTCCATTGTCCAGTAGGATCAGAAGGAACAATGGTGGTTAAGCTGTCTGGATAAAAGTTTCCAATGGTGATAAACTTCTCTCCTCCTGAAGCTGAATAGAACCCGGAAATCTTGGTCCAGCCTACTTTGTCGGTAATGGCTACTCCATCCGGTTGCCTTATTTGGGGAATATAAGGCAAATTAGTCCCTCCTCCTGTTATGGCATTTTGCGAAATATAGATTCCCAATCCATCCGTCGCATCGCTTGAAGTGTCGGCTAAAGAAACGAAAAACTCGAGGTAATAATTTATACCTGAAACTAAAGGGCTATTCAGCTGTTGTGTTATATATTCTCTTGCATTAGCCGAAAAATGGTAGGTTGCAACTCCGGTATATCCGCTACCAGATCGGCCAGTTTGACTTCCCCACATGTTTTGTGGAACATCGACAGAACCTGAGCTGCATTCGTTAAAGTAGTCTGGGCTACTTGAAGTTGGATTGTACCAAGGAGAAGTTCTATTCAACTGACCCTGAGTAGCTGGGCAATTTGTATAGCTTTCGAAATTCCCATTAACAAGAAGATTTTGACCATCGCAATCAAAAACACTGAATAAGCATAATAATAATAATAATAACCTGCTCATTTAGAAATTATCAATTTACCATGTTGGAAGTTTAATCCATCATTTAACTTATATAAATAGACTCCGTTATCAAAATTCCTTAAGTCCAGCAACATTTGTCCATCCAAAGTCAATTCCATTATCAATTGGCCTTTCAAATCAAAGACTTTTAAAATTCCATTAAAATCATAAGTCGAAAGAATTTCAAAAATGCCTGTTGAAGGATTCGGATAAACCTCAATTCTGGGATTCTGATCGGTAATAGATTCTTCAGAAAAATTGTCAGAATGACTCAAACGTTGATTTGAAGTTCCATGGTCGATTATGTGGCGATTCAGCATTGTTCTTGAACTATAAACAGCCTCATGCCCGGCAATCAATGGGTCCTGATCAGCAATATCTGAAAGTATAACAGTTTCTGTACTATCTAAGACAAATCTTCCAGAACCCCAGGACTTCAAATAAGTTTCATTAACCATTCGCAAATTTTCTTCATGAACATTTATGGCTGGTACAAGTGTATTCGCAAAGGCCGAACTAGATTGATTACCAATTGCCATTTCATGTGCAATCTCTTCAAATTTACCATTGCTTGAGTTGGTTTCTGTAGTATAAAAAGTCTGAAAAACCTGATCCATAGGATTACCTACATTCAAAAGATTTTGTTCGGCTCTCAGTTTAGAGTATAGGAACTTTTTGTTTAGTTTCTTATTCTCCTCATCAAAACTGTTAAATACAAGAGTTCCTTCTGCAGTTGGAATGAAATCTATACGCGGATCAGAACCAGGATTTTGTGGAATCAAAGGTAAGCTTGAGCAGAAACTCTGATTTGTCGATAATGTAGGAGGAAAAATGCTACCAGCTAGTAAATTTAGTGGATTTGGATTAAATGTGGATCCAATTGTATAAAACCAATTTACCTGTGGATCAATCCCTCCCTCTAATCTAAGATTGGCAGCCCCCATGTTCAACCACTGGTTTTCAGTAGGATATTCATTTGGAAAACTGCCGAGTTGATTTCCAATTGTTGCAGTTCCTCCTCCGGCTCCCGTAAACCAAAAGCCGCGGTAACACTTATCAAACGTATTGCAAACCAATTGAGCTACATCGCAGTTCTCATATACTCTGATGCCTGTTCCCATATTTGTGATGGTATTCAGCCCGACGGTTGTTTTTAAGCTATTCTCAACGGAGATTCCAAGCCAATTATCTTTATAGGCTGATGTCACTGTAGGGTTTGCCTTTGTAATGCTGTTTCCGTCAATTACTGCCCCATTGCATCCTACAACATGAATTCCAACTTTTGAAGCATTTGAAGTTGCATGAGGGAAGGAAATATCATTACCAGGATATATCTGAATGCCCGGATAATAGCTTGCATAAATTCCGACATTGCAGTTTTTTATAATATTTCCTGAAATGCTGGTCGCGTTTGCAGTAAAGGACTTTACTCCTGCATTTTCAGCGGCAATGGCTGTCAAGCCGGTATTCACAGAACCGCCCAGGTTATTGAAGGTGTTTTGCCTGATCTCAACATTGGAAGTAACGATCTGAAGGATCCTGACTCCATACCTGAACCTTACCAGCTCATTTGATCTGATCTTGATCGTCCGATTCCGTTGATTCCGTACAAGAACTGCATACGAATTATTAAGTACAGGTGATCCTCCGGCTAAATTCTGAAACTTATTATAAGTGACATACGCATCGAGGTTCTTTTCAGCAATCACTCCGTGTGTACTGTTCAGGATTGTATTCTGAAGTGCCGTGCTTCCACCAACTGTAATCGCTCTAGCCGGTAAACCAGCATTCCCTGACGCCAGAATTGCAACTCCCCATTCGGCAGGAAGTGGTGATACCTTAGGCTTTTGTAATCCATAGTACTGTTTGATATTTGAAAAGGTATTTCTGAAGATATTAAGGGACGAGTTATCGCTCATTATACCAAAGCCCATATTATCAAAGCTATTATCACCTACGCTGAAAAAATCAACATTGTAAGCTTCTATTCCTGAATAGGTCCGCTCACTTGTATGCGGAACTCTTAAATAAGCCCCTGGAAAGCTAACGTTAGTCGCTGATGGTGAACAAGAAAACGAAGTATTAGCAACAGAACCTGGATGAATGACACAGTTTATTAAGCACTCCCTTTGCAAACTGGAAACTGGCAACTGCAAACTGGAACTACCACTGGACCTGGCAACTGGACAATAGTTTAAAAATTCAATGTTTAAAATTCAAAGTACGACCGGATTGCCACAGAGTTAGTACTCATCCCTTGCCAACTGGCCGCTGAAAACTGAAAACTGAAAACTGAAAACTGCCAACTGAAAACTATATCTTTGCCGCCGAACGAAATACCATTTTCAGAATGAAAATTTTTCTGGCTATTGCATTGTGCTTTAGCTTAATAAGTCCGGCGCTTGCTCAACTATCGAAACAGGAAGCAAAACAAAAATATGAAGCTGCAGAAGTTTATATGATGGAGTCGCGCTACTACCGCGCTCTCCCACTCTATCAGCAGCTCCTGGCAAATGAGCCCGACAATGCCAACTACAACTATAAGATCGGTCTGTGCTTTCTTCGTTCACCAGAAAAAAATAAAGCCACCGCATTCCTCGAAAATGCCATCCGAAATGCCAGCAAAGACTACATGGAAATGGAGTTCGGAGAAAACAGAGCTCCAATCAATGCCTACCTTCAGCTTGCACGTGCATACCACCTCGAATATCGATTTGACGAAGCGATACTAGCCGCAGAAAAGTACATCACCCTAAGTAAATACAAAAGCGATAAAGAAGCTGGAACAAAGCTGATCACAGAATGTAAAACAGCCCGGGAACTTGTTAAAGATCCTGCAAAAGTGAGGATCAACAATCTCGGTAACCAGGTCAATACCCGCTCACGTGAGTACGCTCCAGTAATCTCTGTTGACGGTGAATCATTGTTCTTTACAAGCAACCGCGAAGGCAACAGAGGTGAGATCAATGAAGAAGATGGTTCACCTTTTTCAGACATCTACAAAACATGTTTCGAAAATGAAAACTGGATCCCTGCGTTCCCGATCGATTCAAGCATAAACTCCCCGGGACACGAAGCAGCAATCGCAATTTCCGCAGATGGCAATGAAATGCTGATCTATCGTGAAGACAACAACGGCGACATCTACATCACTCAGTTTATGGGAGATCAGTGGACGATTCCGGTACCTATCGGCAAAGGCATCAACTCAGACGCTCATGAGCCCAGTGCCTGCTTTTCACCTGATGGCAGAAGACTCTTCTTTGTAAGTGACAGAAAGGGTGGACACGGAGGCAAAGACATCTACGTTGCATATAAAGACACGAATGGTGCCTGGTCATCAATCAGGAACATGGGACCATCGATCAATACGCCTTACGATGAAGATGCGCCATTTATGCATCCCGATGGAAAGAACCTGTTTTTCTGTTCAAACGGACACAATACAATGGGTGGCTATGATATTTTTTATACCATCTACAAACCAGAAACAGATGTTTATTCACTCCCCATCAATATGGGATATCCTGTGAATACGCCTGATGATGAAGCATTTTATGTTATGAGCCCTGATGGTACACGCTCCTATTTCGCGAGCGCTAAAACAGATGGACTTGGTGATCTTGATATTTATGAAGCAGAATTTGAAACATCGAAAACGGGAGAAGTCGCAATCATAAAAGGCGTCATGATCAACCATGCAAACGTTGACATGAGCAACAGCACGGTTGTTCTGATCAATGCCCGTACCGGCGAAGTGGTGAATGTTTCAAAAGCCAACTCCAAGTCGGGAAACTATACGCTTGTTGCACTTCCTGGTGACGAATATTACCTCAGCTATATGCTCGATGGTAAAGAGATCTACAGAGAAAAGATCAATATCCAGGTGAAACCCGGACAGCATTTAGTGAAGATTAAGAAAGACATTGAAATAGGAAAAACAGCTGATGGAACACTTGCTGTAAAAGGCACTGAAGCTGATACAACGTCGATGCCGTTGAAGAATGATGTTATCGACGGGCCAATGACTGCAAATACAGGCGGTAGCAAGATAGAGCCAGCGTCTTCATTTGCTCCGGGATTTACAAAGTACTTCAGGTATAACAAGCACCAGGTGAACGGGAAAGAAAAGGATTACCAAACCTTTCTGAAAGAATTAAAAGGTGCGGTAGATGCTGGAAAGACAATCATGATCGAAGCATCCGCGTCAAAAGTTCCAACAGCTACCTACAAGACAAATGAAAAGCTTGCGAAGATCCGTGCAGATAAAATGGAACAACGCATCATCAGAGACCTGAAAAGCCTTGGTACGACAGTCACTCAGAAGAGGATCGAAAAAACCTCCCTCGTTGATGGACCTGAATACAATAATGACTTTATCGAGAACAGAACCATTTTTGAGAAGTTTCAATACGTTCGCATCACCGTAAAATAAATCACGTTATCGACGAATGCTTTTAATTTGAGCCCAAATTCATATCTTAGTATATATGAATTCCCTGATTTTTTTGAACGGCAGCATGCGGGGGTGGGTCTTCTCCACACTGATCTTACTCATTTTCCCTGCTGGCATTTTTGCCCAGTCGCTTGAAAAAAGCGCCAATGAGCTTTTCGAAAAGTACAATTACCAGGGTGCATTAAAAGGCTATACGACACTGCTTAAAAAAGATCCCAAAAATGTGGAGATCAACTACAAAGTAGCTGTCTGCTATCTCAACACCAACATCGACAGAACCAAAGCCATTCCTCACCTGGAGATCATCACCAAACAGGATAAAGAGAAATATGATTCAGAAGCCTGGTTCATGCTGGGTAAAGCCTATCAGTATGCCAACAGGTTTGATGAAGCCATTGAAGCCTACCGCAAATACACGACAAAAACGAAAGACTCCAAGGAGATCGCCAAAGCAGAACGCCAGATAGAAACTTGCACGAACGGAAAGCAGATGGTGAAAAAGCCGGTGGATGTAACCTTCACGAACCTTGGCCCTGATGTGAATTCAAACGGAGCTGATTATTATCCGTGGATCCCTGCGAATGAAAGCTTTGTGGTATTCACATCCAGGAGAAAAGGGAATGTAGGCAACCTGATCGATTACGATGGTTATTATACCTCTGACATCTATATTTCAGAAGTAAAGACCGGTGCATGGATCAAAGCAAAGAACCTGGGCGCCAACATCAATACACAGGATGATGAACAATGTGTAGGGCTTACTTCTGATGGTAAGACCATGATCATCTATATTGATCACCAGGCAACGTATGGAGATATCTATAAGGCAGAAAACAGCAAAGGCCGTGGTTTTGACAAGCCCGAACCTTATGGCAAGACAGTGAATACATCATCGCTCGAAACGGCAGGCAGCATTACTTCTGATGGAAATATCCTGCTCTTCTCAAGCAACAAGCCTGACGGACAGGGTGGCACAGATATTTACATGGCCAGGAAACTTCCAAACGGAGACTGGGGAGAACCTTATAACCTCGGGCCAACGATCAACACACCGTACAATGAAGATTTCCCGCATCTTTCTGAAGACAACGGAACACTGTACTTTGCATCAGAAGGACACAACAGCATGGGAGGATATGACATCTTCAAATCAGCTTACGACCCTATTGAAAAGCTCTGGAACAAGCCGGAAAACATGGGCTTTCCGATCAACAACACGTATGACAACATGACCTTCTGCGTTTCATCCACGAACCGTGATGGCTATGTATCGGCATTACGCCCCGACGGTCTTGGAGATCTTGACATTTACAAAGTGACCTTCAATGAAGTTGATGAAAGACAGACCGTGCTCAGAGGCCGCATTCTTACCAGCGACACGGCGAAGAAAGAACTCGACGCGACAATCACCATTACTGATTTGAGAAACAAGGTGCAGCTCGAACAGACATTTAAATCAAACAGACGAACAGGTAAATATGTGATCGCGCTGCCAGCTGGAGTATATTCCATGCTTGTTGAGGCAGAAGGTTTTGAACCACAAAAAGAAGAGTTCAAATTCTATGATAAAAGCGATTATCAGTCAGAGATCGTACGAGACATCAGGATATACAAAAAAGGTGAAGCCAGCGGGGCTCTTCCAGTGAACAATACACCTGGAAAATCAACAGCTGTACCTGTTAAAACCATTAACACGATGCCTCAAAAAAAATAAGATGAATCGGAACATTCTCTTCCTGTTTGTTGTTTTTTTTTCGACCGTTTGTCTGGCTCAAAAGCCTAAGCTTCCACCACCCTCTCCCGAATTAGCGAACGAGCACTTTTCAAAGGAGCAGTATGCCCTGGCATTGAAGGAATACCAGCGATTGCTGAAAGAATCACCCAAAGATCCTTTGTACAATTACCGCTCAGCAGTGTGCATGCTCCGTTCAAATTGTGATAAGTCCAATGCCGACATCTGCATGGAAAACTGTTCGCAGCTGGAGTCATCTGAAAAGGAATTCAATCATTACAAGGCACGTGCATACCAGGTCAATTACAAGTTTGATGAGGCAATCAGGTATTACGAAATGTATCTGAATAATTGTCCGGAAAAGCAGAAAAAGCAGGTGCTTCGGAACATTCAGAATTGTGTGAACGCCAAAGATTTGATGCAATTTCCTTTGGATGTTACAATTGAAAACCTCGGAAAGCTGGTAAACAGTGAGTACAGCGACTTCCTTCCATTGCTCCCTGCAGGTGAGAATTACATCATGTTCACTTCACGAAGAAAGCCTATGAGCGGAGAAGACAGAAGCATTCTCTATTCAGACGTTTATATCTCCGAAGTAAAAAATGGAGTCTTTGCGAAAGCGAAAGAGCTGGGTCCCCCTGTAAACACCATGTTCAATGAAGAAGCTTCAGGATTGTCCGCAGATGGAAGAACGCTTTTCCTGAACATCGACAACATGGAATCAAGCGGGGTTAATGACATCTTCATGACCACCGGAAAAGGCAAAACCTTTCAGAAACCAGGGCTGATGGGAAAAAACGTCAATGGAGATGATTCATTTGAAACATCTGCAACCATTACACCTGATGGGAACACGCTGATCTTTATATCTGACAGGAAAGGCGGTAAAGGAGGGAAAGACCTGTATTTCAGCAAGAAGCTTCCCACTGGAGACTGGGGAATACCTGAAAACCTGACTGAACTGAATTCAGAGCTGGATGAAGAATATCCTTTCATGACAGATGATGGTAAAACAATTTATTATGCATCTGAAGGTTTTAATTCCATGGGAGGATTTGACATATTTAAAACCACCTGGAATGATGAATCCAAAAGATGGTCAGAACCCCGGAATCTGGGGTATCCTGTGAATACACCCAATGATGACTGGAATTTCGTTTGTACCCGTGATGGAAGAGAAGCTTATATATCCTCCATCAGGCCTGAAGGATTTGGAGATTATGACATCTACAAAGTGACCTTTAACCAGATTGATCCCAAATACACGGTTTTTAAAGGATTCATCCAGGGAAAAGATTCAGTGAACATCGCCAAAGAAGCCAGCATCACGATAAACAATGTTAGGAACAACAACCTGTTCGGATTATATACCGTTCCGGCATCAAAGAATGGCAAATACATTTTCTACCTTCCTCCGGGAAAATATGAAGTGAATGTAGAAGTTGATGGCATCAAGCCTTATAAAGAAGAGATCGTTGTGATGGACAAAAAGGATTTTAAAGAAGTGGTCACCCGCAACCTGGTGATCGAAAAATCCGAAGAGCCCAAAAAGGTCCCTTCGAAGAACATTAAAAAAACAACCGCGATAAAAAAGAAATAATGAGCGTAAAGTTAAACCTGACAAGGCCATTGGCATTTTTCGATCTGGAGACAACAGGAGTAAATGTGGCGAGTGACAGAATCGTTGAGATCTCCATTTTGAAAGTACTTCCCGATGGAAATCAGGAATCACTTACATACCGCGTTAATCCAGGGATTCCAATTCCTTACCAGACCACCATCATTCACGGGATCTCCGATGAAGATGTAAAGAATGAAAAGACATTTGCTGAGTTGGCTGGCCCTCTGGCTAAATTTCTTGAGCATTGTGACCTTGCAGGATACAACTCCAACAAGTTTGACATCCCAATGCTTGTAGAAGAATTTCTAAGGGCAGGAATCGATTTCAATGTTGAAAGCAGGAGATTTATTGATGTGCAGAACATCTTTCACCAGATGGAACAACGCACCTTAAAAGCAGCTTATAAATTCTACTGCGAGAAAGAACACCACAATGCCCACAGCGCTGAAGCAGATGTGATCGCCACCTATGAGATCCTTCTTGCGCAGCTTAGAAAATATGAGCATGTTGAACAAACTGATGCTAAAGGAAACACGTTCAAGCCAGTGGTCAACGATGTCCAGCATCTGCATAAGTTCACCCAGACACAGCGCACAGTGGATCTTGCAGGCAGGATCGTTTTCAATGATAAGAACCAGGAAGTTTTCAATTTCGGAAAGCATAAAGGAAAGCCTGTTGTTGATGTGCTTCGTGAAGAGCCTTCCTATTATTCCTGGATGATGAATGGTGATTTTCCACTTTACACGAAAAAGGTGCTCACTGCCATCAGACTGAGAAGTCTGAATTCAAAAGTGGTATAATATCCCGATACCAACTCAATATCTTTCAGATCACTCACGGATGTATTCATCCGTAGTTCATGTGTGGAATAATAAACGGTGATTTCTCAATTCATGCTGTAATTGCGGTTTTTCGATAGTTCCCGTTGCATTTGATTTTATATTTTCCATGACATCAGGAAAAGAGAAAGGTATTTGATGAATACCCGCTGGAATAAATAGTTTTTCGAATCATCACCAGAACTCTTCCATGCAGAAAATCGAAGCCAATACACTTGCAGACATGCTTGAAAGCTCACGCCAGCTCAGTCGTTACTATTTGAGCTTTACGGCCGAATTGGATCTCGACAGACGATTTATGGTCCATGACTTTCATACCAACAGCATTCACTGGATCGTTGCGCATATGGCCTGGGCACAGGATTTTCTCATTCTGAAAGGTGTAGGAAATAAGAGCATGGATCTTCCATGGTTCGAAGCATTCAGGATAGGAAAAGAATCACCTGAGACAGAACACTACCCTCCTTACGCTGAAACACTCGATGCATTTAATAATGTTCATACAGCTTCAATTGAACTGATCAGGACACTCACATCAGAACAGCTGGATATGGCAAATCACAGTGAACTGAGCTTTGGTCCTGACAATACAAAGCGAGCAGTCATCAGGCATGCGATACGACATGAAAGCATGCATTGCGGGCACCTGAGCTGGTTACTACGGATGCACGGCCGTAAAGTCATCTGATCACTGTTACACTTTTTGCGTAACAATAGCCCCGAATAAAAAAAAGTAAGCTTAAATGAATTCGTGTTTCTCAGGCTCACTACACCTGAGTATTCTGAATAGCGCAACTAACCTGATTTTCCGGCTTAATTTTTACAGTAGATCTGTTTCCTGATGGCAGTCTGTGTAGTTGATAGTCAACCTGGTATCAACTAATCTATCTCACATGAACAAACTAAAGATCTTCAAGATCGGCGGAAGTCTTATGGACGATCCGACTCAACTTGGCAAATTCCTGAATGCATTATCAGGGATCAAAGAAAAAAAGCTGATCGTACATGACGGCGGGCAGATCGCCAATGACCTTGCATTACGCATGGGGCATTCTTCTTATACATTCGAAGAAGATGCAGTGAATGAAAACGACACCATGCAGGTGATGTCGATGGTTTATGCAGGCCTGATGAACAAGACGATCACTGCAAACCTTAATTCAAAAGGCATACAATCGATAGGGATCAGCGGTGTTGATGCATCCTGCTATACAGGGAAGAAGAAGAAGACAGGTAACAGCGAAACAATGTTCACAGCAGAGCTTGAAATGAAAAACGTGAACATTACATTTCTCACGGGAATGATCTGGGATGATTATGTACCGGTACTTTCGCCACTAACCTGCGATGAGCATGGAGCGCTGTTAAACGTGAATGCAGATCATCTTGCAACTACCATCGCCTCTGCCCTTTCCATACATTTCCAAACAGAGCTTGTGCTATGTTCCGAAAAGGATGGGGTTCTGCTTGATCCACGCAATGCGGACAGTATCATCAATAAGATCAACCTAAAACAGGTTCCCGCATTGATGGAGTCAAATGTCATTACAGGAAAAATGGTACCCCGAATTCAACATGCGAAAGCGGCGATAGAGAATGGAGTAAACAAAGTTGTCATCTGCAATTCAAATAAAATCGAAGACCTTCTGAAAGAGCTCAGGCCAACAGGAACAACGATTTACGCTTAATAAAAATCACCTGATCGAGTCCCGGAGCTTTTAAAAAGTTCCGGGATTTTTTTGATAACATGGTTGAGATTCAGCTGAAAATGTAATATTCTTTCAGATCATGTTACCTGATGCATCGTCGTCAAAATATTATTATTAAACTTGACGAGGATATGAGAGTCAACGCAGGTACAACAGGAATCAGCCCTTCAGGGCCAGGAATAAAGCATCTCATCTTACTAAATGTATTTGCGCCTACATTTTACCTGATCATTATTTGTTTGCTTTATCCGAAGGGGAATGTCAGCGGGAATCTTTTTTCCACCAGTGATTCCATGGAATACAATGGTTACATGGAATGGCTTGAAGGTAGCACGGATTATTATAATTCACTCCGGACCTATTTTTATCCGTTGTTGCTTTTGATTGTCAAGTCATTATTTGGGATGAAGGCGATCTGGCCTTTTCAGGCAGTGCTATGGCTGATCAGCTGCAATCTGACATGGCTTAGTGTCTGGAAAATCACCAGGAACCGATGGTTTGCCTACCTGGCATTTTTGCTGATCGTTACCAACATTTCCTACATCGAAATGACAACTGAAGCATTGACTGAAGCTACAGTGACCTTCCTGTTATCCGTGCTGGCGTATGTTGCAGCGAGTCATTACAAGCAGCTTTTGGCATTGCGGTCATGGCTTGGTATCCTTTTTATCCTGGCCATTCTGACAGCCACGAAACCGGTTTTTCAGCCACTCACCTATCTGGTCTTTCTATTTTTCATCCTTCATACAATCGTCAGGAAAGCTTCGCTTATCTATATTCTTGCAGGAGTAACGGTGCTGACACCAATGTTCATACAGGCATATATCAGCATAAAGAATGGGAAATCCGGGGTAAAGATCGAGCTCGCCGACAGTAACCTGAAGAAGTATCTCTACAGGAAAACAGCATATCTGGCAGACCATGGAAGCCTTGAGGGTTTTGATAAGCAGGCGCCTGAAGCCGAATTAAAGATGATAGAACAATCGCTTGCAAAGCCGAAATCCGAGGTCATACGCTACCTTGCGACACATCCGGTAGAAACAGTCACTGTGTTGCATTCAAACATCAGCGAGAACCTGGGATCAGGAAACCCGTACATTAAAAACAGGAAATTGGCTTTGCTGTATCATGCGAGTCTTCAGTTTTTTTACCTGCTACATATTCTTGTTCCAATTTTTCTTTTAATTGTTGGATTCAGATACCGGAAACAGATGGATGAGCGATTTGGATTTATCCTGGCAATGGAACTCATCTTTTTATATGTTGTTATAACCACCTCGATCGTATTCTGGGCAGGAGATCGAATGACGATGCCAGCGATCAGCGTATGGATCCCTGGTTATGTTGTCTTAATTGAATGGATGTTCAGGAATTTTAAAACTTTCAGGCAAGGCCTAAACAGATAAGCATTTCCGGTAATCGCTTACACATACAAAAAGTTCAAACACAACAGATCTTTGCTTCATCAAAACATTCATGGTGAAAGTAAAAGTATTTGAAGTAAGTGTAGATAAAAAAAGATGCATTGAAGATGAGTCAGCGCTCAATCAATTCATAGGATGTGTAAAAGTTAAAAAGACCAGCACGCAGTTTATTAATGGAGCATTTAATTGCTGGAGTGTGATGGTGTTTTATGAAGATGACCAGGAAGAGAGCCGATCAGAGATTAAGAAAGAGAAAAGCGAAAAATCGGAATTGAAAGCTCCGATTAAAGTTGTGTTAAATGAGATGCAGGAAGCGCTGCTTTTAAGGCTTAAATCGTGGAGACAAGCCAAAGCAACAGAGTTGAATTTGCCTGTGTTTATGATCTGCAGGAATAATGAGCTTGAGCAGCTTGTGTTGATGTCGCCGGGGAAGATGGAAGACCTTGAATCGATCAAAGGTTTTGGAAAGCAAAAGGTCGCGAAGTATGGGAAAGAGCTGATGAGGATATTGAGGAAAAAAGAATAGGCTGGGATGTTAGTGATTAGTCTATTAAACAATTCAATTGAATAATTATTAGCATCATTACGAGCTCGGAGGGACATGCGTTGAAATGCTTTATGCTTCGGATTATGGATACGGAAGGGTGATCATATTACATGTTGTAAACATGCGTGAAAGGGCATCAATAACTGTTTGAATTGAATATTGAGATAAACTTACTAGTCCGCAGTCCCAGCCGCACAAAAAGCTTATGCGCCATAACTATCGACATATGTTAGATAATTTGTGAAAGTAAGGTTGCAAACGCATGCGATAAAGAGAAAGTGGAAGGGGAAGGGAAAGGGAAAGAGAAAGAGAAGTTTCAGGTTCAAGAGGACTTCGAATTTAACCCACTTAAGAAACAATTCATTTAACCGCTTCACGAGCATTTCGTACTGTAGCTAAAAGCTACATTGAAAAACATGCATGTAGCAGCAAAGCCGTTTATTGGAAGATAGTTCCTGCGTAGCTCAAGCAACGCAGAGAAGTGGGTTAAATTCGAAGTCCTCTTGAACCTGAAACTTCTCTTTCTCTTTCCC
>JAKFFM010000043.1:0-58164 GCA_036675075.1 Bacteroidota bacterium
AAAGGACTGAACGTGAATGCCTGGTGCATCATGAGCAATCATGTTCATTGTGTCATTAGCGCAGAACATGCGAATCTGTCAGCTATTGTTAGAGACTTTAAATCTTATACAAGCAAGAAGATTCTAACTTCTATCATTGATGATATTGAAAGCAGAAGGGAATGGATGTTGAATATCTTCGCAATGGCAGGAGAAGAGAACGCAAGAAATCATTATTATCAATTCTGGACTCATGAAAACCATGCGGTGCAACTTTCAACAAATGAAATGATTGATCAGAGAATAGAATACACTCATCTGAATCCTGTTAGAGCAGGAATTGTG
This sequence comes from Bacteroidota bacterium, assembly GCA_036675075.1. Taxonomy (GTDB): domain Bacteria; phylum Bacteroidota; class Bacteroidia; order JAKFFM01; family JAKFFM01; genus JAKFFM01. Next base: position 325 of record JAKFFM010000043.1, read on the forward strand.
ATCGATGTTGAAGATTATAAATACAGTAGTGCATTTAAGTGTGGTAGCTTAGTCAGGATATCTGAAATCTTGGTGATGTAGCTGAAAGCTACGACGGGCTATAAACCATAACTGGTGATTTTGTATTACGTCGTAGCTCAAGCTACGACGAGAATGGGGTTGTAGCTTAGTCAGGATATCTGAAATCTAGGTGATGTAGCTGAAAGCTACGACGGGCTATAAACCATAATTGGTGATTTATGGTATTATGTCGTAGCTCAAGCTACGACGAGTATGGGGGATAAATAAAGTTCAAAGAGCAACGAAATGCATCAAGTTTAGTACTCATTCATTTGCCAACTTTGCCAACTTTACTAACTGCTAACTGAACATCATTCTCTCCAGCCATTCCCGCTTACCCATTAATTTATTAGCTTTGCCCCCTTCCAACAGAGGTATGAACGTATTCCATTCCAATAAAGAGTTTACCCTTGATTCAGGTACTGTATTGCCTGAAATTACCATCGCCTATCACACCTACGGTGTGCTGAATAAAAAGAAGGATAATGTGGTGTGGGTGTTTCATGCGCTTACTGCTAACTCTGACGCGGAGTCGTGGTGGCCGGGTGTCATTGGTAAGAACGCTGCTATCGATACTGATAAATACTTCGTGATCTGTGCAAACATCCTTGGATCATGCTATGGTTCAAGTGGTCCGCTAACTGTGAATCCTTCCACTGGCTTCCATTACTTCAGCGCATTTCCTGATGTTACAATCCGTGATATGGTCAGAGCTCATCGTGTGCTGGCTGATGAGCTTGGAATTAAAACGATCCATCTTGCGATTGGTGGCTCCATGGGTGGTTACCAGGCTCTGGAATGGTCTGTAAACCAGCCTGCCCGAATTAAAAATCTTTGCCTGCTTGCAACCAATGCCCGTGAATCGGCTTGGGCCATTGCTGTTCATACTGCTCAACGTTTGGCATTAAAAGCTGATCAGACATTCTCTGATCCTGACCTCAATGCGGGCAGAGCAGGGCTGAAAGCCGCGCGTGCAATCGGTATGCTTACCTACAGAACGTACGAAGCTTTTGTCTCTACACAGACTGATATTGATGCAAAGAACACCGGTGCATTTAAAGCGGAAAGTTATATCGAACACCAGGGTGAAAAGCTTGTGAACAGGTTTAACGCGTATTCATATTACCTGCTTACCAGGGCCATGGACTCACATCATGTGGGCAGGGGGAGAGGCGGTATCCGCAAAGCTCTTGAACGTGTCAAAGCGCAAACACTTGTTCTTGGTATAAGCTCTGATCGTCTTTGTCCTGTGGTTCAGCAAAAAGATCTCGCAAACTTCATTGATGGCGCTGTGTATGGTGAGATCGATTCAGACTTCGGCCACGATGGATTCCTGACAGAAGCAGACAGCATCAAATTATTTCTTCAGAAATTCTTTAAAGTTTAAACCAGCGGCAAGGTGATATAGAAGCTGGTTCCTTCACCGATCCTGCTTTCTGCCCAGGTCTTTCCTCCATGCTTTTTAATGATCTCTTTGGAGATGTAAAGCCCGATCCCAAGTCCGGAAACTTTTGTGTTGTCATTTATCCTGAAGTACCGGTCAAAGATCTTGTCGAGCTTATCGGGAGCAATGCCGATCCCTTTGTCTCTGACCATGATCTTTACATGTTTCTTTTCAATGACAGCTTCCAGGTGTACCGTGTTTGCTGAAGGGCTGTACTTGATCGCATTCGTTAGGTAGTTGGTGATCACCTGTTCAATGCGCTGCTTGTCACCGTAAAATTCAATGTCGGCATTTCCTTTCTTCTCAACCTTATGCGTGGTGCTGCTTTGCTGTACGCTGTCGGCAACGTCATTCAATAAGGTATTGAAATTGAATTTTGTCATATTGAACTGCATCTTTCCTGATTGCAGTCTTGAGATATCAAGCAGGTCGGATATCAATCCTGTAAGCCTGTTGATATGGCTGTTAGTTTTGTTCATGTACAGGCTGACGGTGTCATTATAGCCATCTTCCTGCAGGCTGCGTTCCATCAGCTGTACATATGCTTTTAAGCTGGTGAGCGGTGTCTTGAGCTCGTGACTTGCGATGCTGATGAAGTCATCTTTTGCCTGGACGTTCTTTTTCTGATCTTCTATATCGGTGCAGGTTCCGAACCATTTCGCGACGTTGCCGTGGATGTCATTGATCGGAAGCGCTCTGACAAGATGCCAGCGGAACTTGCCACTTGAACCATCTTTGATCCTGAATTCCGTTTCGTATGGTGTGCCGTTCTCAATGCACTCTTTCCATTTCCTGATACCTTTTAAGACATCTGCTCTGTGCACGGCGTTCAGCCATCCGCTACCTAGTGATTTCTTTATGGTCAGTCCTGAATATTCGAGCCAGCGTTTATTGCAGTAATCCAGGTTCCCATCCGAGCTTGCTGTCCACACCATCTGCGGTATGGATTCTGCGAGCACCCTGAAGCGCTGCTCATTGCTTTTCTTTTCTTCAAATAAGCGGCAGTTGTCGATCGCCACAGCGGCATGCCCTGCAATTCCGGCAACAAGCATTTCCGTTGTTTCCGTGAAGACGTTCTCTTCATGATGTGTAAGAAAGATCTTTCCAAGAAGCTCACCATTCCTGGCTTTTACAGGGATGATCAGCATGCTCTCGCACATTTCCCTGAGGCATACCTCGTTGGCTTTTTCATGTATCTCAGCCTTGTTCAGCCTGCAGATCTTTTCGAATGAACCTGGAGGAAGTACATGTGGAAGCGGATTTGTGACAAAGCCTCCTGCAGGACATCCGGAAGTTGTGTACAACACGATCTCTTCATGTCCTGCCGGTTTATGGTTGATATAGAAAGCACCGAATTGCGCGCCTGAAACAGCTGTTGATGCATCTGTGATCGTCTGGATCAATGGATGCAGATCAAGATTCGATGACAGCGAATTGCTGATGCTGTTGATGAGCTTTAGTACCCTGTTGGATTCACGCATCTTCGCTTCGCTGGTCTTCAGTGCAGTGACTTCCTGGAAGAAGCACCTTGTATATCTGAAGACACCATTTTCAAAATAGGTGTTGGATGAAAAGCAGAGGTATTTATGCTGCAGGTCTCTCGTATATACTTTGATCACCTTATTCCGGATCTGCTCATTGTTCCTTATCAGGTAAACAACTTCTTTAGACTGGTCAGGATCTACGAGAAAGTCTGTAATGTGATGATTTAAATATTCATCATAGGTGTAACCGAGTGTATCCAGCTGGCTTTGATTTGCCCAGATGATGAGCCCTTCGCTGTTTAAGCAATGCATGCCGACAGGAGCGTTCTCAAAAAAGGAGCGCATTTCATCATTGACCTGACGCTCTTCATCTGCCGAAGGTTCTTTGTCTTTAATTCGTGTTCGCTGATAGCATTCAAAGTTCCCGTCTTCCGACCAGATCACCTTGCCCACATCAATTACCCATTTATAGGTGTCGTTGAGAAGTGTACGGTACCTCAGCTCGAAGTTGTTCTGTGTGCTGGCTCTCTCATTGTAAATGGATAAAGCCCTTGGTTTGTCACAGGGATGAATGTGCTGAGCCCATGAATATACAGAGGCCGGAGAAGGGTAATCCTCCCAGCGGTCAATAATGAATTGCTGATCATCCCCACCTGGTCCAGGCTGGAATAAAAAGAATCCATTCTCAGTTTGATTAACCGCTTCCATATTCCTTCCAGCTTGATTCGTCGACAAATATAGATTATTCGTCGATCGAAGTCAACCCAAAATTATTAACAATTAAGCAGTTAGGTGTATTTACGTAATTGAGTTTACGTATTACTTCATGTTCTTAATAGGATCTCCCGCTATCAGCTCTACCTCACGATCACCTGAATCATTGAACTTTCCGGGAACAACATTCCCTTTTTTATCAAGGAGCTGCAGTCTGATCTTATGCTTTCCGGGCTTCAGTCCTTCGATGTAATATGGCTTCCATTTGTCCAGCATGAAATCATTTCCGTCAATCGTTGCTTTCACTTTAAAGCCATGCTTTTCCAGGTCGGTATTCACCAGGTAAAAATCAAGGAGAAGCTTCTTAATTTCATTTTCACCTGTATATGCACCTTTCGGACGACTATAGAACATCATCGGCTTGGAAAGATCTGTCTTTTCAGTATTGCCAGCGGTATTGAACTGTGTCAGAACATAAGCTTCTTTGTGCTTCAGGCTTTCATGATACGATCTTGAAAGGAATGACAGTAAAACGTGATGACCTGGCTTTACTTTCTGTTCGATCGTCGGCGTGTATGAAGCGTAGTATGGCTGGTTATCGAGAATAAAATGGATGTGCTGTCCTTTCGCGGAATTCGCGCACATTTTCGATGCATCAGGTGTCTGCTCACCGAGCTGATACCCTGAAACTTCGTAGGTGAAGGTGTTCATTCCTGTATCTCGAACATCTTTATTGTCATTCAGCTTCAGCTTCGCATCCGGATAATTAAAGGCATGATCTCCTTCAGTGACTGTAATGCCATTTTTTGTCTGGCAATACCTGTCTTTGTCTTTATCCTTGTCTTTAGTGAACGCTACAAAACCTGCAGCTCCAAAGCATAATGCGAAAATTAATAAACCGGACTTTTTCATATCGTTCTTTTAAGTGAAGTTATTCATTTGTATATCGGATACTGAAGGTACGGTAAATGAATCTGGGAACCTGAAACTATGATCAAAATGATCTTTAAACGAGATGGTCCAGTTGGTATCCAGCATCAGTTTAAGAAATTCATCGATCGTTGTAAACTTCCCGTCCATCATAGCCGCCAGGTCTTCAAGCCTGTATCCTTTTTCATCGGCAAATTCTTCCATTGAGCCATAGCTTTTATGGATGTTGGCAATCAACGCTTCCCTGAAGTTGCTTTTGAATCTCATGATGCTTCCCTCGATCATTCTTTCCGTTTTATAAATTTTACATCAGATTCCTTTATTACAAAATCCCATACCGCTTTTCCTTTTGAGTCCTTTGTTTCGATATTTATTTTTCGGTCTCCTTTTTTTCCGGTGATGGTGAGCTTGCTGAAATTATTGTCCATGTAGAGTGTTCCCGGGATCCTGTAAGGATTGTCAATCTCTTTGGTTTTTTTTATGCTTCTTGTTTCAGATGTCAGCGATGAACAGGTAAAGTCAAAAAGCGTATATCCACCCTCAGGTTGAGTAGCGATGAGTTCGGTAAAATGCCTGTCACCGCTCAGAAACACAACGCCTTCAATTTTGTTTGACAGGATATGCCTGATCAGCTTGTTGTATTCATAGTTGTAATACCTGAAGCATTCTTTCTCTGCAAGTGGATTGATCATCTGTCCTCCCGATACAATGAACTTGAATGTTGCTTTTGAATTTCCAAGACTTTCGATCAACCACGCCAGCTGCTGTTTTCCGTAATATCTTTTCTCTCTGTTGAGTGATGCCTCGAGCACACCGGGCATGTCCGCTCCGCTCCGGTAGGTTCTGTCATCCATCATGAAAAACTCGCAGTCTCCCCAGGTGAACTTGTGGTAGATGCCTTTGTCTTTTCCTGATGCATAATGCTTTGCTGGCCAGAAGAACCGGAATGCACTGCATGACTCATTGGCGAGATCATAGGATCCGGTGCAGTCATCAGGGCCATAATCGTGATCATCGCAAACTGCAAAGTTGGCTCTTGTGCCCATCAATGGCTGCATCTGAGGAAACCGCCTGGTGGCATAGTACCTTGATAGAATTCCCTGCCTGCTGTTCCACTCTTCATTTCTCAGGTACATGTTGTCTCCTCCCCAGATCATAAAATCTGTCTCGAGCTTCGACATATGCCCGAGGATATCAGGACTGTTTCCAAATGTTTGCTTTTCTCCCGGATCGTTGATGTAAAGGCAGGACCCGAACAGAAATGAAAAAGTCTCATCGCTTTCAGGATTGCTCACGGCAGTTTTAAATTCCGGTGTAAAGCCCGGATTAGCAGGTAAGCCATTTAACCTGACACTGACAACATACGAGGTTGATGGTTTGAGATGCTTCACCTTGAAAATGACAGCTCCGGTATCTTTTTCAGCTCGTGTGATCTCAAGACTGTCTGTTGGGATCGCCGTTAATTTCTCCCGCCAGGTGATGCTGATGGTTTGGATGTTGGGTGCTGCATCAACAAGAATGTAAGCCCGTTCATGATCAACATACCCAATGGATGGTCCGGATTTCAAAAATGGATGCTGTGCATTTAAATGAAAATGAAGCAGCATCATAAGGACGAATGCGAACCTCATTTTCCTACAACTTCAAATTCTGTTCTTCTGTTCAGCTGTCTTCCTTCAGGATTGTCAGTACCGTCTCCTTTCACATTTTCCGCGACTGGTTTTGATGCTCCATAACCTTTTGCCATCAGCCTTTTCTCAGAAATTCCTTTTTCGATCAGGTATGTACGCACAGCATCAGCTCTTTCCTGTGAGAGCTTCATGTTATATTCATCTTCGCCTTTATTGTCGGTATGACCGGAGATCTCAACCTTGATGGTGCTGAATTTTCTCATTTCTTCTGCAAGTCGTTCAAGCTCTGATTTTGATTCATTGCGCAATGCCGCTTTATCATAATCGAAGAAGATGTTCTTAAGGATGATCTTCGTTCCGACTTCAGCTTTCTTCAGTCCGATGTTCTTTTCGATCTTTTGATAATCCTGGGTTACCGGAAGATCAAAATTTTCTGAGTGAAAGAGGTAGTCATCTTTGTCGATCGCGATACCATAGTTTTTACCGGATGGAAGGGCAACAAGGTAATCGCCTGTTTTGGAATTGGATTCAAGCTCAGCAACGATTTCTCCGGTCGCATTGTCCGTGATCTGGATCTTCGCGTCAACGGGCTCATTTGATGTTGCATCGCTGATGATTCCGGTAAGAAGTGTCACAGCCGATGCAGGCTTTGTCTGGTCAATGTTCTCAGGCATTTCAACAATGTAGATGTCTGTATAGCCACGACCTTCTTTCCTTACTGACGAATAAAATCCATGTTTTCCATCTGCGGAGAGAATAAAGAAGATGTCGTCATCAGGTGTGTTGATCGGATATCCCAGGTTTTCCGGCTCTTTCCATGTGCCATCTTCCTGCAGCTCTGATTTGAAAATATCATATCCTCCCATGGAGTTATGTCCTTTTGAACTGAAGAATAAGGTCTTTCCATCAGGATGAAAGAAGATCCCGTCTTCATCATATTCTGTATTGATCTGTTTAGGCAGTTTGACAGGTGTCTTCCAGTTTCCTGATTTGTCAAGCACAGACATATAAATGTTCCTGTCTTTATCATCTCCGTCACGCTCAAAGAATAGCTTTCGTTTATCTGCTGAGATACATACTGAACGCTCTGCCTGTGGTGAATTGATGGATGAAGGCAGTTTTGCAGGTGTTGACCAGCTATCTCCCTTTAGAGTGGAGATGAGGATATCTCCTCCGTTAGACATGTCATACAGGAACATGGTCTGACCATCGGCTGAAATTCCAAGTGCTGAATTATGCTTGTTTGTGTTGATAGGAGCAGGCAATGCTTCCGGAATATTCCAGGTGTTATTGATCTTTTTTGAAACATACACGTCTTCAAAGTACTGGCCATCCGCACGATCAGCTCTTCCTCCAGTAGTGCCAGGTCGCCTTGATGTGAAAAACAACTGGCTTTCATCTGCCTTGATGATGGGTGAGTATTCCGGAAACTCGGAATTGAGCACGGTTCCCAGGTTTTCAATTTTTGCATTCACTGGTTTTTCAAAGAGCTGTTTGCCATGATTGCACTCCTGCACTTTCTTGTCGAGAAGCTTCTTAATGATCGCTTTTGTAGGCTCCTGACTTACATCCCACGTTTTTCCGTTTTCAGTGAGTGCATACATCACGACAGCCAGGTCCTTTTCAGTCTGCATGGAATTGATGCTTTCTTTCAGCTTGCTGTATTCAGTGCTGGCTTTATCGAATTCATAATTCAGATGGTATGCGCGTGCAAGAAGATAACGGGCATCTGGTGATACGACAGGATCAGTGGCAAGTGCTTTTTCGAGGTAAGGGATCGCCTTGGTCTTATCAAATGTGTTGAGATAGCAGTAACCGATCTTATAATTCAGAAACGCGTTGTTTGAATTGCCCTGGTATGCGACCTGGAAGTATTCAAGCGCTTTGGAGTAGGAGGGATTTTTTCTCTTTAATTCGGCATTCCCTTTTCTCAGTTCCTTCGCTCCATTGCCTGTTGAATAGCCATCTGCTGTGGCCAGGATCAACATCATCGTGATGAGTGTAAGTAGTTTTTTCATTGCTGGCGATATTTCCACAGGCTGGAATGGAAATATCTTGCCAAGCTGTTATTTCAGGTAACATGCAGTTCGGAATACCCTGAAAGAGGTCAAAAAAAAATCCCTCCGGTTTTGAACAGGAGGGATCTCTATGATTAATTATTGATCGTCTATTTACCTTTTTTAATTCCTCCAGCAAAGGAATATTCTTTCTTCACTTTTCCGTTCTTTGACCATTTTGCAGTTCCTTCAATATCGTACCCGATTACAGTCCCCTTGATCTCCAGTTCATCTTCTGCATCAGTCTTCATCACTGTTTCAAATTCAATGTAACGGTCTTCATCTGAATCAATGGAATCTTTTGTGACAGTATAACTTGATTGCTTGAAGTTTCCTTTTTCATCGAAATAATCCGATTTGAACTTTCCGTTCTTAAAGCTCATCTCATCAGGTTTACCTTTTGAAGGTGGCTTGTTGTCTGTGGCTACTGGTGTAACTTCTGTGATGTATGTTTCAGAATCCAGCAGTGGCTTGTCTTTTTTCTTGTCTGATTGTGCAAAGGCTGAATGCGTTGCACCTGCCAATAAGAGGACTGCGAAAAGGGTGAGTGTTTTTTTCATGATGTTGTAATTCCTATAAAGATAAGAAAGGGATCGATTTTATTGTCCATTCAGGGTTGAATCATTCATTGCAGTGAAGATAGGATGTCGTTGATCCGTGCTGTATCAGGCAATATCAATGTTTTATATCGTGATGATTCTCCCGACTTGAGGGAGATGGATGTTTTAGGAATATCGAAGACTGAGGAAAGAAATTCGAGAAGCATTTTGTTTGCTTTACCATTTACAGGAGGTGCAGCAACCCTGATGGATAGTGTGCCGTCAGACTCTTTTTTTATTGTGTTCGATTTAGCCCCGGGCTTCACTTTTATCCGTAAAATCACTGAGTTGCGGCTTGTTTTTTGCGAATATAACATTAGGTATTAAATCATGAAACATTATGAGAACACGGACTGCAACAGTGATCCTGGCGCTTCTGTTCGGAGTGACGGGATTGCACAGGATCTACCTAGGTGATAAAGCCTCAGGTGGTGCTTTTTTTGCCGGATTCATTGTTTGTCTGATACTCTCTCTCTTTGGTATGGGAAGCTGGAGTTTTGCCATGCTTGGCATGATTGCTCTGGCTGACGCGATCAACTTTATGAGTATGAGTGAGCAGGCATTTAATGAACGGTTTAATCATGTAGAAATAACTTAAACAAACAGGAGGATGAGATGAAATCGAAAGAGGAAAAAAGTGAAAAGAAGAATGTTGAAATGACAACCGGACGTGGTATGCATAACAGCAAAAATCAAGGTGGAAGAGAGTTCGATCGTGAGAAAGAATCTGACCATTTTGAACGTTCGGATGAGCGTGAACGGAAGGAGGAAAAGATCCATGCTTCCGGACAAGGCACATCGCTCGGAGGTGGAAGCACTGAAGGACGAACTGTAACCGGTGGCTCGCCAAATTATTCCGGAAGCCAGCAGGATAAAAGTATGCCTGGTCAGCACGCACGTGAAGGAAGAGATCTATAGTCTCTGTGAATTTTAATACAAAAGAAAACCACCCTTCAAGGTGGTTTTCTTTTGTAAACGGGTGAGAATAATTGCTAACTTTTTTTGATCTGGATCCTTTCATAATTCTTCCACGTCTTGTGTTCATTTGTGTAATACAGGTATGTCGTGGAGGCAGGAGCTTCATAGATACCCGGCACTTCAGCCTTCAGATCAAGTGAGATCAGTTTCTTTTCTTCAGGCGCGAACTGACGGTAATAAAGCACCAGGCTGTTTCCTTTGATCTCATAATAATCAAACATGTTTTTTTCGGATAATTCTTTCAGCTGCCATGGCTGTAGAGTGAATCCTGCTGGAATGCCTATGATCGCGATAGGGGAGGCCAGCCCTTCTTTTCCTTTGTTCGAAAGGGTTGCAGAAAGTCTGAGTGTTTCGCCCATTCTTACAGACTTTGAAGCTGCATCAAGCCTGATGTCCAGTGTGCATTCACGTGATGATTGTGGCAACGATGTATTCCATGAGACCCCGAGAGAATAGGGCAGTGAAGCGTCGGTCTGTTCAAATTTCACTTTAAGTTTATGATTTCCCGCGCTTAGAAATTTCTCAAGTCCTTTAATCTCGATGGCTTCCTTTTCTCCGGCTTTGTATGATCGTTCAGCCACTCGTTTTCCATCAACATAAAATGCGATCGTTCCAGCCTGCGCTGTTGCTTTGGAGAATTTGGCGTAGGCTGTAAGGGCTTTCAATGCAAGGATGGTTCCCTGGGTTGAACCGAAGGCACCATTCGCTGTCCGGCTGCCTACAAGGTATGTGACAGCTTTTTGAAGACATCCCTGATCGGGTGAACCTGAAGACAGCATCGCAAGCACGGCCAATGCGGACGTTTCAACTTTTAATGAGATGCCTGTTGACCGGGTCACAGAATGTGTCATGCCATTGAATGATCCTTCAGTATTTTGGGTCTTGCATAACTTTTCCAGGCATTTCATTCCGTTCTTCATTTCATTCAATGCGAAGGATGCGTTCGACATTAATGCGAGCAGGTAAGGATCCTGGGTTGACATTGCTTTTTGCAGACTGCTTTCATATTCTTTCCTGATGTCTCTGTAACCAGCTTCACTCAAAGCATAAACGATGTATGCATTGGTAACCTCTTCACTTGCAGCACCGAAATTATCCAGCGCTCTTCCGTTACGTTTGAAACCACCTTTCCCATCCCTGCGGCTCAGGAGCCATTCAGCTGTTCTGTTGATCATTCGTTCATCCACTCCTTCATATACCGCTTTCATGTCATTGAACTGCATCAGTCCATACGCCGTGAGTGCTTCATGTGCAGGACTCGCTCCAAACCATTCGTATCCTTTTTCCTTTGCCTCATACGATGTAAGCTTTTTGTAACCTTTGTCGAGCAGCTTTTCTGCAGATGCCATCAGTTTTTCATCTTTATTTCCTGTAGTTCTCAGGTAGTCCATGACCATCACATTCGGATAGGAGCTTACTGAGGTCTGTTCAAAGCATCCGGATGGCTCTCTTAAAATTGATTCGACCCCTTTCATCAGGTCACTGATCACAGATGGATAAGCGCCAAGTGAGGCTTGTAGCGATCCTTCCACAACATGCTGTATGGAAATCTCATATTCTTTTTCCATCTCGTTGCCACTGAATGATGCCATCACCGGAAAACCTTTTGCTACTGTTTTAATCTTTTTTGAGAATGAATCGGTATGCCCGGCGCCTGTGAATGATGCTGTAAAGTCTCCATCTCCCATTACATGCATCACCTGATAATCCAGATAGATCGTTTTGGATGTTCCTGCAGCAATCTGTTGTGTCGCTGGTATAATAGCCACCGCTTTAAATCCTGATGGTGTTTTTAGATGCAGTGAGCCATTGATGTTACCCGTGGTGTTGTTGGTGAGTGTTAGTGGAATGGAGAGCTGATCGCCACTGACAACTTCTACCGGCAGCTTCACGTTCATGGAGAATGGAAGCTGTGTGTAAATGGTTTTTTCCTGGTGGCCTGCGAGACCTGATGTACTGATGCCTTCTACAGTTATTCTGAACGAGGCGATCTCATCGCAGTTGTAAAACTCAAGTGTCCTGGTGCCAGTCCGGTCTGTTTCGACGGAACCATTCCAGAAGACAGTGGTGCGAAAGTCTTCCCTGTTGAACGTTGTGTTCTCTTTGCTATAAGAAACATCCGGAAATGTTCTTGCCCTGTAATAGAGCTTTCCATGAGGTTTAGCCTGTACAGCTTTGCCACGCTTTTTAAAGTTTTTGTCTGCATTTTTTCCGGCAAAGACACGTTCATCAAGCACCCCGAAATTCTTTTGCTCTTTCTTTTCTTCAAGCCGCGGAGCATCTAATTCCATATTCTTTCTGATCTTCATTTTATTCTCTGCGGCAGCTGCAGGCATTGGGATTTCAAGCCTTTTAACGTGCGCTGGCTCGTTCATAAATGCTCCGCCTTCCATCTCTTCAGCTTTCATCTCCATAATGTCTTCTGCAGGAAAATTCTGGTTGTGATGAACCCTGCGTTGATCATAAACGTAACAGATCAGGCTTTCAGAGTAGTCATTCAGGGTCATGGTGAAAGGCGTACAATTTTCCGCATTGACTTTTAATTCAGCAGAGACTGACAGATCAGGTTTCTTTATAATAAAACGTCCCTGCTCATCTGTTGCGACTTTTTTCTTTCCTATCAACACTTCAGCATTTTTCACAGGCAGTGATGTATACGCGTTCAGCACTGTTCCTGCGATCACCGCTTTTTCTCCTTTGTATGTGAATGCGGGAAGTTCATCATTCCGAAGCTCTGCCCAGGTGAACCTTCTCCAGCCTGATGTCATCAATAGAAGATCAAGGGCCTTATCTGACTTTGGCTCTTTCGGATCAAAATAAAACGAAGGCTCATCAATCACTGCTTTTAATTCAGGCTGAAGAAATAAATGGCTCATGATGTTTCCGCTCTTGTCATTCGCCATACTCAGCAGCTGATCATTCGTAACAGATAAGGAAAGATTTGCAGGAACTGGTAGTCCGCGCTGATCCCTGGTAGTAATTGTCAGCTTCACTTTTTCTCTTGGGAGATACTTCTCTTTGTCTGTATGGATACTGATGTTCAGCTGTTTGTTTTTATTTACAAAGACAAGCCGTTCTGCACGTTCAATGCCCTGACTGTCGAACAATGTGAATTGTGCAACTCCTGTTGGGAACGACGAGAGCGGAACAACGATCCTGTTGATGCCTGCTGTCAGCTGTATGGAATTGGTGTAGTACACGTTGCCTCTCACCTGTGCAATAAGTGACACTTCATCTGTCTCAGTGGAATGGAGCGTGATGCCTGCTTCCGCAGGATTTGACTGATCGATGTTCATGATAAATCCTGCAGGCAATGCACCTGGAAGATCATATTGCTGCTGGCATCCTTCAGGCTTTGTGATCTTCACTGTATATTTCTCACCCATTTCTGGTGTGATGTTAAATGCACCCAGTCCTCCATGGAACGAAGTGAATTTCGTCATCTCTTCACCTCTTGAATTGACAACCACACCATCAATATCTGCCGGCTTTCCATATTCATTCGTGACTTTAAATGCCACTCGTGAGGGCAGGGAATGGACAAGGTCTCCGCCTTCAGGATAAAGCTCAACCTTAAAATCATTCCTGTAAACAGGTACTGAACGTGAAATGGATTCTGTCTTCCCTTCATAATCAATGAGGACATTCAGCAAGGCATCGGATGTTTTTAATTTCTCCGGAAGTCTGAACATGATCATCGTTGTTCCATCGTTGCCTGTCTGTGCGGATTTTTCAGGTTCGTACTTACCGTTCAATGAAAGCTTATACCTGAATGAATGATTCGTGAGTCCCTTGTTTTCATTCGTTGTCAGCTCAAGCTTTGCGGTGACCTCATCGCCTGGTCCGTATGATTTACGCTGAAACTCCAGACTCATTTTTAATGAAGGAAGAACGAGATCCTGCACCTGAAGTTCCTTTTCAACATATTGTCTGCCTGGTTCATTTTTCATCCAGTTGGTATAGGCTCTCACTTTATAGATCCCTCCGGGCATGTCTTCAGAAATTCTGAAATCACCGTTTGCCTTTCCGTTCCTAATGAACAGTTTGTATTCATGCTCAACGGATCCTTTGGGTGACAGAAGCTCAACGTGCAACACATCACTTTTGGTGCTTGGCTTCATGGTCTTCGCGTCGGTGATGTATGCACTGAACCAGATATCATCTCCGGGTTCATACATGGGCTTGTCGAACTGAAGGTACACGCGGTCTTCGGAATAATTCTCACCGATCTTTTCAAGCTTCTCACGGAGCTCTTTTAAAAATTCATTGTCCTTTACTGCTGATATAAGATTGTCAGCTTTTAGTAAGGAATACATGGCCACAGCACAACATAGTGTGATGACGACTTTCCTGATGCTTTTTGCTTCCATAATGTGTGGTTGATTTTCATTGAGATGCGATGTCTGTTCGTTTTCCATAACATGGAGTGATTTTTTTTTAAAAGACAGTGTTTACGCGGGTTACAATGAGTAACTTTATAGAAAGCCAACTGCGTGTCACCTTTTAAAGACCAGCTTTCCAACACTGATGAAGAATTGCTTGCCCGTTTCCTGGAAACCGGTAATAATTTCTTCTTTGGTGAGCTATACAAGCGGTACACACACCTGGTGCTCGGACTTTGCATGAAGTACCTTAAGGATGAAGAGCAGGCAAAGGACATGGTGATGACAATCTTTGAAAAGCTGCTGTTGAAGCTGCCATCAGAAAAGGTTGAATATTTTAAATCCTGGCTTTACATCGTCACTAAAAACGAATGCCTCATGTACCTCAGGAAATCCAAAGGTTCCATGCAGCTGAAGTTTTCAGAAAATAATTATCATGACGTTATGGAAAATGATGGTCATGCGCATCTCAATGAGGAACATGATAAGGAAGAAATCCTGAAAGCGCTTGAAAAAGGGATCACTCAGCTGAATGAAGGACAGAAGGTCTGCATTGAGCTCTTTTATCTGAAAGAAAGATCCTATGTTGAAGTTGCACAGGAAACAGGGTATTCACTGAATGAAGTTAAAAGCCATATTCAGAATGGTAAAAGAAATCTGAAGAGTTATCTGTCAAGCAATGAATAAGGAACCTAACATAATCCAGATGGACCGTTGCCCTGATGCGGCAACGATGGAAGCATTCATCAGAGGCGTGCTTGATCCTGCATCATCTGCTGTGGTTTCTTCTCATTTGGAAAATTGCCCGTTTTGCCAGGATGCCGCTGAAGGTCTGGAAATGATCGACCCTTCACATTCGATATCTGAGATCACTGAGGAGCTTAATCAGCGCATTGACAAGAAAGTGGAGAAGAAAAGCTCGCGCAGATTTTACTGGTATTCAGTCGCTGCTGTGCTGATCGTCGCACTGATCACGGGTTATCTTTTTACAAGGTTGCATGATGTAAGAAAAAGCAGGCAGGTAACTGAAACTGTTGAAGAGAATTCCATACAACCTGAAGCGCTCCATTCTGTTGATCCCCCAGAAATTCAAAGTGATCAGAAGGTGATCGATCCTGTAGTCATTGATGAAAAGCCTGCTCCATTAGGAAAGGATTCTGAATCAGAAAAGCAAAGACTCAGTCATCCAACCGATGAAGTTAAAGTCAGTGAGCAGGAAACAGCAATGAAAGACCTTGAGGAATCAGTAGCACAGGAACATGTTGGCACAGGAGCATTTTCTGAACCTCAGATTCAAGCCGCTGAAGCGAAAGATGAAAGAAAAGAAGTTCAATCTGATCTGGCGTTAATGAAGAACATGCCCGCATCCAATGCGGCAGCATCCTCACCGGTGCAGGATAAGAAACAATCAGTGAAAGAAGATGCCAACATGCCGGCTGCAGCGGAAATGGCTCGCGATGAGCTTGAATTTTCTGCTGTCACCAAATCTAGCCCGGAAGTCAGATCAAAGAAAGCGAAAGGAAAATCCGCTATTGAATCTTCTGAAGCAGAAGCAGCCTATCAAAGCGGAGATCATGCAAAAGTGATCCGGCTGACAGAAAAATTCAGTGCGACTGATTATAAGTCACAATGGTTTCGTGCAAACAGTCTGATCCATGTTGGAAGATCTTCGGATGCTGTACCGCTTCTGGAAAAACTTGGTGCTGTACAGAATCAGTACACAGTTCAGGCTCAGGAACTTCTTCGTAAAATAAGCACAGAAGTGAAATAGAAATTTACTGCGGCTTGGTAATTGCAAATTCTTATACAGAGGAATTGCATGAACATGGAGGAGCTTCAGCTTGAGATCTTACCGCAGCCAAATGATGAAACATGCGGCCCTACATGTTTGCATGCGCTGTACAAATTTTACGGCGATGAGGTTGATCTGGATCTGCTTATCTCCGAGATCCCCGCATTAGAGACAGGAGGAACCCTTGCAGTTATTCTGGGAACACATGCACTCGAAAAAGGATATGCAGCAACCATCTATACGTATAATCTTCATGTCTTCGATCCTTCCTGGTTTCATCCTGGAGTAGATATCTGCGAGAAGCTCAGGCTTCAGATACAGATTAAACAGGATGAAAAGCTGTATTGGGCGACACAGGCGTACCTGCGTTTTCTCGAGCTTGGAGGAGAGCTGAAGTTTGAAGAGCTCAACGGGAAGCTCGTAAAAAAATACCTGCAAAGAAATCAGCCGATCATTACTGGCCTGAGTGCCACTTACCTGTATCAGAGTCCGAGAGAAATCAATAATCATCCGGATGATATACGGGGAACATCGATGGGACACTTTGTTGTCCTTACAGGCTATGATTCAAAAAATGACAAGGTGCTGGTCTCTGATCCGTACCTGCCGAATCCATATTCAGGAACGCAGAAATATCATGTAAGCATCGACAGGGTGTTAAACGCAATCCTGCTCGGTGTGATCACCTATGATGCGAATATGTTGGTTATTCATAAAAAGAAAGAAAAAGAAGGGGACGCATGAATTTACTGGTTGTGAATAACCATTCCGATTTTCGTTGGAATATACCTGGTGTAGAAGTGATCACGGCAAAAAAGTACCTGAGTGATCAGCGGTTTATCAAGCTCAGGTCGGCCAAGATCTTTAACCTGTGTCGCAGCTATAAGTATCAGAGCTCCGGATATTATGTCTCACTGCTTGCTGCAGCTCGTGGACACAAGGCAATCCCTGATATCACGACGATACAAGACACAAAGGCTCTTTCGATCATCAGGCTTAAAAGCGATGATTTTGAAGAGATCATGCAGAAAGCGCTTGTGGGGATCACTGATAAAACGTTTGTGCTTGATGTGATCTTCGGACAGAATCCCGACAAGAGGTATGATCAGCTCTGCAATGAATTGTTCAGGCAGTTCAGTGCACCGCTGCTTCGCGCAACATTTATTCACAATGATAAATGGGTGCTACATAACGTTGATCTACTTCCGACAAGTTTGTTGGAAGGTGCTGAAGATGGATTGATCGAAACAGTGGCCAGCAGCTTCTTTAACCAGAAAAGGATCTTCTCAAATAAATGCAGTCAGCCGAAATATTCGATGGCAATCCTTGTGAATCCTGATGAAAAGACTGCTCCTTCTAACCCTGCCGCGATCAGGAAATTTGTAAGAGCTGCGGAGACATTCGGGATTGATGCACGTGTAATCACTAAGGATGAGTACAATCATCTCGGTGAGTATGATGCCTTGTTCATCCGGGAAACTACAAATGTGAACCATCACACATATCGCTTTGCACGAAGAGCAGCAGTGGAAGGACTTGTTGTGATCGATGATCCTGACAGCATCGTGAAATGCAGCAACAAGGTGTACCTGGCTGAGCTCCTCAAGCATCATAAAGTGCCGATACCTGAAACGATCATCAGCGGAAAATATGATCTGATCGCTTCAACAGAAAAGCTCGGGTATCCTCTTGTGATCAAACTTCCCGACAGTGCGTTCTCGCAGGGAGTGTTTAAGGTATGCGACCGTTCGCAGCTTGAGAAAATGTCAAGGACGATGTTTGACCGCTCCGAGTTAATTATTGCCCAGAAATACCTGCCTACTGCGTTTGACTGGAGGATCGGAATTATAAATAATGAACCTTTGTTTGCATGTCAATATTATATGGCTGGAAAGCACTGGCAGATCGTGAGTCATAACATCAATGGCACCTCAAGGTTTGGAAAAACAGCATGTTTGAAGATCGAGCAGGTGCCCTTGAAGGTCATTGATGCTGCGCTTAAAGCTGCCGCATTGATCGGAAATGGTTTGTATGGAGTTGATGTAAAAGAAATAAACGGTGAGCCTTTTGTTATGGAAATTAATGACAACCCGAATATCGATTCGGGTTATGAAGATAAATTTCTCAAGGGGGATCTGTATCTGAAAGTGATGGGTGTATTTTTTGAAAGGATAAGGCAGTCGAAGGAGGTGTGAGATGAGAGTTCCTTTACAACTATTTGAAGGGTTTGGTATAGAGCTGGAGTACATGATCATTAACAGGAATTCACTGAATGTGATGCCTGTTTCAGACAAGCTCCTTGAAATGCAGTCAGGTAAACGATCCTCTGATGTAGAGTTCGGACGAGCCTGCTGGTCGAATGAGCTGGTGCTTCATGTACTGGAATTCAAGAACAATAAACCTATTAAAGATCTTCGGGAGTTTCCGGTGATGTTCAAGGAATCCATCCGACGCGCGAATGAGCTGCTGGCTGGTTTGAATGCATGCCTCCTTCCGTCAGGTATGCATCCCTGGATGGACCCTAAAACTGAAATGAAGATCTGGCCACATGATAACAACGAAATTTATGAAACCTACGACAGAATATTTAATTGTAAGGGCCATGGATGGTGTAACCTTCAGAGCATGCACATTAATTTACCATTCGCGGATGATGAAGAATTTGCGAAGCTGCATGCCGCTATACGCCTGGTATTACCGATCATACCTGCACTGAGTGCGTCGAGCCCGGTTGTCGAAGGAAGGCTCACAAACTTCAAGGATTACAGGTTGGAGGTTTACCGGAAAAACCAGGAGCGTGTGCCACATGCTTCAGGAAAGGTGATCCCTGAACAGGCTTTTTCCCGCGAAGAATATCAACGCAAGATCTTTGAGCCGTTATTCCAGCAGATCTCCGAATATGATGAAAAAGGCATCTTGCAGGAAGAATGGCTGAACTCACGTGGTGCCATTGCACGATGGGACCGGAACGCCATCGAGATCCGTGTGATCGATACGCAGGAATGCCCAACGGCTGATCTTGCAATTGCATCCCTGGTCATCGCTGTGGTTAAAAACCTGGTGAGTGGTAAATGGTCTGAGCTGGATTTCCAAAAATCATTCGAGGAAGATGATCTTGCAGAGATCTTTCTTGAGTCAATACGTTCAGGTGAACATACGATCCTCACCAATGAACGATACCTCAGGGTCTTTGGATTCCCTGACTCGATCGGCACGACCGGAGAGCTCTGGAAATGGCTGTTTGAAAACCTGCACAGTGATCCCAACGTTGAACATTTTTACAACCCGATCAGGCACATCCTTGAAAATGGCTGCCTTTCAACAAGAATCCTGAAAGCGCTGAACAACAACTTTTCGGAGTCTTCACTGCATAACGTGTATTCACAGCTGTGTAAATGCCTGGAGAACGATGAGCTCTTCGGATGAAAAGCCTCAGATCATCCTTACCTGTGAACATGCAGGTAATGATGTGCCGCAGACATTCAAGCATCTTTTTGGTGATGAGCCGAATGTTCTGAACACGCATGAAGGATATGATATCGGCGCTCTTGAGCTTGCGAGGTACCTGAGTGATCAGCTGAAAACGGATGTTTACTATACAACAATTACAAGGTTGCTTGTTGAAGCCAATCGTTCAGTAAACAGCAAGGATTTGTTCAGCAGGTTTTCAACTTTATTGACAAAAGATGAAAAGGAACAGGTCCTTGATACACATTACTATCCATATCGTAAAAAAGTGGAAGATGCAATTGTATCGGCACTTCAGACAACACGTGTCATACATCTGAGTATCCACACATTCACGCCTGTGCTGAATGGAGAACGTAGGAAGGCTGACATCGGCGTGCTCTATGATCCTGACAGGTCGTTCGAAAAATTAACAGCTCAGAGATTGATATCAGAACTGAACGAACTTACAGCATCATTAAGTGTACTGCCAAATTCACCCTACAAAGGAACTGACGATGGCTTCACGACCTACCTCCGGACGACCACCGATCCGGAACGATATGCCGGAATAGAGGTCGAAGTGAACCAGAAGTTCTTCACTGATCACGAGGAACTTCTGGATACTGTTAAAGCGATCCTTGTAGCATCCATCAGGAGGACATCCTTCACTGCGTAAAGCAGAGATTACAATCTATAGTTTACCTTTGCACCTGTGTTTTCCCGGATTCTTTTTTACCTGGTTCTGCTTCCTGTAAGTTATTTACCCCTTGGCATCCTGTACAGGGTTTCTGACTTGCTGTTCCTTTTGCTGAACTCGGTCTTTCCATACAGAAAGAGGGTCATCGAAGACAACCTGCGTCATGCATTTCCTGATTACCCTGAAGAAAAGATCACGGACCTTAGAAAAAAGTTCTACCAGCATTTCTGTGATATCGCGGTTGAAACGATCAAGACATTGACGATCAGCAAACAGGCGCTTAGTTCACGGATCGCTGTGACAAATCCTGAGCTGCTTCAGTCGGAAGAATTCAAGAACCGTCATACAGTGATCATGGCAGCACACTATGCGAACTGGGAATGGGCAGCTCTTCAGCTTTCACAGCATACTCCGCTGAAAGATGTATATGGCATCTATCTTCCCCTCAAGAATAAATTCTTTGACCAGGTCATAAGAAAAAGCAGGAACAGGTTTGGAACCAGGCTCGTTTCAACCAAAGATCTGCCTAAGATGCTGGCATCTGAGATACATCGTCCTTCATCTTTTGGATTCATCGCAGATCAGAATCCATCTAACCTCAACAAGACACTGTGGGTTGAATTCTTCGGACGTGAAGTGCCCGTTGCAAAAGGAGCTGAACGCTACGCGAGGTATCTTGATGCTGTTGTGGTGTATGGTCATGTTGAGAAGACAGGCAGAGGAAAGTATGAGATCACCTATGAGCTTCTCACAGACAATATCAGGGAAATGCAGGAAGGATTATTGCTTGTGAATTTCATGAAGACCGTAGAAGGCCATATTCGCAGAAAGCCTGAACACTGGCTCTGGTCGCATAAACGATGGAAGCATAAAAAGAACGTATGAAGCCACCACTAGCTGAACGAATGCGTCCTAAAAGCCTGGATGATTACATCGGGCAGAGACATCTTGTTGGGGAAGGTGCAGTCCTTCGTAAAGCGATCGAATCAGGGTCATTGCCATCAATGATCTTCTGGGGACCGCCGGGAGTAGGAAAAACAACGCTTGCAAACATCATTTCCAACCAGCTTAAAAGGCCATTCTATTCATTAAGCGCGATCAACTCCGGTGTGAAAGACATACGTGATGTAATCGAGAAGGCCGGAAACCAGGGGCTTTTCGGGAATTCACCGGTGCTGTTCATTGATGAGATCCATCGCTTTTCAAAGTCACAGCAGGACTCACTTTTGGGAGCAGTGGAAAAAGGCGTGGTTACCCTGATCGGAGCCACCACTGAAAATCCTTCATTCGAGGTCATCTCGGCATTGCTGTCACGTTGCCAGGTGTATATACTGAATGCGCTTGATGCTACTGATCTGATGACGCTTCTCAATCAGGCACTGGAAAAGGATGAAGAGCTGAAAAAGCGCACGATCATCCTGAAAGAAACGTCAGCCTTAATGCGGCTTTCAGGAGGTGACGGAAGAAAGCTTCTCAATGTTTTTGAGCTGATCGTGAACTCGGTCAATACAGATCCTCTGGAGATCACCGACAAGCTTGTGCTTGAACAGGTGCAGACCCGAATGGCAATGTATGATAAAACCGGGGAACAGCATTATGATATCATCTCCGCATTTATAAAATCGATGCGCGGGAGTGATCCCAATGCGGCGGTGTATTGGCTTGCGAGGATGCTGGAAGGAGGAGAAGACCTGCTATTCATCGCAAGGCGGATGCTGATCTTCGCATCTGAAGACATAGGAAATGCGAACCCGACAGCTATGGTGATTGCCAATAACTGTTTCCAGGCGGTGAATGTGATCGGTATGCCTGAATCACGGATCATACTTTCACAGACAGCGATCTACCTTGCAGCATCGGAAAAAAGCAATGCCTCGTACATGGCGATCAATGAAGCCATAGCAGCTGTAAGAAAAACAGGCGATCTGAGTGTTCCGCTGCATATTCGCAATGCGCCGACGAAACTTATGAAAGACCTTGGGTACGGGAAAAATTATGAATATCCGCACAGTCAGGATCAGAACTTTTCAGGACAGGAATATCTTCCCTCTGAACTTGCCAACACAGTGTTCTTCGATCCCCAGGAAAATGCACGGGAAAAAGAGATCCGGAACAGGCTCAGGTATTTATGGAAGGGGAAATACAATTATTGATCATTCCTTACGATCCAGCCCATATTGTACATGGCGATGTGAGTAAAGCCAACTGCAATTCCTCCGGCTGACTGTTCGATCACCTGCCAGATCAGGTCAACGATCACATATTCAAGCTTTCGTCCTCCAAATGAGATCCCGATAACAAATGCGATGAGGTAGATCACAAAGCCTGAAACAGCTCCCGCAGATACACCTCGCATCACAGGTTTCTTTTCAAAGCGTTCCATGGGCTTCAGGTAATAAGCTCTTGAGACGATCAGTCCAATGATGAGGTAAGCAACAAGCGAAGCGATGAGGTAAACATTGCGTGGATAATCAAGTCTGTTGAAATCATTCAGAATGACACCATGCCAGATAAAGGAAAGGGTGAACATCACAATTGAAGCAATGATCCATGAAAACAGCAGTCTCTTGTATTGATTCACATTTCAGCCCTCCGGTTGCAAAATTAGTTAAAATCTGTCTTACCTTTAGAACTCATGCGTATAAAGGGTTATTGTATAGTTCTGCTCATTATTGTCCTCCATACTTCCTGCCGTAAAGGAAAAGCAATCTGGGATTCAGAATATGCGGTTCCTCTTGCAAATGCTTCCCTGGGGCTCAGTGAGATCATCCCCGATTCACTGCTTGTTTCAAACCCTGATCATTCACTTGTCTTAAATGTAGAACAGGAGTTCTATCGTTTTTCTCTTGATGAAATTGTGCAGATTGAAGATACATCCATCGTGAGCAAGTTCAATTTTCCTTTCGGACAGCTTACGCTGCAGCCATCTACGCAGTTCCTCGCCCAGGTGAATCAGACAAAATTCGATTTTGGTGAAGTGTCTTTATCTAAAGTGAGAATCAAGTCAGGAACTGTTCAGGTAAAGCTCAGAAGCAGGATAAAAGAAAGAACCCGTGTGCGATACCGCATACCATCTGCAAGCAAAGATGGTGTACCGTTCGAAGCAAACTTTGTGGTACCGGCTGCTACAGGAAGTGCTCCATCCATCGTTCAGACAGACTTCGATCTATCGGGATATGAGTTCGATCTTACAGGCGTAAATCATAATCAGTATAACATCGTTCACAGTACGGTGGATGGATGGGTCCATGAGGAAGGAAGTCCGGTGGTGATGCTTTCAACAGATACCATATTTGTTGAGAATTCGTTTGTCGCGCTGACACCTGATTACGGGAAAGGTTATTTCGGTTCAGGGAATTACAGCGTGCCTCTGACAACTTCTGACTTCACATTCTTTAAAAACATTCCTTCCGGGATTCTTGATCTGAATTCCGCCACAGCCGAGCTGGTCATTGAAAACGGCATAGGTGCAGATGCCCGGGCGAAAATCCATTCACTGAAAGGTGTAAGAGGAAATCGTTCTGTCACACTTAACAATCCTGTTCTTTTAAATACGATCAATCTGAACAGAGCCATTGAAAGCCCACCGGTGGATTCACGGTTCAGCCTCATGCTTGACGCATCGAACTCCAACATTGTTGATCTGATTGAGCTGATGCCGGATAAGATGTCGTATGCAATTGATCTTTTCATCAATCCTCTTGGAAACACATCCGGTGCAAATGATTTCATAGATGCAGCAAGACCGTTCACAGCAAAGCTTAACCTGAAGATCCCGCTCGATCTTTCAATGTCCGCTTTTGTTTTAGATGACACAGTAAGCTTTTCCTATACAGAAACCGAGCAGTCTGCCCGCGTGAAAAAGGGAACCATTCATGTGTTTACAGACAATGGCTTTCCATTCGAAGCGGCATTGCAGCTTTACCTGCTTGATGAGAATGGAATACAGCTGGATTCCCTGTTTTCTACTGCAAGCGTGATCAAGCCGGGTAAGCTCGATGATCAGCTAAACGTGATTGAGAATGGCAAAGCGCACCTTACACTTGAGATGCCGGAAAACAGAATAGAGCTTCTTAACAGAACAAAGAGGATTCGCATCCGGGCAATCATGAATACTGCAGGATCTCCATCACTGGTGAAGATCTATGACACTTACAAGATGGGTGTAAAAGCATCTGCAGAGTTTACTTACGAAGACAGATGGTAAGAATTGCCGCGCTTCTTTTCGTGCTCATTTCCTGCCGTTGCATGGCAGAAGATACTTTGTCGGCAACAGTTGATTCCACACGCTATGAATTTTCTGCACATTCTGAGTTTTTTCTGAATTCAAATTCGTTGAATACGAAAGTGATCTCAAGGTTTTATTTTGGAAGGACATTGCCACAAGAGCTCAGACAAAAAATTTCAGATCGTTCACCATATAGAAACCGTGCCGCATTCAGGTTGAGCAATGGAGTTTCCTTAGGATGGAAGACTTCACAGATAACATGGAATGTTGGGTTTGAAGACAACATGTTTTCAGATGCAAAGTACACACGTGATATTTACGATCTTGTCTTCCTTGGTAACCAGAAGTTTCAAGGTGAAACAGCGGACCTTTCGAGATCCGGGTTCAGGTACTGGAGGTATGAGCAGCTGAAAGTGAAAGCAGCTTTTCAGAGAGGGAACGGAGTATGGGAGACAGGAGTTTCATTGATCAGCGCGCATAATTTCTTCCAGTTGGAAACAGGAAATTCATCCTCATTGTTCACTGACACATTTGGAATTGCACTTGATCTCAAGGCAGATGCACGTATGCGAAGGGCAGCGACAAATGTACTGTCAAAAGGCCAGGGAGCCGCGATTGATCTGGCTTACAGCTTTCATGATGAGAGAATCAATTCAAGAGTCAGGATCTCAATAAAGGACTTCGGCTTTGTGCAATTCAAAAAAAATGCACTCACTGAAACTATCGATACCGTTATTCATTACGAAGGGTTTGAGCTTGAACGACTTTTTCCGTTTGGTGATTCGATCAATCCTTCAATCTCCGGTGACTCGATAAAAAATCGTTATGTGAAACGGGATTCATCAACATTCACAGCCATGATCCCGGCAATGGGTATGTTTGAGCTTACACAGCAGCAAGGTGCATGGACATACACAGAATCGCTTGTATTGCGTCCGTTCACCTATGCGTTGCCTGAACTCAGGTTTGAAGCTTCTAAGAGCATCAGGAAGATTCACTATTCACTTGTAGGTCAGTTGGGTGGATACAGTTATGCTGGAGCAGGATTCAAGGTGGGCTATCGTTCACGATCAACCGCTCTGGAGCTTGATGCAAGTCATGTAGAAGGTTTAATATTCCCCGGACTTACCACAGGGATCCTCATAGGTTTAAGATTCAATACATGGTTCTAAGATTACTTACAGTACTCTTTCTGCTTCATGGTGCAGTTCATGCCCAGCAGCTTTTCCATAAAGTCACAGGCACTGGGGCTCCTGATTTTGGAAATGCAGGCATGCAGGTATATGATAATGGCTTCGTAGCAGTGGGATCCACAGGAGGAGGAGGCCAGGGAAACTCAGATATTCTGCTCGTGAGAACAGATGTTGATGGTAACCTGAAATGGCAGAAGTCTGTTGGATTTCCGCAGGTAGAGCAAGGCTATTCAGTTCAGAATGATAGTGATTCAGGGTTTGTCATCGCCGGATATACGAACAGTTTTGGTTTGGGTGGATATGATGTGCTGCTTGTTAAAACAGACACAGCAGGCAATGTATCATGGAGTAAGAGTTATGGTGGTGCCGACTGGGATCTTGGATACAAAGTGATGCGGGATGCTTCAGGCGGATTTACAATCGCAGGCCAAAGCTTCAGCGGTGGTTCCGGAAATGGTGATGGATACCTCGTTCATACCGATGAGGATGGAACACTGCTTTGGGAAAAACGTTTTGGCGGAACTGAAGAGGATGGCTTTTTTAATTTTCGTCAAACGCAGGATGGAGGCTATGTGCTTTGTGGCCATTCGAAAAGCTTTAATTCCGGCGGTGTGAAAGAGCTGTATGTCGTTCGCCTTGATAATACAGGATCATTGATCTGGGAAAAAACGGTAGGTGATACTTTGGAAGGCTATGCTACTGATATCGAGGAAAATTATGACGGAGGATTTGTTGCGGTAGGTGCAGGTAAAGCATCGCCTGATTCAACACATGATGATGTGATTGTCGTTAGACTGGCAGCTAACGGAATGCTGAAAAGAAGGGAGATCCAGGGATGGAAAGCAGGTGAGACAGATAAGCTGAACAGCATCTGTAAAATGCCTGGAGATAAATTTTTTGCTGTTGGAGAAACATCGTACAATGGAACATTCGATGTATGGCTTACATCCATTGATTCATCAGGCGCTCTTATGGGTAACGCCAAAACCTGGGGTGATGATGATCCTTCAAGAAGCGGTACAAAAGACCAGGGTAATTTTGTCATGGCAACGAATGACAACCGATTCCTTGTGGTCGGAACAACCGAAGGGTACATGACAGGGGTGAATAAGAATCTTTTTATTGGTACGGGCGACATGAATACCAATGGAGGAACTGTCTCTGATCCTCAGGTCTATGTGGATGTAAAAACCTACACTTCACCTGAAGAGATTATAGTGTTGAACAATGGTCAGGGAAGGATCACATGTATTCTTCCAGAAGATTTTAAGTTACAGGAAATGAAGTTGTATAACATTAATGGCCAGCTTGTTCAGGCAGATGTTACGAAATGGAATTCGGAATTCGAACTTTACATGGCAGGTAATGCTCCGGGTTTATATATCCTGTCGTTGACCGGGGAAGAACGATCGTTGAATGTTAAAGTGATAAATCCCTGATGAGCTTTAAAGACAAAGTTGTTTGGATCACAGGTGCTAGCTCGGGCATCGGTGAAGCGCTGGCGTATGAATTTTCAAGGCAGGGAGCGACGCTTGTATTGTCAGCAAGAAGACAAGAGGCACTTGAACGGGTGAAGTCGAACTGCACAAATCCGGATCAGCATATCATTCTGCCCTTTGATCTCATTGATGCTGAAAAAGAGGCACCTGGATTAGTTGATACGATCCTGACATCCATGAAAAGAATTGATATCCTCGTGAATAACGGAGGAGTGAGTCAGCGTGCGACCGCGGAAGAAACCAGTCTTGAGCTGAACAGGAAGATCATGGAAGTGAACTTTTTTTCAGCTGTGGCCCTGACGAAAGCGGTGCTACCACAAATGATCAGACAGCATTCAGGGCATATCATCGTGATGAGCAGCATCGCAGGTAAGTTCGGGTTTTACCTTCGTTCAGCATATTCAGCAGCCAAGCATGCTTTGCATGGGTATTTCGAATCATTAAGACTCGAAACGGAAAAGCAGGGGATCAATGTCACGATCATCTGTCCGGGAAAGATCAAAACGAATGTTTCCATGAATGCGATCACATCATCAGGAGAATCACATAGCCAGATGGATCCTTCGCACGAAACAGGCATGGATCCTTTATCTTGCGCGAAGGTGATCATTGATGCTGTGAAAGCCAATAAGGAAGAGGTGCTGGTAGGAGGAAAGGAGATCAGGGCAGTATCCGTAAAACGCTTTTTCCCCAAATTATTCAGTAAAATTATCCGCCGGCAAAAACCATTATAATGGATGGATTCCAGCTGGTGATTTTTATCTTTACGATTCAATAAAGCAATCATGAAACAGCATATCATAGGTATTCAGCAAGTAGGTGTTGGAATTCCCGATGTACACAAGGCATGGGCATTCTACAGACGTAATTTCGGGATGGATATTCCGATCTTCCAGGAGAGTGCTGAAGCAAAGCTGATGACGCCTTATACCGGTGGAAAGATTCATGCCCGAAGTGCTGTGCTTGCGATAAACCTGCTGGGTGGCAGCGGACTCGAGATCTGGCAATATACCAGCAGAACACCGGTAGCTGCATCATTCACCATTCAGCTTGGTGACCTTGGAATTTTCATCACCAAGATCAAATCCATGAATGTTGAACTTGCATGGAAAGAGCTGAGATCAGGTAATCAGAAAGTAAGTGAGCTGTTCACTGCACCTGATGGCGAAAAGCATTTTTTTGTCACCGATCCTTATGGCAATGTATTCCAGGTTGTCAGGGGATACGACTGGTTCCGTAAGAAAGAGAAACATGTGACCGGTGGTGTATGCGGTGCAACGATCGGGGTGACGGACATGGATCGATCAGTGAAGTTCTATGCGGACCTTCTCGGATACGACAAAAAGATCTATGATAAAGAAGGCGTGTTTGAAGATTTCTCTACACTTGAAGGAGGTAAAGGAAAATTCAGAAGGGTACTGCTGACAAGACAAACCAACAATCCAGGAAATTTCAGCAGGCTTTTAGGTTCAGGACAGATCGAGCTGGTTCAGAGCCTTGACAGAACACCAAAGAAAATGTTTGAAAACAGGTTCTGGGGTGATCTTGGCTTCATTCACCTTTGCTTTGATGTGAATGATATGAAAGGACTGGGAGAGAAGCTGAAGACAAACGGACATCCATTTACTGTTGACAGTGCCTCATCGTTCGATATGGGCGAAGCTGCAGGACATTTCAGCTATTCAGAAGATCCTGACGGAACCCTGATCGAATTTGTGGAAACACACAGAATCCCAATCCTGAAAGCGATTGGATGGTATCTTGATGTATCGAAGCGAGACAGGACAAAAGCGCTTCCAGACTGGATGCTGAATACACTGAAGCTGACAAGGGTCAAAGAAAAAAGCTAGATAGTTCTCTGGTAACCTCTTAGCTCATTGTATTAAGAGCGTAGAATCACCTTACTTTAATTGTTGAATCGGTCGCTGATCCTGTTCGCGCAGTTCACACCATCGATCGCTGCGGAAATGATCCCGCCAGCATAACCTGCTCCTTCGCCACATGGATACAACCCTGCAATCTGCGGATGCTGCAGCGTTTCACGGTCACGGGGAATTCTCACAGGTGATGACGTCCTTGATTCAACACCAACAAGTACAGCATCATTGGTGTAATATCCTTTCATCTTCCGCCCAAATTCTTTAATGCCTGCGGCAAGCCGTTCAGCAATCCCCGCAGGCAAAACTTTCCAGAGATCAGCAGATACGATCCCAGGCTGGTATGAACATGCAGGAAGTGTTGCAGATACCTTATGATTTACAAAATCAATGAGACGCTGGGCAGGCGCTTTTTGTGTCATTCCTCCTGCAATCCATGCTGCTTTCTCCGCGGAAGCCTGGTACTCGAGTGCTGCCAATGGCCCGTGGTGACTGAATGCTTTCCAGTCTTCCTCTCTGATCTCAACGACTGTACCTGAGTTTGCAAAAGGGTTGTTGCGCTTTGAAGGAGACCAGCCATTCGTCACGACTTCTTCCTGGCTCGTAGCGCAAGGTGCGATGATGCCTCCGGGGCACATGCAGAATGAATAGACACCCCGTCCGTCGGCTTGTGTAACCAGCGAATAGGATGCAGCCGGAAGATGCTCCCTGACCGTTTCCACATCCTGGATGCTGCAATGATATTGCGCTGCATCAATAAGCTCCTGTGGATGCTCAATCCTCACACCCAACGCGAAGGGCTTGGCTTCAATGAGGATGTTTCTGGAATGAAGAAGCCTGAAAATATCCCTGGCAGAATGTCCCGTAGCAAGGATCAGGTTCGAACAGGGATAGAATTTTTCTTCACCTGTTTGAAGATCAGATGTGCGTATGGATTTTATTTTTCCCTGGTCATGCTCTATATCAGTAAGCCTTTCATTGAAATGGATCTCACCGCCATGCGAAAGAATAAATTCACGGATCGTTTCGATGATCACCGGAAGCTTGTTCGTTCCAATGTGGGGATGGGCTTCAATTAGGATCTCTTCGGTTGCACCGAAATACACGAGCATCTGTAAGATCTCATTGACGTCACCACGTTTCGTTGAACGCGTGTAGAGCTTGCCATCAGAGTATGTTCCTGCGCCACCCTCTCCAAAGCAATAATTCGAATCGGGATGGACAATCTGTTCCCTGGTGATCTTGGCAAGGTCACGGCGACGATCACGGACAGGCTTGCCCCGTTCAATAATTACAGGTTTAATTCCGTTCGTAAGCAGCTTTAATGCAGCGAATAGGCCAGCAGGACCAGCACCAATGATAAACACAGGATCCCTGGTGTCATCAATGGTTTTAACGGACAGCTTATACGCTTCATCCGAAGGCTGTTCACCTTTAACGTAAACCGCTATCCTGAGAAGCACCCTGATGTTCCTGGAGCGCGCATCAATGGATCGTTTCAGGATCCTGATGTGGGTGATCGTTTCTTTTTTAATTCCTGATGCAACAGCGCAGGCCCTTAGCAATACTTCCTGATCAGCAGCTTCACCAGGATCAACACGAATCTCTACTGTAATCACTATTCAAAGATAAATGACACAAGAACGGATTTGGAATTTAATCTGTCGATCGTATTCACGAACACATTGTCTGGCTCGTTGATCAGCACATTCTTTAACCCAAAACCAAATCTGATCTCCGGAGAGAATTTGAAATACTTGTTGTAGAAATCGAATCCGAATCCAACTTCATATCCATAATCAGAGTTTGTGATCTTCACGATCTTATCCCTGATGAGCCTGCTGTTGACATCTTTCTGGGATGCGACATCAATGCTGTATTTCGCACCGCCTATGAGGTAAGCCCTGTAATTGTTGATCCGTTCGGATTTGTACTTCAGTAACAATGGAAAGTCAATGAACGTTGATTCGATCTCTTTGGAAAGCACATACGTTCCATTTGATCCGCTGAATGTATAGTCAAGCTTTCTTGAAGCGAATGCGAGATCAGGTAAAAAACGAAGGTTGAAATATTCGCCAAGGCGGAGATCGGCAAGGATACCAAGGTTGAATCCGGGTTGACGTGTAGCCTCAATTACATAAACAGTATCAAAGCGTTCCTTCAGATCGTTGACCGGATGAACAATGAAATTGGTGTAATTGAAACCCAGCAGGAATCCGAAGTGGATGCGTTGCTTGTCAAATTTGGGCAGGTTCTCCACTTTCGCTCGTTGCGCGATGGTCGAGGTGCTGATTAGAATACATAGTAACAGTAGAGCCCTGTTCAGTTTCACACAGAAAAATATGAACAAAAACGAAAAGGAAGGGCCATTATTTTACTTCTTTTTAAATCCGCAGTAGATGCTGGCGATGCCAAGGGTGAGATTTTTCAGGTAGCATCGTTCGAATCCCGCGTTCTGCATGAGCTGCAGGAAGTCTTTGCCTGAAGGAAATGCTGCGACAGATTCTGGAAGATATTCGTATGCTCTTTTATCTCCTGATATAAATCGGCCAAGAAAAGGAAGTATAAATCTGAAATAAAAATGATAAAGCTGCTTTACCGGAAAATTTTCGGGCTTGGAAAACTCAAGGACAAGGAAGAACCCGCCGGGCTTTAAGGTCCTGCAGATCTCTTTTAATCCGGCAAGAGGATTTTCAAAATTCCGTACACCAAACGCCACCATGGCTGCATCAAAGCGGTTGTCATCCAGTGGTAGCTTTTCTGAATCTCCTTTTTGAAAATGAATTTTAGATGCATATCCTTTTTCAGCCACTTTCTTTTCTGCAATGGCAAGCATTTCTGCTGAAAGGTCGATTCCTGTAATAGAAGCCGGGTTGATCTTCATTGCTGCGATAGCCAGGTCGCCTGTGCCTGTCGCGATGTCAAGGATATGATCATGAGGATGTCTGGAGATCTCCCTGATCGCTTTCTTTCTCCATTGAATGTCGATTCCGACGGAAAGAAAATGGTTCAGGAAATCGTATTTCGGTGCGATCTGGTCGAACATCTGCTCAACCTCTTTTTTCTTTCCGGAGCCGCTTCCATAGGGAGTAACAGACATTATGCGATAATTTTCAATTCAGTGATTTCACTAATGAGCTGGTGTTTGTCAACAGGTACAACACCCACTTTTTCACATACCTGCCCTCCTGCAAGGTTCGAGATCACAGCTGTCAGTTCAGGATCAAGTCCCGCGGCAATTGCCATGGCAGCAACGCTGATCACGGTATCACCAGCACCGGAAACATCTGCGATATTCCTGACATGCGCTGGAAACATGCTGCATCCATTGGCGTTGCACATAAGCACTCCATGTTCAGAGAGGGTGAGAAGTATATTGGAAATATTCTGACTTACACGAAATTGCTGAACAAGTGATTTCAACTGTTCCAGGTCATTCACATCAAGATCAAGCTTTAAACCTTCTTTTAGCTCTTTAAGGTTTGGTTTAAAGAGCGTGACATTCTTATAAAAATGGAAGTTTTTCTTTTTAGGATCTACGGTAACAGGAATGTTTTTCACAGCTGCAAGCTCAACGATCTTTTCTATAATGGTTCGTGTGATCGTTCCTTTATCATAATCCTCAAAGATGATCACCTCAGGAGCTTCCTTATTGATCAGTGATTCAACCCGTCTGATCAGTTCCTGCTCTTCAGCTGCTGACAAAGGATCTTCCAGCTCCTCATCCACGCGAAGCAACTGGTGGCTCTGACTGATGATCCTTGTTTTGACTGTGGTATTTCTTGTTGAAGACGTAATGATGCCTGCGGTTGACATGCCTTCTTTTTCAAGCAGTGCAATAAATTGTGCTCCGTTGAAATCGTTGCCGGTCACAGTGCAGAGCAGGGGAGTGGCACCGAGGGCTTTTATATTCAGTGCGACATTCGCGGCACCACCAAGACGGCTTTCTTTTTTATCTACAGCAACAATTGGAACAGGAGCTTCGGGAGAGATCCTTGTTACCTTACCCCACATGTACGAATCAACCATGACATCGCCTATGATAAGCGCTTTCCTGGATGTGATCCTGCTAAACAGGGCTTGTGCTGAGTTCACTTTATTTAAGTTCTGCCAGTGCAGGTTTAATTCGTTTAACAGCTTCTCTGAGCGTTTCTTCAGATGTTGCATACGAGAAGCGGATGCAGTTGTCATCACCAAAAGCTTCACCTGAAACCAGCGCAACATGTGCATGATTCAGCAGATATTCACAAAGATCCTCTGAATTGCTGATCGTGGTGTTTCCATGCTTTTTCCCGAAGAAATGAGAGATGTCAGGAAACACATAAAACGCTCCGGCAGGCACATTCACTTTCATTCCTGGAATTTCATGCAGGAGTTCAAGTAAAAGATCTCTTCTTTTGTGAAATTCGCGGGTCATCGGCATGACAGAATCTTTAGGGTCCGCTTTCATAGCCGCTTCAGCAGCTTTTTGTGAGATGGATGAAGTGCCAGATGTAAACTGTCCCTGCATCTTCTCACATGCATCTGCGATCTCTTTTTCAGCAGCAATATACCCGATCCTCCAGCCTGTCATGGCGTAGCCTTTCGATACGCCATTCACTGTGATCACACGATCCCTGATAAAGTCGAACTGTGCGATGCTTTCATGTCCACCAATAAAATTGATGTGCTCATAGATCTCATCAGAGATGATGTAGATGTCTGGATGCTTTGCGATGATCTCTGCAATGACCTTTAATTCCTCTTTCGTGTAGACTGTCCCGGTAGGATTGCAGGGAGTGCTGAAAAGTAAAAGCTTGGTCTTTGGAGTGATGGCTTTTTCCAGGTCCTTCGGGCTCATCTTGAAATCATTCTCCACCGAGCTTGGGATATAAACAGGAACACCATCAGCCATCTTGATGATCTCACGATAGCTTACCCAGTAAGGAACCGGAACGATGACTTCATCTCCAGGATTAACAAGACAAAGCACCGCATTGGCGATCGATTGCTTGGCTCCGGTTGAAACAACGATGTTCTCTGGCTTATAGTTCAGATGATTATCTCTCCTGAATTTTTCAACGATCACTTTTCGCAATTCCAGGAATCCAGGGACTGGTGTGTAGTGCGTGAAATTCTTATCGATGGCTTCCTTTGCTGCATCCTTGATGAAGTCTGGTGTGTCGAAGTCCGGCTCACCAATGCTAAGGCTGATGACATCAATCCCGCTGGCGATCATTTCGCGGCATTTCTTCGCCATGGCCAGCGTTTGTGACTCTGACAGATGATTGATCCTGTCGGAAAGTTTACCCATTATTTACTGCGCTTGTATGACCGGCAAAGCTAAGTATTTCTATTGGCTGTAAGCTATTTTCAGACTGAGATTTTTATAAAGGACGGCAGTCCCGATTCATTCACCTGTTGCTTTAGTTTGAATTTACTGGGATTCAGGATGAACAGGTGTAAGGATGGAATAATGATTGAAGGCAAGTGATGAAGTTGAGCTTGTTTTGGTTTGACTGATTTTCAGATGGGTTAAGCAAATGGGTGGTGAATGAAAAAAGAAAAAGCAGCCACCTCCCGGAAGCTGCTTTTTCGGTTAACCTTGTTCTTACTTTTCGCCTTCAGAGCTCTTCTCCTTCTTTGCTTTTTTCTTCTTCTTGCTCTGCTTGCCATGCAAGCCATCAGGGCGTTTCGCTTTCCGTCCCTTGTTTGGCTTTAATAATGGCCGGCGATCATTTTTAACCTTTGCAGAAAAAGGTTCAGAGAATGCAATGTCTTCAGCACGCTCTAACTTCCCCTCACTCACACCAAAATCGGCTTTAAGTTTTTGCTTTCTCTGTCTTTTGCTTTGTGCAAAGGCCGGATTTAAAAGAACTAACAGGAATAACATTAAAACTAATCGTACCACACTTACCATTTCCCCTCGTTTAATTGTTGTATTCCAAAATTCAAAACGCATGCCAAACCAATGCAGACGCATACCCGGTAACCGGGAGTGAAGGAACACAAGTGAATGAGTTTAATGTTCAATGTTTAAAGTTTAAAGTGGAATTTGGAATGCCGCGGATTTAGTACTCAGTCCATGGCAACTGGCAACTGTGACGACCGAAATTCGCAAATTAGTACTCATCCTTTGCCAACTGCCAACTGGCAACTGCCCACTTCTTACTGCTTACTGCCCACTGCCTACTGCCAACTGATTTTAAAACCGCATACGGAATTCCGTTTCACTTCGATTATCTTTACAAAAAAACTAAAGGTCTATGAACGACATCCTGGAGATCCTTAAATACATTGTTCCTGCACTGGTTGTTTTTGGTACTTCTTATTACCTGTTAAAGAACTTCCTTGACAATGAATATAAGAAGCAGCTTGTTGAAGCTCGTCAGGCACATCAGAAAGTGATCACACCCATCAGGCTTCAGGCTTTCGAGCGACTGTCGATCTTCCTGGAAAGGATCCATCCGGCAAGCATGGTGACCCGCATACATAAACAGAACATGACAGCCAGAGCCCTGCAGTCAGAGCTTCTTCAGAACATCCGTACAGAGTTTGAACATAATTTATCACAACAGATCTATGTATCTAATTCTACCTGGGAATCGGTAAGAGCAGCAAAGGAAGAAACGATCAAGATCATAAATCTCGCATCAGCAAAGGTGAGTGACGGCGCTACAGGTATCGACCTGATGAAAGCGATCCTTGATATTATCACACAGATGGAAAAGATCCCTTCACAGATCGCTCTTGAAAATCTTAAAAAAGAAGTGAAGCATCTGTATTGATCATTTCTGCATACAGCATCATGAAATCAAATTTACAAGCATCCATGTCAATCAAGTCAGGCGAAGAGAAGGAACGTAAAGAAAAGTTTGAGACAGATTCAGGTATTGAGATCAACCGAACTTACAAGCCGGTAACACGTGAATATGAGGAGCCCGGAGAATATCCTTACACAAGAGGGGTTCAGCATTCCATGTATCGGAGCAGGTTGTGGACCATGCGTCAGTACGCCGGATTTTCTACAGCTGAGGAGTCAAACAAACGGTATCATTACCTACTGAACAATGGTACTACAGGATTGTCTGTCGCATTCGATCTTCCAACACAGATCGGTTACGATTCAGATCATTCCTTCGCTGAAGGTGAAGTCGGCAAAGCAGGTGTAGCGATCGATTCACTTCGTGATATGGAGATCCTGTTCGATGGCATCAACCTGGAGCAGATCAGCACATCCATGACGATCAATTCCACAGCATCGACCTTGCTGGCCATGTACATCGCACTTGCAAAGAAGCAGGGTGCTGATATCAAAAAGATCTCAGGAACCATCCAGAATGATATCCTTAAAGAATATGCTGCAAGAGGAACTTACATCTATCCTCCTAAGCCATCCATGAGGCTCATCACAGACATCTTCGGTTATTGCAGCACAGAAGTTCCTAAGTGGAACACGATCAGCATTTCAGGATATCATATCAGGGAAGCTGGCGCGAACGCGGTGCAGGAACTTGCATTCACACTTTCAAATGGGAAATCCTATCTGAAAGCGGCGATCGATTGCGGACTGGATATCAATGTGTTTGGTAAACGACTTTCATTCTTCTTCAACGCACATAACAACCTTTTTGAGGAAGTTGCCAAGTTCAGGGCAGCACGAAGGATGTGGGCGAAGATCACGAAAGAGCTGGGTGCGACAGATCCTAAAGCACAGATGCTTCGTTTCCATACGCAGACAGGAGGTTCAACATTAACAGCACAGCAGCCGCAGAATAATATTGTACGTGTGACGATCCAGGCAATGTCCGCGGTTCTTGGAGGGACACAGTCTTTGCATACCAATGGATTTGATGAAGCCATCGCGCTTCCGACAGAAGATGCTGCACGTATTGCACTTCGCACACAGCAGATCATTGGATTTGAAAGCGGCGTGACCGATACAGTGGATCCATTGGCTGGCTCTTATTTCATTGAAGAGTTGACCGACCAGGTTGAAGCAGCAGCATGGGATTATATAAACAAGATCGATGCAATGGGTGGCAGTGTATCTGCCATAGAAGAAGGATACATTCAGAATGAAATCGCATCATCAGCATACAAATACCAGGAAGATATCGAAAGCGGTGAGAAAGTCATCGTTGGAGTGAATAAGTTCACAGCACAGGAAAAGCCGTTCACCGACATCTTTACCGTTGATGACAGCATCCGTCAGCTTCAGATCGATAAGATCAACAAGGTGAAAACTGAACGTGACAATGTAAAGGTTGCTTCCCTGCTTGCCAAGCTGGAATCCGATGCACGGGATAATGTCAACCTCATGCCAGGCATCCTTGAAGCATGTGAAAACTATGCAACACTGGGCGAGATCAGTGATACGTTTAGAAAGGTGTTTGGAGAGTTTAGGTAGTGGAGGGCAGTTGCCAGTTTCCAGTTGGCAGTGGGCAGTTTCCAGTTGGAAAAGGATGAGTACTAAATTTGCGGAATTACGGTTGTCACTTTGAACTGTTCTCAGTTGACAATGATAAGTTGCCAGTTGCCATGGACTGAGTACTAAATCCGCGGCATTTCGGATGCCACTTTAAACTTTGAACATTAAACTCATTCAGTTGAGTTGCCAGTTTGCAAGGGCTGAGTACTATTCCCTCGGCATCCCGTTCGCCTCATTGAACTTTAAACCTTGAACTATAAACTTTGAACATTGAACATCGAACATTGAACATTGAACTTTGAAAATCGCCGGCATTCCGTTCGTTACTCCACCACCACAAACAGATCCTCATTATCCTTTTTCATGAGGTATTTTTCTCTTGCAAACTTTTCCAGGTTCTCAGGATTGGTTTGAAGCTCTTTCATTGATTCCTTGTTGTTTTTGATCTCATCAAGGTAATACTGACGGTCGCTGCGAAGCTGCTTCAATGTTTGCCTCATTTCGTACTGGGTGACAAAATCATTCGCATCAAAAAAGATACACCATCCCAGGAACAGCGTAAATGCTATGAAATATTTGTTCTTTAAAAGCTTCAGCGATTGTTTCATGGTCACACTAAGTTACGTCCAAAAAAAATGGTTCCGGCAGTCTTCTACCGAAACCATTAACATGATGCTGTTGATTATTATGATTCCTTCAGGAACGGATACCTGTAATCCACCGGCGGAACAAATGTTTCCTTGATCACGCGTGGTGATACCCATCGCATCAGGTTGATCATTGATCCTGCCTTGTCATTGGTGCCCGATCCTCTCGCTCCGCCGAATGGCTGCTGTCCTACAACTGCCCCGGTTGGCTTGTCATTGATATAGAAGTTACCTGCTGCATTCGAAAGTGCTTTGGTTGCAACTTCGATCGCATAGCGGTCTTTTGAAATGATCGATCCTGTCAGTGCGTATTCTGAAGCTGTATCCACGATGTGAAGTGTCTCTTCAAACTTTGCATCTTCATAAACATAAACGGAAAGTACAGGTCCGAAGATCTCTTCTCTCATGGTTTTGTACGAATGGTCATCCACTCGCAAAACGGTAGGGCTGATGTACCAGCCTTTCGATTTGTCGTATGTTCCACCTGCTATGATCTCAACTCCTGCATCTTTCTTTGCACCATCAATATATCCCGCGATCTTGTTAAATGCTTTTTCATCGATCACTGCATTGATGAAATTGGAGAAATCTTCAACAGGTCCCATTTTGAATGATGCGATGTCTTTCTTCATCAGGTCGCTCACTTTACCCCAGAGTGATGCCGGGATGTAAGCCCTTGATGCCGCTGAACATTTTTGACCCTGGTATTCGAAAGCTCCACGTGAAAGGGCAGTAGCAACCACAGCAGGATCTGCAGAGTTGTGTACCATCACGAAATCTTTTCCGCCTGTCTCCCCAACGATCTTTGGATAGGATCTGAACTTATGTATGTTGTTTCCGATGGTGCCCCAGATGCCTCTGAACACTTCTGTTGAACCGGTAAAGTGAATACCCGCGAATTCAGGATGATGAAAGATCACATCGCCTGCATCAGGACCAGAAGGATAGATCAGGTTGATGACGCCATCAGGAAGTCCTGCCTCACGGAAGATCTCCATCAGCACATTTGCACTGTAAACTGCGGTGTTTGATGGCTTCCATACAACAACATTTCCCATCATCGCGCAGCTTGTCGGAAGATTTCCTGCTATCGCTGTGAAGTTGAATGGTGTAAGCGCGAAGATGAAACCTTCAAGTGCACGGTGTTCAGTTCTGTTCCACATGCCTGGCCCTGAGAATGGCTGCTCGCTATACACCTGGCTCATGAAATGAACATTGTATCTGAGGAAGTCAATGATCTCACATGCAGAATCAATTTCTGCCTGGTAGGCATTTTTCGACTGACCGATCATCGTTGCTGCATTCAGCTTTGCCCTGTAAGGACCAGCAATCAGATCAGCAGCCTTCAGAAAGATGCTTGCACGGTTTTCCCATGAAAGATTCTGCCACCTGGTGCGTGCCTTTAATGCAGCATCAATGGCCTGAGTAACATGATCCTTGTCGCTTTTATGAAACACTCCGACAACATGCTGATTGTTGTGTGGAGGAACGATGTTGACAGTCTTGCCTGTTCTGACTTCGTCACCGCCGATATACATTGGAATATCGACATGCGCGTTATTCATTTTCTTCAGGGTATCCTGAAGCTCCTGACGTTCAGAAGATCCCGGAGCATATGATTTAACTGGCTCGTTATGAGGTATAGGTACTTGGAAAAAACCGCTCATTGTCTTTTTAATTTAGATCGCAAAGTTAATTATTCCGATGGCAGTTTGTTGATGAGGAAATACGAATTTCAGAGAGTATTTTCCCAGGCTCAGAGAAAGGTGAAGATATAGCCTGCAATCGAGCCTCCGAGAACGATCCAGGCACTGTTCAGTTTTCTATAGATCATCAACAACGTGATGCTTAAAACTGCTATCAGAAGTGTTCGCCAGTCATTGATGCTTTCTTTACCGATCTCGAAACAGACAGCTGCGATCACAGCAACCGAAGCCACATTAACAGCATCGAGAAAGGCAGAGAAGATTTGTGAATTTCTCATTTTTGAGACGAGAGGATTCAGCAAGGCAACAAATACAAAGGATGGAAGAAAGATGGCGATGGTTGATACCAGCGCTCCTGTGAATCCATTGATCTGATAGCCTATGAATGTTACAGAAGAAAATACCGGTCCTGGTGTGAACTGCCCCACCGCGATCGCATCGACAAGCTCCTGCCTGGAGAGAATTCCTTTTTCCACAAGCTCTGTATCAAGAAACGCAAACAGAACATACCCACTGCCATATAGGATTGATCCAATTTTAAGAAAGATCAGGAAAAGCCTGGTGTTTGTTACATCTGATAAGCCTGTGCCTGCCAGTTGCAGAATCGGAAAGAAGAATGAGCTAGCCTGGCCAGAAGTTTTATTTTGAAGGTATTTCAGGATGATGGCCACCAGTCCGGCTCCGAACATCACATAGATCTCAGCAATACCGGCGAGTGCAAGGACGAGTGAAAGTATGCCAAGGATCCATAGCGTGGTGGTCTTTAATGATTTCTTTGCCAGGGGATAGACTGCGGCCAGGATGATCGCGATGATGGCCGGTTTGATACCGTAGATAAATGGCTGGACATCCGGGAGGGTGCCGTATTGCCTGTAAAGCCATGCGATGACACCGGTGATGAACACAGCCGGAAGAATGAAGCATAAGCCTGCAACGACCAGTCCTTTCCAGCCTGCGCGCTCATGACCTATATGGATGGCCATTTCAGTGCTGTTCGGACCAGGGATCAGGTTGGTCGCACCTAAAAGATCAAGAAAGCGCTGTTCTGAAAACCATTTTCTTTTGACCACAACTTCCTGCTGCATCATGGCGATATGTGCTGCAGGCCCTCCAAATGCGGTGATCCCGAGCTTTAGAAAAAGCTTTGCAAGCGAACGGATTTCCGATTGATGAGTTCCATGATCCTTCACATCGGCGAAGATACACAGAGAAGACCAGGTTTACAGCGGTCTTGGATGCCTGCAGTTGTATAACCTTATAAAGCGGTAGAGCTTGTCAGGACCTTTATATTCCCTGAACATGGCGACAAGTTCAGTGTCTTTTGAAATGGCTTTCTCGAGGTTACGCTTTGTAAGCCGGAACAATTCACCTTTTTCATCAATGATGTATTCACCCGCCCTCAGCTCCGGATGCAAGGAAGACATCGCATACATGCCATCCATTCCGTAAGGACGGTCACCTCCTGTAGTTCCTGGTTCAACTATTAAGAAAGAAACAGGACCTCTTACACCAAGAAGATGCTTACTCGTGTAGGTCAGATACACATTCTTCCCGTTGCTGAATCCCCATTGCCTGTTGGTGCTTACGACCTTCCCTGTCGAATCAGTGTACTTGATTTTTATTCTTCCTGTGCGCGAAAAAGGTTCCTCCACGACTTCAAATTCAGAGGTTATCGAAGGATCATTAGCCTGATATTCATTGAAGTTCAGGTAAACTCCTTTTTTCAAAGGCTGTGGAGTGTAAATGCAGGTATCGTTCGTTTGAGCAATTGCAGAAGCACTGATCAGGCACAGGTATGCGAATAGATTCTTCATTAGCAAGGTTGTTAATGGTTGGCGCAACCTCTTCAGTAACGTAGTGAAGTTGAAAAAATTCTGGAAAATGAGCAGACAAATTTATTGCATGCAGCGTGATGTAACAGGAACTTTCTCTTTCACTGATAAAAAATCAATGTTTACTTTTATGCCCCTACATTCATTCTCCTTTTGAAATCTTATTTTTTACTGGTTTTCCTTTTTTTTGCCTGTGCAGGTTTTGCGCAGAACCAGGATATTCTTGATTCACTCCATCGTCAGACACCTCACCTGAAGGATTCAGCCCTTGCCAAACATTACAATGACATTGCATGGGAATACCGCAAAACATCCGCGGATTCTGCAACGCGGTACGTAAAGCTTGCTACGGCCACGGCAATCAGGTCGAACCATGAACCATCGATGAGATTCGCTATTTACCTTATGGGCGTTATCCATGATTATGCAGCTAACTACGACAGCGCCTTGTATTATTATGGAAAGTCTATAGAGCTGTACACCGCAGCCAATGACCAGAAAGGACTTGCATCCGCATACAACAACACAGGAGCGGTATATAATTTCCTGGGCAAGTATGACAAGGCACTTGAATATTATTTCAGATCACTCGCCATCAAGGAAAAGCTGGGAGACAAGCAGGGACAGGGCCGGAGCTACAATAACATCGGGATCATTTATGAGTACCTCAGCAATTACGATAAAGCGCTTGAATACTATGAGAAGTCACTGGCGTTAAAAAAAGAGCTTGGCAACAAAGAGCAGCTCGCATCAACCTTCAATAACATCAGCGGAATTTACCAGCGAAGAAAGGATTATAAAACAGCGCTTGGCTATGCAGATTCATCTGTACGCTACCACCAGGAGCTGCAGGACTGGAATGGACTTGCGCTTACATACAATGCCATTGCATCGCTGTATTCAGAAATCAAGGATTTCGCGAAAGCATTGAGGTATCTGGAGATGGCCCTTGAACTGCAGAAGCGGATCGATGATAAATGGGGAGAAGCCTATACCATACTTGGAATTGCACAAGCTTATTTTTATAAAGGAGATCATCAAAAAGCAGTTACATATGCCTTGGAAGGGACCTCAAAAGCCCAGGAGCTCGGTGCGATAAAAGAAGAGCTGGAAGGTCAGGCCTTTCTTTTTCAATCTTATGAAGCACTAGGTAACAAGGATGAAGCACTCAGGTGGCTCAAGCGTTACATTGCACTCAAGGATACATTCATCAATACAGAGAACCGCAAATCGCTTGCAGAATGGCAAACGAAGTACGAGGTGGCCACCAAGGAAAAGCAGATTGATTCGCTGAACAAGGAGAAAGTCATCAGAGACAAAGAAGCGCACGTGCAGAAAGTGATCCGCAACTTTTCAATAGGACTTGTTATTGCAGTGGTGATCATAGCAATCATGATCTACAGGCAGTATCGCAACAAGCGACAGGCAAACATCATCCTGCATGCCCAGAAAGAAGAGCTCGACAGGCAGAACAAACTGATCGAAGAGAAGAACCGGCAGATCAGCGACAGCATTGAATATGCACGGTATATCCAGGACGCCGTATTGCCAGAGGCGCCCGTTCAAAGCCTGATTCCACATTCATTCCTGATCTATCAGCCAAGAGATGTGGTTTCCGGAGATTTCTATTGGTACGAAAAGCGGGGAGACCTCATCAGCATCGCTGCTGCTGACTGTACGGGACATGGGATTCCGGGCGCGTTTATGTCTATGATCGGAACAGCGCTGCTGAACGAGATCTATAAAGAAGAGAGTACGGAGCATCCGGGAATGATGCTGCACAGGCTGAACCGGTTGTTAAAGAAGTCACTTAAGCAGAAAGAAAGTTCTGTTACGAACAGGAATGGAATGGATATCTGTCTCGTGACATTTGATCGTAAGACAGGAAAGCTGCT
Organism: Bacteroidota bacterium; assembly: GCA_036675075.1. Taxonomy (GTDB): domain Bacteria; phylum Bacteroidota; class Bacteroidia; order JAKFFM01; family JAKFFM01; genus JAKFFM01. The sequence goes on from JAKFFM010000043.1 coordinate 43,830, forward strand.
TTATGCAGGAGCGAACAGGCCTTTATGGATTGTCAGGAACGATGGCGAACTTGAGATCATAAAAGCAGACAAGGTGTCAATAGGAGGACTGACCAGTGATTCGCATGAGTTTACGACACATGAAATACAGGTAGGAAAAGGAGAAACGTTTTATATGTTCTCGGACGGGTTTGCAGATCAGTTTGGCGGACCTACGGGAAAGAAGTTCACAACCAAGCGATTCAGGGAATTATTGTCAGAAGTGAAAGAGAAGGATATGGCAGAGCAGGAGCGGGCGATCAGGGCTAAGTATCTGGAATGGAAGGGAGAACATGAGCAGGTGGATGACGTGTTGTTGATAGGACTTCGAAATGAAATGTAAAAAGGTTTTAGAATCCGGAAAAACCGTTATATTTGCCGCCTCAAATAACCATCCTTAGTGATAGGGAATACCTGGCGAGGTAGCTCAGATGGTTAGAGCGCAGGATTCATAACCCTGAGGTCACGGGTTCAACTCCCGTCCTCGCTACCGAACGGGAGTTCTCGAAATCAAATTCGAAACTCCCGTTTTTATTTCCCTCCAGAACCCGCGAAAACCCCGACATTCTTTCAAAGATGTGCTTAACTTTTACGGTTCGATAATGCTCCGTTTTCGAATCATAGAGAATTCCCATGGGAAAGAGCAAATTTTGAATTGCCTGTTTCTGGTGAAAGTTGCTCTCTGCCCAGACTGACGGGAGTTTTGATGCAAATCGACAGGTGAAATTTATCAATTCAAGCGGGTTAGATATTTTTTGACTGATCTTTTCCAGTTCTTCGGAAATGGTCTTCTTTTCTTCGATCAGCTTATTGCTAAACTTGGTATAAACATCCATGCTGATCTCTCCGAAGGCATGTCTTTCTTCCAGCTTATCCATCTTACTTTCAATTTCAGAAATCTTTGAAGAAAGCGTTTTAATTAGATCCGCATTGCTTTCACTTAAATTCTCCCAAGTGTATTTAAGCTGAACCTTTAATGGCTCAATTGCTTTCTCATCAATGCTATAATAGTATAGAACTTCTTTAAACTTGCTGTGCATTATGTCAATGCTTCTATTGACTTTAACATCAGGTTTATTAACCTTATAGTAATACTTGTTCTTCTTTTTAACCATGTATCCGGTAAAAGGGGTTTCGGTTTCTGCATCTTTTACAAATCTTCTTAATGGTAGATTCTCCTCAACCACCTTCATCTTAAAACCACTGGTCTTACATAGCTTGTTTGCTTTAAGAAACAGCTCCTCACTTACCAATGCTGGGTGTTTACCTTTAACTATCTCTCCATTTAATAAGTTGTGCGAGATCATCCCACAGTAAAAAGGATTTCTGAACATATCAGTAAGAAGTTGGAACGGAATCTTCAATCCAGCTTTGGTTAACCTGTCACTGATCTCTTCATAGGTTCTTTCTTCTGCTCTCCATTCAAAGGCCTGTTTTATCAGCTTACCTTTTTCAGTTATAATGATCCGTTGCTCTTTTGTTCCATGGGTTCTGTCATAAGCATAACCTGTAGGTGTGTTGCCAAGCCATTCACCTCGTAAGAGCTTTTCTCTCATTCCATCAATGCTCTTCTGTCTTCTTAGATCATTATCATATTTACTGAAAATGAATTGAATGTTCTGTTGTAAAGCACCTGCATGACTATTAGTATCAATAGGCTGAGTTACAGCTAAAAGATTTACTCCTATTTTCTTCAGTTCACTTGCAATGTAAATTGCACTATCACCGGTCCGGCTAAATCTGTCAAGGCTATAGACAAGTATGTATGAAATCTTCACTTTCTGGCCTTTCACGAATTTCAGCATCCGGCTGAATTCTTTCCTTTCATCACTCTTGGCACTTTCATAAGTTCCTCCAAAATAACCCAGGATGGTTAAATTGTTCTTGGATGCATAGTTAATGCAATACTTCTTTTGCCATTCAAGACTTTGATTGGTGTCAGCCTGCTCCTTTGAGGAAACTCTTGTATAGATCACACAGGTTTGGCCTTTGATTTCACTCTTCGATTTAGCCTGGCCTTTGGCAAATTGCTTAAGCAGCGTTTCGTTCTTTTCCATCTTCTGAATTTTCCTTTCTTGTATCTTTTAAATACCTGATCTTCTCCATTTCCTTTTTCTTCTTCTGAAACAGTTCGAAAAAGACAATCGAGATCTTTTCTAAAGAAGCAATCGCGAATTCGGCTTCTTCATCAGTAACATTCTCATATCCTTTGAAAGTCCTCAGTTCGGCAATGGTCAACCTTTTCTTTTTCTTTTCCATGACTATGACTTTGCCTCCTGTTCAGCCTTGCTTTCCTTGACTCTGAATTCATTATTCTCCTTATCAACCAGAATAAACTCCCTGTATTCTCTGGCCCTGATAATTCGCATTATCTTTTCTTTTGCATCCTCTCCTTTCGTAATTTCTATTGGCTCATGTTTCTTTGATTTAAAGAGAACAAAGACTTTTTTGAAATTCTCTTCCACAATGTATTCAAGCAGTTTTGCTTCGTGCTTATTAAAAATGTGCATTTCATCCAGGTACAACTTAAAATAGTCTTCAAGTAAGTATCTAAACATGATCTCAGTGATGCTTACCGAAATATGAGAGTAGAAGTCTTTTTTATATAAAAGGTCTGCCGGATAATAACTCTCTTTACTTTTAATAAAAGGAAACCAGTCACCATTCTTGAAAATAAGCAGAGAAATTGGCTCCCGTGTAGTTATCGCTTCAACTATTGCAATCTGTAAATAATTAATGTCTATCTGTGGGAACTCGGCACTCTTATACTCACCGGATTTAATAAAATCAATAAACTCTTGTTTATCGTTGGCTTCATAATCCTTTAGGGTATCTATGTTTTCAGCAAGGTTATCCATCAGCTCCTTCATCGGCAAAGGCTCATAAATGTCTTTAGCTATCTTTTGTATATCGGAGAGCTTCACTCCAAAAGATCTTAATTCATTGACCACTTTGATCCAGATGAAATCAACCAGGCTAAATTTCCTGTGACCTTCTTCAGCCTTTCGGGCGAAACGAATCAAGCCTTTTTCATCCCAATGGTTAATAACCCTGTATTTAATATCAGTGTCCTTAACGGTAAGCCTCTCTTTGGTGATTATCTCATAAAGTTCAGCCAGCTTATCAAGGCTTTTGCTGTCGAAGAAATCTTCAAGTTTTACTGCTAACATTTTTACAAATTATACACAAATGTATATTTTAAATTTTGAACATTCAAGAAAAGTCGATAAATTTTTTTCACCTAATTCCGAACACCCCACCCCTTGGAACTTTTAATATCAACGAGGTTGGAAGCAAGAACTCAAAAAACGAGTTGTGTATTCGTTAGAGATTGATTAAATTTGCATCTGTAAATATTAAGAACTATTAAAGATTTATTGCAGAACAGTTTAAGAACCCTTAAAGAACAGTTTAAAGACTAGATGGAAAATAAATTGATGACATACCTGGAGGTATTGGTTCTTCAGCAAAAATCGAAGGAAGAACTTATAAAGCTCATCTTGGAACTTCAGGAAAGGGATAAAAACGCAGTTGAACAGTACTCCAAACTTTATAAAAGGCTAAGAGAGGTTGAGGAAAAGCATAAAAAAGAGCTTTCCGTTTATGAAGAAAGAGCTGAAAGGTACCTTAACCTTTATGCCGAATCTGATATAGAGAAGGAAAACTATAAAAGAGTCGCTGACTTAAAACTTGGAAAGACTTACAATATCAATGCAAACTGGATCGATAAGATCGTATTCGTACTCAAAGCAGCAGAAAGACCCCTTAGATCCTCCGAGATAATAGATATCCTGGTTAAAAATGATATTGCTTTTCGGACTCTTACTGACCAGAGGAAGGCCTTATCTGCTCACCTTAACCGGGCGATGAAGTATGGAAGAATCATAGGGGAAAAGCTTAAAGGCGAGAATGGGTATTTGTTTAAGCTTCCTTAAAGCTCTAGCGGAGGTAATTATTTTTTACTAATCCTTAAACAAGAGCATTTTCATTCTTGAATTCCTTGCAAACTTTCTTGATGACCCTCAATGCCTTCTCTTCAGTTTCTGAAGTGCATGAAAAGTGATAGTAATTGGCCTCTTCAAAACCTTGCGATTTTAAAAACGCCTGGAGGACGGTACTTAGGGGATCTTCTTCTTTATCAATTATTTCAATTTTAAATTTCCCAGCTGAACTTTGCCAAGAAATATCGATAACTAAGGTTCCTTCAAAGTGACTTAGCCGACAGTATGATAGATAATCACCTTTCGTTTCTACATATCTTACATTGGTAAACGGATGAAACTTATCATTAGAACCTAGAAGATGCTTAACATAAAATGCATAGCTAAAATATTCAGCATGAGTTCCTGTCAACCGCTCTTTTTGAAGTAGTTGTATATCCTGCGGAGATAAAAATCTGATGTACTTATCAGTCCCGAGGTATTCGAGTATCTTGGGACGTTCGACAAAATACCTACGCCAATCTTCAAGACCTGAACCAGATATGATATCAGCCAGTGAATCTGTCGGCTTTTCCAGATCAAATAACGGGTCATCCATAAGCATCTTTAAAAAAACTCGTTTACCGGTATTAGAATCTCTCAAGAACCTTTTCCAACTTATGTCCCTGCCTTTGTTTTGAAGAAAGCTATTATTTGATTTTGAAGAAAGCGTATAGTCGCCTTTTGTCAATAACGCCCTTTCAAAGCAGAAATCAGGGAACACCTTCAATCCGGAACCATCAAATAAAGCCGAAGCTTTTTGAAAGTACGAATTAAACGATTTGAAAAAATTTGCATCTTGGCTATCTGTCCATTCAAGAGCATTATCATTGAAACTTTCTTCAATTCCTGAAAAGTCCAGAATGAATGAAATTTGACCTTTGAAATAAGGGTGGTTTTCATACTTGATAACCTCCTGTCGCCATTTTTCACTTTTAAGCAATAGTTTTGCTTTACATCTTTCCTCCTGAACTTGAAGATCGAGAAAGCCTCGAATGACATCTGTGGTGGACGACATGTACTCCAAAATTGATGTACTTTGGACTAAAAGGGCATCTACAGATTGAATTCCAATAGTAAATTCTTCCAGATCATTAAAGATGGTGTTCTCTGTCAGGTTAAAAATAACCCTCACCCAGTCTTTCAGATTTTTATCATTCCCGTTCCTCAAAAGGAACTTATAAAGTGCATATAGACGAATCCTTTCCGAATAATTTAGCCGATCTTCTATTGCTGCTTCAAATAGCTTATCCTCATTAATATATTCACAAGTGTTAAGATATTTTTTAATCTTCTGGTTTCCATTCTCAAGTAGATCCAGTGTTTTTATAACCTCTGTAACAAACTCTGGCGTTAAACATTGAAGGTCCTGCTTATATCCTTGAAAGGAAATTGCTGTAGAATTTATAGCAGTTCTTATAATATCTTTTTTAGCATTGTTAGAGGCAAGATAATTTACCGCCATTACCCGAAAAAAATTCATTAACTGTTCATCAAAAAGGCACTCATTGTCTTTATAGTTCCAAAAAAGATTTGCCCAGGCAGTATCGATTTTTAATTCGAAGTATTCAGCGACTGAAAGCGTTTGGGAATTTCTGATAGTCCTGACTTGATTAAGGAATTCAGCATCGAATTGAAGAGTTTTAATTTCCTGCTCTAGTTTCGCCTTGAAGTTTTCAAATGAAGTAAGCTGCTTACCCCTTGCATTCATTTTAATATACAGGTCATCCGTAAGCCTGAAGCTGTCCAGATTCAGAAATTGAAAAGTGATTAATGGAGATTCTGTGTTTAGAAGTTTTGTAAAACTAGGTGGCTCATTGCAGAATTGCGCGTGTATTTCATCCAACATATTTAGCATCGACTGAATTGTCGGATCATAATTCCACGAAAGGTAATACCACCCAGCGTTCTTTATCGAATCGGATAGCAGGTTATCCATTAAATTCTGAGGCTCAACTTCAGCATTCAATAGCCTGTTGCAAAACTCTTTGGAACTGCTCCTGGTTTCGTATGCGAACCTTGATTTACCATTTATTTTAAATATGGAATTGAATACTTCCATTTCACTTTCTTTTTTCGCCAGATACCAATGCAAAAGGAAAAGAGTAGTAAGCCGTTGCTGACCGTCTAAGGGCACAAAAACAGAACTATCCTCGCTCTTTAGGGTTCCATACACAAAATCCAGATCTATATTGACCCCGGTTCTAATATGATCGCGAAGAGTGCTAATAAAAGTTTCTCTGATTTCTTTCGCAGAACTCCTTCCTTGTGCATAATCACGCTGTAGCATTGGAATCTCAATCTTCCAATCCTTGCTATGTAGCAACTCAGGAAAAGTAAGTCTTATCCCTGGCTTATCGTTTTGTTCATTTGGTGCTGACATATTCTTCTTCTTGAACTGGTAAGTAATTCACTAGGACCTTATTTATCGCTGAGAAATAATCCCTTGAATCCTGCTCCTGCCAAAACATTATATTTTCGAGCTTATCACTGTAGGCTTTAAGGAAAACGTTTTTTGTACAGATAGGTATAAAAGACCCAATAGCTTCACTTTGCAGAATGGTTTTTCTTTTAACAGGAAATACTGCGTTTTTATAGCTCCGATTTCTGGTAGTATCCAACAGAGCCAAGTTCGAAATCGAATTAATATTTTCAGGCTCCACATCTTCCTTAAAATGTTTGAGTACTTGTTCATATAAATCAGAAAACTGATCAGCCGTGAATTTTCCCTGTGAAAGCAAATCATAAACACTCTGCGCAATTTTTCTATTCTGTTTGTCTAGCCTCTGTATATGCATTAGCGCCTGTTCGGAAAGTTCTCCGAGCCCGGTAAAGTATTCAAGAATGTTAAGCAGCCACTGTTTTTGTTTTGGCCCGAGAGGCATATCCGATTTCACGGATCTTATATGCTCAATGTCCCAACTCTCCTCACGGTACTTATTGAATGGGAACCAAATACTTGAATTCGGATTTTGAATGATAGTTTGGATATTAAAAAGAAGAAGTACGTTTTTCACCTGTTTGTCCCTATACTCCAACTCGATAAGTTGAAGATTAACTTTTTTCCTGATCTCCGAATCAAGAAATTCGCGAAACTCACTTTTGGATAAGTTTTCAGATTTGGCCTTTAAATGAGCAACATTAGATTCGGTAGCTACCAGGTAACCGACCAGGTGGTACAACTCCCGCGAACTGAACCAATCATCGAAAACTTGGAAGAAGCCTTTGACCTCAAGCCATATATCCTCAATTCCTTTTGTTGCTTGAAAATCTCTATTAAATGCGTGATAGGTGAAATAATCTTCATCTTCCGCACTTTTCGACTTCATCAAATCAAAAATGTATTCAATTCGAGTTTCAAATTCCTTTGTGCCATTGTAGATAAAATACCAGAATTGATCGTTTTGAAGTTTACGCTCAATGATATCCCATTCAGTAGCAATCTGTAGTTGAATGTATTTTGAAACCGTATTACCTTTATTAAAGTTGGAAGAGCGTAAAAATAATGCCCGGATAAGCTCAGCGTTTGTGAGAGGTATTTTCCCAACGTTAATTCTTGTAAAAATATCAACCGGGTTTATTTCTTCCGATACTTCGTACCATATAACTTTGACATTAAGTCCTTCTTCTTCAGGATTTAATAAGGTTGTCAGAAAGTTGATCTTAGTGTTTTTATCCTTTGAGTTAAACCAGGTTTCAATTGACTCATAAGCCTTGCAAAAATGATAATAATCGATATTATCCCCTTCCAGCTCTAAGTCTATATTTTGAAGAAAACTCTCGCTTTCTTTTCTGGTTTCATACCGTACTTTATAAACATCTTTACCCAGCAAATCTACAATCGGCTTGAGATATTGGAGGATTAAAAAGATCGTTGTTAAGCGTTGCTGACCGTCAATTAACTCCCATTCGTTTCCCCGTGGCGCTACTACAATAGGTTGTAAGCAATAAAACTCCTCCTTACTGCTCTGCTTACTCGTGTGAAACTCCCATATGTCATCAAGTAGTTCCGTTACCTGAAGTGGAGTCCAACGGTATCCTCTTTGATAAGATGGGACGAAAAAGCTTTTAGCTAAAAGGTTATTAACTGGCATAAGGACCAGGTTAGAATCTTTTCCAATCATATACTTTATATTCTTATCATTTATTTCCTCTCCCTAAATTGAACTTCAGCCTATTCTACAACCTTCTTTAATTTCCTTCCGCCATACCTATAGGTATATATAAATGGCTTCTGCTTATCTGTTACAGTTTCTAATACCTTAGGCCATATATTTAGCACGGTTAGGGAGAAATTGAAAAGATCTATTTTTTCTTTCGCAGGTAATTTGAATGCAAAAACTTTATACCCCGCTTCGTAACATTTTAAAGTTGTAATGTCTAAACCTTTTTTGCTTCTATCGAATATAAAAACAACAGAATCTTCAGATGTCTGCTGCTCTTTTTGCCAGTATGAAATAGCAAATAACTCCTTTGTGTCCAGTTGGTGTACAAGCTGCAAGGCGTTAACTAGATACTTAGGATAGTTCGCATCAAATAATACTTTCATCGGTTATTGGCTAAATTCAACAGCTGCAAGTATTTCGTCTTCTTCAAGGTTATATTGACTCTTAATCATATTGATGGAATTCTTGCCAGTATAGATATTGGTTATTAGGTCTACCCAAATTTCTTTACCCATAACTGAAGGCTTACCACCGCCTTCTCTCGGATCTATTACTATTTTACCTTTTCCTTTTTCCGGTAAAAGCCTCTGCGCAACACCATCAACATCGAACACAATGTCTCGGAAAAATTGGGTAATAAAATCAATATTGATTTGGCTAGAACCATCAAGGGTAACCTTTGAACCATCATTAAATTCAAAAACTATATCACGGCCGGAAACTCTGAGTCGGTCTTTCACATTGTTAGTAGCAAACGGATATGTTTTACCTGTTTTCACTAAAAGGTCTGTTCTGGCCTTTAGAATTTTCTTCAGGCTGAAAGTATTTTCGCGTAACGTGCCAATTACTACCAGCTCTATCAGTCCGTGAAAGCTGATCCTCATGTGATCGACATCACTTTGCTGCTTATAGTCAAGGCCTTCATATTGCTCTTTTGAAAGCTCAGCAAACCACCTTTTTATTTTTTCTTTTGAAAGCCCAGTTATTTCAGCTGTGTCCTTTATACTGTAAATACCTTCATGGAGGCTAAATTCTTTCATATAATCAACTTTGGCTTGTATTAGGATTTCATTATTAATAATTGTTTCTGCATTCAACCGCTCCCACGCTTCCAGCACCAGCCTCTTCGTCCGATACTCACCATACTGCCTTATCTCCTTTTCCTTAAGCACTCTGAAAGTCTCACCAGGAAAATCAGGGCCGTAAACATCTTGCGGGTCTAAAATGTAGCGTAGCTCTTCTGTAGATAAACCATATAGTTTTGCGTAAATGGCATCTAGCTCTGCTTTTAAAACTGCTCTGCGGTTTTCATCCCATTTAAAAGGTGGCAGCGGACAACCTTCAGGATCTATCTCACACCACTCTGGTGGGTTAAATGAATGACCACCGGTTTCTGCTTGATTGGCCTCCCATTGTTCTTGTATTGCAACTTTTAATTCTTCATCGGCTTCTTTCCAAATGTCATCTGCAAGATTCCGCATGTCCCAGGATGTATATGTTAATTCCAAAATCCTAATAAGCACCTTTTTTACATTTATTAAATCTTCTGGTAACACTGCAAGTTGCTTCAAAACGAATTGATTTAGATTAGGGTTCTGAGCTTTAACCCGAATTAAATAATCTGAAATAATTGAATTCCCAATACTCTTATATAACAACGGTTTAATTAATCCGCCTCCTTCGAATATTGATATAATTCCTGAATTTCCTACTCCGGCTTTTGGAACGATAGAAAAGATCATTCGTCTTTCATTCCCCATATCAGCTATTGCTCGTTGAATAAGCATCCAATTTGATTCTAGAAGGTAATTGCTTTCATTTACCCAATAGCGCGGTATAACTGTTGAAGATGGATTTGCATAATCTATTGGTTCAGATGAATTCGTTTCGAATTTATGGTCATATAACCAACAATACTTCGCTTCATATAACGGCAACCAAAGCTCTTCCCCCTTTTTCATTCTGTTACCCCAAAGCCTAAATCCTGCATCTTCCAGCTGCTCACGTGTGCGAAAAAGATGGGAGTCGTTGCTCATGTCAAACATTCGCATAAATGATACACCCCACGGATTTTCACCTGTAGTTTCATTTATTAGCACCGGAACCCGCTTATATATCTCCGTTGTAAGCTCAGCATCTACGCTGGTTCGGAATACCGGACAAGTCTTAGTGTTCGGATTTAACCGCAGAAAATCTTCTTTGCTTAACGAGAATACCCTAAGCTTATCCTGCAAATTTTCCACTCTTGTTAAGAAAAATCCGAACTGAGACTTTTGATTACCGATATCAGCACCCGCTATTGTGAGCAAGCAAAACTTATAACTGCGGTGGACACTGGGAAAAATTGCTTCTTTGTTCTCAAAATCAAACAGACTAACAAACTTATTCCCTTCCACCAAGTTTCCAAAGAAAGCCTTGTTGCTGTCATCTGTTGCAATACCGGTAGGAACGATAATAGCAGTCTTTCCTTTTTTATTAATCATGGTGCTTGTCAATTCGGAAAAGACAGGGTATGTATTGATATCACCAACCGCGGTTAATTTATATCGTCCGCTTTCTCTCAGGAATTTACCGGTTGCATCAGAAACATGTAAAGCGCTTTGAAATTCATTATATAGTTGTGGGTTATTTTGCTGAAGGGAATTAATCAACCTGTTTCTTGCTGCAGCGTTTGCTGCGTTAGCAACCGAAGCATCACGGGTGGCAAAGAATTCCTGCTGTTGTAGTTTAATTCGCTCCCAGGGTGGATTTCCTAACATCACATCAAATCCACCCTGCTCAAATACATCAGGAAACTCAAGGGGCCAGTGAAAGAACTTTATCTGTTGATGGAGCTTAATTGCTTCACCTACTAAACGACCATATTGGGTGGGCGCATGAAAGTACTGAGCTATTTTCTCGGACGTTGGATTGGTAGGATCATCAACCGAAGTGTAGGTCTTAAAAAAGGCGGCAGTCCAGATATGGCAGGCGTTTTCCTGGTGAAAGATGCTGGTACGGGCTTTTTCGAACCTGCTTTTTATTTTTTTAACCGCTTCAACATCATCCTGCCTTATATTTTCAATTTCTGCATAGGCAGAGTTTAGCTCTTTTTGCTCAGATTCTAATTGCTGCCCTGCTGTTGAGAATAGATTAGCCTGCCGGGTTCTACGATAAGCTGCATTTGCACGTTTAAGCTGTTGGCAAGCAGCCTTGTCATCGCCCGTTACGGGATTGAAAGCTTCATCGGGTAATGGTTCTCTTAAAACGTTCAAATCAGTCACACCCACCAAGCTGTTCCCGTTTCTTACTTTGTGATCAAAGAAGCTCAATGGCTTTCCGCTGTTATGTGCTTCCAGCCAAAGAGCCAGCTTACATAACTCTACGGCATCCGGGTTCATGTCTACTCCATAAATACAGTGCTGTATAGCTTCACGCAACCAGTACCGGTAATTGCTTGGTGGAGGATTGTCTTCACCGGTATCTGTAACAGCCAGATACCAGGCAATCGTCCTTGCTGCTGCCAGGATCATATGTCCGCTGCCTGCTGCTGCATCGCATACCTTTAGCTTCAACAGTGCCTTGATTCTTTTTTCCTTATCAGTCCCTGCTTCTTTTAAGCGTTCTTCAATAACAGGAATTAAAGCAGATTTAATCAGCTCATTTACCAAATCAGGGCGTGTGTAGTAAGAGCCGGTGGTTTTTCTTTCTGTTCCTTCGTGGAAAGTGAAGTTGATCTGGTTCAGATTGGTGCTATCCAGGTGTTCAATTACCGGGTGCAGCTCCAGTAAGCCTTCATATACTGATCCCAGCTCCTCCACATCCAATGCACGGTAATTAATCGGAACCAAGGCTTTAGAATCCTCATCAACAAACTCATTCAGGTTACGCAGACATTCCAGCAGTAAATTATTGCTGATAGTGCAGGAGTTAATATCCTTTAAAGCAGAGTAGCTGAAAAGATCACCGGCCAGTGGCTGAATGTTGAGCTTCTTTCCATTGCCTCCATCTTCAAAGAGGTTGAAGGTATTTACCAGTCCCTGCCAGATATCAGAAAATTGTGATTCATATAAGTACCGGTTCTGGGAAAGCTTCCGGAGGCGGGCAATGCTGTAATGCTTTAAATAAATGCGCTTCTTTTTAGTTGTATCTTCCGTCTTATCTTCAGGATCATAAATAAGGTCACGCTCTTCGGTTACCATTAAGAAAAGCAGACGATAAACAAGTCTTCTCAGTTGATCATAATATTGCTTAGGAGAAAGCTCCTTATTCCGGAACTTCTGAAGCAATACTTTATTATCCGGATGCCTCAGAAAACCCTTTCCTAAAGCATCCATCGCCTCCTTGACCGCCCGGCTAAGCCCATTTCTGATCCGGTTACCGGTTTCTATGCTTTCACGGTAATATTTTTCAATGGGGGCATGAGCTACATCTTCCTTTTTTGACGGGAATCGGCTGCTATGGATCAGGCGGAACAACACGGTAAACTCGCTGTACTTGTCTTCATCCAGCAGGCGCTTTAGGTCAAACTCGATGTAGCTGAGCTTTACAAGTCGTCCGCTATCACGAATAAGCCGAAGGAAAAATCCATTAGATGCAAAGCCATAAACATGTCCTGTCACATTCAGGTATTCCTGAACAGTTCCATGAGGAGAAAGGCGTGAGGTTCCACCACTTGATTTGATATCGAGGGTGTTTTTTTCAGGATGTGTTGGATCGAAAAAGCCAACAACAGATACCGGTAAGCCATCATTAGTGCGTGAAGTATGGCTAATGGAATATTCCTGGTTATTATCTCCTTTCAGGTTGCTGCGGTGTTTTTCCAGATCATAACCAAGGGAACTGAAAAACTGCTCTATCCATTTACGGGCTAAGGAAGTACCATAAGGATCTGACGATGGAAGTTGAGAAGCCTTTTCTGTAAAATGTTTCCAGTCAAGCTTAACACGGCTCCAGGCATATTCAATTTCATCCCGTAGGTTTGTGTTTTGCTCAAACCTGAAATCAGTTGCCAGTTTTTGATTTTCAGCGGTAGCATCGGCTACCTTTTGAAGAACCTCTTCGGAAATGAGATTTCCCTGGATATTTATACTTGTAAATTTCATCCTAAATAATTTGTCTTATTAAGGCCGAATGGAACTCGCATGTTTTTATAAACTGGTTATAATGTACATGCTTGTTTCATTCGATCAATTTCTTTAATTCTGTTTTGCTTGGGAGGTACAGCTTGTATTCCTTTGCAAAAATTGTTTTGTTGTCTTTCGGAAGAGTTATTTCAACCACTGCATCACTCTTGTCTTTGCAGATGACTATACCGATGGTGGGATTTTCAAACTCCTGCTTTACATACCTGTCATAATAGTTTACATACATCTGCATTTGCCCAATGTCCTGATGTTTTAATTTGCCGATCTTAAGATCAACAAGTACAAAACATTGCAGCAGACGATTGTATAGAACGAGATCCACAAAGAAGTCTTCTCCATCAAAGGTGAACCGGACCTGCCTTCCGCTGAACAGAAAGCCTTTTCCCATTTCCAGCAGGAAGTGTTCAATTTTATTAATGATCGCTGACTCCAGATCTGTTTCTGTATAAGCCGCTTTCGCATCCAATCCCAGGAATTCTAATACATAAGGTGACTTCAGAATATCCTCGGCCTTTTCAATGATCTGGCCTTTGAGTGCAAGGAATACTAAAATTGAGCCGACAAGGCTGCTGATAGGTGCGGTAACGCCACCGATCGTATCCCCAAGATGACCGGTTTGCATAAACGAATACCCGCTTGTGATAAATAGTAGTGGGGCCGCTAACATACCAGCAACTCCCACCACCATCACTATCAGTGCTATTTTCAAAAGATTTGTCAAGATTTCAATTTGAAAGTCTATATCTATTTATTGTCAGAATATAGATGAATTGTTGCCGGGGCAAGCCGCAAGCATGCTTGAAGAATTGTTGGAAATATTGATGATGTGAACTCCAGCTTTTGCCGAACTGGTTATCATTCTTCCTGGTAACGCCTGATCAATTCATGTCCTGCCACATCCTCCTTTTGCAGGTAGGGCCTGATGATTAAACGATTTCCTCTTTGATAAGTGAAGAAACGGTAGATCCAGTTACTCATTACAACCAGCTTATTGCGAAAACCAACTGAATAAAATATATGAACAAACAGCCAGGTCATCCAGGCC
>JAKFFM010000050.1:0-2189 GCA_036675075.1 Bacteroidota bacterium
AAAGTAAACTTCAGCAACTCTTTTTCTTTATCTAAAACAGCTACCAGGACATCTCCTTCTTTAATATGCATGTTCAGGATTTCCTCAGCCAGCGGATCTTCCAGGTATTTCTGTATGGCGCGGTGTAAAGGTCTTGCTCCAAATTGCTGATCATATCCTTTTTCAGCGATAAACTCTTTGGCTTCGGGTGTCAATTCCAATCCAAATCCAAGAATGCTCAGGCGCTTTAATACACCTTTCATCAATATATCTATAATCTGGAAGATATGATCTTTAGAAAGTGAATTGAATATGATCACATCATCGATCCTGTTCAGGAATTCTGGAGAAAAGGTACGCTTCAGTGCTTTTTCAATCACGGCCTTATTGGCTTCTTCTTCATGTTCAGCCCTTGACTGGGTGGCAAAACCTACCCCGGCGCCAAAATCTTTTAACTGGCGGGCACCGATATTAGAAGTCATGATGATCATCGTATTCTTGAAATCAACTTTTCTTCCCAAACCGTCTGTCAACTGGCCATCATCCAATACCTGCAATAAAATGTTGTATATATCCGGGTGCGCCTTTTCAATTTCATCCAGCAAAATAACGCTGTACGGTTTACGCCTAACCCTTTCCGTTAGCTGACCGCCTTCTTCATAACCCACATATCCCGGGGGTGCACCGATCAAACGGCTTACGGTGAATTTTTCCATGTATTCACTCATGTCAATACGGATCAGCGAATCTTCCGAATCGAACATGTAACGGGCCAGTGAACGGGCAAGCTCAGTTTTACCAACACCTGTTGGTCCCAGGAATATGAACGTTCCGATCGGTTTTTTAGGATCTTTCAACCCTACCCTGTTACGCTGAATAGCTTTCACCACTTTCGAAATAGCTTCTTCCTGCCCAATTACAGCTTCTTTCATGTCATCTGCCATTCTGCGCAGTTTCTCAGTTTCAGCCTGCACCATACGTGTTACAGGGATACCGGTCATCATGCTCACCACTTCCGCAATTTCTTCTTCGCCTATAGGATACCGTTTGTGCTTGCTTTCTTCTTCCCACTCCAGCTTTGCCTTATCCAGTTCTTCACCCAGTCTTTTTTCCGTATCACGCAGAGAAGCTGCTTCTTCAAACTTCTGGCTCTTGACTACTTTATTCTTTTCATTTTTTACATCTTCTATCTTCTTCTCCAGTTCAACAATATTTTCAGGAACATTGATATTTTTCAAATGCACCCTTGCTCCTACTTCATCCATCACATCAATGGCCTTATCAGGCAATAAACGGTCAGTGATGTAGCGGTCACTCAGTTTTACACAGGCATCAATGGCTTCATCATTATACAATACACTGTGATAATCTTCGTATTTGGATTTGATATTATTCAGTATCTGAATGGTCTCATCAACGGAAGGTGGTTCAATCATCACCTTTTGAAAACGACGATCCAATGCACCATCTTTTTCAATATACATGCGGTACTCATCCAGGGTAGATGCACCAATGCACTGCAATTCGCCACGAGCTAAAGCTGGTTTAAATATATTGCTGGCATCCAGTGATCCGCTGGCACCACCCGCTCCTACGATCGTATGTATTTCATCAATAAAAAGAATCACATCCCTGTTCTTTTCCAACTCGTTCATGATCGCTTTCATTCTTTCTTCAAACTGGCCACGGTATTTTGTACCTGCAACTAAAGCAGCCAGGTCAAGAGAGATCACTCTTTTATCAAATAAAACCCGGCTCACATTGCGTTGAATGATCCGAAGTGCAAGACCCTCCACAATGGCAGTTTTACCCACACCCGGTTCACCGATCAGGATCGGATTATTCTTTTTACGACGGGAAAGGATTTGCGAAACCCTTTCAATTTCTACCTCACGGCCAACAATAGGGTCTAACTGGTTCATTTCCGCCAGGCGGGTAATGTCCCGACCAAAATTATCCAGCACAGGGGTTTTGCTTTTTGCAGCGCTTCCCTGGCGGGATTTTGACTGTGAATACTTTTTTTCATCCTCAAAATCATCTTCATTCTCTTCATTGTATTCTGAGCGGATATCGTTTGATTTAACAACACCCAGTTCATTGCGGAACAGGTCGTAATCCACATCAAATTGATTGAGGATCTGTGTAGCGATATTTTCTTTATTTTTCAATATTGAAAGCATTAAATGTTCTGTTTCCACCGTTGGGCTTTT
>JAKFFM010000008.1:0-55401 GCA_036675075.1 Bacteroidota bacterium
TACTGCTACAGTATCTTTTAAAGTACATCCATTGGCTGAAACTGTAACAATGTAATTGACTGTTGAAGTCAGGTTTGTAGTAGTAGGTGTTGCCGTGGTCGCTCCTGAGGCAATTGAAGCTGCTGGAGCCCAGGAATAGGTTGGTGTAATCTGATCCTGGCAGAATGAGAACCTGGTATTTGGTCTGCTAGAAGATGTTGTTGGGAAATCATTTAATGTACAACCTGCAGCATTATCTGTGTAATCGTAAGTGACCGCTACATACCCTGCGGCCGAATATCTTACATAATCATAACTATCATAATTCAAATCTGCGTTATCATAGCATACCTCAACCAAAAGGTTAGATGTTCCATCCCAGCTAAAGCCATTTCCTGATAAGGTATAGGTATTCCATCCTAAAGATGGCACAACAGTGCTAGATCCATATACAGTGCTGAATGAAGGGGTTTGCCATGTAGTAGTCAACGCAGTTGCTGTAACACAGGCCATTTTTATAGTGAAGTTATTATATGGATAAGTCGTTGGACCTAAAGAAGACACATCGAATGCGATTGACTTTATAGTTCCAGCTGTAATACCCAATGCATTCAAATCTGCTTGTCTATATAAAATTTGCATCCTTGAGTCTGTATAATATCCTCTATAAGGTGTGTAGCTCGAAGTTGTTGTGGTAGCTGTCCCAACAGTAGCTAAAGTATTTCCATATGAACCAGAGCAAGATGTTCCTGTTCCGCATGAAGGAACAATCACTCCTGTCTGACCAATATACGTTGCCTGCAATGTAGCATTGCTTCCTGAGCAGGTTGAAATGTCTGGTCCGGCATCTACTTCATTTACCTGTACTACAAGCTCCTCAGTGCTTGAACAACCTGTTCCCGGATCCTGAGCTGTTACAAAATAAGTTGTGGTAGTTACAGGGCTTGCGGTTGGATTACTTATCGCAGGGTTTGATAGTCCTGTTGAAGGAGTCCAGCTGTAAGTTAATGACGACAATGCATATGCACAGTAGCTAAACTTAATGTTCGGCCTCGAGCTTAGAAGTGTTCCAGTTGTACTTGTACAGGCACTTCCGCCGGATACATTTACATAACACACTTTGCTGGTAGCAGTTGACGATTCAACCAGGGCCGATGCGTTTTTCGCCTGCTTGGTATTCGTACAGACCTGAACGATCAGGTTGCTTGATCCATCCCATAAATATGGTGTAGTGAAAGTCCAGAACTGATATCCCGCAGTATTCGGAGTATAAGTAAATGCAGTTTTAACCTGGGTTAAGCTTGTATTGAACGTTGTAGAAAGTGTACTTGCAGATGTACAACCAATGCTTATGGTGATATCGCTTACCGCATTATTGTTGGTAGTTGTAATGTTAAAGGCAAGACCAGTCAGAACTTTAGCAGTACCTGGTGATCCAAGGATTGCATCGATCTCAGCCTTTGTGTATAAGTATTGTCTCTTGTAACTGCAGAATCCTCTGTAAAACGGAGATGAATTATCAACTCCGGCTACGGCAGTCGCTGATATACCGTTGGTTGAGTTTGTTGATGTTGTACATCCTGCAGGATAGGATTGACATGCAGGAGGCGTAGAAGTTCCGATAGCTGTCAGGGCCGTGGAGTTTCCTTCACAAATTGGATTTGTGGTTGCACTTGCTGATACCGATAAATTACCCGGACCTAAGGTGATCAATGTTGATCCTGACTTACTACAGCCTTCTGAAGAAATGACTGTCACGCTATAGTTCGTCGTTCCTGTTGGTGTGGCCGTTGGATTCCAGATGTTGGCATTGTTCAAGGTCGTCGCAGGAGTCCAGTAGTATGAAAGTGTTCCAATGGTTGTATCCACTTCCGCTGACAATGTTGTGCTGCTGCCAGAACACGCAGTTGCAGGAGGAGACATGGTTAGACTGAAAGTATTACCCACCTTCACTACTTTCGTCCCGGTTGCTGTACATCCCGTTAATGCATCGGTCACAGTAACTGAATAAGAGTAAATGCCAACGTTTGCCTGACCTGCACTGGTACCAGAGGTCATCACCGGGCTTGAAGATGTTGTGCTTGATAATCCTGTGGATGGTGTCCATGAATAAGAAAAGCTTCCTGCAGGCACACAGAATCCTAACTGTATATTCGGCCGTAAAGTGGATGTTGACGTACCTGTCATTGTACAACCTGTGTTTCCGTCACCTTGTGCATAGGTCACAGAATTAAAGGATGTCGTTGTGTACATGATCGCGTCACTGCTCGTGTATGCGTTGTTATCAAAGCATACTTCAATGATCAGGTTTGAAATCCCATCCCATTCATATCCATTTCCGGATAATGTGTAGGTGTTCCAGGTGTTTGCTGTAGGTGTTGAGTTAGCTACGGAATACACTGTTGTTAATCCACTCACGAAGTTGATGGCAGTCGCTGATATTGAGGTGCATCCCATCTTAATATTGAATCCGGAGTATGCAGCTGTACTGCTTTTTGTACCCATTCTGAACCCAACGGTCTTTATAACACCTCCCGTGATTCCCTGTGCATTCAGTTCGGCTTTTGTATAGAGCATCTGAATTCGTCCATCTTCATAAAATCCTTTATAAGGAGTGGTTGTGGTTGAGGTTGTCGTACCTGTTCCGATTGTAACCGTAGAAGTTGGCGATGTGCATGAGGCAGATGGCGCTCCGCAATTCACAGCATTCACAAAAGCTGTGGTCGTGAACGTAGATGCTTCACCCAAACAGAGCGTTGTGTCTGTTGCTGACAGATTAACTGTTGGCTTGTTTTTAACAGTAACAATTGATGTAGCGATCTTAGTACATCCTGCTCCACCATTTGATGCTGTGACTGAGTACGTAGTAGTAGCCCCAGGAGATGCAATTGTTGTTGCCGTATTCGATGAGCTTAAACTGGATGAAGGATTCCATGAATAGGTAAATGATCCGGCAATGCTTGGTGTTGCAACGAGTGTTTTGGTTGTTCCTGCGCAGATCGTGCTGCTGGCTGTAGCTGAAAGGGAAAATGTATTACCACCAACATAGATAACAACAGAACGCGCTCCTGTACATCCTGTAGCAGTATTCGTTACATTCAGAATATAGGTTGTTGTTGCTGTTGGTGTGGCAGTCGGATTTGCTATAGTTGTAGATGAAAGCCCGGCTGCTGGAGACCATGCGTAAGTAAAGGTTCCTGGAAGAGTACATACTCCGAATCGAATATTTGGGCGATTAACCGAAGATCCTGTTCCTGCCATCGTACATCCCACACTGGCATCTGCACTCGCATAGGCAACCGATGTATAGGATGTGGTTGTATAATAAACCTGGTCGTCACTTGTGTATGCTCCGTTATCAAAGCATACCTCCACCAGGATGTTTGACGAGCCGTCCCACTCATATCCATTTCCTGCAAGCGTATATGAGTTCCAGGAGTTGGCTGTAGGAGTAACGTTCGCCGGACCATATACTGTCGTAAGGCCTGTTTCAAATGTGGAGGTCATTGAGGATGTCGAGGTACATCCCATTTTAATGGTGAACCCACTATATGCTGCTGTTGAGTTTTTTGCTCCAACATTAAATGCAAGGTTTTTAATGACACCGCCGAATATCCCTGCTGCATTAAGATCCGCTTTTGTATAAAGGATCTGAACACGTCCGTCATGATAAAATCCTTTATATGGTGTACCAGTTGTAGTTGTTAATGTTCCTGTACCAATTGTATATGTTGTCGGTGAAGCACACGTCGTTGAAGGAACACGGCAGGTTAAAGGAAGATTGTAAACCGTAGATGTAAGCGTGGTGCTTTCGCCAAGACAAAGTGTTGTGTCGCCGGCAGCAACTGTTACAATAGGCGCAACACCGGAAACATTCACAATAGCTGATCCAGATCTCTTACAACCTGTTGATGAAGTTGCTGTCACCGTATAAGTTGATGTCATGCTCGGTTGAGCAAGCGGACTTTGCGATGATGTAGAATTTAGTCCTGTAGATGGAGTCCAGTTATATGTATATGGTGCATAAGCTCCATCCGGAGTGTTGGCAGTGATCGTCACACCACCATTCTGACAGATCGTTGAGGTTGCGGGTGTCACAGAAAATGTGAAATCAGGTACTCGCCTTACGATCACAGTATCTTTATTCTTACATGATCCTGTCAGGTTGCTTGTTACAATATAGGTGGTTGTAGATGTAGGTGTCGCAATAGGATTTGGACAAGTTGAACAGCTTAGACCAGTTGTAGGAGACCAGCTGAAAGTTGTACCTCCTGTTGCCTGAAGCTGAATACCTCCACCGGCAGGACAATAGGATTGATCAGGTCCGGCATTGGTTGCCTGTACAACCTGGATATCATATACCATTGTTTGAACACCAGGAATTGGACACGCATTATCTTCAACAGAAATTGTGAAGATGTTTGTACTTCCGGCGCTTCCGGGTGTTGCTGTCCAGGAAACAGTTGCTGTGCGAGGGTTAGAGCCTGCATAACTGATCGTTGCCCCAGGCAATGCTGTTGTGATATTACTTGTCAGAGTCAATGCATCTGAACCATCAGGATCATTGAATGTGGCTGTAAACGTAAAAGTATTTCCTTCACACATTCTCAAAGAATAATTCCCGGTTTGGATGGCACTACCTGTCAGTGTTGAAATGACTCCGGCAGTAGCAACAGGCTGAGAGTTTGTACAGCTCTGAACCACAAACTGAATATCTCTCATCGCAAATCCTTTTAACACTCCGGTTGAGGAATATTCATATACACCGATCGTAACTATAAAATTTCCTAATACGGTTGGAGTGAAGGTGATCTGGCCTGTATTCGCATTAATTGATATTCCATTTATTGGAGTAGTCGCGGTGTAACCTGCGCCATAAGTAACATTTGTTGTTGCACCAGTTTTGGCTGCGATAAGCTTGAAACGAAGGCTATCTCCATCGGCTTCCACTACACCATAGTTGTATGTCACAGGCTGATTCGCACATACATAAGGTATCGGTTGCGCGGTAAATTCAGGGCTGCTGTTAACAGGAAAAGTGCTTCCATATAATACTGCAGACAGGTACATATTATCTCCACTGCTTGAAGGAACGTTGACAGAAGTGTTACGGCAGCAGCTGCTCCAGCTAAAGGTGATCGAATCACACATCGATGCAAAGGTGTACACGCCAGTATAAATATAGTGCTGCATACCAGGCTGAGAACCTGTTCCGCATGTGCTATTTGGCAACTGAGAAGGACAAAGCTGTGAGACTTCCGTTCCTCCGGGATTTGTCAGATTTGCTGTAATGCTCGTACTGAGCCCGCAGTTGCTGTTGATGGAGATCGTTTCACTTGAACTTGCTGTGATCCCGCTACAGTCCCTAAACAGGTTCAGCGTTATTCGATATTGATTTCCGCCAAGTGGCGTGTAGCTAATGTCACCACCTGCAATATGCGACGCTTTGACTGTTAACGTTGAAAACAGTAGCAGTAAAAAAATCGATAAAAATCCTTTTGAACTGAATAGGGACTTTGGTTGATCTAGAATCATGGAGGGGTTCATTCTAATCATTTCGTTAAAAATCAATAGCTTAAGATACCTTAAGCGATTCTGAAACGATTATGCGACCCCGGTTTAATTTGGTTTTAATGAGCCGGATTAGAGTGGGAAGACAAAAAAAACCTTGTTACATCAAGGGTTCTACCCTTTTTGCAAATATTTTTTAAACCCTCAAAAAAAAACAAGATTAAAATCATAAAATCCTGTCTATAATGATGAAATGAAACCTGTTTACTTCCTGATAATCTTTCTGATCTGAGTATCTCCTCCGTTAAATGTTACTTTAACAAGATACACCCCGGCAGGTAGTTCGTTGGTATCAATTTTAAGGTTTGAATTGCCTTTATAGAGTTCGGCTGACTGCTTAAGCATGACACGTCCTGTTACTTCAAGCACCTCCACTGAAGCTTTGCCATATTCAAACGTGTTCATGCTCACCGTAACATGATCACCTGAAGGAACAGGATAAACATCCACAAGATCAAAGCTTCTCTTGCCAACAGTGCGAAGCGAAATGATCTCTGACATGTTTCCTTTCCCGTCAAAATCATATTGGATCAGTCTGTAATACGTTACTCCGCTGAACGGATGCTTGTCATTGAAAGAGTAGTTATTCACTTTGTTTGAATTTCCATGCCCTTCGATCCTTCCCACTTCACTAAAGTTCACGCCGTCTGCTGAATGCTCCAGAATAAAATGACTGTTGTTGATCTCACTGGCCGTTGACCAGTTCACTTCATTGTAGTTATCCTTAGAGACTGCTTTAAATTCAAGCCATGTAACAGGAAGCGGAGAAGTGCATGTCGCACATGAAGGAGTAAATCTCCACGCTTCATTTGTGGTTGTCCAGTCAGCATCCAGGCCATTTCTTCCTGCAGGAACTTTAGCGATCGTACCATCGAAATTATGAAGGCCAAGGATCGCATTACCGCCATTCCATGTTGAACAAACTTCTTTATTGTCAATATGGACTTCAATGATATTGCTTGTTTCATACAGCTTCACCAGCCCTTTATATTTCAGTGCTGTACAGCTATAGTAAGGCACATCATCAAATGCAACGATGAACACTCTGTTTGGAGCTGTACCGGTAGTTGAATACTTGATTGTACCACCAGTGTTCGGGTTAACATCCTGATATGTGAAAAGAATTGCATTCCTTGGTGCACTTGCTGTATTGGGAATACTGTAAGCAAAGCTGTAGGGTGATGATCCTCCCGGCGATGCTCCATTGGTCACAGTAGGGAGATTGGTAGTACATCCTACCTTATTGAAGATAATGTACCCGTTGCTTGAGATCAGGCATTGTGTGTAGATGATCCCATCAAAACAAAAGTTAAACCCAATTGGCGCATAGGTATCATCAAAGTAATCATCTGTTAGCGTAACTGTAGTGCCTCCTGTATAGTTTGCATTGGTGGTTGAATGACTTATTGAAGCCATCGTATAGTTCAGGTTACAGGTCACAGTTCCAGTGCTCGGTGCTGTAATTGAGATATCATAAGTATAACAATTCGGCGTAGGATCGGAATCAACAACCAGGTAGTAAGTTGTTCCGGCATTCACATTAACGCAGATTGAACGCGGAGCTGTAGATCCCTGGCTATATCCCATGCAGGTCCCTGTGAACGGACAAGAGTTATACAGCATGATCCCCACTGTACCTGTAGTATTTGATTGTGTTATTGTTATCTGTCCCGAAGTTGTAGGTGTGAATGTCAACACTTCGTCTTCTCCGTCGTAGTAATATGAGCTTCCACAAATCACTGCATTCACGGAGGTTACTTCATTGCCTTTCCCGCAGGTTGTTCTGCCAGTGGATGTATAAGGAAGGGAAGGTATGTTTACTACAGTTCCAAGTCCCGCAGGGCATGTAGGAGGATTGGTAATACAGATTGTAAAACTTCCATCTGCAGGAGCTGATGATGACCAGCTATAGACGCGTACTTTATATGTCGTTCCAACAGTTAAACCCGTAACGGTCAAATTGTTCGGATCTGAACAGTCGAGGGATGTCAGTGTACCTGCGCAATTACCACTGAATACCTCCAATACAGCATCCATGGTAGTTGAAAGTGTGATGTATTGTGTTGTAGCTGCTGCTGTAAATGTGTACCACACATCATCATTTGCTGTTCCAAGACATCCTGTTATGCCTGAGCTTGATGAATTCGTCACGGTTCCTGCAGTTGGCGAACAGGTAGCTCCGGGAGTTAATGTTACAGCACCAGAACATTCATCGTTGGCTGGTCCTGGAGGAGGATTGGTGATACAAATCGTAAACGTTGGAGTTGTTGTCGCTGTGCCTGAATAATGATATACACGGACATAATATGTTGATCCAACCGTCAAGCCACCAACGGTTTCGGTTTCATTCGTATTTGATCCACCATCGTCATCACATACCAGTGAAGACAACGATGCGCAGGAACCTGAGAATACCTGAACAACAGCATCCATGCTTGTTCCAGGATCAACGGTGAATGTATGACTGGTTTGTGTGGCGGTAAACTTATACCACACATCATCATCTGCAGTACCATAACATCCTGCCATTGACTGTGTGGCACCAGCAACAGTTCCGCTCGTAGTTGTGCAGGTAGCACCAGGAGTCAGTGAAACCGCATTCGCACATTCATTGTTTGAAGGTGCTGCCGGAGGAGGTGCAGGACTTGTAACACAAATTGTAAAATCTGTAGTTGTTGAAACACCCGAATAGTAATCATAAACCCGGACATAATAGGTGTTGCCTACCGTCAATCCAGTTATTGTTTCTGTTTCATCTCCATTTGAACCAGCGCCATCATCACAGATCAGCGAGGTCAGGCTCGCACATGATCCGGAGAAGGTCTGTACAACCGCGTCAAGGCTGGTGCTTGGGTTTACAGTCACTGTATGTGATGTATTCGTTGCAACAAATGAATACCATACATCATCATCATTAGTTCCTTTACATGCAGCCATAGATTGTGTTGCACCAGCAAGATCACCTGTTGTAGTCGTGCACGTAGCTCCCGGAGTTAAAGAAACTGCGTTTGCGCAATTGTCATTCATACCTGAGGAAACGCAAATGGAATTTAACGTCGTAGCGTTATTACCATCCGCAAGCACCCTTATATAATAAACTCCTGCTGCCTGGTTTGTAAAGGTGACAGACTCTGTTCCTGCACCACCACCGACATCTGAGTTTTCACACGCAATAACAGTAGGTGAGCCACATGCACCTGAAAAGACCTGCAAGATCAGATCTCTGTTACCTGAGTGGGTAGCATCAATTATTATATCAACTCCACCAGGAGCGGTATATGAATACCAGCCTTCCCGTGTTGGAGCCGTTGAGCTTCCCTGGCATGCTGGATTGATTCCGGTAGTAAGTGAATTGTCGCTGATCGAACCTGATGTACAGGTTGGTGCGTTCACAGTAAGGCTTACTGCCCCTGCACAGGTCGTTCCCTGAGCAGATACATCACTGAACCCAAAAAGGAACAGTACCACAATATGGATCAGAAAATTTTTAAAACTCATCGTAAAAAAATAAAATGAAATTCAGATGTTACGGTTTGGCTTTCGCCCTTTTCTCTGTCAATTCAAGAGGTACCTCAGTATCGCAAATCAATCCCTGGCTAGTACCATCTTTGAACTCAGGCATCGAGGATGTTTCCAATGATTTTAACTGATGAAAAAGCCTGTCAACGATATCAGTAATCTGCGGATCACATTTCACGATCACCACATTATGGTTATAACAGATCATCTTCAGTTCAGCTCCGTCAAGGTCATCAATACCTTTGGTTATCTTATCTGCATCAGCAAGATCCAGAATAGAATAACCAACGAGCACTTCTTTTTCTCTTGCCAATGCTTGTCCATAGCCGGTATTACCTATACAGCATACCATTAAAAAAAACAGTAACCCTTTCATTTCCTGTGATATCTTATTAATTTAAAAGTAAAAGCCTTTCGTCGAAAAAACTATGACTTACGACCGAAGACCGGCTTTAAAAGACCAGTATGTTCTTTTTACTCATAAAAGCCCCGGAAGGTTCGCTAAAGGCGTTCAGCAAAGAGATCAAAATGTCAAAAAAATGGAACAACCCTTCTTTTTTCACTAATATTTCCTCTAATAACAGAAAATTACACGGCATCGGGATTCTTAAGACAAACTACGTAACTGGCTACGTAATTTTTTATAAATTTAGAATCAGCCTGTCAACCAATGAAAAAGAATGACCTTTTTACTCTGATCAAATCAATGTCTAAAGCTGAAAAGAGACATTTCAAGCTTACTTCTTCAAAGTATGATAAAGGCTCAAAAAATAATTACCTCAGGCTGTTCGACCTGATAGACAAAATGGATTCCTATCAGGAGGAAACCGTCGCCCGAAAGTTCACTGACATTAATTTATCCTATACCAAGAACTATCTTTTTCATTCACTTCTTAAGAGCTTGCGTGAGTTTCATTCTGAAATTTCTGAAGATGCCCAGTTAAAGGACATGATGCGTGATGCTGAGATACTTTTCAGAAGAGGACTTTATGAGCTTTGCTATTCAGTTCTCCAAAATGCAAAAGATCTTGCCATTCAATATGAAAAGCTGCTGCTGTTGCTTGAGATTATTGAGTGTGAACGGAAAGTCGTTTTCAGACTGGATCAAACTGAAGAGATCCAGAGAGTTATCGCAAAAAACAGCGCGCACGAGGCAGAGGTGATGAAAAGGTATTTCAACCTCTCACAATACCGCGAACTGTGCAGGAAGATGTTTGTTCAATCGAGATACACGCCTGCTCCTACGACACAGGAAGATCTGAAGCCTTACAAGGAAATCCTGCAGGATCCGCTACTACAGGATGAAGAAAAAGCACTCTCCCTTGAAGCTTCCTTTAATTATCATAACGCGCTTTCGATTTTTTTTCATGCAACATCGAACTGGGAAAAGTTCTATGAACAACGCAAAAAGCTGGTAGATCTTTTTGAATCACGAAAAGCCAGGGAGATCCTTGGTTATGATGGAATATTCATTTCGTTGAATAATTATGTTGTTGCATGCATTTGCTATAACCGATACGAAGAAGCCCTGACTGCCCTTCAGAGGCTGAAAACATTCTCTTCAAAGATCATCAACTTTAACAAGACACATTTTTCCATCACATTCAATCTTGAACTTTCAATTCTTTTGTATCTGAAGAAGTTCACTGATGCCAGCAAAGCGATCACTGAATACCTTAAGCTTGTTAACATCGATGCACCGGGGATTCCATCTTCCCAGCTAAGGATCCTTCACTTCTCAATCGCATATGTGCTGTTTGCGAATGGTCAACCCAAAGAAGCATTAAAATGGCTGGGAAAAATTTCTGCAGACAAAGAGAATACAGCCAGGCCTGACCTGATACACTTCGGTACTATTCTGTCCACTATCATCCTCATTGATATTGGAGATCTTGATCCTGACCTGATTAAAAGGTATATCGTGCAGAGTAAAAAATCAGGCAACTACAATGCCTTTGAAGAAACACTCTTCAGCTTCGCACTGGAATACATGGATGCTGAACCTCAAAAGCATAAGAATCTGCTGACACGATTAAAGACATCCCTGACTACACTTTTTGAAGATCAGATGCAGGCCAGGGTATTACATTATGTTGATATACTATCCTGGATAGATTCAAAGATCCAGGATAAACCACTCATTAAAGTGATCTCCGCTCCTCAGCCCACCGGTGAGTTCAGTTTCTTCCCAAATGGTTTTATCATTAAGCCTGAAGCGAAAAAAAGTAAAGAGCCAAAAGCTGTATAAGCATAAAAAAAAACAGGCAGCCGAAGCTGCCTGAAAAACCAATTTAAACCCAAACCACTCCTCCACTTATGGAGTAAAAAGAAATCTGCTGAGTTTTATATTACTTAAAATAACAGCCGATCGTTATCAACAGAAACAAAAATAGACCCTTTTTAATCGATTTCAAGAAGAGGTTTTGGCAATTTTCACAAAACATCAGAAACGAACGCCCACAACGAGGACATCATCGATTTGCTCTATCTGGCCTTTCCAGTTTTCAAGAGACTCAGCAAGTACAAATCTTTGCTCATTGCACGTCTTATGGTGAATGTCAGACAACAATGCTTTCAACCTTTTCATCATGAATTTTTTCCCATTCGGTCCACCAAACTGATCATGGTATTCATCTGAGAACATGTAAACCATTGTGTCCTCATTTAATTGAACCGTATTGGAAGTATAGGTTCCTTCAGGATGAAATGCTCCACCAACAGGCTTCTTATCCGCTTTGATTTCTAAAAACTCTCCGCCTGTGAACGTAAACAAAGGCCTGTTCGCACCTGCATACCAAAGTTCATTTGTGCTCCTGTTAAACCTGCACAGCGCGATGTCCATACCGTCATTTGATTCTGTTTCTCCGGTCAATTGCTTTAACGCTCTTTTCACACCCCTGTCAAGCTGTGAAAGGATCTCACCCGGATCAGTGATCTTTTTCGTGATGATGATCTCATTCAGCAGTGTATTCCCGATCATGCTCATGAAAGCACCAGGAACACCATGTCCTGTACAATCGGCGACAGCAATGAAAACATTGTCTCCATTCACCGCATGCCAGTAAAAGTCACCACTCACAATATCCCTTGGATGAAACAATATAAAATGATCTTTAAAGCATTCTCTCATCTCCGACTCAGCAGGTAGGATCGCCTGCTGTATCCTGCTTGCATAACTGATGCTGTCGCTGATGTCTTTATAGGCCAGCTCAAGCAGACTGCTTTTTTGTTCAATGAGGTCCTTCTGCTTCACTACCTCTGCCGTTCGTTCAGTGATCAGCGATTCGAGCTTTACTTTCGCTTTCTCCAGCCTTGAGACACTTAGCTTCATTGTTAAATAAAGCACACCGGCAAATCCCAACGCATACAATAGGAATGCAGGGAGAGACCTATACCACGGCGGAAGTACATTAAATACAAAGCTGGCAGTTTGGCCTTTCTCACCAAAAAGGTTTTGTGACTGAACTTCTAACCTGTATTCACCTTCAGGGAGATTCGTATACTCCTTCGCATGTCCTTTACCCCACACGCTCCATGTCGTGTCAAAGCCCACAAGCCTCCACCTGAACAATGTCGCTTCTTCATGATCAAACCAATCAGCAGCAAAGGTGAATGAAAGATTGTTCAGAGAATAAGGAAATGTTGTCTGAGAAGAATCATTGCCCTGTATCGCACCCATGCTGATAACAGAGTCTCTGCTTATTATACTTCTGATCAGCGTTTTAAAGCTTCGGACGTTCGTGCCTGTATAACGACCATCAAAACGTACAAGCTTATCGCCTACACAGAGCCAGGAAATATCGTTTTTATCATTAATGATATTGCTTATGGATTTGTCAAAGATCTCCAGCTCCTTTAACTGGGATCGGGTGAAAAGCCTGCTGAACTTGAATTCCCAATATCTTGGATCGCTTATTCCAACATTGCTTAAAAGAGGGACTGTTTCAAAACATTTGTCTGAACGATTTCCTTTATCCCTGAGCTCATTGTATACAAATCCATTATTGCTGTTAAAGAAAAAGATTTTACCGTCTTTCAGAACAGGATTGACATTTCCCTGAGGCACGCCATTCAATGTGTCATAATATTGGAAAGAAGGATCAATGTGATCCCCTAGTTTAAATTTGATCAATCCTTTAAACCTCGTGGAAAGCCACAGTTCTCCTGCCTTTTCACCAGATGGGGGAATCTCACTGACATGCAGGATATCTTCTGAAAAAGGAAAGAACAACAGTCTCTCAGGCTTTCCTTCGGGCTGGGTTTTATAGATCGCAAGGCCATCCTTCTGTCCAAAATAAAGACGGTCGGAAACGTATGATCGTGAAATTGTAGTGGTATAATTTTCGGTTAGCTGCACTGCTTTCCCTTTGTCAAGCATGAACGTACCTAAGCTTGTAGCGACATAGATCTTACCATCATGCCTTAAAAAATTCCATCCTTCAATTTTTAGATTTTCGATGGGATGAAATGTAAGCCGGTTATTCAGATAGGTTCTGGTAAACAGCGTATCATGGAGCTTGGAATAGAACACACCGGATGTAGTTCCTATGTACAGATAATCCCCATCTCTGATTGCTGATTCAAGTACACCATTCAGCCCGGTTTTTTCTGTGTAATAATAAAATGGTGAGCTCAGGGAAACTTTTGCCAAACCATTATTTAATGCTAGCCATGTCTGGCCATTCCTGTCTGTGAAGTAACTGGATACGGCTTCATCGGCGAGGCCTGAACTCTTATTGATGACGTCCTGGATCCCGAGCTCTTTGTTCAACAGATACAATCCAGTTCGTGAATGAATGGCAAGTACAGAATCATTCAGCCATCCCATTCCAAGAACACCGGCATTCATGATAAGTGAATCATTCGATGAGCTCACTTTTTCGAGGCAATCACCTTGCTTATCCCTGCAGTCTTTCTTCAGCCTGTAAAACCCTTTTGTGCCTGAAAGAACCAGGTATTTCTTTGGATCAAGTCTGTCAGGAACCACTCCAAACACAGGCTCATCAGAAAACCGCTCAGTGCCTGGCATCATGACCAGCCTGCCATTCCGGAGCTCATGAAGACCTCTGTTTTTCACTCTAACAATGAACTTATCATCCGCTTTAAAGGAGATGGATGCAAAAGGAAATTTATGTTCAACTGCTGTTATATTTTTCTGATCATAAATGAAGATGCGTTCATTGGACTGAAAATAAACAGTGTCATGGATGATATGGATCTTCCAGATATCAGAGAAGCTTCGATCCTGTTCTGCAACCAGAGGCAGAAGCGATACAAACTCCTTACCCCCGACCTCGTCATCTTCCAGATATCCAAAATTTCCCACAGAGGCAACGTAGATACGGCCCTTTGAATCAATCGCCAGGGACCGGACAGCTGCAGACTTCTGAACAAAGATCTTTCTGAATGTCTGGCCATCATACTCAAGAAGAAAGGTGCTTGACCCGAAATACAGGATTCCATTCTTATCCTGGATAGCCGACCAGCATTGAGGAGAAGCATTGTACTCTGCTGCCGTATAGTTTCTGATTGGAAATCCAGTGTACTGAGCGAGAACACCGTTCAGTGAAAAGAATACAATAATGAAAAAGAGTAGTGATCTATACATCCGGAGGCTTACAAAATTACACGAATACCTCTGCGGTATCGCCAATTGCAGCGCCTTTTTTTGCTAATTTTGAAGAAATGAATTCCAACCTCGATCCTGATTCTGAAAAACTCACTCCTGCAGAAAAAGAGTTTGAGAAAGCGTTAAGACCTTCCGGGTTTGATGATTTCCAGGGTCAGTACAAGATCGTTGACAACCTCAGAGTGTTCGTTCAGGCCGCTAGACAACGTGGTGAAGCGTTGGATCATGTTCTTCTGCATGGTCCTCCGGGACTGGGAAAAACTACACTCGCACACATCATCGCCAATGATCTTGGAGTGAATATCAGAATCACTTCCGGTCCTGTACTGGATAAGCCGGGTGACCTTGCAGGCCTTCTGACGAACCTGGAAACAGGTGATGTTCTCTTCATTGATGAGATCCATCGCTTAAGTCCGGTGGTTGAAGAATATCTTTATTCAGCAATGGAAGATTACCGCATCGACATCATGATCGACAGCGGACCAAATGCACGTTCAGTACAGATCAACCTGAATCCTTTCACGCTCATAGGCGCGACAACTCGTTCAGGCTTACTGACCTCTCCGCTAAGAGCACGTTTTGGAATCACCTCGCGACTTGAGTATTACGATTCGAAGCTCCTGACAGGCATTGTGCTTCGTTCAGCTGATATTCTGAATATCGAAACGAAGGAAGATGCTGCATTTGAAATTGCCAGAAGGAGCCGTGGAACGCCTCGAATCGCAAATGCCCTGCTAAGAAGAACCCGTGACTTCGCACAAATCAAAGGCAATGGCGTCATCGATCTTGAAATTGCGAACTACTCCCTGAATGCATTGAACGTTGATAAGCACGGACTTGATGATATGGATATCCGCATTCTGAAAGCCATTATTGAAAAGTTCAAAGGCGGCCCGGTTGGGATTAATACAATATCCACAGCAGTCGGTGAGGAGTCAGGCACCATTGAAGAAGTGTATGAGCCCTTCCTTATACAGGAAGGTTTTCTTAAACGGACACCACGCGGCCGTGAAGCCACTGACCTGGCTTACAGGCACCTTGGAAAGATTCCTTATTCCAACAGAGGAACTCTTTTTGAAGAATGATCCTGCTATTTTTTTTCCTTTAAAAGATCTCTGATTTCAGATAAAAGCACAACTTCTCTTGCAGGTGGAACAACTGCAACATGAGCCTCTTCTTTCTTCTTCGCCCTTAACTTGTTTGCACCTTTAACAACCAGGAAGATCGCGAATGCAATAATCAGGAAATCAACCAGCGTCTGAATAAAATTTCCATAATTTATAGACACGGCATCTTTGATCACTTTACCTGTATCATTGAACTGAGCATCCAGCAACGTAAGCTTAAGATCTTTAAAATCAACACCTCCGATCACCAATCCGATAGGTGGCATGAGGATATCAGCTACAAGGCTTGATACGATATTACCAAACGCACCTCCGATCACAATACCCACCGCAAGGTCAAGGACATTTCCTCTTGAAATAAATTCTTTGAATTCTTTTGTAAAGCTCATAACTGGTTGTTAGTTCATATCAATGTCAGCTCCGTTCTCCCTGATCTTGGCAAATCCACCTCTTACATTAACAAGGTCGGTATATCCTGCATTCTTAAGCAGGGAAACTGCGATCATTGAACGGTATCCACCGGCACAATGTACCATGATCTTGTCGCTCTTGTTCAGCTTTGTCTCAATACCATTCATATTATTCAATGGTACATTGACCGCATTCTTAACATATCCTGCCTGAAGTTCACCGGGTTTACGTACATCCAGGATGTGGAATCCCCTGTCTATATACTTATTGAAATCTGTAGGATCAATACTTGCAATCTGAGCTACAGGATAACCAGCATCTGACCAGCTTTTAATGCCACCATTCAAAAATCCTCTGACATTTTCATATCCCACACGGGCAAGCCTTACAATGCTTTCATGTTCTTTTCCTTCATCACATAAGATCACTAATGGTTTATTGATGTCGATCAATGCACCAACCCAAACAGCATATGTGCCATTGAGACCAATGTTCACTGCACCATCAATGTATCCTTTTTCAAAATCATCAGGGCTTCTTGTATCAAGCACCAGACATCCTGCGTTGATTTTCTGTTTGAACTCTGAAGCAGATAACGCAACCATGCTTGCATTTAAAACCTGGTCAAGAGAGTTATAGCCTTCCTTATTGATTCTTGCATCACTGAAGAAATAAGCCGGTGCAGCGGATAAGCCTTCCGTTACGCTTTTGATAAAATTTTCCCTTGTTTGCGGCTGAAGGGCATAGTTCGTCATTCGTTGAACACCAAGTGTACTCCAGGTTTCCTTACCGATATTCTTCCCGCAAGCTGAACCCGGACCATGTGCAGGATAAAGCAGTACATCATCATTTAGAGGCAGGATCTTGTTGTTCAGTGAATCATACAACATAGAAGCAAGTTCTTCTTTGCTCATTTTGCCATCAAGAAGATCAGGTCTTCCTACATCTCCAACAAACAGTGTATCTCCTGTGAACAAGGCATAATCCTTACCCTTTTCATCAATCAAAAGGAAGCAGGATGACTCGGGTGTATGCCCTGGTGTATGTAAAACCTTGATCTGAACTTCACCCAACTTGAAAATCTCACCATCGTTGGCAGTGTGCTTCGCAAACTTTGTATCTGCCAGTGGACCAAAAACGATCGTAGCACCCGTTTTCGCAGCAAGTTCCAGGTGACCAGATATGAAGTCAGCATGAAAATGTGTCTCGAAAATGTACTTGATCTTCGCATTTCTTTCAGCTGCCTTAGCAATATAGATGTCGGTGTCCCTGATCGGATCAACAATGGCCACTTCACCATCAGACTCAATGAAATAGGCTGCTTCAGCAAGGCAGTTTGTATAGAGTTGTTCGATATGCATGCTCGTTATTATATATTAATACAAAGATAAGATCCCTTTCTGTAAGAAAACTCGGAACACCTCAGAAGGCCTGAAATCATTAACCAACATGAATTCTGGTATCGTAAAACGAATCAACAATCTAACGAACCTAGCAAGTATTCATCAATGATCAACTGATCAAAATCACCAATAGTAACATTGGAGGAGATCTTTATCATGATTTTCAGAAAGCCCGGCTATTCGTGCCTTTCAGAACCAGCATCAGTTAAATGATGCGCTAGGTTCAGGTTGTTCCTTCTTGGCAAATTTTACACCAATCATCACTTCATGTGTGCCGGTGCTGTAGTTCTTCAGGTTTGATGTTGTAAAATCATACGAATAACCGAACAACAGGTTCTTCCAGGTAAATCCAACAAGTCCTGTAAACGCATCAAGGTTACGGTATGCTCCCCCGATCCACACGCGCTGCTTATAGTTAAAGCGGCCTCCAATATCATACTGTACCGGTGCCGGATTTACAAACTTAACGAGTGCACTTGGTTCAAACTCAAAATCTTCAGTGATCTTGAGATGATATCCTGCCATCGCGTAATAATGTTCTGACAACCTGCTCGATGTAGGATAATCAAAGAACTGAAGCCTGCTCCTTAGCATCTGAGGTGCAGAAGCGCCAACATAAAACTTCTCTGAGTACAGATAGAAACCTGCTGAAAAGTCAGGTACGATCACTGACTGGAGTCCATTGCTCAAGGCAAAATCCCCTTCATCCCTAAGGTTGATTTTTGAACCATCAACAGCAAACTGCAAAAGGCCTCCTGCTACTCCGAATGAAAGCTTTATCTTTTCTGACACCTTGATGTGGTATGAATAAGAAAGATCTACTCCTGTTCTTCTTGTTGGCCCTGTGATATCTGTATAAAGATACCCTCCGATTCCCATCTTCCTGTTCTTGGTAGGACCTTGAAGACTGAGAACATAGGTCCTTGGCGCATCAGTGATCCCTACCCACTGGTACCGATTATTTGACTTCCCTTCAACATAGTCGCGGCTACCACCAATTGCCGGGTTCATTACATAATCATTGATCATGTACTGACTAAAATGAGGAAGCTGTTGTGCTCCAGCGGCCGTAGTAACTAAGACCAGCAGGTATAGGAGTTTCCTTTTTATCATCTTATAATAGTTAATGGTCCTGTATAAGCTTCAGGGAACCGTTCGTCATTCAGATTGATTATGTAATAATAAGTTCCAACAGGCACAGGTTGTCCGTTGTAAGTTCCATCCCATGGATCATTGTATCCGACAGAGCTGAACAGCAATTCACCCCATCGGTTATACACCTGGATGAGTGCCTCAGGGAATTCCTGGATATTGTCAATGATCCATTCCTCGTTGAAGCGGTCACCATTTGGAGTAAACCCGTTAGGGAAGGAGATATGCGGCAATACTGTTACAATCATTGTGTCTCTGTCAAAACATCCTTCGGCATTTGTAACCGTCACTGCATACGTTGTTGTTACAATCGGTGATGCAACAGGATTAGCCGCGGTTGTGTCCGATAGCCCTTCAGATGGAGTCCAGAGTATCACAGAACCTCCTGTTGCTGTCGGCGTACCACCAATGATGCCTGTTGTGTTTAGTATGATCGAGATGTCACTGCCTGCATTGGCATCTGGAACAGAAACGGAATTGATTGTTACTGTATCGCGATCATTACAGAAGCCATTCGATGCATAGAGCATATAAACGGTCTGTCCAAGTGAAGGTGTGATCACAGGATTCTGGAATGTCGAGACTACCGTATTTCCTGGAAGGATCGACCACTGGAACTGTGATGCACCTACTGTTCCGGCACCACTCAGGGTTACGATAGACCCTTCACAGAACACTGTATCCGAACCCGCATCAGCGATCACAGGTGTTAATGAAAGGATGTCGTAAGAAGACGTGTCAGTACATCCAAGTACATCACTCACAATAAGTGTATAGGTTCCTGCAGTTACGGTGATCGTATCATTCACAAGACTATTGCTCCAGCTATACGTGTAAGGGCTTGTACCTCCTGATGGCGAAACCGCGATCTCCCCATCATTTGTAAAGCAGTCGGTAGGTTGTGTTATGGAAGGATTCACCGAGATCGGCGTCGCATTCACAATGACCTCATCTGTTGATGAACATCCGAGGTTGTCAGTCGCAGTAACAGTGTATGTAGTCGTTGCCACAGGATCCGCAACAGGGCTTGCGCAAGACACGCATGTAAGGTCTGTAGCCGGAGACCACTCATAACCTGAAAAGCCAGCAGATGCAGACAAGGTAATGCCAAATCCAGGACAAACTGAAAGATCCGGGCCAGCGCTGATCTGAGCTGCCGGAACTACGCTCACAACCATTGTGTCTGTGTTTGTGCATCCGGTTCCATCTGTAACTGTAAGTGTATATGTAGTAGTCACTGCAGGGCAAGCCTGAGGATTCGCGATGTTCGGATCATCCAGCGAAGCAGCCGGTGTCCAGCTGTATGTTGATGCAACTGGCACTGAACTTCCATTCAACTGAGTGCATGTCGAAGCACAGATTGTTACACCCGACCCTGCGTCAACAACAGGTAATCCGTTCGCGTTAACAATAACCGTGTCTGTATTGCTGCATCCATTTCCATCTGTAACCAGAACTGAATAGGTTGATGCTGCAGTAACATTGATCACTTGTGTCACCGCTGAGTTTGGATCTGACAATCCGGTTGAAGGCATCCATGTATAAGATACTCCACCTGTGGCTGTTAATGTTGCATTCGAACCAGGGCAAACAGAAACATCTGCTCCTGCATCCGCGACAGGGAGCTGATTTACATTTACAATAATTGTATCTGAGCTTGTACATCCATTGGCATCCGTTCCGGTAACGGTGTAGGTTGTTGTCGCGGCAGGTGATGCTTTAGGATTCCCAATTGCAGCATTACTTAATCCAGTCGAGGGTGACCAGCTGTAAGAGGTTACACCATTTGCTGAAAGCTGTGCGGAATCATTCAGACAAACAAAGGCATCATTTCCTGCATATACTGTCTGGAGCACTGGAACCGACAATGTGCGGGTGAATGCAGATGAACATCCGCTCGCATCTGTTACAAGAAGGTTATATGTTCCGATTCCAAGAGCGGTTATATCTTCAGTAGTTGCATTTGTTGAACCCGTCCATGAATAGGTGTATGGCATTGTACCACCACTCACGGTAACATAAATTGCACCTACTGCTCCACCGCAATTATCAGGTGAAGTAATTGAATCAAGTATGATGGTAATGCCTGATGGATCACTGACAGGGAACGAAGCTGTGTCAATACAACCTGTCGCATCAGAAACCACTACAGTATAAACTCCCGCCTGAAGACCTGTAAGATCCTCGGTTGCAGCTGTGAATGGTGAAGGACCTGTCCACGAATAAGTATATGGAGCTGTACCTCCGGTTGCATTGATGTTGACAATACCATCACTTCCACCACAAGTTGTTGTGTTGGAAACTGATCCTCCTGTTGAAATATCAGACACACTCACAAGCACCGAGTCAACTCCGGTACATCCATATTGATCTGTTACTGTCACTACATACTGCTGATTGGCTGCAGTGATCAGCGTAGGATTTGGTGATGTCGGATTGCTTAATGAAGCAGCAGGTGACCAGCTGTACGTTGCACCTGTTGCACTTGTGTTTACATTTAAGCTTAGAGTATCTCCTTTACAGGCAGTAACATCACTTCCCGCAGAAACAATGATGGATGCCGGCTCCATGATCGAATCTGTATGCGTTGTGGTACATCCGTTTGTATCTGTTACCGCAACTGAATAGGATCCTTCTGAAAGACCGGTAATATCTTCCGACAGCTGTCCATTGCTCCAGCTATACATGTAAGGTCCGGTGCTACCTGTCACTGTAAGATCAATCGTTCCATCGCTTCCGTTACATGAAGTTATGTTCGTTGATGTCGAAGAGAGTGTGAATGTTGCAGGCTCATTGACAGTTGCTGTACCTGTTACCGAACAACCGACATTCGCATCAGTTACCGTTACATTGTAAACTCCGCCTTCAAGGTTTGATATAGAGGATGTTGACTGACCACCAGGAGCCCATGAATACTGATATGAACCTGAACCACCTGAAACGATAACAGCAGCTGAACCATCCGCAACGTTACAGCCTGTGGCATCTGTATCTGAAACAGCCAGCAGGAGGTCATAAACATTCACGATCACTTCATCAGTATTGGCACAACCTGCAGCATTATAAGCGGTGAGTGTATAGGTGCTTGTGACTGTTGGTGATGCAATTGGATTGCTCACAGTCGATGATGATAAACCAGTTCCCGGATTCCACAGTACACTGTTTCCATTCGTAAGCGCATTAAGTGATGCTGAACTTCCGGCACAGATATTCACGTCAAATCCTGCATTGACTGTTGGAATATTCACCACGGTCACAACGACCTTATCAGTATCGACACAGGCATTTGCATCTGTCATGGTGAGCGTATATGTAGTCGTAACGGTTGGTGATGCTGTCACCACAGGGCCTGTAACAGGTATAATACCAGTAGAAGGCGACCATTCATAGTCTGTTCCCCCAGTTGCAGCGGTTAACGTAAAGCTTGTTCCATTACAGATCGCTACATCATTTCCTGCATTGGCAATTGTTGGAGTTGGGTTAAAGACAGTATCTGTCAGAAGGAAAGAACAACCATTAGAATCTATTACAAGAATTGAATATTCACCCGGAGCAAGTCCGGATGATGAGGATCCAGAGCCTGATGGTGACCACATGTATGTAAATGGTGCTGTTCCTCCGGTAACGTTTATTGAGATCGCGCCATCAGTTGCAGTACATGTTGATGTATTCGTTGTTACGGCAGTCGCTGTAAATGACACAGGACTTGATACGAAAATATTAGACAGTGTATCAGTACATCCAATGTTATCAATAACGATCACACTGTAGCTTCCCACCCCCAGATTGTTTGCAGTAGCGGTTGTCTGTCCATCACTCCAGCTATAAGTGAACGGAACAGTTCCACCTGTTACTGTAACTGTTGCTGATCCATCAGAAACACCACAGGAAGATGTGTTGGTTGTTGTAGCAGAAAGTGATATCGATGTTACATTCAACACCACCTGGTCAGTTGATACACATCCATTCACATCAGTGACTGAAACAGTATATGTCGTGGTCACAGTTGGTGATGCTACCGGGTTTGAAATGCCTGGATCTGACAATGTCGTAGCCGGTGACCATGCATATACAGATCCCGGAACATTTGTTACGTTCAATGTTGTAGATGCTCCCGCGCAATGTGTAAGATCGCTACCTGCACTGACAGGTGTAGGCAATGGCTCAGTGATTACAATCGTTTTTATCCCTGTACATCCTGTTCCATCTGTAACAGTTACTGTATAAGTGCATGCTTCAAGTCCTGATACGTTTGGCTGTGTTGATGAGATCGAACATCCTGACCAGCTGTAAGAATAAGGAGCTGTTCCCCCATTAACTGAAATGCTGATCGTACCATCATCCGAGCTACATGTTGTAGAATTCGTATGTGTTTCAGATATGGCGAATGTTGCAGGCTCTGAAATGGAATCTGTAAGAGTAGATGAACAACCACCTGCATCAGAAACAAGGACAGAATAGATTCCCACTGTCAGGCCTGAAGCTGTTGCTGTTGTCTGACTCGGCACGGTATTCCATGAGTAGGTATAAGGTGTTGTTCCTCCTGAGGCATTCACCGTGATTGAACCATTATTTCCTCCACATGAAGAAACATTTGTTTTAGTTGATGTAAGCACGATAGGCTCAACCCCGACTTCAACAAAATCTACGTTGCTGCATGCTCCAATATTTACCGTTAATGTAAACGTTGTGGTTGTTGTTACGGTAGCTACAGGATTAGGAATGTTGGTGGCGCTTAATGCCGGATCCGGATTCCATGTATATGTTCCTGTTGGACCTCCTCCTGAACCGGCAAGTGTCACTGAGCCTCCCGGGCAAACAGTCTGATCAGGTCCTGCGTCAATTGCAATAGGTGCTGTAACATTGATCGTTGAAAAAGCCACACTTGAACATTGATTCGCATCCACACCGGTAACTGAATAAACAGTTGTTGACGGAGGTGTAGCGATTGTATTTGCCGTTGTTGGGCTGTTCACTGTTGCTGCCGGTGACCAGGCATAGGAAACAAAGCCAGCACTTGCCGTAAGGGCTACTGAATTTCCGGGACAGATTGTTGTTGACAATGGTGAAACAGTGATCTGGATTGGAGTTGGATCAAACACGGTATCACTGAATATTGCTGTACAATTGTTCGCATCAGTGATTCCTACAAAGTAGATCCCTTCCTCTAGTCCCGTTATATTTTGTGATGTACTGCTGAAACCTGAAGGTCCTGACCAGTTAAACGTATATGAACCAACTCCTCCGCTTGGCGTGATGGATATTGTTCCGTCTGTTCCTTCACATGTGGTGACATCTGTAACAGTAAACACGTTCGTGATGTTTACCGGATCTGAAACACTTCCTGTTGCAGTAGCAACGCAGCCTCCGGCATCTGTTACATTGACTGTACACATTCCTGAAGCAAGTGAGCTGATGCTATCAGTTGTCAGTGGGGAACAGCTCCATGAATAAGTGTAAGGAGCGATACCAAAACTTGGAGTTGCGACGATTGATCCATCTGTATTTCCACACCCGCTTGTATTATACACTGTAAGCGCCACCTGGATCGTATCAGGCGTTACAACCGTGATATCTGAAGCTGAACATCCGTTCCCATCTGTTCCAGTAACAGTATAAGTTAATTGTGAGGGCGATGTTGCAACAGGGTTGGATATGTTAGGATCGCTGAGGTAAGTTGGTGGAGACCACACATAACTTACGCCCCCGCTTGCATTCAGTGTAGCACCTGATCCATTACACATCGCAACATCCGGTCCCGCTGAAATGGAAGGCACGTTCACAGTTACAATGACCATGTCGGTATCATAACATCCACTTGCATTGGTTCCTGTCACAGTATATGTGGTGGTGGTTGATGGGAAAGCAACTGGTGATGGGGATGAAGGATTGCTCAATGCCGTGACAGGTGTCCAGGAATAAGATCCTCCTGGTCCTGCACCGTTTCCTGACAAGGTAACATTTGAACCAAGACACATGGCTTTGTCCTGACCCGCACTTACATTAGGTGAATTGATCACTGTGATCGCAATGGAATTCGTATCGATACATCCGTTGCTTGCTGTTCCAGTGACTGTGTACGTTGTTGTAACCAAAGGAGTAACCACAACCGATGTTCCGGTTAGTGCACCCGGATTCCACGAATAATTGGTTGCACCAACTCCAGTCAATGTCAACGATGAACTTTGACAGATCGTGGTTGATGTTGTGTTGATCGTTACTACAGGCAGAGGCATCACATTTACGATAGCTGTTGCCCTGGAAGTACATCCAAGAGATGTCGTTCCTGTAACCGTATATGTTGTTGTTGTCACAGGTGATGCCTGAACGATATTACCTACGGTCGTATTCAAGCCAGCAGAAGGTGACCAGGAATAAGAGTTCGCACCTGATGACGCCAGCGTAACAGATGAACCAAGACAGATAGAAGAGGTTGAAGGTGTAACACTGATGGTTGGCAGAGGGATGACATTAATGATCGATGTTGCAGTTCCCTTGCAGCCAAACTGGTCTGCTCCTGTAACTGTGTAAGTTGTGGTTCCTGCAGGACAAGCCGTGACATTCGATCCGGTGGAAGTATTCAAACCTGCCGTCGGACTCCAGGTATATGTACCACCCGTGCCTGCTCCCGTTGCGGACAAGCCAACACATCCGCCAGGACAGATAGAAGTGGTTGTTGGAGACGCAGTAATTGTTGGCTGTACATTCACATTAATGATCGATGTTGCTCTGTTAAAACAACCATTTGCATCAGTTCCTGTTACAGTGTATGTCGTTGTCGCTGATGGACTAGCCCATACACTTGTTCCTGAAGATGCTGACAACGTGGCTGATGGAGACCAGCTGTAAGACACACCACCGGACCCTGTTAGCGTAATGCTGTCACCGGCACAGATCACTGTATTTATTGGAGTGACTGATATAGTTGGTAAAGCATTCGTGTTCACAAACACTTCGCCTGTATTAATACAGCCTCCTGATGTTGTACCAGTTACGGTATAGGTGGTTGGTCCTGTTGGCGTAGCAGTAACAACGGGACCTGTTGCAGGAGTTACACTGGAAGGTGACCATGTATAATCAGATGCACCAGTAGCTGTCAGTGTAGTTGATGAACCCAGACATACAGGCGATACCGAAGCTGTTGCAGTAACTGTCGGTAGAGGCGTCACGATCACAACTGCTGTATCAATGTTAACGCAGCCGTTTGAATTGGTTCCTGTAACTGAATACGTTGTTGTCGTTGTTGGTGTAACTGTCGTTGTAGCCGAAGCGATATTTCCCGGGTTCCAGATATATGTTCCGGTCGCACCGGCTCCATTGGCAGAAAGTAATGATGAGCTTCCAATACAGATTTCACCCGGAGTGGCGGAACCTACAATTACCGGAAGCGGATTGACATTCACTGTGGAT
The DNA here is from genome assembly GCA_036675075.1 of Bacteroidota bacterium. Taxonomy (GTDB): domain Bacteria; phylum Bacteroidota; class Bacteroidia; order JAKFFM01; family JAKFFM01; genus JAKFFM01. Next base: position 26,202 of record JAKFFM010000008.1, read on the forward strand.
ACCGCGGTATTCCTGCAACCATTTGCATCTGTTCCTGTAACTGTATATGATGTCGCTATAGTTGGAGAAACGGATACAGAAGCTCCGGCCAGGGAACCAGGATTCCATTCATATGTTCCGGTACCGGCTCCTGAGGCAGTAAGTGTGGTGGATGAACCTATACAAACTGCAGTAACAGTCGGGTTGGTTGTTATGGTAGGCAGAGGATTGACAACGACAGGTGAAGTGGCAACATTGACGCAACCATTGGCATCCGTTCCTGTTACCGTGTAGGTCGAGGTTGCAACAGGGCAAACGTTCAGCACTGCATTTGTTGATCCTCCGGGATTCCAGAGATAATCAACTCCGCCTGTTGCAGTGATGTTTGTACATGATCCGATACATACAGATGGATTACCAGGTGAAATTCCGATTGAAGGAAGAGGATTCACTTCCACTACGACCGTATCAATATCCTGGCATCCTGTGCTGTTGCTTGCCGTTACTGTATATGTCGTTGTTGATGTTGGATTCACATTGACCGTTGACCCTACCAGCGATCCCGGATTCCATGTATAGACTCCTGTTGGTCCGGCACCTGAAACAGAAAGGACGGCAGAGGCGCCGGTACATATCGCTGTTGGTGTAGCGCTTACAGTAATATTAAATGGATTGCTGATGATCACAATGGAAGTGGCTGTATCCCGGCATCCATTCGCATCAGTTCCTGTAACGGTGTATGTTGTTGTTGCAACCGGACTAACAGTAATGCTGCTGCCTGTTCCACTTCCCGGTGACCAGGTATATGTTCCGGTTGGTCCGGCTCCTGATGCAGTCAATGTTGCTGTTAATCCAATGCAGATGTTTGAACTGGTAGGTGTTACAGTTACAGCGGGTAAAGGATTTACGTTGACGACCGCCAAAGCTGTATCCATACATCCAATATTGTCGGTACCAGTAACTGTATATGTTGTTGTTGCCGATGGCGAGGCAGAAACGGTAGATCCCGTAGCTGGTGTTGTTGCCGGTGTCCAGCTGTAATTTGTCGCACCACTTGCAACGATCGTCTGGGATGATCCGCTGCATATATTTGAACTCAATGGAGTGGCTGTTACCGTCGGCAAAGGATTTACAATAACCTGAACCTGCGCGGTATCCGTACATCCGTTAGAACCTGTGACGGTCACTGTATATGTTGTCGTTACTGCAGGTGATGCGGTAACCGGGGTGCCTGTTGAAGGAGATGTAGTTGGCGACCAGGAATACCCTACTCCCGAAGACGCTGTAAGAGTTGTTGTGTTTCCTAAACAGATGGCAGGTGGTGTCGCGGTTGCAGCGGTCGCTGGCAATGGCATGACAGTTACTATGGAGATGTCAGTGTTGGAACATTGCGTTGACGCTGTTGTACCTGTAACAGTGTATTGTGTAGTAACAGTTGGACTTACAGAAACTGAAGACCCCATAAGACCGCCAGGGTTCCACTCGTAGATACCGTTTACACCAGCTCCGGAAGCATTCAGTGTTGCTGATGATCCGAGGCAAATGTTGATTGTTGCAGGTACAGAAACAATCGTCGGAAGTACATTAACGGTAATCTCTGATGTTGCTGTGCTTCGACATCCGTTCGCATCAGTACCTGTAACTGTGTATGTTGATGTAGCTGTCGGACAAACATTGATCGTAGATCCTGTTATAGGTCCGGGTGTCCATGTATAGGTTCCTGAACCTGCTCCACTTGCAGTGATGGTAACGCAGGCTCCTTCACAGATCTGTGTGTTTGAAGGTGTAGCTTGAATTATTGGAAGAGGGTTCACGATCACCACAGCTGTATCAATGTTCGCACAGCCAGCTGAACTTGAACCGGTCACGGTATAAGTAGTGGTTGATCCAGGACCTACATTCACAGTAGCCCCTGTAAGGTTTCCAGGATTCCAGGTATAGGTTCCTCCCACTCCCGCACCTGTTGCGGAAAGGGAAATGACCGAGTTGATACATATTGTACCTCCCGTTCCTGCAATTGGTAAAGGAGGTGGTGTTGTAAGAACGACAACGCGTGTAAAGAGACAGCCATTGGCATCGGATACCTGAACAGTATAGGTTCCACCGCACAGGTTGTTACGGTCTTTAGTAGTTCCTCCATCACTCCAGCTGTAAGTGTAAGGCATAGTTCCTCCAGTTACAGTTAGTGTAATCGTTCCGTCACACAAGTTGTTACAGGTTGGATTTGTAAATGTTGAAGTTGCATTCAGAATCAGTGGTTCAGTGATGATGACAGTATCTGAATTCGTACAGTTGCTGCCGTCAGTGACGGTAACCGTATATGTTCCCGGACATAAGGGCGATATTGTTGGCGAGGTAGATCCGGTGTTCCAGGAGTAAGAATAAGACGAATTGTTTCCTCCTGAAGGATTCGATGTAGCAGATCCATTACAGAAGTTCCTGCACGTTACATTGGTTGATGCTAAGTTTGGAAGAATCTGTGTAGGATTGGCAATGTTAATCACTGTATCTTTTATACAATTCCGGGAATCGTTTACCCTGATAAGGTAGGATTGACCTGAACACAATCCTGAAAGACTGCTTACACCCGTTGCCAGCTGAGTCATTGCTGGCATGGAGTACCATGTTACAGTTCTCGGAGATGTTCCTCCACCTGTATTTACAGTGGCTGAACCATCACAGTCTCCATAGCATGTCGGATTGTTGATGGTGATGATGTTAAAACGGACAGCGGCCGGCTCAGTAACGAATACATCGTCATCACAGAACTCTCCGCCACCACATGTAACCGTGATAGTATAGGTTCCGGGAGGAAGGTTGAAGGTCGTATCGTTGAATGAAGATGTGTTATTGGAATTCCATGAGTAGGTATAAGGGCCGGTACAGCCAGTCGCTGTGACCCACGCGAATGCGGTATTGTCGTTGTTGCAAGGAGACGGTGAGAATCCTGTTACAAGGTTCAGGGGAGGACAACTGTTATCCTGTGGACTCAGGAACTGGTTGTATGTCACATTTCCTCGCTTAATATCATCCTCACTTGTGAACTTTGATGGCCTGATCCGGGAAGTACCTGCAGTGAATTCCAATCCTGCTGTTTCTGAAAGATCCCATCCTTTGTTGATATAGATCTTTGATGAAGTCAGATCAAGTGAACGATGCGCACTGCCATTACTGATAAAAGTCCCGAAAGTAATAGCCTGGTCATTTGATGAAAATCTTCCGCTAATAAGCCTGAATGTATAGTTCTCGTTAAATCGAAGTGTTGATGCTGCTTTGTATTCATCAGAATATTGAGTTTCAATGATCACATTTCCGCTGATCTCAGTCGCTGAATTGATCTCACCCTTTCCTCTGAGGTGCAGTGTTCCTGCGAATCCATTCCGTATATGCGATGTAATCCTGAGTGAACCTGAAATATAAAGCTCACCGTTACCTGACATTTCAAGCGTGCCGGAAGCGGCTGATACATTCAGATCCCTGCAGTTCATGACACCATTCAGCATGAGTGTTCCGTAGGATGGAAACGAATTCACATCAAAGTGAACATTGTCTGCTGATGTTGGTACGCCTGCACCTGCATGTCCGCCGCTGGTGAATGACCAATGGCTGTTATCATTCCATGATCCTGATCCGCCAACCCAGAAAAGATCGGCTGAGAATGCAGAGATTGAAATTAAAATAAAGGCAAGAAGGAAGTAGAACTTTTTCAAACCTGAAAAGTTTAATTAATACTATAGTTATCAGAGCTTTCACAGGCTCTATCCGTTTAAAGTTAATAAATTTTAACAAATCACTTAATGATCAGGAATTTATGGCATACACTGGCCTTGGACGAAGTTCAGTCTAATGATAATTCTTAATGTGAAAGATTTAAACAGGGAAGGTTGATGTTAATTGATAGCAGGCATTTAACTTTGTAGCATGCAAAGAGCTGCCGCTGATATCAATTGCCTTGTCAGGTTAAACGGAACTTTTCTGAATGAAAAGAATATCCGGGCGATCAAGCGTGATGGAGTGAATACACGCATACAGTTCATTCACGGAGAAGATATGCTCGTGAACCTCGCTTTTGAAAAAGTGAAAGCTTTATTTCCTAAGGTAAAGTAACTCTTGACTCAGGACTAAGCTCCTCTGATTTAGAATAAAACTTCTTTTTGAAAAATCCTGCAATCGTAGCAGCTAAAGGTGTTGTTTTGGATGAAGCAAGATTCACAATAACATTTTCGATCACGAAAGAAAGCACCTTTCTCATTGGCCCTGACATGGTAGAAAGCAGGTATTTCTGACTGAGTCTGGATGCACCGAAACCAAGAGACCGCGCGATCACATCATCATGTGCAGCATCTTTTTTAAGGAACCCGGAAAGGATCCGGCCAGCAATCTTTAAAGGTTTTAATCCTTCTTTGATTGAAGCCACATTTTCACGCATTCCATTTTCAAGAACGGTTTTTCTTGCCTGGAGTCGAATTAGCTCGGCATCAAGCTCTTTTATATTCTTAATGCTTTTCATTCTTCTGTTCCTCCTTGTTTAGCAAAGCATTCACTATTGCATTTGAAACCGGTCCAACAACAAGTTTAGACTTGAACATAAAAAAGATCACAGATAGAATGAGATAAAACCCGCCAACGATCAGGAATCCGGCGAACCTGCTATCCAGCCATTGTGAAAGTGCGAATCCTGCAGCGATGCTAATGAATAAAAGAAAAAAGAAACCAAAGAGCGCCAGCATGAGATAAAGAGCGGCATTGCCGGCTGCCATGGATCCGCCTTTAACGGCAGACAGCACGGCAATGTCGATCCTTGTCTGGACGTACTCTTTAGCCTGGTCTTTCAGGTTATTAAACTTTTCTTTTTCGAAAATTTCCATCAGGAATTGGTTTGACCATTTGATTTGCGGGTGTCAGAAAACTCTGTTCCTTCAAAGATCCGCTCTTTTAAATCGTTGATTGAGTCAGACGTTTCTTTAAGCTTTTCTTTAAATGAAGAAGCAAGGTCATCAGCTGCATCCATCATTTCTTTGCGGGTATCTTCACCTTTGCCTGGAGCAAAAAGGATCCCGATGGCGGCGCCAATCGCAGCGCCGGCCATCACCGCAAGTAAAATCTTACCAGAATCTTTCATGACTACAGGTTTGTACGTGAACCATAAGATGAAGATGTAGAAGATCCTGAAGTATAACCAGACTCCTCAGCACCATGCTTCATTTTATCTTTCATTTTGTTCACATTATCAGCAACCTTATCCTTGAGATCGGATGCTTTACCTTTCAGGTTATCCGTCAATCCATCAAAGCCATCCATTAGCTTTTCACGGGTTTCTGAACCTTTTGCAGGCGCAAACAGAATTCCCAATGCAAGTCCTGCAGCCGCGCCGCCTAACAATGCCAATAACACTTTTCCTGTTTTCATGTGATTTGTTTAAAATGGTTAGAAAATATACCTGACGCTCAATGCGCCGTCAAAAACTCCCCAGCCCGGATAGAAAATATCTATGTATGGCTTGAAGTCTAATCCAACTGTAAATGGAATTTCCTGTATAACATATTCGAGACCGAGTATCCCATCAATTCCGATGGATGGACGTGAATCATCATAAGCATATCCTCTTCTTGAGCCATATCCTTCACCCCGGCCATAAAAACCAACGTGTCCACCTATCCCATAAAACCATTTAAGCTGTGGCTCACCAAATGCTGTTTTATGAATCTCGTACAATCCTGTCACAGAAAATCCACGATACCTCCATTGCATGATCCCTTCGAGTGCAGCATCTGATGACATCATATACTTGAAGGTTAAACCAGGATTATATCCGGCACGAAAACCAATTCCGGCTTTATAATTACCACCTTCACCCTTGCTCTGTGCGAATACAAAAGCAGGTACAAACAAACAGATAAAAACTAATTTCTTTAACATAAAATAGAAGTATTGATTTCACCTAAAATTATCACGCCAATTTTAATAAATGCCATTAAATCCGTGAAAGTTTAGTATCACTTGTTAATCAGACCATTTATTTGTGAACGTGCTTCCCCGCCTTGGGTAAGTACAGGTGTTTTTCTTGTCTTATACTCTGTAAAAGCTGATCATGTTTCAGATCTTTTAAACGTTGTCACCTTAGGTTGCAGTTAAATCTCCAGGCAGTATTTCGCTCATCATAATTTAAGGCACTAAATTTTAAGATGAATAAGAAATTATTGTATGCATGGACACCGCCAGAACCGTTAACAAGAAGGCAGACATTAAAGATGAGCAAGGTGGAGTTAAGGTTCCAAGGAGGCTTGAAAGCTTTTTAATTGAACTTGCTGAGTTGTGGTTGTTTTTCGTTCGATTTATAAAAGAGTTTTTTAATCCAAGAGGTTATGACCTGAACGAGTTCCTTCGTCAGTGCTACCTGGTAGGACTTCATACGCTGGCTCTCGTTGGCATCACAGGCTTCATTATGGGACTTGTTCTTACACTTCAGTCACGTCCCATCATGATCCAGTTTGGTGCGGAAGCCATGCTGCCATCCATGGTATCGATATCCATCGTCAGGGAAATAGGTCCTGTAATCACAGCGCTTATCTGTGCCGGCAAGATCGGTTCAGGTATGGGTGCTGAGCTAGGGTCTATGAAAGTCACTGAACAGATTGACGCGATGGAAGTATCCGGGACGAATCCATATAAATACCTTGTGACCCACAGGGTGCTCGCAACAACACTCATGATCCCGTTACTTGTTGTTTATTCTGACGCGATCAGCATGGTAGGATCTTATGTTGGAGTCAACATCGAGGGAAAGATCTCTCCTATTCTCTTTTTTGATCAGGCCTTTAGAGCATTAAGGTTTGCTGATATTTTCCCGGCATTCATCAAGACATTCTTCTTTGGCTTCGCCATTGGACTGATCGGATGTTATAAAGGCTTTGTCGCAGAGAAAGGAACAGAAGGAGTTGGAAAATCAGCAAACTCAGCGGTTGTTGTTTCATCACTCGCGATCTTTCTTATTGACATGGTTGCTGTTCAGATAACCACAACTTATTTCCTATGAGAGAGGAATCTGTCATAAGGTATCAGAAGCCCGTTTCCATCCAACGGGAAGAACCAATCATTTCCATCAGGCACCTGTATAAATCATTTGAAAGCAATCACGTACTTGTTGATGTAAATCTCGATGTCAGGAAAGGTGAGAACCTTGTTGTGCTGGGAAAATCCGGAACCGGTAAATCAGTCCTCATCAAGTGCATCGTTGGCCTTATACATCCTGACAAAGGAGTGATCAAAGTGAAAGGGCTTAATGTACCAGACCTGTCAAACACATCATTGAACGATCTCAGACAATCCATAGGATTCCTGTTTCAGAGCGCGGCATTGTATGATTCAATGTCTGTGAGGGAAAACCTTGAATTCCCTCTCATAAGGAACAGAAAGCACCAGGGAAAGAAGGAAATGAATGACCTTATAGAAGAAGCGCTGGATGATGTCGGGCTGCTTCAGGCAATTGATAAGATGCCATCAGAATTATCAGGAGGAATGCGTAAACGTGTGGGTCTGGCAAGAACTTTTATACTAAAGCCTGAGATCATGTTGTATGATGAGCCAACGACGGGACTTGATCCGGTTACATCGAGAGAGATCAGTGAACTGATCCTTAAGATGCAGAAGAAGTTTAAAACAACATCAATAATTATTACACATGATATCCCATGTGCTGAAATAACAGCTGACCGTGTTGCCATCCTCTATGATGGATCGTTCAAGGCAGAGGGAAGTTTTAATGAGCTGAAAAACTCATCAGAACATTGGATATCATCGTTTTTCAAATGAGGGTGAGATGAGAAGAAGTGCGGCGAATAAAATGGTTTTAGGATTATTTGTAATGATTGCCCTAGCGTTATTCATAGGAGCGATCTACTACATGGGCAAGCAGAGGAAACTATTTGGCGAATCGGTAAAAGTTTCAGCAAGGTTTTCACATGTTGGAGGTTTGATGGTTGGTAACAATGTAAGGTTTGCGGGGATCAACGTGGGCACGGTCGATAACATCATCATACTGAATGACTCTACCGTTGAAGTATCCATGATACTTGAAAAAAATGTGAAAAAATTTATCCGGAAAGATTCCAGAGCGGTGATCGGCGCAGAAGGCCTCATGGGAAACAAGCTGATCAACATCCTGCCTGGAACAACCGGAGCTCCAACGATCGAACGTGATGACATATTGCTTACGTCGAAATCCGTTGACCTGGATGACATCATGCAGAACCTTGAAAAGACAAGCCAGAATGCTGTCATCATTTCGCAGGAGCTTGCTGACTTCACACAAAAGGTAAACAACAGCAATGGCGCATTGTCACGCTTCCTATATGACAGCACGTTCGCTGAAACGATTGCCCGCTCTATGAAAAATGTAGAGAAAGGAACACAGGGCTTTGAAGAAAACATGAATGCAGTTAAAGACAATTTCCTCTTCAGGGGTTACTATCGTAAAAAAGAACGTCAGAAGCTTGAAGAGCAAAGAGCCGAAGAGAGCGCGAAAAAGCTGAAAGCAGGCAAGGGAACTCCAATTTCAAAAGACAAAGACGAAGATGATGACGACGATGACGACGATAAAAAAGATGCATCACCAAAAAAGAACCGTCTGAAGTTCTGGAAATAGTTGGCATGAATTTCACATTGAAGCATTGCCCTTGAAAAAAAATCTGAATATGAAAAAGAATGAATCATCTGCGCAGGATCCTGCAGTTGCGCCAGGAAGACCAGGAGTTAAACCACCTGAAAGAAATGATCCGACAAGACCTGAACCGGGTAAAACGGATCCCACAAGACCACAGCCTGGAAGACAGGAACCCAGCCGCCTGGATCCACAGAGAAATGATCCTACACGCGTGAATCCCGAATGGAACGACCCTTCGAAAGTTGACCCAACAGAAAACAGACCCCACTAAAACAACGCTATATGAGACAAGGAATATCTGGCGGAACTTCAACAAGAAGAAAAACCGCAACTAAAAAAACAGCTTCTAAAAATGAACACAAAAGTCCCTTTATGGAACTTTTCATTACAGAACTGAAGGACATTTATTGGGCTGAAAAGCACCTTGTAAAGTCATTACCACAGATGGCAAAAGCAGCTACATCACCTGAGCTTACCGAGGCATTCGAAGACCATCTTGAAGCTACAAAGAATCATGTTGTCCGACTTGAGAAAGTCTTCAAGATGCTAAACATGAAACCTATCGGGAAGAAATGTGAAGCCATGGACGGCCTTGTGGCTGAAGCCAAGGAGCTCATATCTGAAAATGACAAAGGCATGGTAAGAGATGCCGCGATGATCACAGCTGCACAGAAAGTTGAACATTATGAGATCGCGGCTTACGGGTCGCTCAGAACGTTCGCACAAATGCTGCAGATGGATGATGCAGTAGAACTTCTGCAGGAAACACTGGATGAAGAAGGTGAAACTGACAAGCTGCTTACTGAGATCGCAGAATCCTCAATCAATGAAGAAGCGTACGAAGAAGAAGCCTGATAAACTACAGGACATAAAAAAACCCGAAGATGTTTTCTCCGGGTTTTTTTATGTTCAATAGTTCCTATTCCACTTCAACTTCCTTTGTTTCTGTTTTGGTTTCTGTTTTCACACGAGGTGCAGACTTCTCCGACTCTTTCCTTCTCTTCTCTTCATCTTTCCTAATTTCCTTTTCGGATTTGTTCGGCTCATCCTTTATGTCATTCTTTTCTTCCTTGAACTCCTCTTTGGCGGATTTTCCAAGGTCTTTCACTTCCTCACCGGCTTCCTTCGCATGATCCTTCACATTTTTTGAATCATCTTCCACTTTAACTTTTTTAGTCGTCTTAGTTTCCTTTGATTCCTGTTGTGCAGAAGCTATAGAAACATTGAGTAGTAAAGCTGCAATTCCTGCAGCAAGCGCCATTGTTTTCATACTTGAATTTTTAATAATGTTTACACAAGGAACATACACCTGTTTGTTCAGGTTCGTTTCCCTTTAAATACAATCCAAATAAATTGCCATTATCCATTGATGATCTCACCACCATTTGGATGCAGCACCTGTCCGGTCATAAACGATGAATCATTACAAGCAAGAAATAAAAAGCATGGTGCGATCTCACGAGGCTCAGCCGCACGCTTCATCGGAGAATCAGAACCGAATTCCGAGGTTGCTTTCTCATCATTGCTTGCAGGGATCAAGGGTGTCCACACCGGACCTGGAGCAACAGCATTCACACGAATTCCTTTACTTATAAGATTTGATGCAAGTGATCGCGTGAAAGAAACAATAGCACCTTTGGTAGATGCATAGTCGATAAGATGATGACTTCCTCTATATGCAGTGACCGATGTCGTGTTTATGATGACTGAATCATTTTTCATGTGAGGTACTACAGCAAGCGCGAAGTAGAAGTATGAAAATATATTCGTTCTGAATGTCAGCTCAAGCTGTTCACTTGTGATATCAGAGAACTCTTCCTTCACAAACTGAACTGCTGCGTTATTCACTAGTATATCCAGGCCACCAAGGGATTGTACAGTATCTCTGACCGCTTTATTACAGAATGCCTCATCCCGGATGTCCCCTGATATCAACATACACTTTCTGCCTTCATCTTCAACCTGCCGGCGCGTTTCTTCAGCATCATGGTGCTCATCGAGATAAACAATGGAAACATCAGCACCTTCCTTCGCGAAGAGCACAGCGACTGCCCTGCCTATTCCGGAATCTCCACCGGTAATGAGCGTCTTTTTTCCTTTAAGCTTTTGAAGATTTTCAGGCTTGTATTCAAACTTTGGAGAAGGCTTCATCTCATGTTCGAGTCCAGGCTGGTCTTCCTGTGATTGCTCGGGTCTGATCTTTTTTTTTCCCATAACTACATTGGTTTAGGTTCATCGAACTTTTCCTGTGATGTGTCTGTACTTCCCGGTCTGTCTTCTGGGACATTCGTTATCTTCTTCGTTTCCCTCGCCGGCCTGGTAGTTTCTTTATCTTCCTCTGAAGAAGAACGTTCTTTCGTTTTCTTTTTTTCGTTTGGTCCTGGTTTCATGTTTCTTTTATTTATGTCAATGTTCAAAAGCATGCCATCTACTCATCTGAATGTGATCCAGGATAATTGAAAAAGCCAGTATGACTATAGTCAGGTAGTATGATAGCCTGCTGGCATAGTTTTCGTTTTTGACATTCAGAAATTTAACCATCACAACTATTTTATGGAAAAGAATATTCTGAGTGAACCTCACCAAGAAGCCGGAAAGATCTTCTCGAATCCAGTGCTGGAAGCCTTTACCAAGACAACGCCTGCACTTACTGTATTAACGTATGGAAGCATCATTGTACTGTTTCTTGTATTGAATCATTACTACAGTTCAATCACAGCGTGGCAGACGGTGGTAACATACTTCACGGGAATTTTTTTCTGGACACTTTTTGAATACCTCGCACATCGGTATGCATTTCATTTTGAAGGCAACTCATACTTTGCAAAACGCTTTCATTACATCGTTCATGGCGTACATCATGAACATCCACGAGACAAGCACAGGATCATGATGCCGCCAGTTCCGGGTACACTGATCATTGCCATGTTCTTTGGAATATTCTACATCATGTTGGGAGAATATTCATTTGCATTCACAGCGGCGTGGGTAAATGGATACCTTTTTTACTCATACATACATTACCAGGTACATGTGAGCAAGCCAGTAAAGTGGCTGAAAGTGTTATGGGTTCATCATGCTTTGCACCACTATCAGCAGGAAGACAAGGCCTTTGGAGTATCGTCGCCCTTCTGGGATTATGTTTTTGGAACAATGCCTGTAAAACAACCAAATAAAGGATCTGTTGTTGAAGCAAAACATTAAACGATGAGAGCGATTTGGTCAGGTGCTATCAGCTTCGGGCTGGTGAATATTCCGGTTAAAATTTACAGTGCAACATCTTCTCAGACGCTTGACCTGGATATGCTCAGCAAAAAGGATATGTCACCGATCAAATACAAACGGGTATCGGAAGCAACCGGTGAAGAAGTTGATTACAAAGACATCGTGAAAGGGTATGAATATCATAAAGGAGAGTATGTGATAGTCACTGATAAGGATTTTGAGAAAGCCTCTCCGGAGAAATACCGCACCATTGACATCCTTGACTTCACAGATGAAATAGAAATTGACGCGGTTTATTTTGACAAGCCATATTATTTAGAACCCGATAAAGGGGCAGCCAAAGCCTATACGCTTTTACTTAAAGCCTTACAGAAATCAGGTAAAGTAGGAATAGCAAGATTTATGATCCGAAACCGGGAACGCATTGCAGCGCTAAGGCCAATGAAGGATGTCATCCTGCTTGAACAACTCCGGTTTGCATCGGAGATCAGGGATTACAATGACCTGAACTTACCAAAGGCACAAAAGATCTCGCCCAAAGAAGTGGAAATGGCTTTAAAGCTCATTGACCAGCTTAGCAGTGAATTTAAGCCAGAGCAATACAAAGACACCTATGTGGAAGAGTTGAGGAAGATCATTGAAGCCAAAGCGAAAGGGAAAGAGATCAAGATGCCGAAGCATGATAAGCAGCAGCCGGCAAAAGTCACTGATCTTATGGCCGTGCTGAAGGAAAGCCTGAAAGCTACAAGGAACAAGGCAGCTTAATCTAAATCAATAACTATATGGCAAAGTACGACAAGAAGTCAAAAGACAAAGTAGAAGAAGTCATGCATGAGTTCAAAGAAGGTGAACTCTATTCCGGCAGCGGAGAAAAGGTAACCGACAGAGATCAGGCTATTGCGATCGGCCTCTCGGAAGCCAGGGAAGAAGGATCCACTGCGCCAGAAAAGCCAGACAATGACTCCTCAAGCTCTGATAATTCGAACGCTTCAAAAAAGACTGTTGCAAGAAAAAAGAAGTCTGCTGCAAAGAAAGGAGCTTCACGAAAGGGAGCTAAAAAAGCGGCGAAGAAAGGCGCTAAGAAGAGTGCTAAAAAAGCTGCTAAAAAAAGTCCAGGAAAAACTGCTGCCAAAAAGGCTTCAAGAAAAGGAGCCAAAAAAGCTGCTAAAAAATCCTCTGGAAGAGCTGCTAAAAAAGGCGGTGTAAAAAAAGCAGCAAAGAAAGGTGCAACAAAGAAAGGCGCTTCAAAGAAGTCAGCGTCAAAGAAGACAGCATCAAAGAAGACAGCTTCGAAAAAGTCAGCTTCGAAAAAAACTTCCGCTAAAAAAGCCGCTGCTAAAAAACGCGGAAGCAAAGGAAGAAGAAAATAATCCGGAATTCGATATGGGACTGGAAGCCTATTGGAACAAAAGGAATTTCAGGAACACACCTGAACCCAAAGGTCAACCAGGAAAAGAAACCAGGCAGCTGAAGTTTGTTATTCAGAAGCATCATGCCAGTCACTTGCATTACGATTTCAGACTAGAACTTGACGGCGTACTAAAAAGCTGGGCAGTTCCTAAGGGACCATCAGTAAGACCATCAGACAAGCGACTTGCCATGATGGTTGAAGATCATCCGATGTCATACCGTGAATTTGAAGGCATCATACCTCCCGGAAATTATGGTGCCGGCACGGTGATGGTCTGGGATGAAGGTTTTTACACAGCACGTGAAGGGTCAACTTTTAAAGAGCAGCTAGCCTACCTGCATAAAGGTTTGCAAAAAGGGCACATCTCGTTCATCCTTTCAGGCAACAAGCTTCGTGGTGAATTCTCCCTGATAAAAATTCCTTCGAGAGGAGAGAATGCCTGGCTGCTTGTTAAAAAAGATGATGAATATGGTGCTGATATCGACATCGTTAAAGAAGCTGACAGATCTGTCAAGACAGAACGAACACTCGATGAGATCCGTGAAGCAGCAAAGGAAGAAGGAAATGTATGGCAATCGAACCGCGCTTCAACTGGCAAAGAGAAAGCTGAAAAAATAATTTCCAATGCATTACCTGAAATTCAGCTGCCTAAAGGAGCCGTAAAAAAGAAGCTGACTGACCTGCCGGAGCCGATGAAAGCAACACTGGCATCAGAAGCTTTTGATAACCATGACTGGATCTTTGAGCTTAAGTGGGATGGCTTCAGAGCAGTGGCAGCAAGGCTCGGGAAGGTCAACGAGATCTACTCCAGGAATTTCAAATCATTCAACGGAAGATTTCCAGATATCCATCAAGCTTTTAAAAACCTTTTCACAAAAGACATCATTCTTGATGGTGAGATCTGCTGCATCGATGATGAAGGAAAAAGTTCATTCCAGCTTCTGCAGCAATATCAGACGACCGGCAAAGGCAGACTTGTGTTTTATGTTTTCGACATTCTTTATTACGATGGCAATCACCTCTTCAACGTTCCGCTGTTAGAACGGAAAGCCTTACTGAAGTCCATATTGCCGGAAGATGAATTCATTCATTTCAGTGATCATGTAGAGACCCGGGGAAAAGAACTCTTCGAATTCGCAGCTTCAAAAAAGCAGGAAGGCATCATCGCAAAAAAGAAAGACTCAAAATACGAAGTTGGAAAAAGATCAAAGTCGTGGCTGAAGATCAAAGCCGTGATGCAACAGGAAGCCATCATTTGCGGTTATACCCTGCCACGCGGAGGACGTAAACACTTTGGCTCACTCATTCTTGGCGTTTACGATGGAAAGGAGCTGAGGTATATAGGACATACTGGGACAGGTTTCAACGATGCGCTTCTGAAAGAATTGAAACGAAGAATGGATGACCTGAAAACATCTTCATCGCCATTTAAGAAAGCCCCAAAAACGAATGAACCCGTAACCTGGATCAAGCCTCAGCTCATTGCAGAGATCAAGTTCCAGGAATGGACAAGTGACAACATCCTTCGGCATCCCGTTTTCCTTGGACTCCGTGATGACAAGAAATCGAAAGAGATAAAAAAAGAAATGCCATCTGAGGATGTTATACCTGGAGAAAAGAAGTCAGAAAAAGCAGCGACAAAAAAAACCACAAGAACCCGGAAAACAACTAACATAAAGGCCTCAAAAGGAAAGCATAAATCAATAAAGGAATCAAGCTTATCAATTGAAGATGGTAAAGATCAACTGATCAAAACCAGGCACGGTAACCTTAAGCTCACGAACCTGAGCAAGCTTTACTGGAAAAAAGAAAAGATCACGAAGCTTGAGCTCATCCGTTATTATGATGAGATCTCACCATTCATACTTCCATTTCTGAAAGATCGTCCACAATCGCTCAAGCGGCATCCAAATGGGATTGACGGATCATTCTTTTTCCAAAAAGATGTAAAAGGAAAAGTTCCGGAATGGATCGAGACATATGATGATCATTCAGGATCCAGCGGTAAAGTCATACAATACATGCTATGCCAGGACAAGGCAGCACTTATGTATATGGCCAATCTTGGATGCATTGAGATCAACCCATGGCATTCAACTGTTCATAAACCAGATCATCCGGATTATATCATCATTGATCTTGATCCCCTGGAAATATCATTCGAAAAAGTAATTGAAGCCGCCAATCGCATACATGTCATCCTTGATGCCGCAGACATACCATCGTATCCAAAAACATCCGGATCAAGAGGCATTCACATCTTTATACCTTTCAATGGAAAGTACACCTATGAGCAGGGAAAGAACTTTGCTGAACTGATAGCGACCCTCGCCCATAATCAGATGCCATCATTTACGAGCATTGAACGAAGCCCTTCAAAAAGAAAGGGGAAGTTATACCTTGATTATCTACAGAATAATCCCGCTCAAACAATCGCTGCCCCATACTGCCTTCGACCCAAACCGCATGCACCAGTATCAACACCGCTGCATTGGGATGAAGTAAAGAAAGGACTGAAGCCTGATACCTATACGATCTCGAACATTTTTGACAGGCTTCGTGATGTTGGTGAGATCTTCTACCCGGTGCTTGGCAAAGGAATTGATATTGAAAAGAGTCTGAATAGACTTATCTAGAACGTATGAAAAGCAAGGCACCAAGTAAGACAGGCGACAATTTCAAATTACCGCCGCATGAATTCAGATACAGTGACGCAGCAGGAGTGATAGGGATCCATCTCGACGACCATTCTGATTTTAACAGGCTGGCTGCGGGAATCGCAAACTTTGACACAAGCCGCTTCGAAGCGATCGCGCTGAAAGTATATATTTCAAATCAGCCTGTTGTAACAATCTATGCGATTGACCTGGAACGCAGGAAACAGAACCCTGACAATCCAAAGATCCCGGTGCATAAGTTTAAAAAAGAGATGTCGCTTGACGACCTGTTTTTTCATCTTAAGCATGTAAACTTTACGGTAACTTCAGGAGAGGTTGATATTGAAGCGATGGAAGTGATCAATAAATAATCTTAAAGCTCAATTTCCTTTGCTTCACCAGGCATCATTCCATCAATGGTGAATGAGCCGATCCTGACACGGATCAATCGAAGCGTCGGAAAACCTGCAGCAGCGGTCATTTTCCTGATCTGTCTGTTCTTGCCCTCTATCAGTGTGATTGAAATCCATGAGGTTGGACCATGTCTGTCATCCCGCACAGGTCGTGCACGTGCATGAAAGTCCGGAACAGCCTCAAGCAGCTTAACCTCGCAGGGTGAAGTATGGAAATAAGTTCCTTCCACATTTATGGAGATTCCACTTTTCAGTTTCTGTATTGCCTCAGCTGTGATCAGGCCATCAACCTGTACATAATATTCTTTTTCAATGCATGAGGTTCGAATCCTTTCACTAATCTTTCCATCCGTTGTTAAAAGAATCAGGCCTTCACTTTCTTCATCAAGTCTTCCGATCGCCATGGTTCCTTCAGGAAAATCAGATAGCTCACCGAGAAGCCTTTTCCGTTTCGCGTCGGTCTTAAACTGACTGATATATCCAAAGGGTTTATAGAGTAGGAAGTTTCGAACGAACATCAACAAAATTTTCTCAGCTTTCTGTCCAGTGGGTTAAGAGGTTAAACTTTAAACTTTCTACTTTAAACTGTAAACTCCAAAATTTACCTTCTACCCAAACAACTTCTGAAACACATCCTCAATTTTTGAGCATGTAGTTACCTTGATTTTATAACGTGACAGATCAAGGCCTTTCTTATTGTAGGTCGAAATATAGATCTCATCAAATCCAAGCTTTTCCGCTTCACTGATCCTTTGCTCAACCCGGTTCACTGGTCTTATTTCTCCAGACAATCCTACCTCTGCAGCGAAACAGATCTTTGGGGAGATGGGAATATCTTCACTGGAAGACAGGATCGCGCACATGATCGAAAGATCGATGCCCGGATCTTCCACGCGGATACCCCCCGCAATGTTCAGGAAAACATCTTTCACTCCGAGTCTGAATCCACAACGCTTTTCCAGCACTGCGAGCAACATGGATAATCTTCTTAAGTCAAACCCGGTGGATGAACGCTGGGGCGTACCATAAGCGGCAGAGCTCACCAGCGCCTGCGTTTCGATCAGCATTGGTCTTAATCCTTCCATCGTAGCTGAAATGGTCACACCACTTACCTGCTCTTCGCGATTTGTAATGAGTATCTCCGAAGGATTATCCACTTCACGCAAGCCACTTCCCTGCATTTCATAGATACCTAGCTCATTGGTTGAACCAAACCTGTTCTTTGTTGTTCGAAGCAACCTGTAAACATGATGACGATCGCCCTCAAACTGAAGAACAGTATCGACCATATGCTCAAGCACTTTAGGCCCGGCAATGGATCCTTCTTTCGTTATATGTCCGATCAGGAATACAGGTGTTGCACTTTCTTTCGCGAAACGTAAAAGCTCAGCTGTACACTCTCTCACCTGTGATACACTCCCGGGAGAAGACTCAATGTGCGCAGTATGCAATGTCTGGATGGAATCAACAATCACCAATCCAGGCTCGAGCTCCTCTATCTGCTTGAAAATATTCTGGGTAGATGTTTCTGTGAGAATAAAGCAATCCTTGTTCACAACGCCAACCCGTTCTGCACGCATTCGTATCTGTTGTTCACTTTCTTCACCTGAAACATAAAGCACCTTGATATTCTTCAGCTTCAAAGCCACCTGCAGCATCAGGGTTGATTTACCTATCCCCGGTTCACCTCCGAACAATGTAAGCGATCCTGGAACAACACCTCCACCGAGCACACGGTTCAATTCATTGTCGTGAACATTGATTCTTTGTTCATCTGACATGCTGATCTCCTCAACAGGTACCGGCTTCGAAACTTTTTTATATCCTGCTCCAAGTCCCTGTACTGGACGTTTCTCCTTCTCAACAACTTCTTCAACAAAGGTGTTCCATTCATTACAGGAAGGACATTTCCCAAGCCACTTAGGAGACTGAACACCACAATTCTGACAAAAGAAAACTGTCTTAACCTTTGCCATCTTCCTGATGCTTTATAATTTTTTCTTCAATCATGGTAGTTGAATATCCTGGAAGAAAGTCCAGACTATGCACTTCTCCACCATTCATTCTCACGATATTTGCTCCGACAATCTGCTCCACCTTCCAGTCACCACCTTTCACCAGCACATGAGGCTTTATGGCTGTAATCAATTCCAGAGGTGTATGTTCATCGAACACACAGACAGCATCAACTACATGAAGAGCTGCCATGACGAATGCTCTTGAATCTTCATTCTGGATTGGACGTGATGAACCCTTTCCAAGCGCACGTACGGAAACATCCGCATTGATCCCTACGATCAGAATATCTCCCAGATCAGCAGCACGACTAAGGTAATCGACGTGACCAGGATGTAGGATATCAAAACACCCGTTCGTGAACACAATTTTTTTTCCAAGGAATTTCCAGATGCTGACCTGTTTAACAAGTTCTTCTCTGCTTTTGATCCGTGCCTTTATCAGGTCAGCCTTTCCCATAGTTTTTCTGATTCAGTATGGGTATAAAGATAAGAGCAAGAACTCCTATAAGCACATACATAATCGTTTGTGAACCCCAGGCAAGCCATCCAAAAGCGAAACCTATTGATGCAGGCACACCATATAACACAAGCGCCTGACTGACCATCACAGGATAGGCACCGATGCCGCCCTGAACCAGGATCATACCAAAGGTTCCAAAAACCAGGGCTACGAGACTGGCATCGAATGGAAGCCCGGTTGTCTGTTGCAATGTGTAAAACCCAAAGTATAAGGTCAGAAGATACATTACCCAGATATACACCGTATGAAATAGAAATAGCCAGGGCTTATCAAGATCTTTGATTGATAGCAATCCTGTCCAGAAACCTTTTACAAACCCGATAATTTTCGAGAACACCGGATGGGCTTTGAGCTTTCTACGAAAGAGATAAACCAGGATACCAAGGATGCCGGCAATAGCCAAAAGGATGATCTTGAGGTTTGATCCTGCGCCTTTACCGGCCATTTTCACAAGCATCTCGTCCAGGAATGAAGCGATCAGATCATACTTCCAGACAATGGTAGCCATCAGCATAACGCCTAGACAAAGCACATCGATCACACGCTCAAGAACCACTGTACCGAGTGAGGTGCTTACAGGAACGTCTTCATATTTCTTAAGAATACCACAGCGCGTCACTTCGCCAAGACGTGGAACAGCGTAGTTCGCGAGATAGCCGATCATCAGCGCTGAGAATGTATTTACAAAAGAAGGATTATGACCTGAAGGCCTGATGAGCATCTGCCATCTTATGGCTCTGCTGATGTTACTAGTGAGGTTCAGAAGCAAGGTTACTATGACCCAGAAGTAATCTGCATTGAGGAAAGCATCAAAGATATCCTGCTTGTCGCGGTCTGTGAGTTTTCGCAATACGAGCCAAACAAGCAGCACTCCCAGGCCAAGGAAGAAGACCATTTTCAGACCCTGGAGCAGCTTATCTTTCACTCAGGGCTTAAGAAGATTGTTGGGATCAGGGAATACGATCGTAGGCTTGTGAACCTTCGCATCGTTAAAGTCCATGAGAGCGTACGCTATGATGATCACAATATCACCAACAGCGGCTTTCCTGGCAGCAGGACCATTCAGGCAGATCGTACCGCTGCCTTTTTTTCCTTTAATAACATATGTTTCAAGACGCTCGCCATTGTTGGCATTAACGACCTGCACCTTTTCATTTTCAATCAGGTTGGCAGCGATCATTAGGTCCTCATCAATAGTAACGCTTCCTATATAATTCAGATCTGCCTCAGTTACCTTAGCCCTGTGAATTTTCGATTTTAAAACCTGTATCATCATAACGCGCCTGCAAAACTACGGAAATATTGGAAGATTGTCGATGAGTCTGACCTTTCCTGCCCACGCTGCAATGCAAGCCACAGCAGGTGAGCCATTGAATTTGCTCAGAGGCTCCAGAGTTGACTCTTTCACGATCTCCACGTATTCAGGTTTTAACGTAGAATTTTCCTCGATATTCTTAACGGCCCATTCCTTCAGGGATTGAGGGTCAATTTGTGTGGCAGCCCTGGATCTTAATGCAACAAGTGTTTTGAAAATAATGGCGGCCTGCCTTTTTTCATCTTCAGATAAAAGTTCATTCCTTGAGCTCATGGCAAGTCCGGAGTCCTCCCTTACAGTTGGGCAGGCGATGATCTCAGGGACCAGCTCGTAAACCGCGTTCAGCTGTCTTACTACGGCCACCTGCTGAAAATCTTTCTGTCCGAAGTAAGCTTTGTCAGGTGAGATGATCTCGAAAAGTCGTTTCACCACCATGACCACCCCTTTGAAATGACCGGGACGAAACTGACCTTCCATAACATCCTCGAGCACACCAAGTTGAAGATCAGGCTCTTTATATTCAGGTGGGTAGATCTCTTCCTCAGTAGGCGCGAAAACAATGTCGCAACCACGTTCTTTCAGCATCTCGAGATCCTTTTCGAGATTTCGTGGATAACGAAGAAGATCATTTTTATTATTGAACTGGGCCGGGTTGACAAAGATGCTTACGATCACCAGGTCGTTCTGCTCTTTGGCAGTATCAACAAGCTTCAAATGGCCTTCATGCAAAGCTCCCATGGTAGGCACGAAACCCAAGCTGGCCGGACGTTTTTTTTCCAGAAGGCCTTTTAAAGCATCTACAGATGAAAACACTAACATGACTGGAAAAACGTTATATGAAGGACGTCGGGTAATTAGGCGATTAAGAAGGAATTGACACGATCAACAAGCCTATATTTAGGGCAGATTGCGGCAAAGCTAATATTAATGTTGAAAACTTGCTCATTTTTTCTTAAATTTGCATATATACCATTATAAATCCTGTATGAAAAAAGCGAAAGTTTTATTTGTCTCCCAGGAAATCTTTCCTTACCTGCCTGAAAGTCCAATGTCAAAAATTGGCCGTTACCTTCCACAGGGTATCCAGGAAAAAGGAAAAGAGATCCGGACCTTTATGCCAAGGTTTGGATGCATCAATGAGAGAAGGAATCAGTTACATGAAGTAATAAGACTTTCCGGAATGAACCTGATCATCGATGATAGCGATCACCCGTTGATCATTAAAGTCGCATCGATCCAGGCAGCCAGGATGCAGGTATATTTCATTGATAACGAAGAGTTTTTTCAGCGGAAGTTTACTGACAGAGATGCTAAAGGCAATTTTTACGAAGACAATGACGAACGCGCGATCTTCTTTTGCCGCGGGGTTCTTGAAACAGTAAAGAAGCTTGGATGGTCTCCTGATGTGATCCATTGCCATGGCTGGATGACAGCAGTAATGCCGCTTCTTGTGAAGAAAGTTTATCGTGAAGATCCGATCTATGCAAACACGAAAGTGGTGTATTCGGTTTATAATGATGATTTCGAACCAAACCTGAATGCAAAATTCAACAAGAAAATGCTTCTTGATGGTATTACAGATGCAGATGTGAAGAAAGTAAAAGATCCGTCTTTTGTCAATCTTTCAAAGCTTGCAATGGATACTGCGGATGGTGTGATCAAGGGAAGCGAAAAGCTAAATCCAGACCTCGAAAAATACTTCAAATCACTTTCTAAGCCAACGCTTGGATTTAAGAACGAAGAAGAATATGTTGATGCCTTTTCAAACTTCTATGATGAAGTTCTTGAAGAAGAAGCAGCACTTGTATAAATGAAAAAATAAGTTCACAGCGGAAAGCCGGTTATCATAGCTGGCTTTCCGTTTTTTTTGATCATCGTGAAAATCATAAAACTAACTGCATTTCTATCGCTTGTCGCTCTCGGGATCTCTTCCTGCAAGAAGGATGACCGCGTTGGCAACGACATCCAGCCATCCAACCTGAACCTGCTTACAACAGATACGGTCACTGTAGTGGCTGAAACCATGCCCGGAGACACTTTCCCTTCCAGGAACCTGAATAACAACTACCTGGGAGTGATAAATGATCCGATCTATGGAAAAACAAGAAGCTCCATTTTCAGCCAGTTCCTGTTACCTGACACAATTGAATTCTCCGGTTCCGTTTCAGATTCCGTGATCCTTTATCTGCCTTATAAAACAGGCTCGTATGGAGACATGGCAACGACACAGCGCATCCAGGTTTTCCAGATGTCAGCAGACCTTCCTTCATCCGCCTATTCTGATTATTCAGAATCCGGAAAGATCGACTCCACTAACATCCTTGCAGACCTTAGCTTCACCCCTTCTTCTATTAGTGTGATCACTGTACTTGGCAACCCGGTGAGGGCATTGAGAGTCGCGCTGGATACTGCCATACTTGGTGCTAAATTCCGTTCAGCCGCCTCTTCAAACCTGATCCCTGCCAACTGGACCAACTATTTCAAGGGGCTTTTTATAAAAACCGTTGATCAGCCATTTACCACTGAAAAAGGATCTGCCCTTAATTTTGATATTGAAACCGCGAACCTGGTATATTATTACAAACGCTCAGGCGATACGCTGGTTCATGCATTTCCGGCAGCAGGCGCAGTGCGCGTAAACCAGGTACTGCACACCAGGATCGGTTCACAGGCAGCATCAAACTACGGAGAACAAAACTCTGACACATTGTTCATTCTTGGACAGGGAGGACAAAAGATCAGACTGACTTTCCCATACCTGAATGAATTGAAGAAACTAAACCCTCGCGGTACAACAATCACTGTGAACAAGGCAGACCTGAAGATTGAACAGATCTATTCGGGGTCATCAACATTTACAGAATCAAAGGAGCTCGGAGGATATGTTCTTAATGCAAATAACACGTCAGGCGTGCTCGTCACTAACGCCACCCGTGTTATAAACTCCTATACTTTACCAATTGGAAGCTACATACAGGAAGCAATCAATGGAACAAAGGAAAAGGGTATGATCCTTAAGCTGACAGCTGATGATGTAAGCGCCCAGAGAATGATGCTGTCAGGAAAGAATAATATTAAATTAGTATTGACGTTAACAAAACTTTAAGATAATATGTGTGGTATTGTAGCTTATATAGGACACCGTGAAGCGTATCCAATTGTCATCAAAGGACTCCACCGTTTGGAGTACCGAGGCTATGACAGTGCCGGTGTAGCTATATTGAATGGTGACCTTAATGTTTACAAATGCAAAGGAAAGGTATCAGACCTGGAGGCATTTATATCAGACCGACCGATCAGTGGTTCCGTTGCGATGGGCCACACACGCTGGGCTACCCATGGTGTACCCAATGATGTAAACGCGCATCCTCATTATTCTGAATCAAAAAACCTCGTGATCATTCATAACGGGATCATCGAAAATTATGGGTCTTTAAAGCAGGAACTTAAAAAGCGAGGACATACCTTTTCAAGTGATACCGACACCGAAGTTCTGATACACCTCATCGAGGATGTCATGATTGAGGAGAAGGTTGATCTTACAGAAGCCGTTCGTCTGGCGCTCAATGAAGTTGTGGGTGCCTACGCCATTGTTGTGATGTCAAAGAAACTGCCGGACATGATCATTGCTGCCAAGAAAAGCAGCCCGCTGGTTATTGGTATCGGAAAAGATGAATTCTTCGTTGCTTCAGACGCCACGCCAATTGTGGAATACACAAAGAACGTTGTATACCTGGAAGACGAAGAGATCGCAATCCTAAACCGTGGCAAAGAGCTTAAGATCAGGACGATCAAGAACAAAGAAAAAACACCATACCTACAGCAGCTTGAGCTGAATATTGAAGCCATTGAAAAAGGCGGATATGAACATTTCATGCTGAAAGAGATTTACGAACAGCCACGTTCAGTGAAAGACAGCATGAGAGGAAGGATCAATCTGGAGCAGGGCATCGTTCACCTCGGAGGGATCATTGACTACCTGAACAAGCTTGTAAGAGCAAAGAGGATCATTATTGTTGGATGCGGAACTTCATGGCATGCAGGACTTGTAGGAGAATATCTTTTCGAAGACCTTGCCCGCATACCTGTTGAAGTGGAATATGCTTCCGAATTCAGATACAGGAATCCTGTGATCAATGAAGATGATGTGATCATTGCGATTTCACAATCAGGAGAAACTGCCGATACCCTTGCAGCCATTGAGCTTGCAAAAAGCAAAGGTGCAACGATCATTGGGATCTGTAATGTCGTTGGCTCTTCAATCGCTCGTGCAACACATGCCGGCTCATATACACACGCGGGTCCTGAAATCGGAGTGGCTTCAACAAAAGCGTTCACGGCTCAGGTTACTGTGCTTACGCTAATGGCTCTACAGTTAGGGCGTGCAAAAGGAACGATCATTGAATCACGCTTCCGCCAGCTCCTTGCTGAACTTGAAAGCCTGCCTTCAAAGATCGAAAAGGTGCTTAAGAATGATGACAAGATCAAGTACATCGCGTCTCTGTTTAAAGATTCATCCAACGCCCTTTATCTTGGAAGAGGATATAATTTTCCTGTAGCACTTGAAGGTGCACTTAAGCTTAAAGAGATCTCTTACATCCATGCCGAAGGTTATCCGGCAGCTGAAATGAAGCATGGACCCATCGCGCTTATTGATGAAGAAATGCCTGTGTTTGTGATTGCAACAAAAGATCAGTCATACGAAAAGATCGTAAGCAACATCCAGGAAGTTAAAGCACGTAAAGGGAAAGTGATCGCGGTGATCACAGAAGGTGACCACATGGTAAAGGAGATGGCCGATTACGTGATTGAGGTTCCTGACACTGCAGACTGTCTTGTCCCTCTCATCAGTGTGATACCATTGCAGCTATTATCCTATCATGTTGCTGTGATGAGAGGCTGTAATGTTGACCAGCCAAGGAATCTGGCGAAGTCAGTGACAGTGGAGTAAAACTAATAGTTCAATGTTTAAAGTTTAAAAGTTTAAAGGCAAAAGAAAAAGCCTCGCGAAGTGCGAGGCTTTTTCTTTTGTTATAATGCTGCTTCGTAGCGTTTATTGACTTCTGACCAGTTGATCACGTTCCAGATCGCGTTCATATAATCTGGTCTCTTATTTTGATACTTGAGGTAATAAGCATGTTCCCATACATCAATCCCGAGGATCGGAGTACCTTTTACTTCAGCCACATCCATCAATGGATTATCCTGGTTAGGCGTTGAGGTGACCTTCAGCTTGCCATCTGCAACGATAAGCCATGCCCAGCCTGATCCAAAGCGGGTTGCTCCTGCTTTATTGATCTCCTCTTTCATCTTGTCAAGAGACCCGAATGTCGCATCGATCTCAGAAGCCAGCTTGCCTGAAGGGGCGCCACCATTAGGACCTAATACTGTCCAGAATAATGAGTGGTTATAATGTCCGCCACCGTTGTTACGAACCGCCATCGGGTATTTGGAAATATTCCTGCAGATATCTTCAATCGATGACTTCTCAGCATCGCTTCCTGAGATCGCAGCGTTAAGATTTGTCACATAAGCATTGTGATGCTTGCTGTGGTGTATCTCCATTGTTGTTGCATCAATGTGCGGTTCAAGCGCATTGTATGCATACGGAAGTTTAGGTAATTCGAATGCCATAGTTATATTGATTTAGTTTAGTTTTTTAAGGTTCCCAAATTTAAAAAATAAGAACATGCAGCAGTCTGTTTCATGATGATGAATCCTATATCTTTGAGAAAAAGAGGAACAATGTCAATCAGAGCGTTACTTATACTTACTGCCTTTGTTTTAGGAGCTTCATCCTGCTCAACAACTGAAGAAAAAGGCACAATGGAAAGTGTGAACCAGGCCGTAGCTGATTCAATTATAAATTCAGCTCCATCTGATTCAGCTGCAATACCTGTAGAGCTATCTCCAGAAGCTGAAGAGAAACATTAACTCAGTTTAAAAAACGAAAAATCGCGTCCTGGCTACTCAGGTTTCTTTAGTTCTTCAATTGCCCTGTTCAGTATAGGATCTACTTCCTGCGTCACCTTGTAATAGGCAATGTTTCCATAGATGGCTCGGGCAACAAGACCCTTTATATGCACCTTCAAGAACGGCTCTGAACCTGCCTTTGAGTTTTTATCAGGCTTCACCCCGCTTTTCATCGCATAGCTGTAACACTCTTCGAGCATCGACTGATCAACTACAAATCCATCACGGAACCTTTCAAAAGTTGGAAACCTGTTTTTCAAAGATGTCCTGTGCTGATCAGCATAATCGAGTGAGTACTGATTGACAGCTCCTGAATACAAAAGCTTGCCTAAATATTCTGTCCTACCAGTAGTATCCAGAGGGACAAAAATATCAGGCATGATTCCACCACCACCGTAAACGATCTTTCCTTTTGGTGTTACAAACTTCAGAGAGTCGTTGAAGTGAATGCTGTCTTTATTCAGCAGCTCACCTTTTTTCATTCGATCATACTCTTCCATGTAATAATCTTCGATAGAAGTTCCTGTATATGGCTTCTGAATCGATCTTCCTGTAGGTGTATAATAGCGGGCAATGGTAAGCCTTAATGCGCTGCTATCAGGAAAAGGGATCTGCTGCTGCACCAATCCTTTTCCAAAGCTCCTCCTTCCAACGATCAGGGCACGGTCATTATCCTGTAATGCGCCAGCAACGATCTCACTGGCACTTGCGCTACCTTCATCAATAAGAACGATCACTTCACTGTTCTCAAATTCACCAGTCGAAGTTGATTTGAACGTTTCCTTCGGACGTGCTTTACCTTCAGTGTAAACGATCATCTTACCCTTCGTTAGAAACTCATCGGAGAGATTGATTGCAGCTGTGAGATAGCCACCAGGATTTCCCCGCAGGTCAAGGATAAGCTTCTTCATTCCCGCCTGCCTGAGTTCTTCAAATGCAGCAAGGTATTCATCATATGTTGTTGCTGCAAAGCGACTGATTCGTATATATCCTATATAATTGTCAAGCATGTAAGATGCTTCAAGGCTATGGATCGGAATTTTCCCGCGGGTGATCGTAAATGGAAGCTCCTTTTTCGCGCCTCGCCTTACGATGGAAACCGAAACTTTCGTTCCACCGGGTCCACGCAGACTAGAAACAACATCCTTGTTTTTGATCTTGACACCCGCTACATTCTTCCCATCGATCTTAACAATGCGGTCACCTGCTTTAAGACCCACAGCTTCTGAAGGCCCGCCAGGAATCGCTGACACAACAATGATCGTGTCATTCAGGATATTGAACTCAATTCCAATCCCATCAAAATTTCCCTGCAAAGGTTCATTTAATCCTTTTGCTTCTTCAGCAGGAATATAGGCAGAGTGAGGATCGAGATTCTGAAGCAATGCGGTGATCGCTTTTTCTGTAAGCTTCTTTTCGTTAACGGTGTCAACATAATCTTCACGGATAAGCTCAAGAACCTGATCAAGCTTTGTGCTTCCTGCTGATTTGGATCTCACACCAGGTATTGAAGGACTGTTAAGCAGCGTCCCCAGGAAAATTCCAATCACAACAGCAATTGAAATATAAAGTGGAGTTAAAGGATTACGTTGTCTGTTCATACTGGTGTGACCTGGTACCGTTCAACCTCTACGCCAAATTTCCGCAGAAACTCAACACCTTCATCAATTGCAAGTCCTTTAAACTCTGCATATGAATTGAGGAAATACACTTTTTTGATCCCTGTGGTGAAAATGACACGGGCACAAGAGATACAGGGAGAAAGCGTCACATATAAAGTGCAACCTTCGATCGACATTTTATTTTTAGCAGCATACAAGATGGCATTCTGTTCAGCATGTAAGGCAAGAGAGCAGCTGCCTTTGCTGTCGCGGGGACAACCAACACCTGGCCATTCTTCGTCACAGTTGTGAGTGCCGGCAGGCGGGCCATTATAACCCAGCGAGACAATACGTGTATCTTTTGTAAGAACAGCACCAACCTTCGCACGTTCGCAATGTGATTTCTGAGCGAGGTTCATCGCCAGGTCCATATAAATATCATCGAAGCTTGGCTTCCCTTTTTTTGCAATCGTCATAGAGCCAGCAAAATTACGCTATCGTGAGGGATTAGGGAAAGGATTGGGAAATATTAACGAAGGATACGGGATAAAGAGCGGAGAGGACAGTGTGAAGAGAGAAGATAGAAGTTCTGTGTGAAGAAAAATTCAGGGTGGATAAGTTTTTCTAGAAAGAGAAAGAGAAAGCGTCCAAATGAAAAAAGAGAATGCCAGCGCTCTTTCTCTTGTTGTATTCTCTTTCTCATTTGTGTACAGGAACAGTGAGAGTTATCGAACTTTTTAATTGATTTTCAAATGATTGAAAATTTTAGAATTCAGGATCTTAAGAAAGAGCAACAGAAAGAGAAAGAGTCCAAATGAAAAAAGAGAATGCCAGCGCTCTTTCTCTTGCTGTATTCTCTTTCTCATTTGTGTACAGGAACAGTGAGAGTTATCGAACTTTTTAATTGATTTTCAAATGATTTAAAATTTTAGAATTCAGGATCTTAAGAAAGAGCAACAGAAAGAGCAACAGAAAGAGAAAGAGTCCAAATGAAAAAAGAGAATGCCAGCACGCTTTCTCTTGCTGTATTCTCTTTCTCATTTGTTGTACAGGAACAGTGCGAGTTATCGAACTTTTTAATTGATTTTCAAATGATTGAAAATTTTAGAATTCAGCATCTTAAGAAAGAGAAACAGAAAGAGAAAGAGTCCAAATGAAAAAAGAGAATGCCAGCACGCTTTCTCTTGCTGTATTCTCTTTCTCATTTGTGTACAGGAACAGTGGGAGTTATCGAACTTTTTAATTGATTTTCAAATGATTTAAAATTTTAGAATTCAGGATCTTAAGAAAGAGCAACAGAAAGAGAAAGAGAAAGAGTCCAAATGAAAAAAGAGAATGCCAGCACGCTTTCTCTTGCTGTATTCTCTTTCTCATTTGTGTACAGGAACAGTGCGAGTTATCGAACTTTTTAATTGATTTTCAAATG
>JAKFFM010000013.1:0-53983 GCA_036675075.1 Bacteroidota bacterium
GTGTTTGAGAGCACGGTGATGACCGAGGAATGGAATGGCGACGGATCAAGCGCCGGCACATATTATTACATCATCAAAGTAACCGGCACCGACAAGAAAGAGCTTGCTCCATATACCGGGTTTATTACGCTGGTGAAATAGAAGTTATTTAAGATATGAAGGCGAAAGGCATTTGGGGTTTTCCCAGGTGCCTTTCAGCTTTTCAGAAGGGATCACATTGCCTGAGCAGTCAAGGTATCTGCCCTGGTGGTCACGACGTATCACTTTTAACTTTCCTGCAGCCAGCTCCTGAATCACAAGGTTTCGAAGAGAGTCCTTACTTACAGACCGATGCTTGTACCCGATCTCCGCTCCCCGTTCATTGTTCCACAGATCCATATCTGAATTAGGCTTGTCGGGTATTATCCCGTTTTCGGTTTCCTGTCGGAGAAAAGAACGGTAATTGCTTTTCTCATGCGCCCGACCCAGCTTCAATACTTTTTCTGGCTTGTAGTGCCGGGATAGCGATGCCATCCAGTAAGCATGTCTGAACGCGTCGAAAGATCCTTCAGCAAGCGCTGAATCAAGTCCATAACGGCCACGTGCGTTTCGTATCTCTTGAAGCGCTTTATTTGTATGACGTATCACGCCTGACGCTATGAATGGATGTGTGACCGCCCAAATTTTTTCTGCCATTTTCGACTGTTTAAGCACGTTTTGAGCACTGCACCCTGATGTTGTTGCACCCATAAGCAAAATGACCGCAGAAAGCCTTATTCGGGCGCTCATTTGGCTGTGATCAATGGTTCACTGGATCGTAGGGTATGCAGTATTGTACTCGCAAGAAAGGAGCAAAACGTAAGAACGATAGCCGTGGAAAATATCCCCTGTTCAGGAATGAGGTAAAAGCCAGTGATCATGCTAAACACAATTCCAGCCACGGTTGATGTTGCGAAGATCCTTCCGGCTGCCTTACCTGATGCTTCTCCGGTGAATGTTGAAAGTATGCTGATTATCAAAGGAGAGATCATTCCAAGACAAACAAAAACCGGGAACAGGTGCATGAACGAGGAGAGCACAATGCCTTGCCTTAAGGGTATTTCAAGAAGGAATTCATTGAGGATCGGGCTTGCAAGTGTAATGAGTAAAATAAACGATCCTGCCATCGCAAGGACATTTCTCGCCAGTGCCAAGGGCTGTTTATCAGCAAATCTCCCGGCAACAAAATAACCTGTGGTGAGGCCAAGCATACTGAAGATCAACGATGAAGCCCAAACATACACCGACCCTCCGAAGAAAGGCGCAATGAGCTTTGGAACAAGGATCTCATAACCCATGATGCATCCTCCCTGCAGGAAGCTGACAGCAAATAGCAGTCGGGTCTTTTTCATGTAGTTCGGAATTTTATCTTGTCAAGATTCAAAATTAACCACAAAAAACATCCTATTTCACAGGGTGTTAATTTTCTTTAACTTAGAGGGATGCGGAAACCCTTTGCCTGTTTATTCATTTTACTTCTTGTCCTGTTCCAGGCCAATGAGGCATTTTGTGTAAACAAAGGCTTTCTGTTTTTTTCAGGAAAAGTATCTTCATCAGATAAAATCACTGAACAGGTTACCATTCGTGTACTGAAGCAAAATCAGGAAGTTACTTCATTCAACACGCGTCCTGATGGTGTGTTTTCTGTTTACCTCGATTTGCATTCCAGCTACGAGATACGTGTCACCTCTTCCATGCACCGGGATGCACTCATTAGGCTATCTACAGCACTTCCATCAGGAACCGATCAGGGTAAGTTTGAATTGGCTGGCGACATTGCGCTTCCAAAGAAAAGCGACAAGCAAACAGGATATGTTGGTTATGTCTGGTTTAGCAGACAGGAAAAGAAGTTTATCCTGAGCTCACAGAACGCTCCCCAGGTTGCTGAATCATCTCAACCAAAACACAGCACAGCCAAAACACCTCAGGATCCTGGAAAGATCTATAACTCCGGTGAAAAGAATGCTCTGGCAGTCCAGTCTGAATCAGAAAAATTACGCCAGGAGCAGATAAGGAATCACCAGTCTGTCAAAGCAGAAGCCGGAAGCGCCTTGCTAAAGACCATAGCAGAATCTGAAAAGAAAAAGAAGAATATTCAACAGCCGGAAGTTTGCAACGAGGAAAAAAAGGAAGAAGACAAATACAAAAAAGTGACAAGCATCCTGGTTTGTGATGGAGCCATAAAAACAAGGCTTCGCAGGGTTGAATACACCTGGGGAAGTATCTATTATTATAAAAACGGGGAACAGGTTTCTGAAAAAGAATTCGAGAAACTCGCATCCAAACAAAAATTATCCGCCAAATGAAAAGACGAATACTGGCTTTTCTTTTACTGGGTTCTTTTATCCTGACGAATGCGCAGACTACCGGTTTTCTTCATTATTCAGTCGAAGATGGTTTGCCACAATCCCAGGTTCTTTCATTGGCGCAGGATAAGAAAGGAAACCTTTGGGTAAGCACAATGGCTGGTGCTTCCAGGTTTGACGGAGTTACATTCAAAACGATCTCCTCACGCAATGGGCTTGCCGAAAACTGGTGCACCGTTTCGTATGAAGACAGGAAAGGAAATGTATGGATAGGTCACTGGGCAGGTGGCGTATCAGTTGTTTCTGCAGATGGAAGGGGTGCCCGGAAAGTGATCATTCCGAATTTCCGTATCACAAAACCAGTAACTGGCTTCGCGCAATCATCTGATTCTGTCATGTGGATTGCGACCAGCGGTGAAGGCCTGATCAGGTTTAATCTTAATGCGAACAAAGCAGACAGATTTCTCTCTAAAGAAATTCCAAATGAAATAAGCTGCATAAGTTCTTCTCAGGGAAATCTCTACCTGGCATGCGGTGCTTCACTTATTGAGATCAGTGACTGTAATGTGGTAAATCCAAAGAGAAAGCAGCTGTTTCAAGGCAGATCAATTACACAGGTTCTTGTTCATCGGGAAAACATCTATTTCATTGATAACGGACACCTTCTGACGATCACATCCACCTCATCACC
Source organism: Bacteroidota bacterium (assembly GCA_036675075.1). Taxonomy (GTDB): domain Bacteria; phylum Bacteroidota; class Bacteroidia; order JAKFFM01; family JAKFFM01; genus JAKFFM01. Next base: position 3,016 of record JAKFFM010000013.1, read on the forward strand.
TACATTGCTGCCTGGTCCATCATCAGTGCAAAAGATTTTCATCGATGCGCAGCAAAGACTATGGGCAGCAACGTATGGCTATGGTGTGTTCGTGTTCGATAAAATTTCACATGGTGATTATTCAAGCAGGAACCTCACGGAAAGTGAAGGGTTGAATTTTAACTTCACAAACACCGTGTTCCAGGATCGTGATCACAACATCTGGATTGGAACAGACCTCGGTTTGAATTTGCTTGCAGGCGAACATTTCCAGCTTTTCGATAAGGAAGCAGGACTGCAGAACAGCCTCGTATGGTCTGTTCTAAACGACCGGTCAGGGAATACGTATGCAGGAACCGGCAATGGAATTTTCATCAGACAGGCATCATCGAAAGATTTCAAAAAGCTTGATGTTCCCGTCCTGGAAGGCAAAACGATCATTTCTCTGTACCAGGATCAGACAGGAAAAATCTGGGCCGGCACTCAGCAATCAGGTCTATTTCTCTTAAATGCGAATAAGATCGAAAAGCATTACAGCTCAGGGCAAGGTTATCCTTTCGAACGCATCAACAGAATAGACGGACAGCTCGATGGCTCAGTGTGGATCGCAACCGACCAGGGAGCGGGCAGGATTGATGCCGATGGAAAGATTTCCTGGTTCACTACGGATCTTGGGCTTCTCAACGATTATGTCACCACGGTGTTTGTGGATTCTAAAGATCAGGTCTGGCTGGGCTATCCGGCAAATGGAATGCAGAGCTATGCCTCGGGAAGATTTACGGTTCCATATAATGATTCACTGCTGTCTCACGCAACCATCCTGTCCATTGCAGAAGACCGTTCAGGAAATATCTGGGCAGGCGCTTATGGTGATGGTCTTTTCGTTTTTGATGGACAGAAAGTCAGGAACACTGTCATCAATGACGGTACGAATTCGGAAAGTCCACAATCATTATGCATTGATGACAAGAACAGGATCTGGTTCGGTACAAACAGGGGAGTTGATTGCTTTGATCCGGCAACACAGCGGTTCCAGCATTTTGGTAAGAAGCGCGGGTTCCTGGGTGTTGAAACAAACATAAATGCGATCTCTCGTGACCGTAACGGAGCGATCTGGTTCGGCTGTTTGCTTGGAGCATTAAAGCTTGATCCGACTGAAGAAGCAATGCCTGCCGTTGCGCCAATTCCATCCATCGAACACGTGGAAGTGTTTTATAAGGAGCATGATCTTTTAAAAGAGCCAGTATTCGAATATGAACAGAATCATCTGTCATTTGGCTTTTCTGCTGTTTACCTGAAGGATCCGGGTAAGCTGAGATACCAGTTCATGCTTGAAGGATTTGATAAGGATTGGTCACCGCTCACAGATAAAACCTTTGCATCGTACCCGAACCTGCCGTCAGGTAAATATAAATTCCTTGTGAAGTCGGGCTTCCTGGAAGGAGTGTGGAGTTCTCCGGTTGAATATCAATTCCAGGTAAAGGTACCTTTCTGGAGAACCTGGTGGTTCAATGCTTTGTTTATCGGAGGCATTACAATGATGTTGATGCTTCTTATTGAATTAAAAGCCCGGAGAGGAAGAAAGAGCAGGAAACAGCTTGAGTTGCTTGTCAGAGAGCGCACCATTGAACTGGGACAGAAAAACATGGAGCTTGCTCGAAAGAACAGAGAGCTTGCACAGCTTGTGAAAGAAAAGCAGGATACTTTTCAGGAATAAAAGGGGAAGATCAAATCAAAAAAAAAGCTGTCCCAACGAGACAGCTTTTTTTAATGGGTAATGAAAATCACTTGGTCACTTCAAAAGTTCCGTGTGCCCAAAACTTTCCTTTGTTGTCGTTTTCTTTTGAATAGGCCACAGCCTTGTCGTTCTCGTCGGTATAGATGGTCGTTGTTTCAACTTCCTTGCTGCTCCATACTTCAACCGTGATCGTATGCTTTCCTTCCGGAATGCTGTTCCATGCTGTTTCAACATTGTCCGGAAAATCGATCAGCCATGAAGACCAGTCTCCATCAGGCATTGTTTCACCCTTGGCTTCAACTTCAAATGGTCTTGCATTTTTATCAATATAGATCCTGTAAATGATCGCCTCCGGTTTTGCACCATCCATCTGGTTTACACTCTTTGGAAGATAAACTCGCCCAACAAATTTTTCATCATGTGAAAATGATTTGCTCAGCATAGGTTGAACTTCTTTAATGGTTCCCAAACGCGGAATATCCTGCCTGGAAAACACGATCACTCCTTTTCCCCACCATTCTTTTCCTTTCGTTGTTTTCCGCTCATCATCTGTTTTCTTCACGATGTGCTTATGAAATTCTCCCTGTGGCTGTGGTTGTGCCTGCACTGTTATGGCTGTTCCCAATAAGGCAATGGCAATGTAAACGAACTTCTTCATAGTTGATTTTTGAATGTCAATGATATAAAAAGGATTTCAATTCAGTGAACTGTAAGCTAATATTTTAGATCACAATATTCACGATCCTTCCAGGAACAACGATCACCTTCTTCACTTCTTTGTCGCCAAGAAATTTTCGGGTTTCTTCTGCTGTCATCACCCGTTCCTGGATCTCAGACGCTGAAAGATTCAACGGGATCTCCAGGTTAAACTTTGTCTTTCCGTTAAATGAAACCGGATACGAGAACGCGTCGTCAACCAGGTGCTCTTCTATTAATTGCGGCCATTCCACTCCGCTGATGCTTCCTGTGTTTCCTAATCGCGACCAGATTTCTTCTGCAATATGCGGTGCATACGGTGAAAGGATCCTGGTCAGTGGCTCGAGAATGCCTCTTTTATCACACTTCAGGTCGGTTAGCTCATTTACGCAGATCATGAATGTTGCCACAGAAGTGTTAAATGAAAAACGTTCAATATCGTCTGTGATCTTTTTTATCGTCTTGTGAAGTACCTTGAGCTCTGCTTTAGATGGTTGCACTTCAGACACCGCAAACGATCCTGAAACATGAAAGAGTTTCCAGAATTTTTTGATGAATCCGAAAACACCTGTGATCCCATTCGTGTTCCATGGTTTGCTCTGCTCGACAGGGCCAAGGAACATTTCATACATCCTTAAAGTATCCGCACCATAGAGCTCCACCATTTCATCAGGATTCACCACATTGTGCTTGGATTTTGACATTTTTTCAACTTCCGATCCACAGATGTAGTTGCCATCATCAAGAATGAACTCGGCATCTTTATTTTCAGGAAGCCATGCCTTGAACTTCTGAAGATCAAGCACGTTGTCTTTCACAATGCTTACATCCACATGGAGCGCCGTGGTTTCAAAATTCTGTTTCTGATGATGGGAAACATACGTGTTGGTTCCGTTGATTCTGTAAACAAAGCTTGAAACTCCCTGGATCATTCCCTGGTTCACAAGTTTTCTTGCGGGCTCGTTCACCGGGATATGTCCCATATCAAAGAGGAACTTTGTCCAAAACCTTACATACAGCAAGTGTCCGGTTGCATGCTCTGCACCACCTACATACAGGTCAACATCTTTCCAGTAATTCACTGCTTTCTCATCAGCAAATCGCTTGTCATTGTGTGGATCCATGTAACGCAGGAAATACCATGAAGATCCTGCCCAGCCCGGCATTGTATTGGTTTCAAGCGGATAGCCATCCATGGTTTGCCAGTTCTTTGCTCTGGCAAGCGGTGGCTCTCCTTCTTCAGTCGGAAGGTATTTGTCAACCTCTGGAAGCACTAGTGGGAGCTGCTCTTCCGGCAAGGTGTACGGAACATCATCTTTAAAAAACACCGGGATGGGCTCTCCCCAATAACGCTGCCTGCTGAAGATCGCATCGCGCAATCTGAAATTGATCCTGCGTTTTCCAATGGCTCTTTTCTCAATGGCTTCAATCGCGGCTGCCATGGCTTCTTTCACGGAAAGACCATTCAGAAAGTCACTGTTGATGATCGTCCCGTCTTTCGCCTCGTAGGCTTCTTTTGAAAGATCACCTCCTTTTACAACTTCCCTGATGTCAATATCGAAATGCTTCGCGAAGGCATAATCACGCGAATCATGTCCGGGAACGGCCATCACTGCACCTGTTCCATAACCTGCAAGTACATAGTCGCCTACCCACACCGGGATCTTTTCTCCTGAAAACGGGTGTGTTGCATAAGCGCCAGTGAATACGCCACTGATGCGTTTAACATCGGCCATGCGTTCACGTTCTGACCGGTTGGAGGCTACATTCACATAGGCTGTAACAGCTTCTTTAAAGTCAGGTGTTGTGATCATGGAAACCAGCTCATTTTCAGGAGCCAGTGTCAAAAATGTCACTCCGAAAATGGTGTCGGGACGTGTTGTAAACACTTCGATCACACCAATTTCATTATCGAGCTTGAACTCTACTGTGCTGCCTTCGCTTTTGCCGATCCAGTTTTTCTGGGCTTCTTTTATTGATTCAGGCCATTCAATTAGTTCAAGGTCTTTCTGAAGCCTTTCGGCATAGGCTGTGATCCTCATGCTCCATTGCTTCATCAGCTTTCGTACTACCGGAAATCCTCCACGCTCCGACAAGCCGTCTTTCACTTCTTCATTCGCGAGCACGGTGCCAAGCTTCGGACACCAGTTCACCATGGTGTCACTCAGGTAAGTAAGTCTGTACTGAAGTAGGACCTGTTGCTGTTCCTTTTCTGTGAAACTCTTCCATTCCGCGGCAGTAAAGGTTCTTTCGCAGCTGTGTTGTGCATGCACCAATCCATTGCCATCTTTTTCGAATTGCGAAACAAGCGTGGAGATAGGCTCGGCCTTGTCGGATGTTTTGTTATACCATGAATGAAAAAGCTGGATAAAGATCCATTGGGTCCATTTATAATAGGAAGGATCGGATGTCCTTACTTCCCTTGACCAGTCAAATGAAAAACCAATGCGATCAAGCTGCTCACGGTAGCGCGCGATGTTCTTCTCTGTTGTTACAGCGGGATGCTGGCCTGTCTGAATGGCATATTGTTCAGCAGGAAGTCCGAATGAATCATAACCCATGGGATGAAGCACATTGTAGCCTCTCATCCTTTTGTATCGTGAATAGATGTCTGATGCGATATATCCAAGTGGATGGCCGACATGCAATCCGGCTCCTGAAGGATATGGAAACATGTCAAGAGAATAAAATTTAGGTTTTAACAAATTTTCTTCAGGGCTGAAAGTTTTGTTCTTAGCCCAGTATGCCTGCCACTTCTTCTCGGTTTCCCTGAAATTGTACTCCATGTATCGCTTGTTTTTAAGGGAAACGAATTTAGGTATAAAATGTCTTTTTTATAATTTAGCGCCAAAGCTCAACATGGCAGGAACAGAGGAAAAACTCGCAAGAAGAAAGCTCAGCTCAAATTATCTCTCCACTGTGATCAGCGTTTCTCTTGTATTGTTCATGCTCGGATTGCTCGGGTTGATCATCCTGAATGCAAAGAAACTCTCTGATTACATGAAGGAAAACATCAGTGTTTCCGTAATTGTTAAAGATGATGCCAAAGAAGGCGATGTCTCAAGATTGCAGAAAGAGCTTGATGCTGCACGGTACGTTAAGACAGCTGAATTCATTACAAAGGAACAGGCAGCCGAAAGTCTGAAGAAAGATCTCGGCGAGGACTTTATCAGCTTCCTTGGATACAATCCGCTGCTGCCTTCTATTGATGTGAAGCTGAAAGCCGCTTATGCGAACCCCGACAGTCTCGTACAGATCGAGAAGGAATTAGCCAGCATGCGTGCAGTGAAGGAAATTTATTACCAGCGCTCGCTTGTTGGTATGGTCAATGAAAATGTAAAGAAGATCGGTCTTGTGATCCTTGGCTTCAGTTCTCTGCTGTTGCTTATCGCCATCGGACTGATCAATAACTCCATCAGGCTTTCGATCTATTCAAGAAGGTTTTTGATCCGTACCATGCTGCTTGTCGGTGCAACTCATGGCTTTATCAGGAGGCCTTTTGTGTTCCGTGGGATCCGTCATGGCATTTACGGTTCGGTTGTAGCGATCCTGCTGCTTTCCGTGCTGCTGTATTTTGGTTATCGTCAGTTCCCCGAGCTGATCGGACTACTTGATAAGAAAATGATCGTTACCTTGTTTGCCGGAGTGATCCTGCTGGGTATCATCATCACCGGAATATCCACCGCGCTTGCAGTCAGGAAATACCTTCGACTCAAAGCGGATCAACTTTATTTTTAACATGACAGAAAAAAGAAAAACAGGCTTTGCCTTTGGTAAAGAGAATTACAGGCTGATGCTGATTGGCATTGCGATCATTGTGCTTGGTTTCATCCTGATGATCGGTGGTGGATCAGAAGATCCTAACGTATTCAACCCTGAGATCTTTAACGCGCAGCGCATCACTGTAGCACCGGTGCTTATCCTTATCGGGTTTGTATTCGAGATCTACGCGATCATGAAAAAACCTAAGGCTGATTAATTCCAACATCTGCTGATCATGAGCTATTGTTGCAAATGATCATCTGCATCAGATAAAACACCTCACATACGTGGATTACTTTCAGGCCATCTTCCTGGCCATTATTGAAGGATTAACTGAATTTCTACCTGTTTCATCAACAGGACACATGGTCATTGCTTCATCTGCAATGGGTATCGCCGGCTCCGAATTCGTAAAGACATTTACAGTGGCAATTCAGCTTGGAGCGATCATGAGTGTTGTGGTACTTTACTTCAAAAGGCTGATCCAGTCACGGGAGCTGTATCTGAAGCTCCTTCTGGCTTTCATTCCAGCTGCCATTCTCGGAAAGCTGCTGAATGATTACATCGACCAGTGGCTTGAGAACCCAACGATCGTAGCCATCAGTTTCATACTCGGAGGCATTGTGCTGATCTTTGTAGATAAATGGTTTGAAAGGAACGAAAAGGATGGCAGGAGCGAACCGGATCGTATGAGCTCGTTCAAAATAGGCCTCTTTCAATGCATCGCACTGATACCGGGAGTTTCACGTTCTGCCGCTACCATTATCGGAGGAATGACACAAAAGCTTTCACGTAAGGCGGCGGCAGAGTTTTCCTTCCTGCTTGCCATTCCTACCATGATGGCTGCAACAGGATACAAGCTTCTGAAGTTCTATAACGCAGGTGGAGGCTTCACATCTGAAGAAGTGAACCTGCTGCTGGTCGGAAACGTAGTGGCATTCATCATTGCAATGATTGCAATCAAATCCTTCATTGGATTTCTTTCACGATATGGATTCAGAATGTTCGGATACTACAGGATCCTTCTTGGTGTGCTTATTATCATTCTTCAGCTTGCAGGGATGAAACTTTCAGTGTTGTAGTGGAAGGCAAGGACAACATCATACTTTTCGACAAGCCACATACCTGGACATCCTTCGATGTGGTGAATTATGTGAAAAAGGCAACAGGGTTTAAAGTCGGACATGCCGGAACACTTGACCCGCTTGCCACAGGACTGCTGATCCTTTGCACAGGGAAAAGGACAAAAGAGATCCCGCTGTACCAGGGACTTGAAAAAGAATATACAGGCACATTTGTTTTGGGTGCAACAACCCCTTGCTTTGATCTTGAAAAAGAGCCTGATACATTCTATCCCACGGAACACATAACCGAAGAGCTGATCGAAAAGGCGGTGGCAACGCTGACTGGTGAACAGGACCAGGTTCCACCATTGTTTTCTGCAAAGAAAGTGGATGGCAAACGTGCTTATGAGCTTGCCCGCGAAGGATCAACACACGAACTAAAATCAAACAGAGTTACCATCTTTGATTTTGAGATCACACGGATTGAAATGCCGGAAGTTGACTTCAGAATCGTTTGCAGCAAAGGAACCTACATACGATCGATAGCCAGGGACTTGGGACTTGAGCTTGGATCAGGCGCATACCTTAAAAGCCTTCGTCGTACACGGATCGGAGAGTATCGGGTGGAAAATGCATTTACACTTGAAGTGTTCAGGAATATATTTCCTCTTCCGCCCCGCAAGGAACAATAAAACGAGAATTTTAGCGATTTATGATTAAATTCGCAACCTCAATTTTTTAAATAATTGATCCCGTAAGATGAAATTATCACAATTTACATTTAACCTGCCTAAAGAACTTCTGGCAGAGTATCCAGCTAAAAACCGCGATGAAGCAAGACTGATGGTCGTTGATCGCAAGACTGGAAAAATCAAGCACGAACTTTTTAAAGACATCCTCAAATACTTCAGTGAAGGTGATGTGATGATCCTGAATGATACAAAGGTGTTCCCTGCGCGTCTTTATGGAAACAAAGAAAAGACTGGCGCCAAGATCGAAGTGTTCCTGCTTCGTGAGCTAAACAGGGAAAGCCGCCTTTGGGATGTTCTTGTTGATCCGGCAAGAAAGATCAGGATCGGTAACAAGCTGTATTTCGGTGACGATGACAGCCTTGTTGCAGAGGTGATCGACAACACAACCTCACGAGGACGTACATTGCGCTTCCTGTTTGATGGATCTTATGATGAATTCAAGGCAACGATCGAGTCACTCGGACAAACACCGCTTCCTAAATACATCAAGCGTAAGCCTGAACCTTCTGATGCGGAAAGATACCAGACGGTTTATGCAAAGAACGAAGGCGCGGTTGCAGCACCGACAGCAGGTCTTCATTTTAGCCGTGAGCTATTGAAAAGACTTGAGCTGAAGGGTGTTAATTTCGCAGATGTTACGCTTCACGTTGGACTTGGTACATTCCGTCCGGTGGAAGTGGAAGATCTTACCAAGCACAAGATGGACAGCGAACAGGTGATCATCACTGAAGAAGCGATCAAGATCGTTAATGCTGCCAAAGACAAGAAGAAAAGAGTGTGTGCGATTGGAACGACAACCATGCGTGCGATCGAAAGTTCTGTGTCAACAAACGGTCACCTGAAGCCTTATGACGGATGGACAAACAAGTTCATTTTCCCTCCATATGATTTCAGTGTAGCTAATTGCATGGTTACTAATTTTCACATGCCTGAATCAACGCTTCTAATGATGGTTGCTGCATTCGCAGGATACGACCTGATGATGGAAGCTTACAAGACGGCGATAAAAGAAAAATACCGCTTCTTCACATACGGAGACGCTATGCTTATTCTCTGATTTCTTTATCCCAGATACGTTAGTCTGAATTGAAAAAATATGTGATTGTTGTTGCCGGCGGGAAAGGCTCCAGGATGGAGTCAACTATCCCAAAGCAATTTATGGATCTGGCTGGTAAACCAATCCTTTTTCATACAATAGAAATTTTCAGGAAAACGATCCCTGATATTGAGATCATACTTGTGCTTCCCCGTGACCAGGTGAAAAGATGGGAAAGGCTTTGCGAAAGCAGGGAATTCTCAATTCCACATACTGTAGCTTTTGGAGGCTCCACACGATTTGAGTCTGTCAGCAATGGCCTTTCTCTTATACAGGAGGAAGGCCTTGTTGCTGTTCACGATGCGGTGAGGCCACTCGTGAGAGCAAAAACCATCCTCGGTGTTTTTAAAGAAGCGGAAATGTATGACAATGCTGTTCCTGCTATCCCGATGAACGATTCGATCAGGATGATCACCACAGCAAAAAGCATCGCTGTTGACAGAACCAAGTACTGCATCATTCAAACGCCTCAATGCTTTTTGGTAAGCCTTTTGAAAAGGGCCTATACGCAACCTTACCAGTTTCACTTTACTGATGACGCCACTGTCGTGGAAGCTCTTGGAGAAAAGATCAGGCTTATAGATGGCAGACCTGAAAACATCAAGATCACACGACCTGCTGATCTGATCATCGCTGAAGCACTGGTGAAAAGCAAACAGTTAATGAAGTAACAATCCTCAAAAAAACCAAACGATGAAAAAACTCCTCTTGTTTTTTGTAATGATCACACTGCAGCTTACTGCATTTTCTCAGTCACAGTTGCCGGTTGATGCAGATACAAAGTTGGTTACTTACACGGAAGTGGTGAACATGCCCGGTCTGTCGAAAAAAGAACTGTATAAAAGAGCAGAAAAGTGGTTCCGTAAATATTATAAGAACCCTGCGGATGTCATTAAAGAGAATGACTCATTAAACACCACCATCGCCGGTGTCCACAGGTTCAAGATCACCAGGGAAGTAAAGGGTGTAAAGAACGATGCCGGACTTGTACAATATAACATCAAGGTGATGTGCAAGGATGGAAAATACAAATATGAAGTGTCCAGGATCAACTGGAAGCAAGCCTCATATTACGGCATTGAGAAGTGGATGGACAAATCAGCCGGATCATACGACCCTCAGTTCGAAAGCTACCTGGCACAAACAGATCAGTTTGTAAAAGGCCTGATCGAAGACCTCAAAAAAGGCATGAACGACAGTGGAGTTAAAAAATCCGAAGACTGGTAATCAACATATCCGTTCCGGCATTGTAATTTTGAATGCGTGTCCGACCAATGGGCACGCATTTTTTTATGAAGCTGGACTGGCTCGAATATGATCTGCAATTAAAAAAGCCATTCGGGATAGCTGGCAACAGCAGGACATTCACGCCAGTTGTGTTCGTCCGGCTTGAAAAAGATGGCATAGCCGGATATGGCGAAGCATCCCTGCCACCTTATCTTCCGGAGACAGTTCAGTCTGTCATCGCGTTTCTGAAGCAGATCGATGCAAGAAGGCTTGAACAGGCAACATTTGATGATGCCGTCGAATACCTTCACAGCTATCCCGGGAATCCATCAGCAAAAGCAGCACTGGAGATTGCACTCGCTGATTTTCATGCTAAAGCTTCAGGCGTTCCAGCATATAAACTACTTCATTCAGGCGGCACTATTCCACTGAATACATTTACAATCGGTCTTGGAGAGCTCAGGGAGATAAAGGAAAAACTGGATGATGCCGAAAGCTTCAGGATCATCAAGGTCAAGCTTGGCTCTTCCAGGGATAAAGAGATCATCAGAGAAATCAGAAAGCACACGGACAGACCACTTTGTGTGGATGTAAACCAGGGATGGCCTGACCGTGAATATGCACTCGAAATGATCAATTGGCTCTATGATCAGCATGTCCTGCTGGTTGAACAACCAATGATGAAAGAGGATATCAGCGGGCATGCCTGGCTATCTGAAAGAAGCCCCATTCCTGTTTATGCAGATGAGAGCTTTCAGAACATCAAGGATCTTGGTAAAGTGAAAAATGCCTTCTCGGGCATCAACATCAAGCTCATGAAATGTGGTGGACCGGTGCAGGCTTCACGCATTGCCGAAGAGGCAAGATCTTCAGGATTAAAGATCCTCATTGGAAGCATGAATGAAAGCAGTTGTGCGAACCTTGCCGCAGCACATGTAGCAGATAAAGCAGATTTTACCGACCTCGATGGTCCTTTCCTGATCAGCAACAACCCATTTAAAGACCCTGTCATGCAGGATGGTTGCATCATTCTTTCATCTCTTCCCGGGCTGGGCCTTGAATTCACAGAAGCATTCCGTAATTTTCCGAAATGGCAGTTATCGTAACATACAATGTAAACGGCATTCGCGCAGCAATGACCAAAGGATTCATGGACTGGCTTAAATCAACAGATCCTGATGTGGTTTGCCTGCAGGAGGTCAAGGCTGAAAAAGAGCAGGTTGATACATCCATCTTCGAAGCAGCAGGCTATAACTATTATTGGCACTCAGCTAAGAAGAAAGGATACAGCGGTGTTGCCATACTCACAAAGATGAAACCCGATCACGTGGAAATAGGCTGCGGGATTCAAAAGTATGATGATGAGGGAAGAGTGATCAGGGCGGATTATGGCGATGTCTCTGTGATGAGTGTTTACATGCCATCAGGATCAAGCGGCGAAGACCGTCAGTCTTTCAAAATGGAATGGCTTAAAGATTTTCAGCAATACATCGATGGATTGAAAAAGACAAGGCCGAACCTCGTGATCTGTGGAGATTATAACATTTGCCATAAAGCGATCGATATCCATAATCCCAAATCAAACGCGAACACATCGGGCTTTCTTCCTGAAGAGCGTGAATGGCTTGAAGGGTTTGTGAAGAGCGGTTTCGTGGATTCGTTCAGGCATTTTAATCCGGACCCCCATCATTACACCTGGTGGAGTTTTAGAGCCAATGCGAGAGAAAAGAACCTGGGGTGGCGTATCGATTATGGAATGGTGACCGACCCTTTGAAAGACAGGTTAAAGAGAGCGGCAATCCTTCCGCAGGCAAGGCATTCAGACCATTGCCCCATGCTGCTTGAAATGGTCATGTAGCCTGATGATCCTGATCATTTCAGTGAATAAATCAATCTTTAATGCGCCTGTTTGCCTGACAATTCGGTGCAGGGTTGCTTTTTGTTAAGAATCTCTATATTTGCAAAATCACATATTCTCATGTTGTTTATGAAAAAACACATTCTTTTATTGTTCGCAGGATTAACGCTATTGTGGTCGTGCAGCAGCAATAACAAAGAAGGAAAGACCACACGGATCGCGAAAGGTGGCGTTTACTACGGTGGCGTTTTCCGGATGAATGAAGAAGAAGATTTCCGTAACCTTTACCCGTTAAATATTACTGAAGTTGTCTCTCACAGGATCACCAACCAGATCTATGAAGGGCTTGTAAAGCTGAATCAGAAAGACCTGTCTGTTATTCCTGGTCTTGCTGAGAAATGGGAGATCAATCCCGAGGCGACTACATTCACTTTTTACCTGAGAAAAGGGGTGAAGTTTCATGATGATGAAGCATTCCCTGATGGCAAAGGAAGAGAAGTAACCGCGAAGGATTTCAAATACTGCTTCGACAAGCTATGTGAATCTGATCCAAACAACCAGGGGTTCTTCATTTTTGAGAACAGGGTGAAAGGTGCGAATGAATACCATGAGTCAACCATCAGAAAGCAGCCGCTGGCAGGTGGTGTAGAAGGTGTGAAGGTGATCGATGACTACACGTTACAGATCAACCTGAACTACTCTTTTGCAGGATTCCTGGAGATCCTTACAACTCCTTTTGCATGGGTGTTCCCTAAAGAAGCTGTTGAAAAATATGGTGTTGATATGCGCGTAAAATGCGTAGGTACAGGACCATTCAGGCTTAAAGAAGTTAAAGAAGGTGAAGCTGTTGTTCTTGTCAGAAACGATGAATACTGGAATGTAGATGAATTTGGAAACCAGCTTCCTTACCTTGAAGCGATCAAGTTTACATTCATCAAGGAAAAGAAAGCTGAGTTACTTGAGTTCCGTAAAGGAAATCTTGATATGGTTTTCCGTTTACCTCTTGAAATGATCGATGAGGTGATGGGTGAACTTGAAACAGCGAAGTCTGGAAACAATCCAAAATTCGAAATGCAGGTTACACCAGCGCTAAGCTTGACCTACTACGGCTTTCAGCATAAGCATGAAATATTCAAAAACAAACTGGTTCGTCTGGCCTTCAATTATGCCATCGACCGTGAGAAGATTGTAAACTTCACACTGAAAGGTGATGCACGTGCAGGAATGTATGGAATTGTGCCTCCTGCTGAAGCATTCAAGGATTATGACTTTTCACAGATAAAAGGCTATACGTTCGATCCTAATAAGGCAAAGAAATTCCTTGCTGATGCGGGTTACCCGAACGGAAAAGGCTTCCCTGAGATCGATCTGCAGCTGAACAGCGGTGGACAAAGAAACACCCAGATTGCAGAAGTGATCCAGAAGATGCTGAATGAAAACCTGAACATCAAGGTGAAGCTGAATGTTATGCCATTTGCACAACACCTGGAAAATCTTGAAACAGGAAAATCAGAATTCTGGAGAACAGGATGGATCGCCGATTACCCGGATCCTGAATCATTCCTGAACCTGCTGTACGGCCCGCATGTACCAGCAAACCTGAATGACAAATCATATATCAACTCAGTTCGCTACCAGAGCGCGAAGTTTGACAGCCTCTTCTCTGCAGCGTTAAAGGAGGTTGATACAAAGAAACGCTTCGAGCTTTACAGAATGGCTGACCAGGTTGCAATCGATGATGCTGCGATCATGCCGATCTACTATGATGAAAACACACGCCTTGTTCAGCAGAACGTTAAAAACTTCGACCAGAACGCGATGGAGTACCGCGATCTTGGAAAAGTTTATTTTGATCAGTCAGGCACTGCAAAACCAGCTGCTGCAGCCAAAGTGGATACTGCTTCTGCCGAGGCCCACTAATTAAAGGATTTAGTAAATTTGAAGAGGCTGTTTAAAAGACAGCCTCTTTTTTTATCTATATGTGAAGATGACATCAGCAAAAAAAATTGCGGTAATAGGAGGGGGAAGCTGGCCAACAGCGCTTGTGAAAATGTTGTCCTCGAACCTGAACTCACTCACCTGGTGGATGAGAAACAAAGAAAGCATTGAATACATCAGGCAGTTTCGACATAATCCAAGTTACCTGAGCTCCGTTGATCTTGATCCGGAAAAGCTTGACCTCACATCCGATATTACAAGGGCTGTTAAAGAATCAGATATCATCATACTTGCAGTCCCATCAGCCTTCGTGAAACAATCACTAGCAGCGCTCGACAAAAAGGCTTTTGATGGCAAATTGGTTTTCTCTGCGATCAAAGGCATTGTTCCTGAAAACAACCTGATCATTGCAGATTTTTTAAAAGAAGATTTCGGAGTGGAGCATAATCGTTTCGGTGTGATCACCGGGCCGTGTCATGCAGAAGAAGTCGCGCTTGAACGCTTGTCGTACCTCACGATCGCATCACCTGATACAGCGAATGCACAGCAGCTCGCTTCATTGCTTTCAACAAGGTATATCAAGACGTCCGTTTCTGATGACATTTACGGAACAGAATATTCAGCAGTCCTTAAGAATGTGTATGCCATCGCAAGTGGCATCTGTCATGGACTCGGTTATGGCGATAACTTTCAAGCCGTTCTGATATCCAACGGGATCCAGGAGATCAGCAGGTTTGTTGACAAGGTGCATCCCATCACAAGGGACATCAAATCATCGGCATACCTTGGCGATCTGCTCGTAACGGGCTATTCACAGTTCAGCAGGAACAGGATGTTTGGAACCATGGTGGGGAAAGGCTATTCCGTGAAGTATGCCCAAATGGAAATGAACATGGTGGCGGAAGGTTATTATGGGACCCGATGCATCAATGAAATGAACAAGCTTTACCATGTTGATACCCCCATCGCCGATGCGGTGTACAGGATCCTGTATGAAAAGATCTCACCAGCCATCGAAATAAAGCTTCTGACAGACAAACTTTCCTAAACGAAACATCACCTCAATGGCACATAAATTCACCGCTAAAGAGCGCTTTTTGCGTTATGTCACAATCGATACACAAAGTGACCCCTCATCCAGGACGGTTCCTTCAACTGAAAAACAGAAAGACCTCGCGAAAGTTCTTGTGAAGGAACTGCAGGAGATGGGCGTGAAGGATGCAGAAATGGATGACAAAGGCTATGTATATGCTACCATTCCTGCGAATACGGAAAAGAAAGTGCCTGTGATCTGCTTTTGCTCACACATGGACACCTCGCCTGATTGTTCCGGAGAAAACGTAAAGCCGGTTGTTCATGAGTCTTACAAAGGAAATGATATCATTCTTCCTGGTGACAAAACACAGATCATAAGAACCAGTGAGCACCCTGCGCTTCTCGAACAGGTCGGGCATGACATCATTACGTCGGATGGTACAACCTTGCTTGGAGCAGATAACAAGGCAGGAGTTGCAGAGATCATGGATGCTGCATATCAGCTGATCAATAATCAGGAACTGAAGCACGGTAAGATCCGGATTCTGTTCACTCCCGATGAGGAGATTGGCAGAGGAGTGGACCATGTTGACATGAAAAAACTCGGTGCTGACTTCGGATATACGGTCGATGGAGAAACTCTTGGCCACATTGAAGACGAGACCTTCAGTGCGGATGGTGCCGAGGTGTCATTTTTTGGAATCAGCACGCATCCGGGATTTGCTAAAGGCAAGATGGTAAACTCGATGAAAGTGGCTGCTTCTTTCCTTGAGCGATTTCCCAAGCTGCGCATGTCGCCTGAATCAACAGACAAAAGAGACGGATTCATTCATCCTGTCAGCATCAATGGAAACACCGAGAAGACTGTGATCAGGCTTATCATCAGAGACTTTGCTGTTGAAGGTCTTGAAGAAATGGAGCAGTATATAGAACATCTTGCTAAGGATGTGTCTGCTGCACACCCTGGCTCGTCATACAAGGTTACCGTTGAAAAACAGTACCGTAACATGAAGGAAGTGATCAGGGATCATCCTGAAATTACAGATGTTGCCATGGAAGCGATGAAAAGAGCAGGCATTACACCTGTAAAAACAAGCATTCGCGGAGGCACTGATGGTTCAAGGCTTTCTTTTTTGGGTTTGCCTTGTCCGAACATCTTTGCTGGTGAACATGCCTTCCATTCCAAACATGAGTGGGTTAGTGTGCATGACATGAATAAGGCGGTTGAGACGATCATTAACATCGCCTGCATCTTTGAAGAGCGAGCATGATCTCGACTGATTATAAAATAAAAACGGCTCCAGAACATGGAGCCGTTTTTATTTGTGAACGTATGGGTCTTAATTTACAGATAGCTTGTAAATGCTGGACATCCCATTGGTTGTAACTTTAACCAGGTAAATTCCTGAAGCCAGTCCTGCTATTGGAAGATCCACAGCTGTTGTTCCGCTTGTGAGCTGAAGTCTGTCAAGAACAAAAAGCTGCTTGCCTGTCAGATCGATCATTTCAACACACACTTCCGAGCTGGAAGCAAGTGTCATGAATAGCTGACCATTGCCGTCATTTACCGGATTTGGTACCAGCACTACCTGATTCTCTGCCAGAACCTGCTTCACGGATGTTGGCTGTAATCCATCGTATTTGATCTGTGCGGCCTGCGCGCTTCCTTTAATGTCATTCAGGTCATCTCCTGCAAGTATCGCAAAAGCCACAGTTGCTGTATCGCCGGCCGCAATGGTGAAAGGGCCGGAACTTACGGTCTGGCAAACATCATTGCCAACTCCGGTTCCACCTGCATTTGCTCGGCTTGTAGATAGTGTTGTGTACTTCTGTGCCGTTGTGTAACCTCCTGAGATATCCACGCCGCCACTGCCTCCGGTTACATTGTCAATCGAATAGCATAATGCAGGAGCGGATTGTGTCAATACTTTTACTCCCATGTAAAGTGAAGAGTCTGTGCTGAAAACATATCCAAGCTTTTCCGTTGCATCATAACCTGCTTTGTTGTGTGCATAGTCCAGAAGATCCCAATCGGAGAAGATCCCCGCGTAAAGATTCGATTGAGAAGAGGTACCTGTATTGGCAATTTTATATTCGACGATCACATATTTTCTGTCGCCTGCACTTGTCCATGCAAAAGCCTTGTGCATGATTTTCAGGTTCTGTGTTGGAGAAGCAGGAACATCTGAAAAAGCTCCTGATACATCAAAATCAGACTCTATTGATGGCAGCGTTTTGCTTACCACATTGCTCGACTGAAAATCAGTATCTCCTGCTGCACCAGAACCTCTCACAACATCAGAAACTGCTGCTGATGAAGTACCGATCATCAGACCTGCTTCATAAAGCTGTGTGGCCCCGCCAAGGTAGGTGAATCCAAGTCCCTGTAGCTGGGCATCCTGGTTGTATCCGATCTTTCCTTTGCTTGTAATGCTGGTCGCAACGTCATTGATGTCGATATTGATGTAATCAACATTCAGTGTTTCGCTGAAATACCTGCTTTCTGTATACGCTCCGTCAGTGAAGGTTACTTTGAAAACCACGACAGCATTCTGTGGTGCATTGCTATTGATCTTGACTGTGAATGGATCCGCGTTGTTGTTTGAGCTTGCCATTGTTGCCATCGCACCGATCGTTGTAGTTCCATCAAGAACTGTAACATAGGTTGATGTTGATGTAAGTGTTACTGTAAGGTTTGTTAAAGCTGCCAGGTAATTCGTATACATGCATCTGAAACGAATGGTATCATTGATCACAAACGCATTGTCGTTGTTATCTGTCGATGTTTTCGAGTCAAGCTCAACAGATTTCGCATTGGTTGTGGTCACTGCTTTCTGAAGGCTGATACGTCCTGTGCCCAGCTTGTTCATATAGGCATTGTTTCCTGACAGCGTGTAGATGTTGTCACAGGTTACTTTAAGATGCTGTCCTGCCTGCAGTGCTGAATATCCCGGGAACTGCGAACGAATGATTCCTGCGGCTCCTGCAGCTACAGGTGATGCCATGGATGTTCCGCTTTGTGATGAGTAGCTTGTTCCGTTGTATGTCGAATAAACACTGCTTCCGGGAGCACATACATCCACTTTGTAACCAAAGTTGGAAAAGCTTGATTTGGTGTCGATCTGGTTGGTGGATGATACACTGATCACCTTGTCGTAGCTTGCCGGGTAAAAGTCTAGCTCTTGTCCGTCATTCCCTGAAGCTGCAATCACCAGGGCGTCCATGTTGATGGTAGCATAATCGATCACATCCTGACCGAGCTGTCCCGCACCTGGTCCTCCCCATGAGCAGTTGATTACTTTACAGCCATGGTCTGCTGCATACACAATTCCCTCATAAGCCTGTGTTAATGCACCGCTTGCATCTGCAATCTTTACGGGTAAAAATTTGCATTTGAAACCAACTCCTGCAATTCCCGTAGCGTTGTCTGTTGCTGCTGCAGCAAGTCCTGAAACGTGCACTCCATGTGGGTTTCCCTGCCATTGTGCATTGTTGTCATTCATGGCGACATCATATCCTGTGCGGTTGTCAATATATCCATCATTGTCATTGTCGATACCATCGATAGGTTCTGCGTAGTTGATCTTGACATTTGATTTCAGATCAGGGTGGTTGGTTTCTGTTCCGGTGTCAGTGATTCCGATAACCACGGAGGTGTCTCCTTTGGAGATGTCCCAGCCCAGGAATGCTTTGATCTTGTTCAGATGCCATTGGCCGCTTGCTGTACCTGACGGATCATTTGGCTGATAAGACAAACGTGGAAGATAATGTGGTTCAGCATATTCGATGATACCAGTTGCCAGGAGACTGTTCAAAAATGTTTCCAGCGAAGCATTTGAAGAATAGGTGATCTCATAGATCCTTGTAAGATCCACGAACTTGTGACCACTGCGTGTCTGGTCTCCCGGAGGCTTGGCATGCGGGAATTTTCGTGCAGCTGTTGCAGAATGATCTCCGAGCACTTTTGCAAGTTTTGCATCCGTTACGGAACCATCATTCAGGATCGCTGAACTGTTCGCCTGATTCAGCTTGATGACAGCCTTGCCATGTATATAATCTGATGCAGTAACTTCAGCAGGAAGTCTGAATTTTTTCGAAATCTGTTGCGCCAGAGCGGATAAAGACAATCCGAATACAGCAACAAGCAGTAAATATTTTTTCATGAGGGGTTTTTAGCAGAAGGAAAGGTATATATTTTTTCTAAAAGGGGGAGATTTACTTTCCTGTTTAACAGTGGGTTTATGTAATCCTGATGGGTGAATATGTCACGAAGAGGTTCCACTGTATTTCAGGCTGATGACGCTGGATTTCAATCGACTATTTCAGTTTTGTAAGGGGTTGGATTTCGACGAATTGCATTGTTATATGGATTTGGGAGTTGTATCTTCACCAGTAATGACTTTCCAGATAGCTGTTCAGAATTCCGCATCGATTGTATCGATCAATGATATTCGTGACAGGTACTATCGTGGGGAGAGGTTGCGAAGAGAGGAGCTTCTGGCACTGTTTAATTATGAAACGTATCGGCTTAGCAGCCTGAACCAGGAAGCTGATGAGAGGAAGTTCCATGAAAAGTATCTGGAGTTGCAGGTTATGGCCAATCTTAGCCCGTATGAAGAGTTTTTGAAAGAGGAATATAACACTGTAAGATGAAGGCATTTTCGATCAATGTAACCGGCAAGGTACAAGGCGTCTTTTTTAGAAAGCATTCAAAGCTTAGGGCTGATGAATTGGGGGTGCATGGATGGGTGCGTAATCTTGAAGACGGCTCGGTACTCATTGAAGCTGAGGGCAGGGAGGAAACGATGCGTGCGTTCATTCAATGGTGTCATTTCGGACCTGAAAGAGCAGAGGTGGATAAGGTAGATGTGAAAGAGATTGATAATCTTGGATATCGGGGGTTTGAAATAAGGAGGTAAAGGAATTCATAGTGCATAAAAAAAGCGGCCATTTAAGCCGCTTTTTGTTTTTATGATCACTATGAACTATCCGTTCAAGGCTTCTGCACCACCTACGATCTCGAGGATCTCATTTGTAATGGCAGCCTGTCTTGCTTTGTTGTAAGAAAGCTTCAGTTCTTTCAGAAGCGATGCGGCGTTATCTGTTGCCTTATGCATCGCTGTCATCCTTGCTCCATGCTCTGCAGCATGTGAATCAAGCAGTGACTTGTAAAACTGTGTCTTTAGTGATAACGGAATGAGGTCTTCGATAATTTCCGCTTTTCCTGGTTCAAAAAGATAATCGGTTTTTTTCGCTTTTCCGTCATTTCCAGATGGAGGTACAACGGGTAGGAATTGTTCTACCTGTGTTACCTGAACTGCTGCATTTCTGAACTGGTTATAGATCAGCTCTACATGATCGAATTCACCTTTTACAAATGCTTCCATCACTTTTTCAGCTACCGGTGTAACTGCATCAAAAGTCAGGTGTTCGAAAAGTTCGTTTAGCTTTCTTGGCAGATCTGTACCCATGATATGGTACTCAGTCTTCCTGAAGTAATCGTTCCCTTTTTTACCAATACAAAGCACGCTTACATTCTTTCCTGCGAAACGTTCTTTTATAACCTGGTTGGCTTTCTTGATGACGTTTGCATTAAATGCTCCGGCAAGTCCGCGGTTTGAGGTGATCACTACAATCAGAACCGTTTTAACCTCTTTGCTTCTTGAATAGATGCCTTCGCTTGAATCAAGGCTTGCGCTTAAATTCTCCAGGATCTCGCGCAGCTTATTCGCGTAAGGCCTCATCTGCACAATTGCATCCTGCGCTCTTCTCAGCTTTGCCGCGGAAACCATTTTCATGGCTTTCGTGATCTGCTGGGTAGAGCTTACCGAGGTGATCCTGCTTCTTACTTCTTTTAAACTTGCCATTTACGAGAAAAATTCAGCGATTACTTTTTTGCAGCAGCGTACTTCGCGCTGATTTCCTTTGCAGCATTGTCTAACACAGCTGTAATCTCATCTGTGTATTTTCCAGCCTTAAGGTCGTTCAATACATTCTTGTGCTTTGCATCAAGGTAGTTGAGGTAATCTGCTTCAAATTCTCTCACCTTGTTTACAGGCACATCTCTCAGCAATCCTTTTGTTCCTGCATAGATGATGGCAATCTGCTTCTCAACTGTCATTGGTGAGAACTGGCCCTGCTTCAAAATCTCTACGTTACGTGAACCTTTGTCAAGAACCGCTTTTGTTGCAGCATCAAGGTCAGATCCGAATTTCGCGAATGCTTCAAGTTCCCTGTACTGAGCCTGGTCAAGCTTCAGAGTTCCAGCAACTTTCTTCATCGATTTGATCTGTGCGTTACCACCAACACGGCTTACCGAAATACCAACGTTGATCGCTGGTCGAACTCCCGCGTTAAACAGGTTCGATTCAAGGAAGATCTGTCCGTCTGTAATCGAGATCACATTCGTTGGGATATATGCAGAAACGTCACCTGCCTGTGTTTCAATGATCGGCAATGCTGTTAATGATCCACCACCTTTAACCACTGATTTCAGTGACTCAGGAAGGTCGTTCATGTTACTTGCAATGTCATTTGATGCGTTGATCTTTGCAGCACGCTCAAGTAGCCTGCTGTGAAGATAGAATACGTCACCAGGATAAGCTTCACGGCCCGGAGGTCTTCTCAACAGAAGTGATACCTCACGGTAAGCAACTGCCTGCTTGGAAAGATCATCATATACGATCAGTGCCGGACGTCCTGTATCACGGAAATATTCTCCGATGGCAGCACCCGCAAACGGAGCGTAAAACTGCATTGGAGCCGGGTCAGAAGCTGTCGCGCTCACGATCACCGTAAATGGCATCGCGCCGTTCTCTTCCAGGGTCTTTACAACGTTCGCAACTGTTGATCCTTTCTGACCAATCGCTACATAGATGCAATAAACCGGATTGCCTGATTCATAAAATTCTTTCTGGTTGATGATCGTATCAATAGCAACCGCACTCTTTCCAGTCTGACGGTCACCAATGATAAGCTCACGCTGTCCTCTACCGATTGGGATCATCGCGTCAATCGCTTTGATACCTGTCTGTAGCGGTTCGTTTACCGGCTGACGGTAGATAACTCCCGGAGCCTTTCTTTCTAATGGCATTTCGAATGTCGGGCCAGCAATTGGTCCTTTTCCATCGATTGGCTCTCCGTTGGTGTTTACAACCCTGCCAAGCATTCCTTCACCCACCTTGATAGAAGCGATCTTTCCTGTTCTCTTAACAGTGTCACCTTCTTTTACGTCATTCGATGAACCAAAAAGCACAGCACCTACGTTGTCTTCTTCCAGGTTAAGAACGATCCCTCTTAATCCTGTTTCGAATTCGATAAGCTCTCCCGACTGAACATTTGAAAGTCCATAGATACGGGCGATACCATCTCCAACCTGGAGCACTGTTCCGACTTCTTCCAGTTCAGCTTCTGATTTAAAGCCACCTAGCTGCTGTCTGATGATCGCAGATACTTCTGCTGGTTTAACTTCTGCCATTATTCTGATTTATTTTATTTAGATCTTACTGTTAAATTGATTTTCTCCCAAGTTGCGCTTTAGCGTATTGAGGCTGCGTGCAATGCTGGAATCTATTTGCTTATCGCCATACTTGATGATAAATCCGCCGATGAGGTCTTTGTCTATCCGCTCAATCAGCTCGATTTCTGAACTGGTTTGAGACTTGATGATCTCATATACCTTTTTTCTTAAGTTGTCATCCAATCCTACCGCTGTCGTAACAATTGCTTTCTGAACACCTTTGTGCTCATTGAAAAGATTGTTAAACTCGGTTAGGATGTTCTGGATATAGGCTTCTCTTCCTTTTTTTACAAGTAGTTCAAGAAAAGAAGCGGTTAATGGGGTAACATTTGCAAAAACTTTTTTCAGTACTGCGATCTTGTCATCGATACCAACCACAGGACTTTCAAGAAGTACACGGAGATCACGGCTTTCCTTCACAAAGGCAAGCATGTGCTTTACATCTCCATTCACCTTCTCCAGCTGATTCTGATCGATAGCCAGGTTCAGTAAAGATGCCGCATATCTGGGAGCAACTCTTGTCTCTTTCATCAGTTAAGTTTTACGTCCTGAAGAAGATTGCTGACAAGTGTTTTTTGCTTGTCTTCGTTTGAAAGTTCAGATTTCAGGATTTTTTCAGCGATCTCAATTGAAAGTGAAGCAACCTGATTTTTAAGTTCAGCGATCGCAGCATTCTTTTCGTTGTTGATCGTTTCGCGTGCGCTAACAATGATCTTTTCAGCTTCCTGCTTGGCCTTTGTCTTTGCTTCATTCAGCATGGTCTCGCGGATCTCTGTAGCTTCTTTCAGGATCTTGTCTCTTTCAAGACGGGCTTCCTGTAAAAGCTTTTCATTTCCAGCCTTAAGGTTTTTCATTTCCCTCTTAGCCTGTTCAGCTGATTCAAGAGCCTGTGTGATGGATACTTCTCTTTCCTTGATGATGTTCAGGATAGGCTTCCATGCAAATTTCTTAAGAAGGAAAAGGACGATAACAAAAGTTAACGTCATCCAGAATATAAGACCAATCGCGGGTTTTACTAATTCCATTCTATTATGATTAAATGATTGTTTTGTTATCCCTTTAACCCGCCCGGACCGGCAACCCCGGCCCGATGCGGATCAAATGCTTTTGTTACTTGAAAACAACAAGAAGGCCTACTACCATCGCGAAGAAAGCAGCACCTTCTACTAGAGCAGCAGTAAGAATCATGTTAGCACGAATGTCACCTGCAGCTTCTGGCTGACGAGCGATTGATTCAAGCGCGCTTCCACCGATACGACCGATACCAAGAGCAGCACCAAGAGCGGCAAGACCAGCACCTAATGCAGCAACTCCGTAACCTAGTCCTAGATTTCCTGCTACTTCTGTTGCTTGTAAAAGAATTGTAGAAAGCATGTGTATATATATTAAGGGTTAAACAAATTCTCGTTAAATAATCGCCTGCATGTTCTGTTCAGGCACCACTACATGACCATCATTCGGATGTTCATCGTGATCATGATGTTCTTCTACCGCAGATCCGAAATAAACTGCTGAAAGAAGCGTGAACACGTAAGCCTGTAAGAATGCTACAAGTAATTCAAGGAACATCATGAACACCGTGAAGGCAATCGATACCACCGATACGCCATACCCAAGCGCGGTATTCATTTCACCAAAAATGAAGATCAGTGAGAAGAATGATAACGCGATGATGTGTCCTGCGGAGATGTTCGCGAAAAGTCGGATCATAAGAACGAAAGGACGAAGGAACATACCCAGGATCTCAATCGGAGTCAATAGTATCAATACACCTGCAGGTACACCCGGCATGGCGAAAATATGTCTCCAGTAATGAGCATTTCCGCTAACTGTAGTGATCACAAAAGTGATAAGGGCAAGGCTGCATGTGATCGCGATGTTTCCTGTAAGGTTGGCTCCTCCCGGAGGGAATGGCATAAGTCCAAGCAGGTTGCTGATCCAGATAAAGAAGAATACAGTAAGCAGGTAAGGCATGAAGCGGGCATGCTTCTTTTCGCCGATGCTTGCCTTGGCAACGTCATCCCTGATGAATATGATGATCGGCTCTACCCATGACTGAAAGCCTGATGGAGCAGAGTTTGGATTCTTTTTGTAAGCAGATGCCACATTGACGAATAACACGAGCATCAGGATAAGAACAAGAAAAATAGTGACCGTGTTCTTGGTGATGGAAAAATCCCAGATCCCGTTTGTCAGTGCTTCGTTCCTGGTTCCATCTTTATTTACTGCGATGATGTGGTTGTGCTCAAGTCTGTATCCGTTATAGTCTGCGTGGCCATGCTCAAATTTTGAAGACATGAACACATCAAGTCCTTTCTCAGATGAGTAAAGTATCACAGGAAGAGGGATTGATACCGAGTTATCACCTTCACCGAATACATGCCAGTCGTGTGCGTCTGAAATATGTTCAGTGATCAGCGTACCCGCATCAAACTTTTTCTTAAGACCTTCTGCATGACCTTGATCATCGGAAGCTAGGACCGGGTTTATTGAGAAAACCAGGAATAGAAAGGCTAAAAAGCGATAAAACATTCTGAAACTTGCGTTTTTACTGCTCATTTTTCATGCCCGCTACAGGCTTTTAAAATTGCGGTGCAAACTTAGGGAATTTTATTAACAAGAACCGCATAATCATGAACAAGATTTTTTAAAATTTCGACGGAATCGAACTGCGGTTCTCTTAGAGCATCAATCTTTTTTAGAGCTGCGGAAATGTTTGAACAATACGGCATTCTCGAACACTGTAAAGATGCTGTAAAACACCAGGAACCAGATGATGACTTTTCTTGCATGGGTCCTGTAAAATAAAATGAAAAGTACGATGAGGATAATATACGCCATAAGCTTGATCGCACTGCTGGCCATGAACACCCTCACCATGGTTGCCGGACGCTGGTTGTCGGGATGCATGATGAAGTAATGCTGGATCCAGGTTGCAAGCACGAACAGTCCGAGAATTGGCCATTTTACAAAAGTGCCGAAAAGGTCAGGCCGGGTATATTCACCTGCAACCAATATAAAGGAGATCCCGATGGTTAACAGGAATAACTTGAAAAGAAAAGGTCTGAGGCCGGTGTTCAATTACTTCTTTTTAATAAAATCTTTGATTGATAAATAGATGGCGATAAAAACCGAAAGGAGTGTAAGTACAAGGGTGATAACAGGTGTCTTGAAGCCAAAGTAAGCATCGAGCTTTGTTCCGCCCCATGCACCAAGGGCGATGATCACTCCCATCTGAACGGCCATCCCGGAATACCGGGCATAGTCGTTAAGCGGTTTTTTCGGCGGCTTTCGTCCGTTCGTTTCGCTCACCCTGTTTGATGTCTTTTACCACAGCTCCCATGCTGCATGATCCTGAAAAGTTTGCTCCTGGTTCAATCGCGAGTTTATTGGTCGTGATATCTCCTGTTAAGTTCGCTGTTGCTTTTAAAGTCAGAAGCTCCGACACGGTTACATTTCCTTTAATAGAGCCTGAAACATCAGCATTCTGACAAACGATCTCTCCTTCTACAAAACCCGTGGAACCAATCACCACTTTACCCTTCGAATTCACGGAGCCGTTCACATTACCGTCAATGCGTATATCGCCATTTGATCTGACTTCTCCTATAATCACAGTGCCGGCACCAATAAGGTTAATGGAGGGTGAATTCAGCTCACTGCTCTTCGCCACATCGTTTCTTTTATTGTTGAACATAGGGTAAAGGATTTACGGATTATACTGCAAAGATAAAAAATCCCTCATTTTAAAAGGATTAGGGTAACAATCCAAACTGATTGAGGTGATGTTTTGCATGTTTTTCAAGTAAATGAACCCATTCCGGATACGTGAGCGGTCCAAAAAAAGGATTTAATACGGTCTTTTGCTCCGTACCCTGGAATGCCGAAAAGAAATCGGCTACCTCCCGTTTCATTTCATCGATGGCTTCTTCCATCGATGTGTTTCGTGCCGGAGGAGGTACTTCAGGTAATTCAATGTTTTTAGTGTTTTCTTTAAATGGCTTATCCGAAAGTGCAAACTCCCTCGCCTTTTTAACCTGCTCATCATTGAAAAGCAGCTTCTTTTGATCTTTTCCGTTTGCGACCCTGATCGAATCACTCATGTGTTCCACCATTTGAATTCCATTCATCACTCCCCATTTCCCCTTTTGATCTGCGCTAAGTGAAGAAAGCAATGCTGGAAATTCGTCTTTCAAAAAAACTTCCTTGAGTTCTGTAGCCATAGTAATATCGTTGTTCATTAAATAAAGGAAAAATTAAGGGCATTTCCTTGAACTGGTTCTTTTTTTATAAAAGTGACAGAATTTATAACTGTTGATTTATTCAAACAAGGAATATATATTTGTTAATCTCCTAATTAAAAGAACTTTCCATCAAGTCATTCGCATGAAAAATATTACTCTCCTGCTTTCAATAATGATAAGCTTTGCCGCCTTTGCCCAAAAGGCTGCGTATATGCCTGTTTCATTTGTGCCGGCTCAACGGACCTGTGGTACGATGGAGTCAGACAGCATCGTTAGGGCGAACGATCCTTCCATGGGAACGTTAGAAGACTTCGAGATCGCCCTTCAGCAGGTGATCAATAATCTTCAGCATCAGCGCAGTATGATGATGCCACCTCCTTATGATATTCCTATGATCGTCCATGTGATCCATAATGGTGAAGCTGTAGGGTCAGGATTAAACTTAAGCCAGGCACAGATCTATTCTCAATATGATGTGCTGAACGAAGACTATAACAATACGAATGCGGATGGTTCACTGGTTCCTGCTGCGTTTCAACCACTGAGGGGAAGTCTTCAGATGAATTTCAAGAAAGCACTTAGAAATCCTTCAGGCGTCACGCTCGCAGAACCCGGAATCAACAGGATTAACAGGAATACGAATGGATGGACAGCTCCTCCCTACTCACAAACATACATGAACAGCACCATTAAGCCAGCTACGATCTGGGATCCCACCAAATACTTCAATGTATGGGTTACCAACCTGAGCGGCGGACTCCTTGGATATGCTCAGTTTCCTCCACAACCAACACCTCCTATCACAGGCCTTCCTGCTGCAGGTGCCGCAAACACTGATGGTGTCGTGGTCCTGTATACGGCATTCGGCAGGGTGGGTACACTTAATGCACCTTATAATAAAGGAAGAACGCTGACACACGAAGCAGGACACTTCTTTGGATTAAGACATATCTGGGGTGATGAGTCTGCGTGTGCCCAGGATGATTATGTAAACGATACTCCCCAGCAAAAGGACATGAACTATGGTTGTCCTTCTTACCCTCAGACAACGCAGGCAGGAGGCAGGTGCCTTACTTCTGATCCGAGCTCCATGTTCATGAACTACATGGACTATACAGATGATGCATGCATGTACATGTTCTCACAAGACCAGGCAACTCGTATGGAAGCAGTCATCACGAGCAGTCCGAGAAGGGTTGAACTGACCACATCGAATACCGCGACTCCGCTTGTATCACTGGATGCGTCAATCTCATCGGTTACTTCACCTGATGGATCTTCCTGCGCTTCCTCATTCATTCCAGTTGTTACATTGACGAATAACGGCAGCACCACGATCACAAGTGCAACAATCACCTATAACATCGATGGTTCAGGATCGACTGTGTATAACTGGACAGGCTCACTCGCAGGTGGTTTATCTGCTACAGTCACTCTGGCTTCAGCTTCCGCAACAGTTGGATCGCATACCTTCAATGTAACAGTTACCTCACCTAACGGAGGCACCGATGGTAATGCAGCGAATAACAGCTATGCACAGCCTTTTACTATTATCGCCCCTCCATCAACCACAAGTTTGCCTTTGGTTGAAGGGTTTACCGGCACCACGTTTCCTCCAACCGGGTGGACACTTCTGAATCCGGATGCAAACAACACCTGGTCGCGCGTTACAAATGCCGGTGGCTTTGGAAATAGCACCAACTCTGCGAAAATGGACAACTATTCAGGCAGCGTGAACATCGCAGGCCAGACAGATGATCTTCTCACACCAGCTTTAAACCTGTCAAATGCCAATTCGTCGTTAAAAATGACATTCAGTGTGGCCTATGCGCGATACAGTGCAAGCTATTCTGACTCGCTGTTTATAGAGGTGACAACTGATTGCGGAAGTTCATGGACAAAAGTTTACAGGAATGGAGGAACGAATCTTGCCACCGCGCCTAATGTTACGTCTGATTTCACCCCAACTACAACCCAGTGGAGGAAAGACTCTATTATGCTTGGGGCATATGCAGGTCTTGCAAATGCACAATTCCGCTTCCGCAGCTACAGCGGTTACGGGAATAATATTTACCTGGATGATATCAACCTGAACTTCAGCGGAGCGGTGCCTGTGGCTGATTTTACAGCAAGCGCCACTACAGTGTGTGCAGGATCAACAATTACCTACACGGATCTGACAACCAATTCACCAACGCAATGGTCGTGGTCATTCCCGGGTGGTACACCATCTACATCAACATCACAAAATCCAACTGTTGTATATAATACGGCAGGAACATACAATGCTGTTCTTACAGCTACAAATGGATCAGGAAGCAATACGATGACAAAAACATCCTACATCACGGTGAATGCTCTGCCTTCAACCGTTGCTGCAGCCAACCCGTCCAGCATCTGCCCGGGGTCATCTGCAATCCTTGTCGCATCTGGCGCAATGACATATAGCTGGGGCCCTGCAACAGGACTGAGTGCTACAACAGGATCTACGGTAACGGCAACACCGACTTCAACCATCACCTATACTGTTACGGGAACAGGCTCCAACACGTGTAAGAAAACATCCACTGTGTCATTGGTGGTTAATCCTCCCGCAGCAGTGAGTGTGACACCTTCGAGTACGTCGATCTGTACAGGCGGAAGCACATCCCTGGTTGTTTCAGGTGCAACTACAGCAACATGGAGCCCGGCTTCAGGTCTGAGCAGCACATCTGGAACAACGGTCACCGCTTCGCCTACGGCAACAACAACATATACAGTAACAGGTACAAATGCTTCCGGTTGTACAGCCACGGCCACAGCTGTAGTATCCGTATCATCTTCACTATCGGTATCCATTTCACCTTCAACAGTTAACCTTTGTGCAGGCACATCTACACAATTAACTGCGAGTGGTGCGACAACATATACCTGGTCTCCTACAACCGGATTGAGTGCGACAACAGGCGCTACTGTTACAGCTGGTCCGTCAGTGACCATTACCTATACCGTAACGGGATCAAGCGGAAGCTGTTCATCAACAGCAACGAGGATTGTGAAGATCAATGCGAATCCTGTGATCTCAACAACAGGAAGTACGTCGATCTGTGCTGGATCGTCAGCTACGCTTAATGCGAGCGGTGCGGGAACATCCGGAACCTACAGCTGGTCACCATCCGCTACACTTTCGTCATCGACTGGCAACCAGGTTACAGCAACACCGACCTCAACAACGACTTACACCGTGACAGGCACAAACACCAATGGATGTAAAGGAACTTCCACAGCAGTGGTTACTGTTAATCCGTTGCCAACAACTGTGGCGGCTGGCACAACAACAATCTGCGCAGGATCATCAACAACATTGAATGCAACTGGTGCAAATACATATAGCTGGTCACCTGCAGGATCACTGAACATGTCAACAGGTACAACAGTGGTTGCAACGCCGGCATCTACAACCACCTACACAATCACAGGAACAAGCACTTCAGGATGTGTGAAAACTGCAACAGCGGTAGTCAGTGTAAATCCGGTACCAGTTGTTCAGGCCGGTACAGGAAATCCAACAATTTGCGCGGGCTCATCCACTATACTTTCCGCAACAGGAGCGTCGGTTTATACATGGAGTCCTTCAGCTACCCTTAGCTCTTCGACGGGTTCTACAGTGACTGCCACTCCTACAACAACCACGACCTACACTGTAACAGGTACTGCGAATGGATGCAGCTCAATAAATGTAATTGCGGTTACTGTGAATCCATTACCAGCGATCACGGTATCTCCTTCATCGTATACTGTATGCAACGGCGGTTCAGTGACATTAAGCGCTACAGGCGCAGGAA
This sequence comes from Bacteroidota bacterium, assembly GCA_036675075.1. Classification (GTDB taxonomy): domain Bacteria; phylum Bacteroidota; class Bacteroidia; order JAKFFM01; family JAKFFM01; genus JAKFFM01. Next base: position 33,748 of record JAKFFM010000013.1, read on the forward strand.
CTTCTGGAACATACCAGTGGCAGCCAGGTTCAACGACAGGATCATTTGTCGTTGTGAATCCGGCTACAACAACAACCTATACGGTAACAGGTACAACAGTGAATGGATGTTCAAACAGTGCATCAGCTGTTGTTACGGTAAGTCAGAACCCAACGATTGCAGCCACCGCACAATCATCATCAATCTGCAGCGGCTCATCCACTACGCTTCTGGTAACAGGTGCTTCAACATACACCTGGTCACCTTCGGCTACACTTTCTTCATCAACAGGCTCGTCAGTTACCGCGACACCAACAGCCACCACAACATATACCGTGACAGGTACAACGGCAGGTGGATGTATAGGTCAGACAACACTGACAGTGGGCGTGACACCTATGCCAACCGCCGGCGCATTGGCAACACCTGACTCTACATCAGTAGGAACAGCCGTGAGCTTTACGAATACTTCAATGAATGGAACAAGCTATAGCTGGGATTTCGGAGATGCAACTTCGTCAACACTTGCCAATCCGACACATACATACGGTGCTGCCGGAACATACACTGTTGTTCTTACTGCAAGCAACGGAGCCTGCTCATCTACAGCCACAGTGCTTGTGGAGGTGACAAGCCCGAATGGAATAAATGCGAAAGAAGAGCTTTCTGTAAATCATTATCCAAATCCAACATCAGGAACCATCAACCTGGAGTTTGGTTCTGTGAAGCCGGAGTTCCTTGTCATTACTGATGTATTAGGCAATGTGGTTCTGCACAGAGATGGAAAATCACAGGCAGGAATTCTTACACTTGATCTTTCGCATCTGGCAAAAGGAATCTATTTCGCCAGGCTGCAAGCTAAAGGATCCAGTACAATTCTGAGGATCATCCTGGAGTAAGATCACAGGACAATAATTAAGGGAGCAGCTGTCATGGTTGTTCCCTTTTTTTATGGCAGCGCTTTTGCAAGTAACATCGAAAAAGAAAGCCATGAGGGGGAGATTTACCATTCTGACAATGCTCTTTTCAGGTATTGCATTTACATCGATCGCAACAGATACCACGGCATTTGTAAAAGATTCCATTCGTTATGCAAGTCCACAGGTGGAAGGGATGCCCTCCGGGAAAGGTCTTGAGATCCGTGCAGAATATATTACACCATTCCATATAAACAGCACATCCTATGTTGAAGGTGTGCAAGGCACTAGCGGAACAGTTCACAGAAACCTACGCAGGGAGGTGAAGCTTAAATTTCCAGTGTGGAACCAGCCAAGCCTTAAGTTTGTGCTCGGAGGATCTTATTCCAGGGAGGATTTTGACTTTGAAAAGAATACCGCAACCGCAGAAAATCCGCTTTTTAAAAATCTGGAAGATAAACCGCTCAAGCTTGCTGGAATTACACTCTATGGTATCAAGTCTTTTGATGAGGTTCGGTTTTTAGCACTACGCGCGGGCTACCGGCTTCAGGGCGATTACAGTACACTTGATCTTCCATGGTCTGAATTTGCCAGGTATTCATTTGCCCTGATGTATGGATGGAACAAGTCGGAGACTATGGTCATTGCAACCGGTCTGAACTACACTGATCTTTTCGGGCGAAGGTCGATAATCCCGGTGCTGATGTACAACAAGACATTCAACTCGCGATGGGGAATTGAATCAACCTTGCCTGTTGAGCTTAAACTGAGAAATAATCTTTCGAAATCAACAATAGCTTATCTCGGTGCTGAAGTTTCCGGAGCGAAATACAACATACGTCTGGACAGCCCTTTGTTTCCCAAGCCATCTGTATTCTTTTCTCAGAGTGAAGTGAGGCTGACGGCGCGCCTGGAGCAGAAGATCTTCTGGTGGGTATGGGTAAGTGTTGAAGCTGGCGGACGTTATAACATCAACTCGGAAGTGACCGAAAAAGATGTGATCATTCGTTCCGCAGACCACAACCTGGTAAAGAATGAACTTGGAACTGCCGCGATCTTTATGGGCAACCTTTTCATCAGGCCTAATGATATAGGTAGGTAACGACGGAAATATCTTTTGTAAATTGGCAGGGTGAGAAGGTTCATTCTGCCTTTTATTTTTTTCATCCATTGCCTTGTAGCGTGTGTATCTTCTGGAGCCCAGGTACCTGATACGGTTCGTGCGCGCCTGGCTAAAATGCCCGAAGATTCACTGAAGGTCATTCAGCTGAACAGCCTGCTGAGAGAGTACATTAACCAGGATCCCGTTCTTGCAGGAAGGTTTGGCGAAGAGGCTCTGGAGCTGTCACAGAAGATCGATTACCGTCGTGGCATGGCCTTGTCAACAATGTATATCGGGATCGTAGCCAAAACGCAATCTGAATATGCAGTTGCCTCAAAACGATTTAAGGAGGCACTTGCGATCTATGAAGAGCTCAACGACAATGAAGGCATTGCCAAGTGTTCCAACAACCTGGGCAATGTGTTCAGAGAGCAGGGTCAGCATGAAGAGGCATTGAAGTATTATCTGAAAGCCCTTTCAATTTTTGAAAATCTCAATAACAAGGAACAGATCGGAGTGATGTTCAATAACATCGCACTGGTTCATTATGAGCTTGGAAACAATGCGAAGTCTCTTGAGTTTCATGCGAAGTCGCTCAAGATCAAACAGGAGTTGAATGACCTTCCCGGGATCAGCGCTTCGTATAACAACATGGGCACTGTGTTCAGAAATCAGAATGAACCTGACCGTGCGCTCGAAATGTTTCAGAACTCCCTGAAGCTTGATGAGCAGCTCAACGACAGGTATGGCATTGCTGTTTCTCTAAACAACATTGGTCTTATCCATTATTCAAAAAACAACTTCGAAGAGGCATTGAATCATTATTTCAAGGCGCTTGAAGTGAGCCGCTCCATTGATTTTAAAGATGGAACTTCATTGGCGATGATTGGAATTGGTGATGTATATAACGACCAGGATAAGTATGCAAATGCCTTGAGTTTCTTTGAACGCTCATTAGCCATATCGAAAGAAGCCAACCTGAGGTCACGCATGAAGGATTGCTATGCAGGTATCGCGAGAGCATATTATGGTTTGGGAAATTACCAGAAAGCATATGATTACTTCAAAGATTTTTCGCTCCTGAAGGACAGCATGCTGAATGAAGAATCCACCAGCATCATTGCACGCATCCAGGAAAGCTACAACACAGAAAAGAAGGACCGCCATATCGAATTGCTTGAAAAGAACCGTCAGATCCAGGAAGCAGACCTTAAGAGGAAAAACACCACGATCTATTCACTCTATGCAGGTATTGCACTGGTGCTCCTGCTGGTGTTTTTTATCTATAAAAGCTTTCGTGAAAAGCAGAAAGCCAATGTTGCACTGAGCGCCGCCTATCAGCAGATCGAAGAGAAGAATAAAGACATCACCGATAGTATCAATTATGCCAGAAAAATTCAGACAGCGATCCTTCCCGACAAAAACCTTTTTGAGCAAGCCTTTCCGGAATCGTTCATTCTGTATAAGCCTAAAGACATTGTAAGCGGCGACTTTTATTATTTCACCAGCATTGAAGATGGCTATATCATAGCAGCTGCCGATTGTACCGGCCATGGTGTTCCTGGAGCTTTCATGAGCATGATCGGAAATGACCTTTTGAATCACATTATCCTTGAGAAACGGATCTATGAGCCATCAAGAATTCTTTGTGAACTGAATGAGGGTGTAGCAAATGCATTAAAACAAGGACAGGAAGATGATGAAAGTGAACTCGGGCTTCGCGACGGAATGGACATTGGGATCTGCTTTATCAGCAGGAGTATGGATCGGTTGATTTTTTCAGGTGCTCACAGGCCAATGTTTATCGTGAGCAGAGAGATGGCGTACGAAGTGAAGCCTGACAAGATCTCCATTGGAGGAAGACATCATCCTGGTTCTGTGAAGTTCACAGAGAATATTATCTCCTTGAAAGAAGGCGATGTGGTCTATTTGTATTCTGATGGATATGTTGATCAGTTTGGAGGGATGGAAGGAAAGAAGTTTATGAGCAGGAGATTCAAGGATCTGCTTACAGACATAAATACCACCGAGCTTGTTGGCAGGCCGATGCCGGAACAGCAGAAAAGACTTGAAAATGAGCTTGTATCATGGATGGGTAGCGAGAACCAGCAGGTTGATGATATCCTTGTGATCGGCATCAGGATCTGAGGGTTATTTTTTATATTTTTGATTAAACATTGACGATCCTTATGGTCAATAATCTAAACTATCCTACGATGATCTTAAAAAATACTTTTCGGTTAACAATTCTGGCCGCTTCCTTACTTGCATTCCAGTCATGCGAAAAGAAGGAAGACAAGCCGGTTGACACAGATACGCAGGCTGCAAGCGACAACGAACAGGCAGAAGCGATCTCTGACGATGCGATGCGTAAAGCGGATGCTGCGACAAAAGGCCAGAGCTCCTTCAAGCTTTCTGACAGCAACGGATCCTATGAACAAATGATGGCGTGTGCAACAGTGACAAGAGATACCTCTGTGGCAAACACGACAACAGTTACAATTGATTTTGGAACCACAAATTGCACCAGCGCAGATAGCAGGCTGCGTCGTGGAAAGATCATCTATTCATTCACCGGAAACTACTTTGCTGCAGGGTCTGTGAGGACATTGAGGTTTGATAATTATTTCGTTGATGACCATAAAGTGGAAGGTGATCATACCATCACTTTTGCAGGTATGGATACGTTGTCAGGATATTATACATGGAATATCCAGGCGAACAGCATGAAGATCACCCGTCCTGATGGTAAATCCCATACATGGTCTTCTACAAGGAAAAGGGAAATGCTTACTGGCGCCCAGACCATCTTTGATTTTTCTGACGATAGCTACCAGATCAGTGGTTCTGCAAACGGAACAAACGTGAATGGCGTGGCATACTCAGTTACCATTGATTCTCCATTGAAAGTGGCTGTATCATGCCGTTACATTATGGGCGGTGTAGCTACACTTAAAGCGACCGGAATTTCCGACAGGATCATTGACTTCGGTGACGGTACATGTGATAACACCGCAACTGTTACGATCGATAAAGTATCTTACGTAATACCGCTTCATTAAAATCCGGATTTAATCATAGAATGGGCGTTTCAGGACGCCCATTTTTTTTACAATCATGAAACAAGGTTTTGCTTTTCTGATCCTTGCGATCACCATGCTGCTTGCCATGACCGGAGGTACGTTCCTTTACAGAAAAGCATTTAAGAAGGAACAGCTGATCTACCGTGTCACATCAATCAAACTGGTGTGTTCAGATCGCGGAAATGTGATCTCGTTTGATCCGTACATTAATGTTTATGCAGAAGACAGCACACTGCTTCATGAAGATGTTGAACCAAATGAAAAATTTTCTTCTCCGGACACCATCGAAGAGATCATCCTGAAAGGCAAAGTGGATGACCGCTGGATCGACCTGTCAGACAACCTCTTCAAAGACCTGGAGCTGATTGATGCAGGAACTGGCAGGCGTACATCCAAACGACTTACCCTGAACGATTGGAGGACCAGATACAACGCACAGCCGAAGAGTACCTGGCTTATGCCTGTTATGTCAACATTCAGATCGGCACCTGGCCAGCATTATGAACTGATCTCACTGAAAATGAAAATGTCCGGGACCAGAATGATCACGGACACCTGCATTGTAAAGTAGGATGATTACAGGTCGAACCTGATGCCCTGGGCTAATGGAAGATCTGCGCCATAATTGATGGTGTTTGTCTGGCGACGCATGTATGCTTTCCATGAATCAGAGCCTGACTCCCTGCCTCCGCCGGTTTCTTTCTCACCACCAAAAGCACCGCCGATCTCAGCACCTGAAGTACCAATGTTAACATTCGCGATTCCACAATCGGAACCTTCGGCCGAAAGGTAAAGCTCTGCCTGGCGCATGTTGTTTGTGAAGATGGCTGATGACAATCCCTGAGGAACATCATTCTGCATACGAATAGCATCTTCAAGTTCCTTGTACCGGATCACATAAAGTATTGGCGCGAAAGTTTCTTCCTGCACGATCTTAAAGGAGTTTTCTGCCTCTACGATGCATGGCTTAACATAGCATCCGGATTCATATCCTTCGCCTTCAAGAACACCACCTTCAACAATAAATTTTCCTCCTGCTTTCTTAACTTCTTCAATCGCATGCAGGTATGAAGACACAGCTGCCTTGTCGATGAGCGGTCCAACATGGTTTCTTTCATCCAATGGGTTTCCAATTCTAAGCTGCTTGTATGCTGATGCAAGCGACTCTTTTACTTTATCGAAAATGCTTTCGTGTACGATCAACCTTCGTGTTGTGGTGCAACGCTGGCCAGCAGTGCCAACAGCGCCAAATACAGTGCCTACGAGCACCATTTTGAGATCTGCGTTTTCAGTAACAATGATGGCGTTATTTCCGCCAAGCTCCAAAAGGCTTTTACCAAGTCTTTCGGCTACAACGGTGCCTACTTTCTTTCCCATGCGTGTTGATCCTGTCGCGGAGATCAGGGGAACACGCTTGTCTTTTGTCATAAGCTCACCGATGGTATAATCTCCGATGATCAATGAAGAAACACCCTCAGGGACATTGTTCGCTTCGAATACCTTCGAGATGATGTTCTGACAGGCCACCGCGGATAACGGTGTCTTTTCAGATGGCTTCCATACGCATACATCACCGCACACCAGTGCCAGCATGGAATTCCATGACCAGACAGCCACAGGGAAATTAAAAGCAGAGATGATCCCTACAATTCCGAGCGGATGATATTGTTCGTACATCCTGTGTCTTGGTCTTTCGGAATGCATGGTAAGTCCGTAAAGCTGGCGTGAGAGACCAACTGCAAAATCGCAGATATCGATCATCTCCTGAACTTCACCGTATCCTTCCTGGAGGCTCTTTCCCATTTCATAGGATACCAGTTTGCCAAGAGGAGCTTTGTATTTTCTTAATTCATCACCAATCTGTCTGACGATCTCGCCTCTTTTGGGAGCAGGGATCTTCCTCCATTCCTTGTAAGCAGCTTCTGCAGTTGTGATCACTTTTTCATAGTCTGCCTGGTTTGCAGAACGTACCGTGCCGATCAGGGAACCATCAACAGGACTGTATGAGTGAATCTCAGTACCCGTTGTTTTAATGTGTTTTGCTCCTGTTGATGCACCGTAGATGTCGGTCGTTAAGCCAAGGATCTCTAGTACATCTGTGATTGTTGCATTGTCTGCGACTACTTCTGGTTTGCCCATAAAAACGTTTTTACAAATTTATTGAAGAGGTGTTCTCTTTTAATTACTGTTTTGGAATTGAATTGCTTACCTGTATCGCGATCTCTCTCAATGAGGCTGCAGCAAGTTTCCTGATGTCATATTCATTCACAGGGATCATCGTTTTCGCGATGCCCCCATAAACCACCTTTGCCTGGTTATCGAGGATGTTGTAATGAACAAGTACATTGCGCGTGTATCTTCCCATGGCCACAGCCTGAGGGTCGCTCATGTCATTTTTAATTTCGAACTGTGTCATGAAGACGTACAATTCAGAGTCGTACTTGCCACTCAGGTATGGGATCAGCTTCTCGTCTTTGATCACGGTGCTCATGTACTTATGCCCAGAGTTGTCGATCTCAACGATCTGTCCTTTGCGAATTTCAGAACGCGAGCTTTTGGGAGCTTTGGTATCGTCAGTTTTCAATGGAGCATAATTGAATGCGATGCCTGAATAGATCAAAGGAAGATCCGCACGAACGCTTTCTTCTTTTTCTCTCAGCAGCGAAATGACTTCATAGTTTCCTTTGAGGAACATGCCAACCTGCAGATCAAGCTCTGTACGGAACTTGTCGCGGATCTGATCAAAGTTCAGGTCATTCTTTTTGGCGAGCTCACGATCGATCTCTGAATTGTACAGGATCGGATCAAAAGGTACAAGGATCAGCTTCTTCTGCGCTGAACGAAGCGTATCACCTGCATAGATGTTTGCACCACGTTCCTGGGCTTTCATTCCAAATGAAAGCAGGAGAAAAAGAAATACAGAGGCTCTACTTAAATAGCCCGACAATGTCATTACCATTTGCATAAAGAAGAAGGCTGAACAGGAAAATCATACCGGCAACCTGCGCGTATTCCATGAACTTTTCGTTCGGCTTTCGTCCGGTGACAACTTCATAGAGCAGGAACATCACATGTCCTCCGTCCAGCGCAGGTATTGGAAGTATGTTCATAATGGCCAGCACTATGGAAAGGAAGGCGGTAAAACTCCAGAACCTCGCCCAGTCCCAGTCTGGTGAAAATGCCTTACCCAGCATGATAAATCCACCCAGGTTTTCATAGGCTTTTGTTTCCGGTGAGACAATCAGCTTTAACTGCTTTACATAATCTCCCAGCGTGGTGAATGCTTTTTCAACACCGGCAGGGATCGACTGTGCAAGGGTGTATTCTTTCTTTTTGAAATCAAGATAATTGTCAATCGGTTTTGGACGTATTCCAAGGATCGCATCTTCAGGGACCTTTACCTCAATTTCCAGAGGAGCGCCATTACGCAATACATGAATGCTCACCTCCTGGTTCTTGTGTTTCTGGATCTCTGAGCGGAAATCATCGAAATATCCTGTTTCAACATCGTTGACCCCAACGAGCTTATCGTTTTTCTGAAGTCCTGCTTCCTTTCCTTTTGAATTAGGAGTGAATTCATCGATCTCAAAAGGCTGTCGCGGAACCATGAACAGTTCCTGCTTTTTGATCAGTCCTGCGATGAATGTTGAAGGTACTGTCAGATCAACTTTTTGTCCGTCACGTTCAACCTGAATTGATTTTGCCTGGTTCATCACGATCTCCGCAGGGATCTTCATGAAGTTTTCCACGGGCTTATTGTCAACCGACAGGATTTTATCACCGCTTCTCAATCCCAGCTGCTGACCGGTAGAATCTACTGCCACACCGTACTTGAGATTTTCTGTCGGAAGGTATTCTTCTCCCCAGTAAAACAGAATTCCGGCGTAGATAACCATCCCGAGGATCACGTTTACCGTAACACCACCGATCATGATGATGAGTCGTTGCCAGGCAGGTTTTGAACGGAATTCCCATGGCTGTGGTGGAAGCTTCATCTGCTCCTTGTCCATCGATTCATCAACCATTCCTGCGATCTTCACATATCCTCCAAGGGGCAGCCATCCTACACCATATTCAGTTTCGCCTTTTTTGATTTTGAAAACTGAGAACCATGGATCAAAGAACAGGTAGAATTTCTCAACACGGGTTTTGAAAAGTTTCGCAGGTATGAAATGTCCAAGCTCATGCAGGATTACCAGGATCGATAAGCTGAGGATAAGTTGGATGGCTTTGATAAGTATTTCCATTCGTGTGTTTAGGTGTTATGTATCAGCATTTCTTTTGCCAGAATCCTTGCTTCTTTGTCTGATGCGACATAATCGTCGTATGCAGGTGTTTTGATAAAGGACACTGATTGCATTGTTCGTTCGATCACATCCGGCATTTCAAGAAATCCGATCTCGTCTTTAAGAAAAGCTTCTACCACGATCTCGTTGGCTGCATTGATTACGCAAGGCATATTGCCACCAAGCTCAAGAGCCTTATAGGCTATCGCAAGATTACGAAAAGTTTCGGTATCGGGCTTTTCAAATGTCAGGGATGGATAGTCCACAAAGTTAAACCTCGGAAAGTCAGACTTTAATCTCCTCGGATACCCGAGCGCATACTGTATCGGAAGACGCATGTCAGGCAGGCCCATCTGTGCTTTGATCGAGCCATCTTCAAACTGTACCATCGAATGTATGATGGATTGTGGGTGAACAATGACTTCGATCTGTTCAGGCTTCAGGTTAAAAAGCCACTTTGCTTCGATCACTTCAAGCCCTTTGTTCATGAGGGAAGCGGAATCGATCGTGATCTTTGCTCCCATATCCCAGTTTGGATGCTTCAATGCCTGTTCTTTCCTGACCTGTTGAAGCTGCTCCTTGGATTTTCCGCGGAACGGTCCGCCCGATGCAGTGAGTATGATTTTCTCGATCTTATTGTGGAACTCGCCGGCAAGACATTGGAAGATGGCTGAATGTTCTGAGTCAACAGGATAAATATTCACTGCTTTCTCTCTTGCAAGCCTTGTCACAAGGTCGCCTGCAACAACAAGTGTTTCCTTGTTTGCAAGAGCGATCTGTTTTCCTGCTTTGATAGATTCTATCGTTGGCTTTAAGCCTGAATAACCAACCATTGCCACGAGCACCATGTCAATGACATCCATGGTGACCACCTGGGCAACAGCATCACTTCCGGCAAACACTTTTATGTCTGTGCTTTTTAATGCCTCTTTTACAATAGGGTATTTGTTTTCATCACAGATAACAACTGCATTTGGCTCAAACTCAAGTGCCTGTTTAATAAGAAGATCAGCATTTGAGTTCGCTGTGATCACCTCGAGCACGAAAGCATCTTTGTTCGCACGAAGCACATCAAGCGCCTGTGTTCCGATAGATCCGGTAGAGCCCAGAATGGCAATATGTAGGTGTTCCTTACTCATTTAAAGCTCATATAATCCTGGGGGTTGATAGGCCGCCCGTTATTCCATAATTCAAAATGCAGGTGTGGTCCTGTGCTGAACTCCCCTGACTCACCAATGATGGCAATGACTTCACCAGCCTTCACCTTGTCGCCCGCCTTTTTCAACAGCACGGAGTTGTGTTTGTAGATACTGATCAGGTCATTGCTGTGCTGCAGCTGGATCACATAGCCAGTTTCACTTGTCCATCCTGCAAAGATCACCGAACCATCCAGAGTGGCCTTAATGGCTTCATTCTTTCTTCCTACGATATCAACACCATAATGGCTTTCCGCTGAATTAAAGGAATTGCTCACCGTTCCATTCACCGGCACAAAAAAGAAAAAGCCTGCGATGTTTGACTTGTTCGATTTGTCTTCCGTAAAAGCCACGGAATATTTGTCCTCCGATTCAATGTTTTTTCTCAGCTCACTTTCAGTTTCTGACGGAGATACATGCAATTGGCCGTATTCCTGCTTCTCAGGTTGTATCACTCCTGATGAATCGCTCTGAATGTTTCCGTTGATGATGTTGTTGATGTTCTGAATGTAGAGGTCCTTTTCATGCATCGCCTGTTCCAGTGAATCCGCGCGCATGGCCAGCTTTACCATGTTACGTTTCATGTTCACATCAGTATATCCGGGTATGTATTCACGAAGAGGCGTGAAAGCAATGATGTACGTAACAAGAACAATCAGGAAAAGTATGACCGAGCCGGTGAATACAAATACGGACAAGGGAGACAGAACAAAGGAGGCCTTTTCTTCAAAAGTCTCATCATTCATGATCACCAGCCTGTACTTGATCTTAAGCTGCCGAAATAGTTTTTTCTTTTTTTTGCCCTGCTCTGACATCCGTAATGCCGGCAAATATCGGAAATTCGCCGGATGTGGATGGATGTTTACGGAATGCCGGCTGCCAAAAAATAATAAATTTGCCATTTGAAAGTTATTGTACTATTTCCAGCCATACCTTCTCATAGTGACGAATAAGTCTCGTTTTACACTTGTTTTCCTATTGGTGCTAACCGGACTGTCGTCACTGTTCCTGTCATCCTGCTCAACAAAAAAGAACACCCTTGTCAACCGGACGTTTCATAACCTGACGTCTCACTACAATGGTTATTTCTATGCGAATGAAAGCATAAAGGAAGGTGTTGCCATTCTTCAGAAAGCACATAAAGACAATTACGACAAGATCCTCCCGGTATTCAAATACGGTAAGCCGGAAGATGCCAAGTCGATCTATCCCCAGATGGACAAGGCATTCAAAAAGTCGTCGCTGGTGATCGAAAGACACAGCATGCTGATCAAAGGAAAAGAATATGTGAAGTGGATCGATGAGAATTACTTTGTAATCGGGAAATCACATTTTTATAAGCGGGATTACTTCGCCGGTCTTGAAGTGTTCGATTACATCTCGAGGCAATACAAGAACCAGGAAACACGCTTTGATGCAAGGGTCTGGATGATCCGAACCTATAATGAGCTTGGAATTTTTGACCAGGCTTCAGCGATGATCGATCTTTTAAAGGAGGATAAAAACTTTCCAAAACGTCTTCAGGGCGAATTCGCGGCCGTGCAGGCGGATTTCTTTCTGAAGCAGGAGCTGTACACACAAGCCATCTTTTTCCTGCAAAAGGCGATCACATTGGCAGATAGCAAAAAGGATAAGGCACGATACACCTATATCCTGGCACAGGTGAATGAAAAGCAGAACAAAATGGAAGCTGCCAACAAACTTTACGCGAAAGTGATCAAATACCACCCTTCGTATGACATGACGTTCAATGCCAGGCTGAATGTCGCGCGCACAACTGAAGCAGGATCCGCAGGAAGCAAGATCGTGAAGCGACAGCTGCAGAAAATGATCAAAGACGAAAAGAATAAGGAATTCCTTGATCAGATCTATTACTCGCTCGCGGAGATCGCATTAAGAGAAAAAGATACCATTGCGGGCGTTGTTTACCTGAAGCAGTCTGCCCAGACAAGCATCACAAACAACGATCAGAAAGCAAGAGCATATCTGAAGCTTGGTGAACTGCGTTTTGACCGTGGCGACTACCCGGCATCACAGGCGTATTATGACAGTGCACTTGTACTTGTAAGCAAAGAGTTTCCAAATTACGAGCAGCTTTCTGAGCGGAAAAAAACGCTGACCGCACTGGTTAGCCAGTTATCGATCGTTCAGCGGGAAGATAGTCTTCAGCGACTGGCAGCTATGTCGGAAACAGACAGGATCGCCTATGTAGAAGCATTCATCACTAGGATGGAAGAAGAAGAAAAGCGAAAGAAGGAAGAAGAAGAGATCGCGAGACAGAATGCCGGCAACATCGCACCAACTGTCAATCAGCAGCAAAACCTGAATACCACTGGTGGATCAGAGAGTGCCTGGTACTTTTATAATCCATCGACCCTCAGCTTTGGATTCACAGAGTTTTTGAAAAAGTGGGGAAGCAGGAAGCTTGAAGACAACTGGCGAAGAAGCAATAAGCAAACCCTTGTGACCGATGAGTCCGGAGCGGTGGTTGGAGTGGCAGACAGTATTTCAGACGGAGGGGTTGGAACGGCGGCAGCTGCAGGTCCAGCTGCAGTGAAGAGAGACAAAGACGCCCTGCTGAAGGAGATCCCTGTAACCGAAGAGCAGAAGGCAAAATCGGATGCAAAGATCATTGAAGCTTTATACTCGATCGGCTTTATCTACAAAGAGCAGCTTCTGAATATTCCAAAGGCGATCCAGACATTCGAAGACCTGTTGCGACGCTATCCGAAGAATAAATACACCCTGCCATTGTACTACCAGCTGCACCGATTGTATGACGGAATTGGTAACCAGGCAATGTCAGACAAGTATAAGAACATCCTGTTGACAGAACATCCTGAATCAGAATACGCGCAGATACTCAAGAATCCTGAATTCTTAAAGCAGACTGCAGCAAAGCGGTCCGAGGCAGACCAGCTTTACCAAGAAACATTAGAAGCACATCAGGGAGGAAATTATCAGCTTGTGCTGACAAACTATGGCGTTGCTGAACAGCGGTTCACAAGGACAAAGCTGTTCCCAAGATTCATGTTGCTCAAAGCCCTGGCTTATGCCGGATCAAAAGATCTTGCATCATACGAAAAGACACTCAAGGAGATCATAGTGAAGTTTCCGAAAGATCCTGCAAGAGAAGAAGCGCAGGAGCTTCTTAATGGACTCGCGCGTTTCCGTGGAGAAGGTCAGGCTTTTGCAGATACGCTGAACCCCGGACTGTATGCCGCAAACCCTGAAACAGCACACATCTTCATGCTGTTTGTGAAAGGCCCGTCGCTTAACACCGAAAAGCTCAAGATCAAGATCTCCGATTTCCATGCACAGTTTTTCAGCACCGCGAAGCTGGAGATCTCAAGCATGCCGTTTTCTGCGGATTGGACCTTGATCACGGTAAAGCCGTTTGTCAATAAAGTGAAAGGCGAAGATTATCTTCTTGCTGTACGTGATGATCCAACCATTAAGGAAGAGGTCAAGGGAAGAGAAGTCAAAATGATGCTGATCACTGCTGATAACTACCCGGTATTCCTGAAAGATAAACGGATCGAAGAGTACGAGAAATTCTACAAAAAGAATTATTAAGGTTTAACAATTGGGCTCGCTCCGAATCGCTAATTTTGCATCGTAAAAATTAGTTAACCCTTAATATAGAAATATGGCAGTTTTAGTTGGAAAAAAAGCCCCTTCTTTCAAAGCAAAGGCGGTTATAAACGGAGAAGAGATCGTAGATTCTTTTTCTCTTGATCAATACCTTGGAAAGCAATATGTGATCTTCTTCTTTTATCCTAAAGATTTCACGTTCGTATGCCCTACAGAGCTTCATGCGTTCCAGGAGAAATTACAGGAATTCGAAAAGCGTGGTGTGGCTGTGGTCGCATGTTCAACGGATACTGAGCAGTCTCATTGGGGATGGCTTCAGATGGACAAAAAAGCGGGTGGAATCAAAGGAATTACATACCCTGTTGTAGCTGACACAACAAAAACGATCTCGATCAATTACGGTGTACTTGCCGGTGATTATGAAATGGACGAGAACGGAATGTTAATGGCTACAGGTCCAATGATCGCATACAGAGGATTGTTCCTTATCGACAAGCAGGGATTGGTTCGTCACCAGCTTGTTAACGATCTTCCACTGGGAAGAAATGTTGATGAAGCGCTGAGGATGATCGATGCTCTACAGTACTTTGAAGTGAAAGGTGAAGTTTGCCCGGCTAACTGGCAGGCTGGGAAAGAAGGTCTTGTAGATACTCACAAAGGAGTAGCTGACTACCTTGCAAAGCACTAAAAGTAATTCAAACAAAAAAGGCGACCCATTCTGGAGTCGCCTTTTTTTATGCAATAAAATATCAGTTACGAAATGCTGTTACGCACACGTTGTGTATAGTTTCTAATTGCGGTTCGTAGCTCTGTCCCGTTTTTCTGAACGTCTTCGCAAATATTGATTGCCGCTAAAATATGTGTAAGCTGCTCACCTTCATCATCACCAACCACTTCAAATGGAAGCGTAAGGCCTTCAAGCAAAGCTTCCTCCGCTGATCTGAGCTGTTCTGCTGAATGTGTTTCGGCAAGTCGTTTTATCTCCTGTATCTTCATCGTATCTTATTTATCATTTCGTTCAGGTATTCTTCTTTTGAAGTCGCTGTTCCTTCAATAAGATTTCCTTCCTTAATAACGGCGAAAAACGGAAGATTGTCTACGGATGAGAACTTTCTCGCCTCAGGATTCTCCTCAGCATTTATATCAAGGAACAAGATGCCCTTATTTTCTTCTGCTTCCGAGATCCTCCTGTATTTTGGAGAAAATAGCTTACATGAGCCGCACCAATCTGCATAATATTTTACAACTACTTTTGGTGATTGTGCAATAAGCTCTTTAAAATCGTTATCTGTGGATTGAATTATTGCCATGATGTTAAACTTTTAGCAAAGATATGGCCTGAAAAAGTACATTACGTAAAATAGCGCAGGTGATTAACATTAACTTAAGGTTTACCCTGGAAACCACAATGTTTCAGTAATACGAGGTTAATTTTAGGATTAAAGTGCCTTTGTTCCTTTGCGCTCATAATGAAAAGCGCAAAATTCCTATTCATCCTGGCTGTTTCCTCCCTCCTGCTGTCATGCAGGAAAGGCCCTGAGGATCCACTGTTATCATTGCAAACAAGAAAGTCCAGGATATGTACTCCATGGAGGCTCGAAAGTTCTGTCAGCACCACACTGACCACATCCCGGTCAAACTCCTTTGTAACGGTAACTGACGAATCCACTGTTGCATCACGGGACTCTGTTAAGATGATCATTACGAATGCAGGAGATACGTTTCGTGTGAGTAAAGGATTTTATTACGACTGCCAGTTCTTTCGCGATCAGTCGTTCCTGTCGAATACGATCACGCATTTTTCATCTGCAGACACCATCACGCAGGGCTTCAATCCGGAAACATTCGCAGATTATATATATGTCCGGATCACTGATTCACTTGTTGAAACAGGAACTTATGGGTCATGGAGCTTTTTCACTGAGCCTGACAGCCGAAAGAATGAATTGCTGGTGGTTAGTGAGAACCGCAGCACACGGCTGATCACTTCATCACAAAAATATGCGAGCCTGAACGGCGGTCCTCCATTGAAGGATATCAGCAAGGTGATCGCTTCTGAAACAAAATCTGAAAATCCATCATTGAAGCAGTACAACATCACAAGGCTGACAAATAACGAGCTGGTGCTCACAAGAATGCTGGACTCAAGCTATACAAGCTGGGTGAATAACACCTTTCCTGTCGCGGTGAGGGTATCAGGAAATGAACGAATCGAATTAAAGAGCAGATAAGAAAATGAAAAATTTAATCACTGTTTTACTCATGCTGTGCGCTGGTTTTGCTTCTGCACAAACCGGCCGTGTCAGCGGGCAGATCACTGATCCGGCATCAGGAGAAACATTGCCAGGTGTAACCATTGTCATCGGATCGCTGAATACGGTCACCGACATCAACGGAACATTTGTTCTGCAAGCTGTGCCGGAGGGTGAACATACGGTTGTTTTTAAAACGATCGGATATTCTGAAACCAGCATGAGAGTTAAGATCAAGACCGGAGAAGAGCTGAAGCTTCAGGTAAAGATGAATGAATCAACTGCTGCCCTGAATGAAGTGGTGGTGGAAGGCGTGGCCAGGAAAGAATCCTATACAGCGATGATGCTTCTTCAAAAGAACAGCATTACGGTGTCAGATGGTATCGCCGGAGATGCCATCAGAAAGTCCACTGACAAGAGTACCGGAGATGTACTAAAGCGTATCAGCGGCACCACGATCCAGAATAACAAGTTCGTTGTCATTCGTGGGTTGAATGAACGATATAATGCGGCATTTCTTGATGGCATTCCATTGCCTTCATCAGAATCTGATAAGAAAGCCTTCGCGTTCGATATCTTCCCGGCGGCCATGCTGGAAAGCATCACAGTCACCAAATCTGCATCGCCTGATATGACATCAGACTTTTCAGGAGGTGTGATCAGGATCAATACCAAGACGATCCCTGACAGCGCAATCACCTCAGTTTCATTTTCCCAGGGATTTACTTCAGGAAGCACATTCAGGCCATATTACACAGCACAGGGTGGTAAGACAGATTTTCTTGGCATTGATGACGGATCACGTGCATTACCTTCAGACCTCGCTCCAACAACAGAGGCAAGGTCGTTCAACAACATCGAAAAGGCAGAGCAGGCAAGGCTTATGAAAAATGACTGGGCGATCACTCAGAAAGCGATTGCTCCTGCATCCCTTGGTTTTCAGCTCACTCACGGGAACTCATGGAAATTCCGTTCCGTTCGTTTTGGTGTGGTTGCAGGATTATCATACAGCGCTTCAAACCGTTATACAACAAGCGTCAGAAGAGAATTTGATGCATCCGTCGAAAGTGAAGATCCGCTTCAGCAGTTTGAGCTGAACGATGATGACTATACACAGAATATCCTTGGAGGTCTTTTTATAAATACAGCAATTAAATTCGGAAAGAATCATTCCATCAACTTCCGGAACATGATCACGGAAAACTCCGAAGACAAGGTCGTGTTGAGAACGGGATTCAGAGATTTTGATCAGGATCTTCAGACAGAAGAGAAGTCATCGGTAAGAAGCTTTACGGAAAACCAGTTCCTGATGAATTTGCTTTCGGGTGAATCCGTTTTTCCTAAGGCTGGCCTCACGTTCACATGGAATGCAGGAAGAGGTGTTGTTGACCGTGAGATCCCATCCTTAAAGCGAATGGTGTACACACGTGCCTATAATAAAAATCAATCGGATGCTACAGCACCATTTGAAGCATCGATTCCTACATCAGGCACATCACCTTCATCAGGTGGAAATATTTTCTATTCAAAAAATCATGAAGAGATCAGAAGCGTGAGTGCGGATCTGTCGAAGCAGTTCCGGTTGCCCTTTGGTATGTTGATGCTTAAAGGTGGCGCATGGTACCAGGAGCGGGACAGAGACTTTGGATCAAGGCAGTATGGATATTCACGCTATAGCCAGGGAAGCAGGATCGTCTTTGATAAATCGTTGTTGTACCTGCCTGATGACAAGATCTTTGATGAGCAGAATCTTGGGATCATTCAGCCATATATTCCTGCAGGTCCGGGACAGCCTGCTGTGAAAGGAGTGGGAGGTTTTAAGCTTGAGGAAACCACAAAGCTGAACGACGCATACACCGCCGGTTCTGAGTTAAAAGCGGGCTATCTTATGCAGGAATTCAAGGTACGTGAGATCATAAGACTGAGCGGAGGTGCACGTCTTGAAAATTACCGTCAGTTCCTGATGAGCTTTGAAGACGATGGAGATACTGTCAACATTGATACAACGTATCATGATTTTCTACCCAGCGGGAACCTTGTGATCTCTCCGACATCAAAGATCAACCTCAGGTTTTCTTACGGACAGACAGTGTCACGTCCGGAATTCAGGGAGCTGGCACCATTCGGGTTCTTCGACTTCTCTTCATTCTATTCAGTGAGAGGAAATCCTGCATTGAAAAGAGCACTGGTTCATAATTATGATTTCAGGTTTGAATATTTCGCCAGGAAAAACCAGATGATCTCGGCAACCGTGTTTTATAAAAAATACCTCGATCCTATTGAACAGATCAACCGTGTGGATGTTTCGCGTGAAGTGTATTTCGCCAATGTTGACCAGGGCATTAACTATGGGGCTGAGCTTGAGTTTCGTGTTGGTCTTGCTTCATTGCTGAAGGATGAGTCAACCTCGAAATGGAATAATCTTTACCTGAATTCCAACCTGGCTCATATTAAGTCTGAGGTGAGGGTGGATTCCATCCAGGGAGCATTATCATCCGTGAGAAGCTTGCAGGGACAATCTCCTTATGTTGTGAATGTGGGCCTTACATATGATGATCAGGAGAAGGGATGGTCTGCGTCGTTCCAGGCCAACCAGGTTGGTAGAAGGCTTGCCATAGTAGGTAACACACAGGAGCCGGATACTTACGAACACAGCAGGCTTGTGCTTGATTGTGTCATCGAGAAAAAATTCAGGAACAGGATGAATATTAAAGGTGCCGTGAGGGATATGCTTGCACAGGAAACCATCTTTTACCAGGATGAAAATATGAATGGTAAAATGGATATCGAAGCCGATAACATTCTGTCACAATCGAAGTATGGAGCCACCTATACCATTTCGATAGGGTATTCATTTTAGCAGCAATAATTTCTTAACACAAGGCCTGAAATAGCAACGGACAGGTAATGTTGAAGCAATGATCAGGTTATACTGCAGAGGTAGTTTTGCATCAACTAAAAAATAATAAAATGAAAAACATTTACGCATTGCTGCTCGCGGTTCTTGTAACAAGTGCCGCGAATGCACAACAGTTCTTTACAGCCGTTTCTTACAAAGGGGCTTTTGGGATTGCAGGTTCAGCAGACTGGACATCAGGATGGGCGAACTGGGATCCTGAAAACACAGTTTATCCGGCGATTAACCAGACAGTAAGTTCTGACATCACTTCAAATACAACATGGACAACAGGTTCTGTGATCTCGTTAAAGAACAAGGTGTATGTTACCAATAATGCCACACTTACGATCCAGCCCGGAGTGATCATCAGAGGTGATAAAGCGACTGAAGGAACACTGATCATTTCAAGAGGATCAAAGATCATGGCTCAGGGAACACAGGTCAATCCGATCGTATTTACTTCAGGATTCGATGTGGCTGATGGAAGATCGCCGGGAGACTGGGGTGGTGTTATTATCCTGGGCAGCGCGATCACAAACATTACAGGTGGAACTGCGGTTGTAGAAGGTGGACTCGACGCAAATAAAGCGAACTATGGCGGAACAAACAGTGCTGATAATTCAGGCGTATTCCAGTATGTGAGAATTGAGTTCGCAGGATTCCCTTTCCAGCCTGATAAAGAAATTAACGGACTTACGTTTGGTGCAGTAGGTTCAGGAACAACCGTTGATCATATCCAGGTAAGCTTTTGTAATGATGATGCATTTGAATGGTTCGGCGGATCGGTGAATGCAAAGCATTTGATCTCTTACAGAAACATCGATGATGATTTTGATACAGACAATGGCTTTAACGGAAATGTGCAGTTTGGACTGATCATTCGTGATGCATTACTGGCTGACCAGTGTACATGTTCAACATCAGAAGG
>JAKFFM010000052.1:0-163692 GCA_036675075.1 Bacteroidota bacterium
AATGATTGAAAATTTTAGAATTCAGGATCTTAAGAAAGAGCAACAGAAAGAGAAAGAGTCCAAATGAAAAAAGAGAATGCCAGCACGCTTTCTCTTGCTGTATTCTCTTTCTCATTTGTGTACCCAGAGCCGGGATCGAACCGGCATGAGTGTTATCCCACTGGTGTTTGAGACCAGCGCGTCTACCAATTCCGCCATCTGGGCATGGTCGCCGCAAAGGTAATATGAAAATGCAAATAACGAAGCAATCCTTACGCTTCCTTTAACTTCCTCCAAAAAGCATATCGATCCTGGCCGCCAGGGCTCTGTCCTTTTCGGTTATCACGTCTCCTTTGTCATGTGTACTTAGCTTCACATGCACCTCGTTGTAACGATTCGACCAGTCCGGATGATGATTCATCTTTTCTGCTTCCAGTGCCACCCTGCTCATGAAACCGAAGGCCTCTGAAAAATTCTTAAACCGGAAACTCCTCGTAAGGGCGTTATTCTCTTCTTTCCACATATCAATTTGTTTTGGTGCTATGCAAATATCCGGAAGCTTCTATCAAAAGTCCCTCCTACATCATCAAAACCTCTTAATTCTTGTTTTTCGTAATTAAACCAGCCCTTCCGGTTCCGAATTTGCAGGAATACTGCCCTAACTTAAAACCTGACAAATGGAACAACTGATCAACATGGTTAAGGAAAAAGCCGGAATTTCTACTGAACAGGCACAAAAAGCTGTTCAAACCGTTACTGGATTCATTAAAGATAAACTCCCGGCAAACATGCAAGGCCAGCTGGATTCCATTATAAATGGCAAAGGGTCAGACATGACCGGTGGCCTGAAGGATAAGATGGGCGGATTCTTCGGATAAAAGCGAATCATTAAAATGTTCATGACCCGGAGATAATTCCGGGTCATTTCGTTTAGTCATGATAACAAAAAACCACTACCTTTGCATCCCCATTTACCTGGGGAAGAACAATGGTTGCAGCACATGTAAAATTATTCTCGGGAACAGCATCCCGATACCTCGCGGAAAAGATCGCCACCGCTTATGGCCAGGATCTTGGAAAAATGACGGTCAGCCGTTTCAGCGATGGTGAATTCCAGCCTTCTTTCGAAGAAACAGTAAGAGGCGGTGATGTCTTTATCATCCAAAGTACCTTTCCGCCTGCTGACAATCTTTTTGAACTGCTGCTTCTTGTTGATGCGGCTAAGAGAGCTTCTGCAAGACAAGTCATTGCTGTTTTGCCATATTTCGGTTTCGCAAGACAGGACAGGAAAGACAAGCCAAGGGTTGCTATCGGTGCCAAGCTGGTTGCCAACCTTCTCAGTGCAGCAGGGGTTACCCGTGTGATCACAATGGACCTTCACGCTGACCAGATCCAGGGATTTTTTGATGTTCCGGTTGATCACTTGTATGCTTCATCGATCTTTCTTCCTTATATCCAAAAACTAAATCTGGATAACCTGACCATCGCAGCTCCAGATATGGGTGGATCGAAAAGAGCGAACGCATACGCCAAGATGCTGAACTCAGACATCGTCATCTGCTATAAGCAACGGGCTAAAGCCAATGTCATTGAAAGCATGACCATGATCGGAGAAGTTGAAGGCAAAAACATCATCATGATCGATGATATCGTCGATACAGCAGGAACACTTACAAAAGCTGCAGACATGATGATGGAACGCGGCGCGGCAAGTGTCCGTGCATTCTGTACACACCCGATCCTTTCAGGAAAAGCATACGAAACCATTGAAAACTCACACATCAGCGAACTTATCGTAACGGACACCATACCTCTGAGAAGAGAAAGTCCGAAGATCAAAGTTCTCAGTGTGAGCGAACTTTTCGCAGATGTATTCCACCGTGTTTCACGTTACGAATCCATCAGCTCTACTTTCATAAGTATTTAATCAAATCAATAATAACTAAACCAAAACAACAATGAAATCAGTTTCTATTAGCGGTTCGACAAGAGCGAACGTAGGGAAAAGAGACTCAAAGGACCTTCGTGCAAACGGCCAGGTTCCTTGCGTACTTTATGGTGGCAAAGATCAGATCCACTTTTCTGCACCAGAATTAGCATTCAAACAACTGGTTTATACACCAGATGCCTATACTGTTAACCTTACAATTGATGGCAAAGATTACAAGGCTATCATGCAGGATATTCAGTTCCACACAATCACAGACAAGATCCAGCACATTGACTTTCTTCTTCTGAATGAGGATAAACCAGTATTGATCGATATTCCTGTGAAGCTGATCGGAACTTCCATTGGAGCCCGTCAGGGTGGTAAGCTTCTTACAAACATCAGAAGGCTGAAAGTTCGTGCGCTTCCAAAAGATCTTCCGGATTCAGTTGACATCAACATCGAAAACCTGAATATCGGACAGGCAATCCGCGTGAAAGACCTTTCAATCCCGGGTGTGCAGTTTCTTGATGCAGGAAGCATGGTAATTGTAACTGTAAGAATGACGCGTAACGTAGTTGCAACTGATGAAGCTGGTGCCAAGCCTGCTGCAGGTGCGAAGGCTGCCGCGAAAAAATAATAAACCTGAATGAAGTTTCTTGTCGCCGGCCTAGGCAATATTGGTCCGGAATACGAGAATACAAGACATAATATTGGTTTTACAATACTGGATGCCCTTGCTAAGGCGTCCAGTATTCGTTTTGTACCAGACCGTCTTGCCTCCGTTTCCGAATTAAGATTCAAAGGAAAAACGCTTATACTTATCAAGCCTACAACCTTTATGAACCTTAGCGGCAAAGCTGTGAACTATTGGCTCCAGGCTGAAAAGATCCCAAGGGAGAACCTCCTCGTTGTTACCGATGATCTCGCCCTGCCTTTTGGAACATTACGACTGAAGGGAAAAGGAAGTGATGGCGGACACAATGGCCTTAAAGACATTCAGTCAACCCTTGGTTCCGATGTGTATGCAAGATTGAGATTCGGCGTTGGATCAGAATTCTCAAAAGGGAAACAGGTAGATTATGTTCTTGGGAAATGGACAGATGATGAAACAAAACTACTGACCGAACGCGTGGAAAAAGCGTGTGAAGTGATCAAAAGCTTTGCTGCAGCGGGACTTCAGAATACGATGAATCAGTTCAATAACAAGTAAATCGAAATGGTGCGAAAATTGGCCAGTCTCTGAACCAAACACTTAAAAGTTTAATAATAGAGCACTGGTTTATGGAACTTATTTTAGTAATAACTTGCTTAAAATTTTAAACACATGAAAAAACTTTTACTCCTCTTATTAGCAATACCAGCGGTGATGTCGGCGCAGACAACCACCTTTACGGCAACCTTTCCATTTGACAGCGTAAGGAACAACACAGGACGAGTTGATCCTACTCCACTTCCGGTTGTTAATGGACTGATGTTCGATTCAGTACGTTCTTTCGGTGCAAGCGCAAACTCCTCTGCGTCTGTGCGTTTTTCATTTACCGGCTGGCCAACAGGCGCAACACAGGGTAATGGAACATATGCCGACCTTACAGGTTCAGTTGATCCTGCGAAATATTATGAATTCGAGATCATTCCTGATCTAGGAGTTATTTCAGCTTATACAGTTGACAGCATTGAATTCCGCTTCCAGCGTTCAGGCACAGGTGTAAGAACCTATATCGTAAGAGGAGGAGCAGATGCTTTCGCGACAAACCTGACAGCTGGCGTGGTACCTGCAAATCCAAAGATCAATGTTGAAGCAGACAATGTTTTCTACTTCAATGTGGATTCAACCTCAGGTCAGAATGGTAGCAAAATCTATCCGGGAAGTGCGTATGCCAACCTGACCACTCCTTCTGTCTTCCGCTTTTATGGATATAATGCAGAAGCAACTACAGGAACTTTCAGCATTGACAATGTAGTTATCCATGGAACCACAACACTGATCACCTCTGTAGCGAAATCAAACACGACGAAGTTCATGCTGTTTCCGAATCCAGTGAATGAAGGGGCAGTAACACTGACAGGACATGCAGGAGAAAAGAATATCGAAGTTTTTGATGTCACAGGAAACCTTGTAGTTAAAGTTTCAGGAAGCTCATCACGGATTGATATTCCGGTAACGGCACTTGCTGCAGGCACATACTTTATCAGGATCCATTCATTAGAAGGAATAAATACCTTAAAATTCAAAAAGAACTGATTAAAGAAATATACATCAGCTTAAAGGGCATTCAGAAACGGATGCCCTTTCTTATTTACATGAATGCGTTGATGAGTAGATTATAACTGCGAAGATCATGTGGATCCGAGAGGTGATTAAAATTTAATGGCTTTCGCAGGACGGCGGTAACATTCAGCTCCTCAAATTCTTCTTCATCCAGCTCAGTGTCAGAAAGCAGAAAGATCTTGATATGCCTTAATGAATAAAAGCTTGCTACCAGACGAAGGAACTGCCTCCCATCCATTCGTGTATTATCCAGGTTGAGCAGCAGGATCTCTGGCTTTTGCTTTAGATTATTCCCACAGAGGATCTCAAATGATTCACTGAATGAGGTCGCGACAAGGAGAGAGAGATTCAGATTAAGCTCCACCAGGTACTTCTGGAGATTGATGATCTCTGAAAAGTCGTCATCAATTAAAAGTACATTTCGGTTCCTCAGTTTCATCAGCACGGTAGGATGCAAAAGTCCCCGGCTTTACTTAAGCTCCAATTAAAGCAGAATTAAAAACCTATTAAGATTTGAATGCCACCACGACTTCTGTACCGACCCCTTCCTCAGAGTTAATGGTGAGTGTTCCATGATGAAGCAGGATGACCTTATTCGCAAGTGATAATCCAAGGCCATGTCCTGACACCCCTGAACTGTTCACGCCACGATAAAAGGGCTGAATAATGTTCCGTAGGTCTTTCTTTGGAATGCCCCTCCCCTTGTCTAGAAACCTGAGTACAATCCCATGATCGAATGATGCTTTTACAATCACTTTATTATCCGGTGAGTACTTGCATGCATTGTCAACGAGGTTCAAAAAAGCGGTCTTCAGCAGGCTTTCATTGCCATGAAGGGTCACCTGGTCCTCATCTTCTGGATAATCTTCAAAATCGATCTGCATGGTGTACCCGGGCTGAAGACGACTGATGTCTTCCTTCAAGGACCAGAGAAGCTCATCAATGCGAACCTTCCTCGAACCCAGTTCAGAATTTTCAGAATAGATCTGTGCCAGCTTTAATAGTCCGTTAGTTAGCTGGGTCAGCTTTTTCATTTCATCAAGCACTGACCTGAGCACCTTTTCATATTCTTCCTGGTCGCGCTTTTTTAGTAAGGTAACATCGATCTGCCCTATGACAGCTGTAAGCGGTGTTCGCAGCTCATGTGATGCATTCGATACAAAACGACGTTGCATCTCGAAGGCATCCTCAAGTCTGTCAAGCATCTTGTTGAACGTCATGGCGAGATACTCCAGCTCATCCTGCCGTTTTCCCTCATTCAATCGCTTTGCAAGATTTGACGCGGTGATCGAATCAACACTCTTAATGATCTTCGAAAGCGGATGAAGCATCTGCATGGAAAAGAGCCATCCGAAAAAGCCCGTAATGCAAAGACTCACGAGCGTTCCTGTAACCAGAAGTCTTTTTAATGTTTTCTTATGTGTAAGACCTATCTCATCGCGAGCTGCAGCCATAATCACATAGCGACGATACTTCCCTTTGTGTGTGATCGCCACCATCTGGATGTCCTTATCACGCGAAACATAGAGAATGCCTGCTGCACGGACACTGTCAAGAAGAGCAGGTGAAATATGTAATGCATGTCCTGTTTCTTCACTATGGTAAAGAAGGCTGTCGGAATCATTGAAAATAGCAATCCGCTCGTCGTAGAGGGCATTCACCGTATATCGGTCAATGATCTTCAGTAGGTCATTCCTGACTTCAGCCACTTCAAGGAGGAGCTTGGCAGTGCTCACAGCCCGATTTTTCAATCGCCTGTTAAAATCCTGTTCGCGATTGATTGATGAAAGGTAATAGATGCTTGTAGAGAAGGATATAAGAATCGCGGCAACGATCAGAACAAATCTTGCAGCAAGCCTGGTGCGGATCTTCATTCAGGATCTTTAAGCACATAGCCCATTCCGATCTGGGTATGTATAAGCTTTACAGGATGATCCTTGTCAATCTTCTTGCGAAGAAAATTGATGTAAACATCGATCACATTGGTACCCGTATCAAATGTAATATCCCAGATCTTCTCTGCGATATCGGCCCTCGACACAACACGGCCTTTATTGATCAGAAGGTACTCAAGCAATGCATATTCTTTGGCAGTAAGATCGATTTTCTTTCCTGCGCGCTTCCCTGCTTTGCGGTGCGTGTCTAGTTCAAGATCTGCAACTTTCAGGATCTGTCCGATCCCACAGGTATTCTTTGATCTTTTCAATAACACTTTCACACGCGCGTGAAGCTCCCTGAATTCAAATGGTTTAACAAGGTAGTCATCAGCACCAGCTTCAAACCCTTTGAGCTTGTCATCGGTTGTACCGAGCGCTGTAAGCATCAAAATAGGAACACCTGAATTTTTAGCTCTGATCTTCTCACACAGCTGATAGCCATTCTGGTAAGGAAGGTTCAGGTCAAGGATGATCAGGTCATGCTCTTTCCGCATGGCCATCTCTTCGCCCTGGTTTCCATCATAAGCGAGCTCCGCCTCATAACCAACTTCATTTAATCCATCTGCAAGAAATCTCGCAACTTTTGGCTCGTCTTCAACTACTAGTATCTGATCCATATTTCTAAAGTTACCCATTTACCTGAAATTTGCCCGTTTCATGCAATGGCTTTTAACGTTTTTTAATTATTTGCCCTGTATGCCTGGAAGGCACGATTTTAGCCGAATTCAGGGCTATATTTATAACGCTGGAATGCTCGGAATCTGATGATGGATGACTGGAAAAGTTTTTTGTACAAAATGGCCAACAAGTCTGAAACAAGCTTTGACCGGTTCAAGCTGCAGTTCAGACAGCGTATGGGCTGGACTACAGACATTCAGCTCTGCACATACATCACCTATGGAACACAGGACCGGATCTTTGTAAAAGGCCGCTTGCTTCATGACCGAAACATTGAAGTGATGGATCGCGATAATGTGTGGGTAAATCTGGTGAACATGTACAAACGATTTTCCAGCAATGAGATCGCCGGAGCATCACTCAGCATCAGGTTCAATAATAAAGAGCTCGACATACTGACAGATGAAGATGGATATTTTGAAACCTATCTCGCCATGGATCCTCATTTGCCAATGGAAGAGCTCTGGCATCATCCTCTCATAGAGCTGAAAGAATCCCCGGTGCCATTTGCCAAACCCTTACAGGTACGATCACGGGTAATGACACCACCTTCCACTTCGAGATTTGGAATCATCAGTGACATCGATGATACGATCATCCCGACACACGCGCAAAGCCTGATTAAATCCGCCTACACCACCTTTCTGAACAATGCACATACACGTCTTCCATTCGAAGGAGTCGCTGCCTTTTACAAGGCACTGCAGACAGGTTCAACAGGTGCGGAGTTCAATCCGATATTCTATGTTTCAAGCAGTCCGTGGAACCTGTATGATCTGTTATATGATTTTATGGCCGTGAACAAGATACCTCATGGCCCCATCATGCTTAAGGACTATGGCTTCACACACAACAAGCTATTCAGTGAGACACACTCCACACACAAATCAGCAGCTATCCAGAGGATCCTCGAATCATATCCTGCACTTCCATTCATCCTGATAGGTGACAGCGGGCAGCATGATCCTGAGATCTACACACAGGTCGTCAAAGACAATCCCGGCAGGATCCTGGCAATCTATATCCGCGATGTGACATTAGGTGAACGTGACATGCAGGTGACCAGACTGGCAGAAAGCATTACATCCCATAAGGTGGATATGATCCTTGCTGAAAACTCATTTACGGCAGCACAGCATGCGGTTACAAAAGGATACATTAAAGAAGATATGCTGCCTGTGATCAGGGAAGAAAAGGAATTGGACCATCTTGGTGAAGAACTCTGATTATATGTAACCGGAAGACAAATGAAATTTGAAAAATATTTTGAAGCCATATTGAACCTGACCAATATCCTTAGCCTGTGATCATGAAAACCTTTTCTTTGAACCCTCCTAGTAAGAACCACTACATCATATAAACATTGGAGCCTCATTTTCAACATATCAATACTCTTCTGGATGAGCTGAAATCAGGTGAGCAGGGACTTACTTCATCAGAAGCCACAGACAGGTTGAACAGCGATGGCCGGAATGAGATCATCGACACAAAAAAGAAAACGGCGCTCACCATTTTTCTTGGACAGTTTACGGATGTGATGATCCTTATTCTCGTTGCAGCAGCAGTAATCTCGGGCCTGCTGGGCGACAAAACGGACATGGTCATCATCATCGCGATTGTCATTCTGAACGCAGTGGTCGGTTTTATCCAGGAGTTCCGTGCAGAGAAAGCCATGGAAGCGCTGAAGAAAATGGCATCGGGTCAAAGTATTGTGCTTAGGGATGGTTCCAAAAAAGAAGTTCCATCCAACACGCTCGTAAAGGGTGACATTGTATTCCTTGAAGCAGGAAACATTATTCCGGCAGACATACGATTTATTGAAACGGTCCAGCTAAAGGTCGATGAATCCGCACTTACAGGCGAATCACATAACGTAGAAAAAACTTCAGACCCCTTACCAGAAGGTCATTATGCGCTGGGAGACATTCTTAATGTTGGATTCAAAGGCACCAATGTGACCAATGGCCGTGCAACCGGAGTGGTGATTAAAACAGGGATGAACACAGAGCTGGGGAAGATCGCCACCATGATACAAACTGGTGAAACGACAACACCTTTACAAAAGAGACTATCAGCATTCGCCAAAAGATTATCCTTTGTTATCCTGATCATCTGCGCTGGCATTTTTGTGATAGGTTACATGAGAGGAGAAAACATTTTCGAAATGCTCCTGACTTCCATTTCACTTGCAGTCGCAGCAATTCCGGAAGCGCTGCCAACACTTGTAACAATCGCTCTTGCATTCGGAGCATCCACACTTGTAAAGAGCAATGCACTCATCAGGAAGCTCCCTGCAGTGGAAACTCTTGGATCAGTTACATATATCTGCTCTGACAAAACAGGCACATTAACGATCAATAAAATGACTGTTGAGGATGTGTATGAAGTAACACCGGAACAAGAAAACAAATTTCATGGCTGGCTCTTTAAAGCCATGAGCCTCAATAACGACATCTATGAAAAGGATGACGGACAGTGGACTGGTGAATCCACCGAACTTGCGTTGTTCAAATATGCCGAAGAAAACGGAGTGCATAAAAAGCAGGTAGAAAAAGATTCTCCAAGAGTAAAAGAGATCCCATTTGATTCAACACGTAAATGCATGACCACGATCCATCAAACCACTCAGGGTTACCTGGTGATTGTGAAAGGAGCTGTGGATGTGATGCTAACGAAGCTCGACCAGAGCCAGCAACGTTTTCTCGAAGATTTCTCTGATAAGTCTGACCGCATGGCTGCTTCAGGATACCGGGTGATAGGGTACGCCATGAAATCACTCAGTGAACTTCCTGAAAAGCTTGACGGATCTTTTGAAGAATCACTCACACTGATCGGTTTTGCCGGAATGATCGACCCGCCAAGACAGGAAGCGAAACAATCCGTTAAAGAATGTATCGAAGCGGGAATTGTGCCAGTGATGATCACCGGAGATCACAAGCTGACAGCGACCGCCATTGCTAAAAAGCTCGGGATCCTTTCTGATCAGGACGACATTGTTCTTACAGGGAAAGAGCTTGCAGATACATCGGATAAAGATTTTGAAGAGATCGTTGAACGCGTTAAAGTGTATGCCCGTGTCAACCCTGCACAAAAGCTGAAGATCATCACAGCCCTTCAGAAGAAAGATCATTTTGTTTCGATGACCGGAGACGGTGTGAACGATGCGCCTGCCTTAAAAAATGCGGATATCGGCATTGCGATGGGGATCAATGGAACGGAAGTGTCCAAAGAGGCTTCACATATGATCCTGCTTGACGATAACTTCTCAACGATCGTGGTTGCCATCAGGCACGGCCGGAAAATCTTTGATAACATCCTGAAGTTCATCAAGTACATCATGACAGGAAACTCAGGAGAGATCTGGACCATTTTTCTCGCACCATTTTTCGGTCTTACAACACCGCTCCTCGCAATTCATATCCTTTGGATCAACCTGGTTACCGACGGACTGCCTGGACTGGCACTTGCTGCTGAACCCGCGGAAAAGAACATCATGTCGAGAAAACCCAGAGATCCCAGGAAGAACATTTTTGCAGGTGGTCTTGCATGGCACATCCTGTGGGTAGGACTACTTATGGGCTTTGTCACACTCGGTCTTCAGGCCTGGGCAGTTCACCATAACATCAAGGAATGGCAGACCATGGCGTTCACGGTGCTATGCTTCAGCCAGATGGGTCATGTGATGGCAATACGCTCAGACAGTCAGTCGATATTCCGGATCGGTGTATTCTCGAACAAGCCAATGTTGCTTGCTCTGGCCGTCACAGTAATCTTACAGATTGTCATTATCTATGTCCCTGTATGCAACACCATATTTAAGACACAGCCTCTCAGCCTTGAACTACTGGCAATTTCGATAGCCACTTCTTCGATTGTTTTCTGGGCAGTGGAGATTGAAAAGCAGATCAAGAAAAAAGTAAGAAGACAAGCCTGAAGTTATCTCAGAGGATAAAGATCGCGGCGAAGATCATGATCAAAATGATCAGAAGATATTGCCACACATCATTAAAGTAAGGACCATATTTCTTTACGAACTCTTTCATGAAACAAAAATACAAGTAATCCTAAAAACCTGTTCTTGTCATGAAAGAACTCATCAGGGAGCCAGGATGTTTTCTTCACGGAACTTCTCTGCATAGATGATCCGGCCATCCTTCATCGCATAAACGAACGCATCTTTAATCCCTTTAGCGATTGCCCTGGAACATAGGTCCTGAGCCTCTTTCATCGAATTGATAGCACCAAAAGTAAATCGTGTTACGCCATCATCACTTTTATTCTTTACAACAGTACCAAGCGATTCAACATGTTTATAGTTGAAGTTCTGCGGAAATCTGTAAGCGCCGATCTGAACATAAAAAGCGATGTTATTTTGAGTGACTGTTTCCTTTGCATTCACTGTTGATTCGGCCGTCGCTGGAACCATTTCCAATTTCGTGTTGATCAAACTGCTAAACCCACTTTCTTTACGCTCCTCTCTTGTTGCAATGGCATAATCCTGCTTTTTATATGATGGCATTTCAAGTTCAACACGATACTTCTTTTCCGGATCAACAACGAAAATCCAGCTACCATCTCCGGTTGTAACATAAGTCTTTTCAAGCACCTCTTCACCCGACTCATCAAGCCTGTATAGCCTTGCAGTAACCCCGCTAAGCCTCAACCCTGCCGTATCGGTTACAATTCCTCTCAGTGTATCCGTAAGCGCCTTGGCAAATACTCCATACACAACATCAGTTGAATGGTCATCCCTGTTTGATGTCAGTAAACCTGAACGTCCATCATTTTTCAGAATGAATGCAAAATCGTCTGCAGATGAATTTACCGGCATTCCTGCATTAACAGGCTTCCCGATCTCTCCATCACCGGTTATCATAGCTTTATAAACATCGAGACCACCAAAGCCTTCTCTTCCCCTGGATGAAAAATAAAAGTGATCCGAAGAAATGTATGGATAAACTTCATCTTCGGATGTGTTCACATTTACACCTAAATTCTCAGGTGTGTTCCAGGTATTATCTCCTGTCTTCACAACCTTGTACAGATCCATTCTACCGGCACCACCATTCATGTCTGAAGCGAAATACAAGGTCTTGCCATCGCCACTGATGAACGGAGAAGCATAATTGTATATTGGATCACTGAATTCAAGTCTGATACCTTGTGACCATTCGCCATTCACTTTTGATGAAACGAAAAGCTGAAGGACATTCATTGCAGAACTGCCAGATTTCTTACTGACCTTCTTTTCTTCATTCAGGTTTGAAGTATAATACATTGTCATGCCATCGGATGTCAGAGAAGGTGTGCCTTCATAAAACGCCCTGGACATATTCTTTCCTGGCTTCTGGGGAGAGTTAAAGCTCACTGAATCACGAAAGGAGCTGAAAGCAAGATCATAATAAACAACAGGTTCTTTATCATCAGATGCCTGAGGAGTAGAAAACATGACACCATCATTTGTATATGAGTAACCATATCCACGACCAGCGATCGGAAGATCCGTACGAAGTAAAGTGAACGGTGCTTTCACTTTCGCATCTTCGGACAAAGGCCATGTGCAAAGTTTTTCATATGCCGGCAACTCATTCATCCTGCCTGACTTTTCACAGTACTTTGTAAACTGATCACGTGCCCTGTCATATTCTGACAAACTCAGCAATGCGAAGCCATAATCCTTAAGAGCATCAACAGGCATCTCTTCTGTCCTGAGCTTACCATACCATTCAACAGCATTACGGAAATCAAACAAGCTGTGATACGCCTTTGCGATCTGCAACTGGACATAAGGTGTCCTCTCAGATTTCAGATTACTTAATGCGGATTTATATTCAACGATAGCCTGGTTGAAGGAACGGTTTGTAAAATATTTGTCTGCTTTCTTCACCGATTTCTCCTGGCCAGATGCACCTGCGGTAATCAACACAACACTCAGAAACAAGATTATCCTCATCATACTTATTTTCATATCCTCAAAACCTTGGAGCAGGATTAATAACCTGTTGCTTTCCTCCACTCATGGTATAAATGATCATCACTTCATGGCTTCCGTTACTATATCTTCCCAGTGATGAAAAGGAATAATCATATGCATAACCTACCTTGAACATTGGAGCGATCTGGAAGTTAAGCAAGCCGGCAACATCCTGGCTTGTGCGGTAAGTTACACCAATACCAAGCTTTTTGTTAATGATGAGCTGTGGATTCAAATCGACCTGCAATGGTGCACCGCTCACTTCTTTTATCAAGGTTGAAACATTCAGATCGAGGTTATCACTAAGGGTAAATGAATATCCTCCGTGCAGGTAGTAATGAAGGTTGCTAAGGTTAAATGAAGTGGCGGATTTAGAAGGATCAACCAGCTTGTTCTCAAGAAGGTTAGGAATGGCGAAACCTGCATAGAATTTTTCTGCAAAGTAATAAGTACCGAACTTGAAATTCGGCGAAGCAGCCATCCTGCTGTCTGACTGAAATACCGGATCCGCAGCGTTTTCTGTAAGCACACTTGAAAAGTTACTTTGCATCAGTTCAAGGCTTGCAGATAATCCAAAGGCAAGCTTAGACTTTTCAGAAAGCTTCAGGTTATATGCATAGGTCCCCGAAAAGCTCATGCGCTTGTTAACACCGATCTTATCATTGTAAGCATGAAAGCCAACATTGTTCTTTCTGTCTTTGAACGGAACATTCAATGTGAGCCCCTGCGTAACCGGTGCACCGTCAATACCAACCCATTGACTTCTATAGAACAACGCGGCGTTTAACACCTCTTCATTCCCGATAGCGGCAGGGTTAATAAATGAATGATTCAACATATACTGTGTGATCCTGTATTGATTCTGTGCATGGACAGAACTATAGGCGGCAAATGCAATAACAAGAGAAAACAGGATTCTTTTTGCTGGTCTCATGATCATTTTCTAATAAGTTCAATTGTTCCGTTCATTCCTTTATCCTCAGGACTTAACCTGAGTATATAGAAGTAGGTGCCATCCACCACTTCATTACCCAGAAGCTTCAGCTTTGCATTTTCCGACTGACCCTTCCAGTTGTTCTGATATGGTGCTGCAGAAAAGACTTCATCACCCCAACGGTTGAAAATGATCAGCGTGTTTTCAGGATACTTCTCAAGTCCCCGGATCCTGAATTCATCGTTGATCCCATCTCCATTCGGTGATATTCCACCCGGAACTGACAAGGTCACTTCTTTGTTTACAATGATGTAAACAGTTGCGGTTGTGCATATCGAAGCACAACTTAAATGACAAATGCTGTATACAATGGAATCAGTGCCAGCGAATGTTGGCGAAGGTGTGTAAACGATATCACCTTCAGCATTCACGGTTGCAGTACCACCTAACGGGCTCGTTGTTATGCTCACTGATGCAGGATCACCCTGGTCATTCGAAGCAACATCAATCTTTATCTCCACTGAATGATCTGTTGTTGCATGATCATCAGCTGCCTCGACATCAGTACTCATCACAACATTTACTACGACACTGTCACTGGCTGTACACCCGTCAACTGTAACCGCCACGATAAACGTTGAATCCGTTGAAGGAGTAACTGTTGTTGATGCCTGGGTTTCACCATTGCTCCAGAGGTAGCTTCCTCCGCCACTTGCAGACAGTGTAGTACTTTCACCCAGACAGAGCATGACATCAGAACCTGCATTTGCAGCCGGCTCAGCGGAAGTGAAGATCACCACAGGTTGTCTTCCTCCATCATTCACACAACCTGAAGAGTTAACTGACTGGATATAATAGGTTGTTGTAGAAGTTGGGTTAACAGTAAGCGGCATCGTTCCAAGAAGCGTTCCACTGACAGCCGCATCATACGCCTCGTAGATCACTCCTGTTCCTGACCCTGATGCATCAAGTGTAACATCATTACCAGAACAAACTGAATCATTGGAAGCTGTTACAACCGGAGCAACTGGCGAGGCAAGAATCTGAATGGTATTTGCAACAGAATCCTTGCATATCCCCGAACCAAGCACATAGGATATGGTGATGCTTCCATTGAGTCCGCTTGGATCGAACATTGTTCCGCTTACACCCTGTCCGATCCAGCTGCCACCTGTTGGTGTTCCTGTTGAAAGGTAAGTGTTCAGATCGACTGCTGAAACTGATGAACAAAGACTTCCTGAAGGAGCAGTCCATGCAGCAGCCACAGGCGTTGCAACAATACTTTCTGAAACACATGGAATTGCATTACATCCTCCGATTGCTGAAACATAATAGGTCGTTGCTGCAGATGGTGAAACAGAAATGGATGAACCTGATCCAACCACGGTACCATTACATGCATTCTCATACCATGTCCATTGCGCACCGCTTCCAAGTACACCTCCATCAACCGCAAGTGTTATGGAAGAACTCGTACACAGGTTCGTATCATTCGCAAGTATTCCTGTTGGCGCAACGTTCTGCTGCTCCATGGATATGGTTACCTGCTGGCAGTTTGTAGTGTTACACAAACCTGCAAGGTTCACATAGTAAGTCGTATTTACTGTTGGATTCACGGTTAGGGTACTGCCGTTTCCTATCGGAGCGCTGTTGCAGCTTCCCTCATACCACGTGTATTGCGCATCCGTGCCGACTGTACCACCGCTGACAGACAGATCGACACTTGATCCCGAACATACAAGGGTTGTGTTAGAGGATGCATTAACAGGATCGCTTGACGCTACGTGAACATTGACAGTAACCTGGGTACACGCTGAG
The DNA here is from genome assembly GCA_036675075.1 of Bacteroidota bacterium. Lineage (GTDB taxonomy): Bacteria > Bacteroidota > Bacteroidia > JAKFFM01 > JAKFFM01 > JAKFFM01. The sequence goes on from JAKFFM010000052.1 coordinate 15,520, forward strand.
TTTCCGCATGAGCCACCTTCAGCTCTCACAAAATAGGTTGTCGCTGATGCAGGATTCACCACGATTGAATTTCCTGTTCCTATTGATGTCCCACCGCAGTTTGTGCTGTACCAGGTCCATGTTGCACCAGGCTCAAGAGCTTCACCACTCATCGTAATGGTTACAGGACTTCCCGGACATACAGTATCAGCCGAGAGGTTCAGCGATGTTGGCAACGTGCTGCCTGGTGTTACCGCGATGCTTATCTGTGAACATGAAGTTGTGTTACATGCACCAACAGCATTGACGAAATAGTCAGTAGCCGCATTCACCGGGATTGTAAGAGAATCACCAGTTCCTATAACGGTGCTGTTACATGATCCTGAATACCAGTTCCAGCTTGCTCCGGTACCAAGGATACCACCATTAACATAAAGTGTGACATTATTTCCGGTACATACTGATGGAGAAGAAGATGTGATACTTACTGGTGCAACAGACTGCTCATCAACAATCACAACCACCGTATCGCATACAGTGGAATTGCAGTCACCTTCCGCACGTACAAAATACGTTGTTGTTACAGCAGGTGAAACCGCAATGGAAGAACCAGAACCCGCAAGTGTGCCACCGCATGAACTTTCATACCAGTTCCAGACGGCATTGGTACCTAATGATCCTCCGCCTGTTGTAAGTGTAGCACTTCCTGAAGGACAGATACTGGAAACATTTGAACTCGCAGTTGTTGATTCGGTTGAGAGGGTGTTTAAGGTGATTGTCACTTGCTCGCATGCTGTTGTGTTGCATAATCCTTCAGCTTTCACAAAATAACTTGTTGTTGCGGAAGGAGAAACGACAATTGAACTTCCTGTACCGATCAGTGTTCCGGTGCAGCTTCCCTCATACCAGTTCCAGGAAGCACCTGTACCCAGAGATCCACCAGTGATACCAAGTGTTGATGATCCTGTTGGACAAACGGACATGACGCTTGCAGTGACTGATGTTGGTGCTGAAGACAAAGAATCTACAGTGACTGTAAATGACTCACAGGTTGTGGTGTTGCATGCACCTTCCGCACGAACATAATAAGTAGTCGTTGAACCCGGTGTTACGGTGATGGATGTACCCGTTCCCTGAAGTGTGCCACCGCATGACGCGCTGTACCAGCTCCATGTTGCTCCGGTACCAAGAGATCCGCCATTGACTGTCAATGTACTTGATACACCAGAACACACGGTTGACTGTGTACCGCTTACAGAAGTCGGTGCTGTTGAAGGAGTGCTCACGGTTACCGTAACACTTTCACAGATTGTGGTGTTACAGGTTCCCACGGCGTTTACAAAATAAGTTGTTGTTGATGTCGGAGATACTGTGATTGAATTTCCTGTTCCGGCTGGAGTGCCATTGCAGGAGCCCTCATACCAGGTCCAGCTTGCTCCTGCACCAAGCGAACCACCGGAGACTGAAAGCGTTGATGAACCTGCTCCGCACAATGCCGGTGCTGATGCTGATGCTGAGGTCGGTGCTGTTGAAGATGCATCTACTGTAACAGTCACACTCGCACAGGTTGTTGTATTACATGTTCCTTCCGCTCGTACATAATAGGTTGTTGTTGCTGTTGGATTGACAACGAGTGTTGCACCAGTGCCTACAAGTGTTCCTCCGCATGATGTGCTGTACCATGTCCATGCTGCTCCTGCTCCCAATGATCCGCCTGTTACGCTCAGTGTGGTTGCCCCGCCGGAACAGACTGTCGCTGCGGTTGCTGATGCAGATGTTGGTGCTGTTGATGATGCATTCACGGTAACAGTCACACTCGCACAGGTTGTTGTATTACATGTTCCTTCCGCCCGTACATAATATGTTGTTGTTGATGTTGGATTGACAACGAGTGTTGCACCCGTACCGACAAGTGTTCCTCCGCATGATGTGCTGTACCATGTCCATGCTGCTCCTGCACCTAACGATCCGCCTGTTACGCTCAGTGTGGTTGCCCCGCCGGAACAGACTGTCGCTGCAGTTGCTGATGCGGATGTCGGCGCAGTCGAATTTCCACCTGCGCTTGTTTCTTCAAAAAGCATGATCGCATTGGCATTCGCAGTTAAAGCGGTGCTTTCAAAAAATGCTCCTCCTCCCGGATTGGTTGTAGGATAATCGGCACTGTTGCTATATGGAAATGACAGCAGCTTGAGACTGCATCCTGACGACAACACTTCACCTTTAGGACTGTATAGACTTTCTGTTCCGGATCCACCGTAAAAAGTTGACCATTGCCTTACTCCTCCATTGCTGAACTTAAGCAGAACCACATCGCCTGTTCCTCCCAGCGTGGCATCATTGTATGATCCTGCTTCACTTTGTGTCGGAAAGTTTGATGCTTGTGTGCTTCCAAAAACATAGATGTTATTTGAACCATCAAATCCAACTCCGGAGAATAAACTTGGACCTCCTGATCCACCATAATAGGTTGCCCATTGTCTTATACCTCCGGTAGATAGTTTCACAAGTGCAGCATCACTGTCGAATGCCGATATGTACGCTTTTACAGGCTGATAATATGCTCCGCCTCCCGGATCAAAGACAGGAAAGTTAGTACTCCTGCATGCTCTTAAAGTAAAAACAGCATCGCCCGTACTGTTGCATTCTACCATAGATGGTATATCCTGATCATTCCCGCCATAATAGGTAGAGTAAACAACATTCATCGAAGAATTAAACTTGGTAATGATCAAATCCTGATCGCCATTATTAACGCCCTGGTAGTATGCACCACCTCCTGGATTAAGAAGGTAATGTCCGGCATTTGCTGCGCTTGATGTGTGTCTTCCAACAAACCAAAGGTTACCTGAGTTATCCATGGTAAGGTCACAGCCTTGTCTGTAGGAAGCATTTGCTAAGCCCCCATCATTCAGGTATGTACACCATTCAAGCGCATTTCCAGAAGTAAAGCGTCCGATAAAAACATCCTGCGGACCTTTCCATGTTGGATTGTTGTAGGCCCCTGCCATTGACCTGATAGGAGCATCGTTGCTGTTGAACCTATAGATCTGACCAGTGAAATAAAGGTTATTATTTGCTGAATAGATTCCATTCATTCTCATCCCGCTGCTCATTGTATTCGCATTCTCATGCTGAAACATCGAGGCCCAGAGCCTTACACCATTCGAGTTTAGCTTCACAACAAAAGGTGTCTCTCCATGGATCTTTGTCTGGTCCTGGTAGAATGCTCCTCCCGGATTATAAGTAGGAAACGTTGTTCCGTCTGTCTGACCGGCAAAGTACACGTTATTGCTTGCATCCACTGCCAGCGCCTTTCCATAATCTGTATAGCCAGCTACATATTCACCTCCATCACCTCCATAATAGGTTGCCCAGGTATATGTGTAGGTTGAAGAAAATTTTACCACAACAAGGTCAGTGATCCCATCCTTCGTTCCATCAAAGTATTGTCCTGCTCCGGCATTGATCAATGGAAACGTTGTATAATAAGTGTAGCCTGTATTATAGAAAGCGCCTGTGTTGTCAAAATCAGGCTTGGTCCATGTATCGCTAGAGCTTCCATTGTTATAATATGTTGACCAGGTTACGGTTGGATCAATCACAATTCCTTCTCCGGCATGACTACCATTCACTTCAAAAGAGAGTGTTGAACCTTCGACTATATATTCCGAGGGGACTTCGATCCCGGTACCATTGACGAATGTATATGGGCTCCCTTCCGTTATCGTTGCAACTGGCGTCTTCACTACCAGTTCGCCTGCGCTGCTCTTTTCAAGAGATTCGGCTCCAACATATTCCAGCTTTATCTTGCTGATGTCTGCTCCCGGTAATACAATGAAATCATACTTCAACTTACCCTCTGCAAAATAAAAGGCAAGATCTATTCCGTCATAAAGATTACGATATACTAGTCGTCCAAAATGTGATACATTAAGAATTCCATCAGGACATGAATTGAGGTAGTAATTCGAAACAGAGCCTGTCTCATCCTGCTCTTCAATGACTACATCCTTATTGGCATCCTTGAAGTTAAGGTCAAGACGGTAGAAGTAAACCTTCTTACCGATCGCCATCATGTTTCCTTTGCGAAAGTTCTCATGATCTTCAGGAGTAAAGTCCTGTTGCTGCTTATCTTCCACTTTAATGAAATGGTAGATCAGCTTATCCCTCTGAAAATATAAGTTAAGGCCCTCGCCTTCATATTTATATTTTATATCAGGGAGTTTGTTCCCTTTCATGTCAGAAAGCTGTCCTTTATTAGGCACGAAATAATTTGCCGGAGCTGCAGTGAGCAGGCTGCTGAACAGAATGAACAGAAACGTAGAAAGTAATCTCATAAGCGAAATTGATTCATTTACAATGCAGGTAACATCTGCTTAAAAACAACTTAAGAAAGTTATTGATTTTTTAATTTGTAAAAACAGTCTGCAAAAATTGACTGTATTGAGTTTATACAACTCTTGTGTTTTCAACGCTTATCTGAAGCGTACAAGCGAAACACAATAAAGCCATTCGCTTGCTGCAAGCTTTGAAATTGCGAAACATAAGCCACTGTAGTTTACCTTGTTGCAAACAGGCTTCATGCCGTTACATGCAACAAAACGTGCAATATGCGAAACGCTCTAAATTTAGTTTTTCAACGGGTTATTTTATGATGGTCACGGTGCCTTTATAAGCGCTCACTGTATTCGTGATGCTGTTCTTAACCCTGATCTTCCATATATAAACATCCTGGATGGCTGTGCTTCCTGACTTTCCATCCCACGCCTTAGCCGGATCATTTGTGCTGAATGCCAGGTTACCCCATCTGTCAAAAATCTGGAAAAGGTAATCTTCCCGACTAATGCCTATCCCATTTGGTCCGAACTTATCATTCAGGCCATCGCCATTCGGACTGAAGGCATTAGGCAGATAGAATGAGTGATCATCCTTCACAGTAACTATGTATGTTGTATCATCAACACAGCCATGCTGATCTGTGATAAACAAGTTCACAGAGAAGGAGCCTGTATCACTGAACGTCTGTATAAATGATGCATTTTCAGATAAGAGGCTTGTATCCATTGACCACTTCCAGTCGCTGATCATTCCAGATGACTGATCAATGAATTCATAACGTGGGTCAAGGATCGTCACTGTTTCAGGTGAAAATGTAAAGTCTGCCACGGGATGATCATACACTTCAACAGCGCCAATAATTTTAAGCGAGTCCGTGCATCTATTGTAGTCTGTCACAACCAGGGTCACATCGTAAAGTCCCGGAGTCTCATATATGTGAGTCGGTGCATAGGATCCGTTGATGCTTCCATCGCCCAGGTTCCACATAGAAGTTAATGCATTCGGTGTTGTATTCATAAAGTCAACAGTGACAGGATAGCAACCCTGACTGACAACTGGTGTAAATGATACAAGAGGCAATGACATCACTTTAACATCGACTGAATCCACTGCAGGGATCGTTGTGCACCCATCCGATGCAATTACATAATACCTCGTGGTAATGACCGGAGATGCATTAACTATGGAAGTTGTATTTCCTGATAATCCGGTTGCAGGGGTCCAGCTATAGTTATAGGGCCCGCCATTTCCTCCGGATGCACTTGCTGATATATTCACGCTTTGACCCAGGCATAAGCTATCATCTGCTGATGCAAGAATTGCCAGGGCAGGATAAACATTCACGAACACTTCCTCTGTTGATGCAATACATCCATTTACATCAGTTACAGACACGTTATATGTTGTTGTAGCAGATGTAGTTGCTGTTACGGTCGGACCAACAGTTACATCAAGGCCACCGGCAGGAGTCCATGAATATGTATAGCCTGCTGTACCACCCGAAGCAGATGCAGTGATTGTCGCAGATTGTCCAATGCATATGGGTGTTGGATCGGTAACCTGAGTCTGAACTTCTGCAGGTTCTCCAATGTTTACATCCACCGTGTCTGTACATCCGAAGGCATCATATACAATCACCTCATAACTGCCAGCACATAAAGCGGAAGCAGAATCATCTGACTGAACAGGCATGGTGTTCCATGAATACAAATAAGGTGTACTGCTGCCACTTGCAAAAACAGAAGCTGAGCCATTGCATGAATCATTGCATAATGCATCTGTCACCGACTGGAGCGACAATACAACACCTGGCGCATTTCCGACTGTTATCGTATCTGCTCTCGTACAGTTGTACTGATCACTGATCGTAATGATATGATCACCACCTGGTATTGCAAATGCGGTGTCTGTTGTCTGGCCATCCTGCCAGAGGAATGTATAAGGTATTGTACCGCCACTCACAGAAACAAACGCGGTACCATCTGACTTATCACAATGTGCTGTATAAGATCCTGAGGTGATGACAATAGGAGAAGGTTCGAAAACTGTGTCACAAACTGTCGCTGTGCACCCATGATCATCAGTTGCTGTAACGCAATAGATTCCTGCACATAGATCAAGGCCGGCAGCTCCGCTGATTGTTGGGTCAGTCCATGAATAACTGTATGGGCTCGTACCTCCCTGAATGATCGCCACAACCTGCCCGTCACAGCTACCATTACAGGAGGCATCGAATGCTGCTGTTAAAACAGACAATACCGCAGGTTCCGTTATTGTGTAGGATCCTGACAGTGTACATCCGTTCGCGTCTGTCACGGTTACCGTATAGTTCCCTGCTGCTGCTGTAAGTGTTGAAGCTACCGATCCATCAGACCATGAATATGTATAAGCCTGAGTTCCTCCAGTGACAGTCAGTATGACCTGACCATCAGAAAGCCCGAAACAGGAAACATTCGATATGCTGTCAGAAATGGCTAGAACATCAGGCTCATTAACGAAAACGGATGCTGTATCATAACATCCGGCCGTATCCATCACCAACACATAATGAAGGCCGGCACCCGCATTACTGATCGATTGAGTATTGCCACCGTTGCTCCAGGTAAAGAAATAAACCTGGGAACCACCAGTTGCAGATGCTGAAAGCACACCATCGAGGTTACCGAAGCAGGTTACATTGCTGACAAGCTGGACAGATGCAATCAATGGTGCTGGTTCGCCTACAATTGCTGTATCTGTTGCGGTGCATCCATTCGCATCTGTTATTGTTACACTGTAGGTGCCAGCTGAAAGCGATGATGCCGCAGGTGTTGTCTGTACAGGAATTGTTGTCCATGAATAGGTATATGCCCCGGTGCCTCCTGTTGCTGTGGAAGATGCGCTTCCATCTGATAAGCCAAAACATGACACGCTTGCCATTTGTGAAGCGACAACATTCAAAGGCGCAGGTTCTGTAAGAATAACTTCAATATCCTCAGCACAGCCTGCTGCGTCAGTTACAACTGCTGTATATGTACCTGCACCAGTGGTGATAGTACTCGCTGAAGAAGGAGGCAATGTATTCCAGGAGAATGTATATGGAGTTGTACCACCTGAAGGGATGACTGTCGCCTGACCATCTGTTAATCCGGCACATGTTACGGATGTTACTGCAGAATCCAGTGTAAGCACCGTTGGTTCAGTGATCACAACAGATGCAATTGTGGAACATGATGGCGCACACTGCTGAAAAGAAATGTCATCCAGTCCAAAGTCATTACCACCTAACTGTGTATTCTGGTTTACGATACAAATGTCAACGCTTGTATTTGCACCAGAGTTCCAGCTGGAAAAGAATTGATCCCATGCTCCAACTGCAGAAGGAGCATTCAGGATGTTTCCTGTGATCACACCATTGAAAGAGAATTGCAGCATGGCTGGATTTCCCAGTGTTACAGAAGTGACCCAGGTTGAAAAAAGATAATCAGTGTTCGGCGTTACAGGGACTGTCTGGCACCACACAGTTGTATTGGCTGCAGCAGCACCATTTACCACCATCATTTCAGATGAACCAGTCGTATGATCTGTTCCGGCAAACCCGTTATGGAAGAATGTAGGATTTGACCCAACAGCATAAGTAGCTTCCGGGAACAGGCAATCCATGGTATTGCAATAGGCATAGCTGCTTGTAAAGCCAGAGTTGCCTGATGAAAAGGTTCCGTTTGTTATAAGTTCTGTTCCTGATGCCGAACAACTGCCATCTACAACAGTTACAGTATAGGTTCCTGCTGCAAGATTATTTGCAGTAGCCGTGTTTTGAACAGGCGTGGTATTCCATGTATAACTGTATGTTCCATAGCCCCCGGAAGCTGTAACAGTTGCGCTTCCATTAATTCCACCATTACAGCTGACATTGTTCGTGTCGCTGATCAAAGCTGTTAATGGCGTTGGCTGAGTGATGGTTGCAGATGATGATGAGGTGCATCCATTGACATCTGTCACAGTCACTGTATAAGACCCTGCAGGCAAACCAACGGCAGTCTGAGTTGTTTGTGTGGGTGCTGTATTCCAGCTATAAGTGTAAGGTAAAGTTCCTCCCGTGGTTGTTACAGATGCCGCACCTGTCGCGGAATTGTAACAGTTGGCATTAGTAACCCCTGTTGTAGCTGGTGAGAGTGGTCCTGGTTCAGAGACAATTACATTCGTTGATGACAAACACGACGCATTGGATTGAACCCATGCCGTATAGCTTCCTGCCGCCAGGTTTGTAAATACATTCGATGCCTGGAAGTTTATTCCATCGATCGAATAGCTGTAAGGTGTAAGGCCTCCTGAAGCAGTGATCGTAATCGTACCGTTTCCGGAAGCATTGCAGGTCAGGCTTGTAGCTGCTGATGAAGAAGACAGTACCGCAGGCAGAGGAAGAGGTATATTCATTAAAGAGGATCCCTGGGGATTTCCGTCGTAAAGCGTGTTGCCCTGGGCATTCAGGTATGAGTTGCTGAAATCATAGTATGCAAGGAGGCCGGGTTGCGTTGCAGGTGATGGCAACGTAGTCATATTAGCCTGGATCTCTGCCTGAGTTCTTGCGACACTCCAGATCCTTGCTTCATCAATGTATCCTATGAACTGTTCACAAAGGCAGGAAGACTGGTTTCCAATTGCTGTGATCAGATCATTAGGTACAAGGTTACCAGACCAGGCCGTTTGACCGGTAAGACATCCGTTAACATAATACTTTAGGGTTGAACCATCATACGTTGCCGCCACATGATAGGTCACATTCTGACTAAGCAGATATCCATTCGGCACACTTGAATACCCACTTGTGGTGGTGATCTCAAACCCACCTGGCCGGAGGAGGTAATTCACATTTGAAGGATCTGTATGCTTTGAAATAATATTTGATGATACATCGGTCATATGTATCAAAGCCTCAACGGTAAGCTGATTGCCTGTGAGATCGACATCACCGCAGTTCACCCATTGAACAGGAGCAGACAGGAAAACACTATTCTGAGCAAGTACCTGAAAGGGGAAAAAGAACAGAACAAAATACCAATATGTAAGCTTTTTCATAAATCAATGAAGAAAATTAACCCTTTTTTTTAAATCAGGTTAAAAGACAAGGACATATGTGCTTGAAAAACTAAGAACACCAGGGATAATAGGGGCTTCATAGATATCTGTCCAACGGATGAATATTGACAGGCTTGTGTGAATCATTGAATGTCTGTTAAAGACGCATGCTATTTGCAGGATTCTCACTCACTCATAAAATTCTTCAGCAATGTCTTCAGGAAAATCAAACGAAAACCAAATGAATCCTTCAGCAGGATCAAACCGTGACCGTGAAACGCAGGAAGAGCGGGACAAGCGTTATGATGAGCAACGTGATCGTGACAGAAAATGGAGAGAAGGCGTTAAGGAACGTGAAGACCAATGGCTTTCTGAAGTAAGGGAAAGAGAAAGACAATATGAGGAAGAACGTGATCAACGTGGGAAAAGATCTCGCGATGAAGAAGATAAAGCAAACGACTGAGAAATCAGTTTAGCATTGATCGAATGTCATTCCGGGAAACAGGTTCCAGATAATCACCGATGAATGCTCGCTTCCAGATTGCTCCTGTAGCCTGCTTTTCTTGCTCAGTGGTTAACTGGTATTTATAATACTGTACCCGGATCATTGACGGTTTTTCTGTTTTGAATGGATCATCAGCAAGAAGACTTAGTGTCTGCCCGTTTCCTTCCAGGAGTTTTTCAATGAAACGAATGAACCAAAGACGGGTACTCACATTCAGGATCTGGCCATGACTGACAACAACTGAAAAAGGAAGAAACCACATTGACCAGTCAAGCCTTAGATGATATGGTGCAAATTGTCCTGGTATTCTTGTCACCCTGCCCGGCTTACCTCTAAACTGGTATTCCTTCCAAATCGTTCTTTCATTGATATTTGTTTCTGTCGTGCCTTCGATGATGACCTCATACCTTTCTTTTGTAACAGAACCGAACGCACCATATACACAAACCAGGTGGATCGGATTATAACAGTAATTCATGAGCTGATCCCTGGAAAAGAAGTTCAGCAATGGTTTCCAGCTTAATACCAGGGACACTGCAAGTAATGCGTACAACAGCACATTAAACATGACAGGACGTTCAATGTATGAAACATGATTTATGAAGCTTGCAGGAAACAAGCTGTCGCTGAAGGCTACAAAGGCAAGCACGATCGTGAGCCAGTTAAGCCATGCATAATTTCCACAGAGCACGAGCCAAAGCTGATGTCCTATGATCAGTAATGCGGCAACCTGGGCGACCGGCTGAGGAGCAAAAACGCCGAATGGCACAATGAGCTGAACGAAATGACTGAACATCACACCAAACCGGTGAATGCTTTTCGGAAAATGATGAAAGTGCCAGGACAGCGGTCCGGGAAGAGGCTGTGTTTCGTAATGGTAATACAGGCAAGTGTAATCCCTCCAGCATGGATCATGACGAAGCTTAATAAGCCCCGCGCCAAACTCGACACGAAAAAGCATCCATCGTAAAAGGATGACAGGAATGATTGAAGGTTCCATATGGTCCGGTCCCATGAAGGCAGCGAAGAATCCGGCTTCCAGCAACATCGACTCCCAGCCGAATGAATAAAATGTCTGACCTACATTCACAATAGACAAGTAAAGAAACCACATCAGTAGCCATGTCAGTATGTAGAAAACCCAATGAAAGTTATCTGCAATGCCCGTCAACAATAGGACAGAAAGCAGCAATCCTGCAGATGCAACCACTTTAAAAAAACGATCCGAATAATGAAGATGGAAAATCCCAGGTGTGATCCTGAATGTTGTTTGCTTAATAAAGTCGGTGGCTGGAAGTAATCCGTTCTTTCCCAGGAGTGGGATGAATTGGTTAAGAGCTCCTAAGAAGGCAACAAAGTAAATTGCTGAGAGGCCTTTTACGAAGATGAGACGTGGAATTTCAAGACCTCCAAAATAGCTCTCCATGAGGACAGGACGAAGGAAAAACTATGCCTGATTTTGTGACTTATGAGAAAGCTTTTTACATTGGGAATCAGGGCAATATTGTGAATCGAGGTTTTCTCAACTGATTCTCTTTACGATGTTCAAGGATTGCTCACTGGCGTAATAATCCACGTTTTAAAGCATTGAATAATTCGATGTAAAGCATTAGATTTGCACGCTTTTCAGTTTAAAAGCAAGGGCCCTTAGCTCATTCGGTTAGAGCAACAGACTCATAATCTGTGGGTGGTTGGTTCGATTCCAACAGGGCCCACAAAAAGCAGAGTGAGAGCAGAGAGCGAAAGCGAATCCCGGCTCTCGCTGCTTTTCATCTCCCTCTCACACTCTTTTTAACACTGTACTTCACAGGAATAAATCATTCGGTTCATAGAATCTAACAAAGTTTCTTCACCTCATATTTATGACTATTTTTGCGCTCATTAATTTGCAGGGGAATTAGCTCAGCTGGCTAGAGCGCTTGCATGGCATGCAAGAGGTCACCGGTTCGACTCCGGTATTCTCCACAAAATTTAAAGTCTCTATTAATTAGGCATTGCAAAAGTCCCGAATACTTTCGGGAAAGAGGTCACCGGTTCGACTCCGGTATTCTCCACAAAATTCAGAACAACAATGAGCGCAATAGAAATTAGAGTTTTTCTGCTTTTTTCTCCACTCTCGTTCTGTTTCTCACTCTAAAGACATCAGGAAGAGTTGTTCAACCACAAAGAGCAAAAACGAACTCACTCATCTCAATCTCACCAAATAAAAAAGCCACCGAACTACCAGTGGCCTTAGGCTAACTACTAAAAAGATCGCTTTTCAGTGTGAATACAAAAATACCATTGAGCATGCGTCTAAAAATTGACAAAAATCAATTTTGGCTGAACTGTATCTTTGGAAGATGCACTATTCACTTGAAAACTATCATTTCCGTGCAGGCTCTTTGCTGGAAGGCCTGCCAAAAAAGGAGTACAAAGCCCTTAAGGATAGCATGATCAGGGTAACTGTGAAGAAGGGAACCACGCTTTTACATGAAGGAAAACCTTCCAAAGGTGTTTATATCCTGAGAAAAGGCAAAGTCAAGATCTTTCAGACAAACAAAGAAGGTAAAGAACAAATTCCTTACATCTATACAAAAGGTGAATATTTTGGGTACAGACCTTTGATCAACAACACGCCTACTCCTGTATCCGCGGCTACTCTTGAAGACTGTGTTTTGTCATTCATCCCTAAGAAAGTGTTTATGGAAGTTCTTGCGCAGTCTAACGTGCTTTCCTATAAACTTCTTGAAAACCTGAGCCATGAGTTTACAGTCTGGATAAACAAGCTCACCGTATTCGGACAACAATCTGTAAAGGAACGACTCGCACTCAGCCTGCTTATCCTGAGTGAAAAGTACCGGATCAAAGATTCAAAAGAACATGTCGAGATCAACCTGTCACGTGAAGATCTTGCGAACTATGTAGGTACCGCTGTTGAAACCGTTGTCAGGATGCTTCAGCATTTTAAAGAGCAGAAAGTCATTATAACAAGGGGAAGAAAGATCATCGTCCTGAAGCCTAAAGAGCTTGAATCCACCGCATTGCTATTTTAATCTCACAGTTAATTTGCTTTAATAACTTTCAAAGTTGACGAATGTCAATGTAATCACGTTTTATCTGGACTAAGTTTAAAGTTACCATAAAGAGTAGTAACGAATTAAACCCCCGAAAGACATGGTAACAGTAGTTATTCCCGCATTAAATGAAGCCCTTACAATAGGTCAGGTCATACAGCTTGTAAAGCAATCCGGTATTGTTTCAGAAGTCCTTGTGATCGACGACAAATCAATTGACACCACAGTAGAAGTTGCACGAAATCACGGTGCTACAGTTGTTACGAGCACCATGCTCGGCAAAGGAGCTTCCATGCGTGAAGGTCTTTACATGGCCAAAAACGAAGTCGTTGCATACGTTGATGCCGACATCATCAACTATCCTGAAGACATCATAGAAAGACTATGCATGCCTATTCTCAATGATGAATCCGACTTTGTGAAAAGCACCTTCGACCGGCAGGCAGGAAGGGTGACTGAGCTTGTAGCGAAACCACTATTAAGCATTCTTCTTCCTGAGCTTACAAAATTTTCACAGCCTTTAAGCGGAATGATTGCAGGCTCAAAGAAGACATTGACTCAAATAGAATTTGAAAACGACTATGGTGTTGATATAGGCATTTTGATCGATGCTTACCTCTCAGGTGCACGGATTGCGGAAGTGAACATAGGTAAGCTGGAAAACCGCATGCAATCATGGGAACAGCTCGGAAAGATGTCCCGCGAAGTATCCCGTGCAATCCTAAAAAGAGTTCAGAACCTGCCTGAAGCCAATCTTGAGAATTACGAACACATTAAAATTATTCGTGAACAGATGGATTTTGCTATCCATGAAACTCTGGTCGATCTGAAGAAGATGATCGTGTTCGATATGGATAATACCATACTCCAGGCAAGCTTCATCAATACTGCGGCAGAAGCGTTCGGCTTTAAGGACCAGCTGCTTGAAATTGTAACAAAAACCAATAATCCTTTCCTGAGAACAAAGCATATCGCATCACTCATGAAAGGGCGATCCATTGCAGAGATCTATAATGTGATCGACACCATTCCGATGGTGTTTGATGTACATGACGTGGTAAGCCAGCTCAGGAAAAGAGGGTTTATATGCGGAATTTTAAGTGACAGCTATGACTGCGTAACCAATCATGTTAAAAACAAGGCAGGCTTTGATTTTACATTCGCGAACGAACTGGAATTCTCAAACAGCGTAGCCACCGGTGAAGTGAAGATACCTTCCTTCTTTATGAAAGAACAGAAAAGCTCATGCGAACACGATTATTGCAAAGGAAATGTGTTAAATCATATCGCTAAAAAATACAATGTAGAGCTTGCCAACATCGTAACCGTTGGCGATGGGGAGAATGACATCTGCATGCTCAAGATGGCAGGGATCGGAGTTTCATTCTGTTCCTCGAATAACATTCTAAACCTGGTAGCTGACAAGATCATACGCGAGAAAACATTTGCGCCGTTGCTGGAGATTGCACATTGATTCGCTTTAAAAGATCCAGTTAAAATCAGGCAATTTCATTCACCGTTAATTTGCATGCACTCACCGTGCGTTCAGTTTAACCAACCGAAATCCTGATCCCAGGCCATTGCGTTCCGGATACATTTGCGAAGTAATGTAATTGACTTCATAAATGACCGGAAAGACTCTCCTGACATCCTCGCTTTTGATTCTGATCTTCTGCCATACTGCGGCAGGATTTCCTTATCCCAAAAAAGAAAAAGCCTTCCTTACGGTAACTGGCAAGATCACGAACGAGCGTGGAACTTCCTTATCAGACTACGCAATCAAGGTATATGTAGATAACGACCTCATTGAAACGCATGTTGCTGAAAAATCTTTCAAACTGGTGCTAAAGGAAAATAACCAATACACGGTTGAAATCCTGAAGCCCGGCCATCATCCCAAAAGAATCGGGATCAATACGACCATCGCGAGAGAAAAGGAAGATAAAGAAAGTTACCTGTTGATGATTGAAGCAACCATCTACAAAAAAGAAGCTGGTGTTGATTCCTATTACTTCGATTTTCCTGCGGCATTGATCACATACGATTCAAGAACCTTCACGTTTAGCGTAAATCAAAAATACATAAGTCACATACGTGCCAAAATTAAGTCAGAGTACTCCGCGACAACTTTAAATTAAAAACTTCAATGAAAAAAGACATGACTGACACATTTCTTAATGAACAAGTACAGCAACTCATGTTAAGTTCTCATGAGAATGCCTTCTTATCCAACATGAACGAAGGAATATTAATGATCGACTATCGGTTAAAAGTTATTCTCGTCAATGAATCTGGAGCCAGACATTGGAAATCCACTTCCACGGATTTATTCGGAAAAGCTTTAACTGATCTTATACCTGGTTTTGATTTCTCAGAGTTTTACAAGAGGCTTTTTGATTGCATGACCACACAGGAGAAGTCAATCATTGCCGAATTAAGGTTGTTTACGTGTGAAGAGACCTATTATACCGTCAAGCTGATTCCTACATCAGCAGGCATACTTATCCTTACCCAGGATGACACCGAACGAAAAAGAACAGAAAAGCTCTGGAAGCAATACAGCAACCAGGTTGATGCTCTGTTTTACAAGAACATCCAATCGAACAGCGCATATAAAGTGAAGTTGAAAAACATCCGGACAATCCTCAAGAGCAAACAACCTACCTATGAAGAAATAAAAATGGTTTCTGAATCCATGAACGACCTGATCGAAGAGCTCATTGACAATTCAGAAAATCTGTTCGATTCTATGATAGCGTTGAAAAAGCATTTTAAACGTAAAAAAGAAAGTCATGCACACAGTAATCAAGGTCAGAAGAGCAATTAAAGAGTGTTCATTTGAAGCTTTACCTGGCTGACAACAGCATGATACGTCTTTTCGATCATTGAAAATGAGTCGGATAGTTGAACCTTTTTAGCCTTACCTTCCACTTTGATCTCGAGGTCTTCACATTCCTTTGCAAGCTTTGCACATCCAATAAAAGCGAACATTGATTTCAGTGTATGGGCTTCTCTTTGGATACCCTTATGGTCAGCAAGCTCAATACAGCTTTTAAGCTTTTCCATACTTGCCGGTGAGTCGATAAGAAATGTTTCAAGCATTTCCAGAATGAAAACATTCCCGTTTCCTGATATGTTTCTGAGGTAATCGAGATCGATCAGAGTTTCATCATGAATATTGTTTTTGGGTTGATACGTTAGTATCGCCTTATACAAGTCTTCACGGCTGAATGGTTTTGAAATGTAATCATTCATTCCATGAGCAAGACATTTTTCCTTTTCTCCGGGAAGCGCATTTGCAGTCATGGCTATAATAGGAATAGTTTTCGAAATCTCTCGTCTGATGATCTTTGTTGCAGCATACCCGTCGAGCTCAGGCATCTGAAGATCCATCAGGATGATATCGAATGGGAATTGTCGCACTTTCTCGATCGCTTGAAGCCCATTCTCCGCAATCATCAATTCCAGACCAGCTTCTTTTAACACCGCGCTTGCCAGCTTTTGATTCATGAAGTTATCCTCAACAAGTAAGATCTTACATTCTTTATTGAGCAGGTCTGAAGTGATTGTTATGCCAGACTTTTTCACAGGTTTTAGGTCATGTCCGATGCCAAAAGGAAGTGTAACCCTAAACGTAGTTCCTGCATTTTCGACACTCTTAACTTTGATCTCGCCGTTTTGAAGTTCAACAAGACTTTTTACAATATTTAAACCTAGACCAGTTCCACCATACTTCCTCGTTGTATCAGCATATGCCTGAATGAAGCGTTCAAATATATTTTCGAGCTTCGATTCGGGTATTCCTATCCCATGGTCAATAACTTCAAACGTAATCGACACATGATCTCGTTCCTTTATCTCTGCGTCAACCTTAATTAACACTTCTCCATATGTACTGAACTTGATGGCATTGTCAATAAGATTGATCATTATCTGACTCAAACGTGTCGGGTCGCCTAAAACAGTCGTAGGAATCGAGTCACTCAAAACAAGACGCAAACTTATAGATTGCGACCTCGCTTTAGAATCAAGCATTGATAATAACGTATGCATCTGTGCAACGATGCTGAAGGGTATAGATTCAAAGCTAATGATCCCCGAATCTATTTTAGAAATATCAAGAATGTCATTAATGATGTTCAATAGTGTATCAGCGGACTTCCTGACTGCTCCAAGATATTCTTCCTGGATATCGGTCATGTGTGTTCGTTCAAGCAGGGAGGTGAAGCCAATGATCGCATTCATTGGCGTGCGGATCTCATGACTTACATTCGCAATGAACATTTCCTGTGTTGTAAGCAGGCGCTCCGCGCGTTCCTTGGATCGCTTCAGTTCATCTTCGGCTCTTTTACTTTCGGTTACATCTGTAGCAATTACCAGGGATGATTTAAAGTCTTTATACTTTAACAGGTGAGATGTAAGCTGTACATCAATGATTCGTCCATCAGAAAGAACATGCTTCTCCTCATAGGCCTGCCTGTTTAATTCTTTTCGCGCAGATAATTCAGAAGATTCTTTACTTGTTCCGGGAGCCAGAATATCCGTGATCCTTTTGGATAAAAATTCATCACGTGTATATCCATAATGCGACACCGCCGCGCTATTCACTTCAAGAAACATGGATGAGTCAAGATCACACACCCACATAGGGTAAGGTGTGGCCTGGAACAGATCTCTGAATCTGTTTTCGCTTTCACGGATCTTTTCATCTGCAATCTTCTGCCCGGTAATGTCCCTTTCCGTGATCGCGATCGAGCTTTCTCCAAATACAGGCTCTGTGATCAGCTGGGCCGAAAAAAGCACATCGATCAGTCTTCCGTCTTTAGCGATTTTAATGGTTTCCATCAGGTTAATATCCTGGCCCTGAAAAATCGCATTGATCCCTGACGTCACTGCTCCATGTTCATGCTGTGGAACAAGAGACCAGATATCTTTTTTCAACGCTTCCTTTTCAGAATATCCGAAGATCCTTTCAGCACCCCGGTTCCAGCTCAATATCCTTCCTTCCCTGTTAAGAAGGTACACCGCCTCGCCTGACTGCTTTATAATCGCCGTATGATAGTTCTTTAACTTTTCCGCTGCTTTGATCTCGGTGATGTCCCTGGCATTGAAATACCACTTTCCTTCTCTTGATACCACTTTACAATGGACCCACGATATACTGCCATCCTTACAAACAAACCTTGCTTCAAAAGAAATATGCTCTTCAGGGTCCATCAATAATCGCTCAACCCGTGAACGGTCATCGTCCGTAATAATTGCAAGTATGGATGTCCCCGTCAGCTCATCAAAAGAATACCCGAGTGTAGTGTTCACTGCATGGTTCATCTCTTCAATCTTTCCAGTCGTTGCATCAAGTACACCGATCATATCAGGAGAATTGTTTATCAGAAGCGCACTCTTCTGCAATGACCTGTTCTTTTCAATCAGTTCTTTTTTCTGCAACTGTAGCTTTAAAAGGACATTGATCTTGGCTTTGGCTATATCCGGATCAAGTGGTTTAAAAAGATAATCGACTGCACCTTCATCATATCCCATTTTCAGGTAGTGGTGCTCTTTTCTTTCAGCTGTGGCGAATACGATAGGAATATCCCGTGTTCTTTTATTTGACTTCAGGATCTGGGCAACCTCAAATCCATTCATGTCAGGCATCTGCACATCAAGAATGATCAGATCGACATCCTGGTTAAGCAGGATCTTCAAACCTTCACTTCCAGATGTTGCATTCAGGCATTGAATATTCTCTCCTTCAAGAAGATTTTCCAGAACAAATATGTTTGATGGCTTATCATCTATGATCAGGACGACCCCTTTCTTAAGTGTATTCATTCTGTTACTGTTTTTTTGAGTTTTTGAAGATCCTTATCGTCGAACAAAATCGAACTACACCAACTTTCTATAGATTTTTTCCCGTTGATCGACATCTTCAAAATATTTCCGTTTACTTGAAAAAAGCAATGACTCCCTGCTCCCTAAAGCCAGGTATCCAAACGGACAAAGACTTTCGTAGAACAGATTGAATACACGTTCCTGAAGATCCTTGTTAAAATAGATCAGCACATTTCTGCAAAGAATCATCTGAAACTCATTGAAGCAACTGTCTGTCGCAAGATTATGCGGTGAGAAAACAATGTTCTTTCTTAACGCAGGATCAAACATGACTGAATTATACTTCACTAAATAATAGTCAGAAAAAGATCGTGAGCCACCGGAAAGCTGATAATTTAAGGTGTACTCTTTCATTCGTTCAACTGAATAAATGCCTTCACGTGCGGTATGCAGGCAATGCTGATTGATATCTGTCGCATAAATGATCGTTCTGTCAAGGTACCCTGCTTCATATAAAAGGATCGCCAATGAGTACACCTCTTCGCCAGTGGAACATCCGGCTACCCAGATCTTTATATATGGGTAGGTTGCAAGCCGCTCAATCACCTTTTCCCTGATGCTCTTAAAGAATAATGGATCACGAAACATTGCGGTTACGTTCACAGACAAATCCTGTATGAACTGCTCGAACAAATGCTCATCAGCAAGAAGTGCCTTTTCAAGATTCGAAAGTTCATCCATGGCTTTTACAGTCATGAAATGAGTTATTCTTCTTGATATTGAAGCGCTGGCATAATCAGTGAAATCATACCCGTATGCCTGCTTTAAAACTTCAAGAAATTTTGAAACATCATGATCATTAATTGCCGTCATTCAAATGGAACTATCATGTTTTATGCAACCAGTTACTTTTCCTGTAAATCCTCTATAACCCTATTTGTACAGCCATACCCGCATCAGTGAAAGAAGCTGGTCCATATTCACAGGTTTGGAAAGGTAATCAGACATCGCATTCTCGAGGCACTTTTCACGGTCTCCCTTCATCGCTTTGGCAGTCAGCGCGATGATAGGAAGCTTGGTAAACTGCTGCATACTCCGGATTGCTTTTGTGGCTTCGAAGCCATCCATCTCAGGCATCATGACATCCATCAGGATGAGATCAATACCAGGATTTTCAACCAGCACCTGGATTGCCACCTTCCCGTTTTCAGCGGTCAGGCAGGTCAAGCCCTCTTCCTCAAGTGCATTCGTAAGTGAATAGATGTTCCTGATGTCATCATCAACAACAAGTACCGTTTTGTTTTTCAGCACTTCATCTGTTTTATGAAGTTTTCGGATGATCCTCTGCTTCTCTTTAGGGAGGCCATTCTCCACGCGATGAAGGAATAAAGTTGTTTCATCGAGCAACCGTTCTTTAGATGAAACCGTTTTTAAAACGATGGTGTCCGCAAGCTTCATCAGCAGACTGTTCTCTTCCTTAGAAAGATCCTTTCCAGTGTAAACAATCACCGGCATTTTCTGTGAAACTGATTTTATTTTTTCAAGTAATTCAAATCCTGACATATCAGGCAGTCCCAGATCGAGGATCACACAATCGAAGTCATCAACAGAGAGTTTCTCCAGAGCTTCTTTTCCTGAGTAAGCAGCAATTGATTCCACGTCGTTGTTTCCGATCAATTCAAGGATCGCCTGGCTCTGACTTTCATTGTCCTCAATCACAAGGAGCTTCTTATTCTTTCTTCCTGTGAATGCGTTAATCTTTTGAAAGGCCTCTTCAAGCTGTTCGGTGCTTACCGGTTTATTAAGAAAGCTGAAAGCCCCCAGCTCCAATCCCTGCTTCCTCCTGTCATACCCTGAAATGATCTGAACAGGAATATGACGCAACTGAGGATCATTCTTTAAATGCCTTAATACTTCAACGCCATCCATTACAGGCATCTTGATATCAAGCAGGATCGCATCAGGCTTATGGAAACGAGCAAAGCTTAGCCCTGCCGCACCATCATGCACAACCACTCCTTTATATGACTTCTCCCTGACAAATTCCAGTAAACCAAAAGCAAACTCAACATCATCTTCCATGATGAGAATTACCTTATCGCCGGCATTCAATGAATACCTGTCATCCCTTGCGGTTAACTTAATGCCATCCAGTCGTTCATTGACATCTACAAGCTCTTGCCTTTGTATAACTTCTGTATCGGATATGTGAGCTTTAACATGGTTCGACGATGTTTCCTGGCTGTATATACCAGGAAGGTATAAAGTGAATTCGCTGCCTTTTCCTTCTTCACTTCTTAAGTGGATCTCTCCACCAAGAGCAGTCGCAAGTTCACGGCTGATCGACAAGCCAAGTCCCGTTCCTCCGTACTTCCTTTTATCCGAGCCATCGGCCTGCTGGAATGCTTCGAAAATTATTTCCTGCTTCGATGCTGGAATTCCGATCCCGGTATCAATTACAGTAAACGAGATCACCCGACCTGCCTGATTTAGTCTTTCACTCTTATATTGTTTTGAGGCATTCTCATCTCGGATTACAAGATCTACAGAACCCTGTTTGGAAGTAAACTTGAACGCATTCGACAACAGGTTTCTGAGGACCTGGTTTAATCGCTGCCTATCCGTATGAAGCTCCATGGCTGCACCATGATGCTGAATGCTAAAAGATATTCCTTTGGAACCGGCAAGTTCAGTGAACATCGCGAGAAGATCATCTTTCACTGATTCAATCTTCACATGCTCCATGTTTAATTCAAGCTTTCCAGCCTCAACTTTAGAAAGATCAAGAATTTCATTGATGAGGTTAAGAAGATCGTTGCCCGAATTATGAATGTTGCGTGCAAAGCTTATATCCTTTTCATTGAGGTGACCACTTTTGTTATCTGCAAGCAGCTGGGACAGAATAAGGATGCTGTTCAGCGGTGTCCTCAGTTCATGAGACATATTCGCAAGGAACTCTGATTTATACCGGCTGGACTGTTCTATTTCCCTGGCCTTTTTTTCGATATCATCTTTAGCAGATTCAAGAAGGTCTCTCTGTTCTTCAAGAATAACAGCCTTCGCCTCGAGCTCTTCATTTGATTGCTGCAGCTCTTCCTGCTGCAACTTTAATAGCCTTTCCGAATTTTCAAGAAGGTCCGATTTGCTGTGGAGCTCTTCGTTG
The DNA here is from genome assembly GCA_036675075.1 of Bacteroidota bacterium. Taxonomy (GTDB): domain Bacteria; phylum Bacteroidota; class Bacteroidia; order JAKFFM01; family JAKFFM01; genus JAKFFM01. Next base: position 37,448 of record JAKFFM010000052.1, read on the forward strand.
GTCTGACGAAGCTCTTCCTGCTGGGCTTCAAGCTCTTCTGCCTGTCGCTGCGTTTCTTCAAGCAGGTTGATCATTTCCGTCCTGGAGTATGCTGATTGCACGGCTATGGCAATGTTCTCAGAAACAAGCTCCAGAAATTCAAGTTGCAACCCTGTAACATCGGCTGATACACCAATCTCAACAACAGCTTTTACAGCGTCTTCATAGAGAAATGGGAACACCACAATATCCTTAGGAGATGTGTCTCCAAGGGCCGAGTTGATTTTGATATAATTATCAGGAATATTCTTAAATACCAGGCATTTTTTATCGAGAGCGACCTGCCCTGCCAATCCTTCTCCCAGGTTCAGAGACTGCCCGATATTGCTCCCAGAAGAGAGAGCATAAGATCCGGATAGTTTAAAGTGGCTCCTGTAGTAAGTGTAGATCACACCAACTTTCGCATCCATGTATTGACAAAGGAACGTGATGATCTCATTAGCCAGTCTTTCCACTTCCTTTTCGCCTCTGATCTTATCACTAAGCTCTCTATGTCCTGTCAGAAGCCAGTTTCTTTCACTGTTCACTTTTGACAGATGCTCCAGGTTCAGACGCATTCTTTCAAGCGCGTGACCTAATGTATCGGCTTCACCTCTAATGATTACGCGTACATCATAATTTCCTTTTCCGATCGCATCAGCCGTTTTTGAATACTCCTTTGTTACAAGGATCATTCTGTTAAATGATTCGGATAAAGAACCAATCTCATCTTGTGAGTTTAATGCCAGATTTATGTCCACTTCACCATTCGCGAGTCTGTCAGCTGCTTCACGGATAACCGACACTGAAGTCACAATGCCCCTGATGATGTATGTCACGATCAGAATAATCAAAGAGAATACAAGGATTGCTGTGATAAACGTAATGATCACCTTATTCTCCGTTTCAGATATCAGGGATTCGCTTTTCGCTGTAATTCTATTTACAGAAGCATCTTCAATCTCTTTAAGCAATTCTATCGAGCTGCTTGCGGAGATCCAGAAAGGATCAAGCTCTTTATATGCAAAGGTTCGTGAAGGATGATAGAAACATGTATCCAGGAAAGAAAGTGTTTTTTTCAGATTAGGTGCTTCAAGTCTTCTGTTCACTTCAGACTTAAAAGGTTCGACATTGAGTTTTTTAAACCGTTTGAAGTTAATCTCCATTTTTCCTTTTAAGGAAGCAAATTCTGCAAAAGCTTTAGTATCAAACCTACCATCCACGATACTTGTCACCAAAACACTTCTTAGCTGGGCAAGGAAATCTTTGGTATATAACAATGACAGATGATTTTCACATTGTTCACGGAGATCAGCCTGTGGGATGTCTCTAAGGGAAATGGAGATCTTATCAAGGAGGTCAACTTTCAGATCATTGTAATATTTAAATGCATTGTTGTCATCCGAAAGAGAAATCACTTTCATACGCACCTCTGTTAACCTGAGCAGACTGGCTTTCAGCTCAGGTTCCTCCGCCAATGCCAGGTTCGATTCTGAGATCTTCTTATCTGTCAGGCTCCATTGAGCAGAAAGCTGATCTTTTCTTATCGTGCCTTCGCTTGAGAGGTACCCTAGTGATAGCGCGCGTTCAATTTGCAGTTCATGAATAACTTCTGATAAACGTTGAACCTGTTCAACACTCGCTCTTAATTCAATTGCAACATCACGCGTCTTAAAATCAGCTCTTAAAGCGCTTAGCAGATAATAAAGCAAGGCAAGCAATGGTATGGCCAGGACCATGATCAGCTTATTCCTGATAGACAAATGTTTCATGACGATGTACTACGGATTTACTATGATTTAGTTTGAACTAAAAGCACGAAGAGGATTTTAAAATGTGCTTTTTTCAATTGCTACCCAAGATTTAAGCTCCTCATAACCTCTGTTCTGTAAGAAACTCCGATCGGGATCAATGAGCCTGCGAGACTGATGCAGTTATCTTCTATTGAAAGAATATGCTTCTTATTAATAATGAAAGAACGATGAACCCTGATGAAATCCCGGTTCAGCTTACTTTCAAAATTCTTGAGCGTGTCATAGATCGTAATTCGGCTTTTTCCGGTATATATGGAAATGTAATCTCCCTGTGCTTCAAGGTGAGTGATGTCATCATAGCTGATCTTTTGAAAGACACCTTGTGATTTAATAAAAATATGCCTCTCAACAGCCTCAGAGCTTCGCGTTTCTGACTCCCTGATCTTTGACAGCGCCTTCAGGAATCTTGGATATTCGATCGGCTTCACCAGGTAATCAGCGACATCAAGATCAAAAGCGTCCACTGCAAATTCTTTCTTGCCTGTAGTGAGGATGACCTTGGGTCTTTCTGTTAAGGATCGCAGGAGATCAAGCCCAGACATTCCAGGCATTTCAATATCAAGGAACAAAAGATCCACCTTATTCCGGCTCAGGTACTTATATGCCTCTGTTGATGAACTGAAGGTTGACACGATTTTAAGTAAGTCAGTCTGAATGCACAGCTGCTCCAAAACCTTTCTTGCTAAAGGGTCATCATCAACAAGGATACACTTTAAACTTTCCATTTATCTAAAATAACTAAGCTCATTCATAGAGCCGGGGACAAAAACATGATGTTGTGACAGGGGTAAATCAGAATCAGAAACTCATTCACCTTGTCGTTTTTTAATTCACCGTGTAAAACAGCTCAGTGACCGAAAACTCAGGATCATCAGGCCATTCCTGAAATAGTTTCGCATCAAAGAAAACAAAGAAACCATGAAAATACTGTCATTAAAACTTTTTAATAAGTTATCAGGGAAATGTTCCCAGAGCAACATTACAGGGTATCAGTTATTTACGTTTGCGCTCACTTTACTTCTTTCCTTTTCGAGTTATGCAGGAGGTAAAAACGTTAGCACCTATAATTTAGTCTGTTCATTACAAGTTGATTATTATTATCCTAAATATTACATCCGTTGGCTGGCTACAAATCTGAAAGATGATGGCATGTTCCTCATCCAGGAAGAGAATGGAAACGAATACAAAACGGTCCATCACAAATTCGCGATCGGAGTGGACTTCCAGGGGCCCTTATTGTATTGTGTAACTCTTGTTGATTCCAGTGACGACAGGAATGTATTCAGGATCAAGTACAGGAATACTAAAGGAGATACGCTACTCAGCGAGCCGGCAAAAACAACAATTAAGGTTGCTGCGCCATCATTAGAACCAGATTTTGTTAAGATCAAATTTGAAAAAGACAGCCTCTATGATGAAGTAGCTATTGTCGTCCAGGATAAGACCAGTGCTGGCATCATTAAGAACAACCTGTTTCAGAACAAAGAGAATCCATTGATCTATTTCAGATCAGGTCACAAAATGCTTTGCCTGCAAACATTGCCTGCTTTAAAAGACAGCATGGTTCCTATCTACTTAGAACATGCTACAGGTGGAATCTACACCGTGTCCTTTGAAAGCCAGATTGAGGATCCTAAGGTGAATATCTATCTGAAAAACGAAAGCACCAACGAAATCTTCCCAGTAACAAATCAGAAGATCCTTGACCTGTATGTAAGACATAAAAACACAGGACGTAAACCTGCATTCTCACTCATTTTTACAACAAAAGATGAGCTAAAGAATAACAATAGAAAGTCACGACTGGCTTTCTTTAAAAAGAGACGCTCTTATACTGTTCTTCAAAGCAAAACGATTTAATCAATCATTAAAACAACATCTGATTATGAAAACAAGACATATCAAATCCATAGTAACAGCCATATTGCTGATCACATCTTTCACCACATTGAATGCCCAGATGGTCTCAATGAAAAGAACATTGAAAGGCATAACGTTATCTAGCACAGTAACAGGAAATGGATTTACAGGGCAATATTCTGCCGGTCTATACAGAACTTCTGGAAGGAATACATTCAATGCAGAGATCATGTTCCCGAAAAGCTGTAAGTACATTGCAGGAACACAGGCAGGTTACCAACGCTCGCTTCTTGATGCATCTGACAGCTTTTCAGGCATCATTGGTCTTTACTGGTTTGCCAGAGCATCATACAATCACAGGACACAGCTCAACCACACTTCCATTACTGTGCTTGAACGTCTTTCACCTGAGTTCACATCCGCGTCAACCTTAAAGTACAGAACAATTGAAGGTTACACAGGGATAGGGATCACAGGCAGGTTGAATAAAACCCTCACGGTCTTCACTGATATTGGATTCGGGTATTTTAAAACGATCGATAAAGAAAGTACGCAACCTGTTCCTTCTGCGTTCTTTAATTACAGGAGTGACGCTGATATCGCGCTGACAGCAAGAGTGGGAGCGAAAATGAAACTGAATGGCTTAATCAAAAAAGGGTAACATGAAAAGCACATACAAAGTTTTCTTCTTTATCCTTCTTTTCAGCTTCAGTAACATAATGGCCATTGACCATGCGATAAAGGTCAAGCTTGAAAGCCTGGTATATTCAGATGAAACGGTGATCCGGTTTCTTCCGAATGCAACCAACAGTTATGACAATGGAAGTGACGCACAGAAACTGTTCAGTCAGAATCAACAGGTTCCTGCGATATTCACTAAATGTGATTCGACTACCAACCTTGCAATTAATGCACTACCAATGTATGCAGGCCAGGTAAGAGTTCCGTTGCTTCTAAAGATCCCAGCTGCCGGAACATATAACCTTAGGTCCATTATCCTGGGAGCGTTTCAAAATGGCACAGGCATCTTTTTATATGACAGACAAACAGGAAACTACTTTGACTTTTCTCATGGAAACCTGTATGTCTTTAACCTTACTCCGCAATCAATAAACTCACCGGCGCGTTTTGAACTCTGCTTCACTTCACCGGGTGTAGTTAGCACAACGGGAACAAGCTGCAGCTTCTTAACGGATGGTAGCGTCACCATATCCAAAGCCAACCTGCCAAACTGGGAACTCATCATAAGAGATTCTTCTCATGTGATCATCAGTCAGGTAGATTCATTGAATACACCATATACCATGTCTGGTTTAGTGGGTGGAAACTATACATATGAAACTTACAGCTCCTCAGCCGGTATTCAAACAGGCAGCTTTACCATAAGTTCTGCAGCACCTCTCGCTGCATCATTTATCTTCCAGCTGTCACATTCAGGAAATGGTGCTGTGGTCGCCTTTAACAATACATCCACCAATGCAGTCGATTTCAACTGGAGCTTTGGAGACGGGAGCTCTTCAACGCTTGAACATCCCACACACCATTACCTCACAGACTCAATATACCATGTTGAGCTCACTGTTTCAAATCTGAATTGCACCACAACATACAGTTCAACTTTAGACACTAAACCGATCGTATTAGCCGGTCATAATGAAGAACAGACATCGCAGGTTAATATATTCACCAACGATGGAGGCCTTGTTATAACCAGGAATCAGGATGAAGAGACGCATGGTGAGGTAATAGTTTATGACATGCATGGCCGGTTACTTTTTAATGATACAATTATCGAAGCCACATTTAATGTGTCTAAAGAAAAACTTCGAAGCACAAGCACATACCTCGTTGTGGTAACATCCAACGGCCAGGTAGTTCGCAAGAAGCTGGTATTACTGGTATCCTGATGTTACGGAACATGATTTGTTTATCAAGCAGCTAAACAATCATCATGGATTCGAAACGAAGAGATTTTATTGTAAAGCTTTCCAAGGGACTTTTACTATTCGCGGCAGGAGGTGTTTGCGGCCTTTTCCTCAATTCAACCGGCTTCGGCGGTACGGAAGCTAACATGAGCACGATCGTAGTTTGTCATAAAGAAGGAGGAAAAACCCGCAACCTTGTGGTAAGTACATCTGCACTGAATGGGCATTTACAGCATGGCGACCAGATAGGCGGATGTTTAACCGCTGATCCTGCTGATATGACCAAGATCAGATAATACGGAATTTCACAAGAAAAATACCCGGGTACATAGACCTATAACCCTAGAGAATTAATAACTTTAGGATAGAATTGGCCTGGTGTAATGAAAAATAATCTGTCTGTAATTATTTTCCTTATCACGGTACTTTTCGGCCATTCATCTCTTTTTGCACTTGAGAAAGAGAAAATTGATGAACTGATCCGGAAATTACCTGATGCTCAGGACACTCTGCGTGTACGTATTCTAAATACACTTTCCTATGAACTTAGGAAGTCTGATTCTGCAAAAACCCGTCTTTACGCAAATGAAGCTTATCAGCTCTCCCGCTCCCTGGGATTTCCACAAGGTGAAGTAGGTGCCTATATCAACCTGGGAGAATATTTCAGAATAAAGAACAATCATGAAAAAGCACTGACCTTCTACTTTAATGGAATTGATCTTTGTCTGGAAAACAACCTCAAACAGGACCTGGCCAAGATCTACATCAAAGTAGGCGTAGTTTATCAGAATATTTCGGATTACGAGCAAGCGCTTGTGTACTTCAATAAATCATTGCCGATCACCAAAGAGCTGGGTGATGATCATGCAACTGCAGGGATCTATAACAACATAGGCATCATACATTTTCTTCATGGCGAATATGCTGATGCGCAGGCAGATTATCTTGCTTCATTAAAGATCCGTGAAAGGCTTGGTGATAAAAATGGAATTGCGGCAAGCTATAATAACATCGCGAATGTTTTTAATCAGCAGAAAGAATATGATCAGGCCCTTGCCTATTACCTGAAAGGTGCGGAGATCCGTAAAGAGATAAAAGATCAGAAAGGACTGTCCAGCTCTTATGGAAACATAGGCGCACTGTATTACCAGGTAGGTGACAATGCGAAGGCCATGCTTTTTTATGAAGAAGCCATGCAGATCAATGAACAGCTCAATGATCAGCCACAGATAGCACTCAACTACATCAACATCGGGAAGATACTTGTTGAGCAGGGAGAACATACCCAGGCAGTGGAAAAATTTTTTGCAGCCAAGCAGCTCTATAAAAAGATAGGAGACAAACGTGGCCTTGCATCTACCGAGACAGCCATTGGAGGCATGTACATCACCAGGAAGAACTATACCCTAGCCAAGGCACACTTAAAAGAAGCACTGCGTATCTCTAAAGAGATCAACATCAAGGAAGAAGTACAGAATGTTTACTACAAGCTCGCGCAGACTTGCGAAGGGATTGGAGATTACAAGTCAGCCAATGAGTATTACAAGCTTTATGTTTCTACCAAAGACAGCCTGTTCAATGAAACTTCAACTAAAATGGTTGCTGAGCTTGAAACAAAATACAGGACAGGTGAAAAGCAGCGTGAGATCGAGCTGCTGAAAAAAGAAAAGGAAATTCAGGCAGCCGTGCTGGGCAAAAATGAGATCATCATTTATTCTTCATTTGCCGTGATCGTTCTTGTTCTGATACTTGCGTTTATCGTTTACAAAAACAACAGGAATAAGAACAAGATCAATGCAACACTGCTGGTACAGAATAAAAAGATCTTCGCTCAGAAAGAAGAAAAGGAAGTCCTGCTAAAAGAAGTGCATCATCGTGTAAAAAACAACCTGCAGGTAATTAACAGCTTGCTGAATATTCAATCAGCATATATTGATGATGATCGTGTTTCAGCTTTATTTGTTGACTGCCAGAACAGGATCCGTTCGATGGCCCTGATCCATGAGCAATTATATTCATCGACAGATCTTCACAAAGTTGATCTGAAAGCTTACATCGAAAGTCTGACCCGTGATATTTTACGCTCATACAACCTGAATTACGAAGTATCGCTTGAGCTTGATCTTAAAGTACAATCGTTTGGCGTCAATACGCTGATCCCTGTCGGCCTCATTCTTAACGAGTTATTTTCAAACTCCCTCAAGCATGCCTTTGAAGATGGAATTGAAGGAGGTAAGATCACCATCTCACTAAAGAACCTTACACAAAACAGCTATGAGCTTATTGTTGGAGACAATGGTAAAGGCATTAAAGGCGACAGCTGGAATTCCGAGAATTCACTTGGGCTTGAGCTTGTCGAAACATTTGTAAAGCAGCTTGACGGTACGATTGAAAAGCTACCCATCCAGGGAACCGTTTTCCGGATCATTTTCAAAGACATCAGCCCTTCCGCAGCAACCTCTACACTCAAAGGAGAGCAACTGCACCAGGAAGAGCATCATGATAAGCCCATTCAAAAAGGATCATAACAACCACTTACAGAAAACAACCACCTATCTTATAGATAAGAATTTTGTGGGAAGCCAGAAGATGAGAAAAGCTCTGAACTTCGCTGTTTAAAAACTCCCGAATCATTAAAAACTGAACAGGAAAGAAGGAAATCCCGTCTTCTATCATGCAGCGAATACGTTGTTAGCCTGGAAGCCTGCTGATCTGCTTCTCAAGGATCTTGATCTGTTCAACAAGCTGCTGTGATTTAGGCTTCAGCGCCTTTGTCTTTCTGAAATATTCCTTGGCAATCTTGTATTGCTTTCTCTGTAATTCAATATTGCAAAGCTGAAGGTTTGTTGCTGCAAGCGCTTCATTGTCCGGGATGCCTGCCTTGATCGCTTCCATCAGGTACTGACGCGCTTCCTTCATATTCCCTTTTTTAAGCTGAATGAATCCAAGCTGCATCAGGTTGCTTCCTGTCATGTCAGCAAGCGAAGATTTTGTATTCAGCCCTTTTCTGATGTTCTTTTCAGCAAGATCAAGATCACCTTCAGCCAGGGCGAAATTGCTTTGAAAAGCATAGTATGCACTTCGGAAAGGCTTAAAAAGAAGCCTCGGGAACCGGATCGATTTCAGATAGGCCTTGGCTCTATCGATATCACCCTCTTCTGCTGCTTCCTGGATAAGACGCATCGGACCAAATGTGAAATGAAGCACGATGGAGATCAATGCCAGAACAAAGCATAGGATCCCTGAAATGTGATCAACATATTTATAAAGTAAAATCCCTCCGATAATCAGAAGAATGGCAATTGGCAAACGGAATAGGATGTATAGTCTTAAAATTTTCATGTGCTCTTAAAAATGCGTTGCAAAGGTCACTATTTTTTCGGCCAAAAACAGAAAACTTCTTCATCAAAATATTCTCCATAAAAACCCGAAGCTACATGAAACACGGAACGATCGAAATCAGCTAACTTTATCAGCTAAAGTGAACAGGGATGGATTTAGATAATATCGATACTATCATCTTCGATTTTGGTGGTGTCATCATCAATGTGGATTATGGTAAAACCCAGCTCGCATTTGAAAAGCTGGGCATCCGGAACTTTGATGAGCTGTATTCCCAGGCACACCAATCGAAGCTCTTTGATAAGCTTGAAACGGGTCAGATCTCACCCTCAGAATTCAGGGAAACGTTAAAGCATCTTTGCAAAATACGTCTTGATGAACATGCCATCGACGCCTCATGGAACGCGATGCTTGGTGAAATCCCTATCAAACGACTTGAGCTGATCCACGCGCTTAAGTCAAGATACAGAACATTTCTGCTGAGCAATACCAATGTGATCCATATCCGCTTTATTGAAAAATACCTTGACAGGGAAGGGATGAAGAATCTGTTCTACTCCGCATTTGAGCAGGTTTACTTTTCCTATGAGATGAAGTTACGCAAGCCGGATATCGGGATCTTCGAGAAAGTCATAGAAGACAACAACCTCATTCCGGAAAAATGTCTGTTCATTGATGATTCCATTCAGCACATTCATGGTGCTTCAGAAACCGGGATGAAAACGCTCTTCCTTGAAAAAGGAATGGACATCACCGATCTTTTGAAATAAGCGCGTTATCGCTTTTCCTGAGTAAGCTCGACGAGGATCCCGTTAGTGCTTTTCGGATGCAGGAAGCAGATCAGCTTATTATCTGCACCATCTACCGGCTGTTCATGCAGGAGAGTGAAACCATCCTCTTTCAGGCGTTTCATTTCTGAAATGATGTCTTCCACCTCAAATGCGATGTGATGGATCCCTTCGCCTTTCTTTTCGATATACTTTGAAATTGCTGATGATTCTTTAGAAGACTCAACAAGTTCTATTTTGCTTTCGCCCATTCGGAAGAAGGAAGTAGTAACACCTTCTCTTTCCACCGCCTCCGACTTATAAGGTGAAGTTCCAAAGAGCTTTTCGATAAGCTTGTTCGATTCATCCAGATTCTTTACTGCAATGCCCAGGTGTTCAATTCTTAAAAATGCCATACGCAGATTTTTGATGCAAAAAAAATCCCCCAGGCGAGTAGCAAGGGGGATTGTATTAAACTGTATAAACGTTATTTCTTGATAAACTTCTCTCCGGTCTTATTATCATAGTTGATGTAATAAGCACCTTTAGGAAGATTGGAGATATCGATCTTGCTTCCGAAGCCTTTCTTTACGATGTTACCGTACATATCGAAGATCTCGTACATTGTTTCACCAGTGAACTCGATTGTTTTGTCCGCCTTCAGAGGAGCGAAAGCAACTTCAGGATTCATGGAGCGGAACTTAACAGCTTCAGAATATTTAGGTTGTCCTGTGAAATCGATCTGCTTCACTCTGAACTTGTTTTCACCAGAATGAGGAACAACTTTTATCGTGTAGTTAGACTGGTCAGGCTTTCCTTTTCCTTCCACTTCACCCACCTTTACCCATTTGTTCCAGCGAAACTGCTCAACGATGAAGTTCAGCTTTCCGTTTTCGTTTTTAGTAGCCCAGTTCAGCGTACCATCCTTATCAACTTTCATTGATACGATCTCGTAAGTGCTTTTAGGCTTGAGGACCTCAGGGTTAAGAACTTTTGGCTTGCAATCGTCCTTATGTTCGATCTTCACAACTACTTTGTCACCCAGCCCTAACTGAAAGGCGGTAAAGTCGATTTCGAAAGCGCTGCTGTTTATTTCATCTGTAGTAACCTGATCATTTACAGTAACCTTTGAAGTACAGAAACCAACGCCAGATCCTGCAAAAGGATTCTGAACATATAGATTCTTTCCCTGGTAATTACCTTCAAGAACAATAACTCCGGCTAGCCCATTGGTTGTGAAAGCCAGTAAAGAAACAAACACCAGAAAAAATGCTTTCATCATCCTCGGTCCAGGTGCAGAAAAAGAATAAATCATACAGCAATTTATTTGGCTAGGCAATATTAAGTTGTTATTTGAGAAATTCAAAATTAATAAGATTTTTTTAAACGAGGCAAAAAGGTCATTCATTGACAGAAATTTAGCCTTCATTAGAGCATTTTAATCAAGATGCAACTTTTGCTTGTTAGTAAAAGAAGTAGTAACCTTGTAAGGATTTTCAGTTTACTTTACCCGAATTTTTATGATCAGAAAAGCACTATTAAGCTGCGCGATAATTACCGCTATTACAGCTTGTAATACTGCGAAGCAGGAAGGAGATTCTCTTCCTTCGGGCAATGGCCGTTCCGGAAAAGGAGGCACCTTACATCTTAATGAAACAGAGAACTACCAGACTCTATACCCTTTCGCAATCACGGACCTGATCTCTGCAAACATCGCAAACCAGATTTATGAAGGTTTGGTAAAATTTGACCCTAAAACGCTTCAGGTCAAACCTTCCCTTGCTGAAAAATGGGAAGTTGACGAATCAGGAACTACCTATACATTCACGTTACGTAAAGACGCGAAGTTTCAGAATGACCCTTGCTTTACAGATTCAAAAGGCAGGAATGTCACTGCTGCTGATGTGAAATACTCCTTTGAGCTGCTGTGTACACAAAGCAGCGACAACTTTGCATTCACTACTTCTTTTAAGGATCGTGTCCTTGGTGCCACGAAGTATTACGAAGCCAGTGCAAACGGCAAACCCTCCATGGAGCTTGAAGGTGTCAAGGTTATTGATGACTATACCGTTCAGATCAAACTGGAACAGCCAAGCCTCTCTTTCCTTGAAGTGCTTGCCTCCCCTTCATCTTCGATCGTAGCGAAAGAAGCTGTTGAACAGTATGGCAACATGATGCGCCTGGGATCAGGACCATTCAGAATTCTGGATAACAAGAAAGACAATAAAGTGTACCTGGTTCGAAATGAGAACTATTATAGAAAAGACAGCACAGGAAAAGCGCTTCCTTACCTGGATACGATCGTGATCTCATTTATGCCGACAAAAAAGGCGGAGCTTGATGCATTCATCGCAGACAAGATCGACATGGTGTTCGGCCTACCATCTGAATCAATCAATGATTTTCTGACTGAACAGATTGCAGAATTCGAAAAAAATCCACCAAAATATATTCTTGAACGCTCGCCTGACATGGCCACGCAGTTCTATGAATTCAATACAACCAAAGCGCCGCTGAATAACGCCAAGGTTCGCCAGGCGATCTCCTATGCCATCGACAGAGATAAGATCGTGAGCGACATCCTTAAGAATGAAGCCTATGGTCCCGGCCTTAGTGGTGTAACACCTCCATCGTTCAAAGGCTATGATATAAACAGGATCGTCGGATACAACTACAATCCTGAACGAGCTAAAAAGCTGCTTGCAGAAGCAGGCTATCCCGGAGGTAAAGGATTCCCTACCCTGAAGCTTGAGCTGAACAGTGGAGGATCAAAGCACACCAATGTGGCATTCGAGATCCAGAAGCAATTACTTGATCAGCTCAACATCAACATTGAGCTTGAAGTTGTGTCGCTTCCAAAAAAACTTGAAGATGCAAAATATGGAAGAGCGGATATCTTCAGAAGCGGCTGGGTGGCTGATTATCCGTCACCTGAGAACTTCCTGCTGTTATTCTATGGAAAGCTTGTTCCTCCATCACTTGACCAGCCAAGCTTCCCGAATGTTCCACGTTACAAGAATCCTGAGTTCGACAAGCTGTATGAGCAGGGCAAGATGGCAAGAACGCTTGAGGAAAGCTACAAATACTATATGGAAGCCGAACAGCTGGCGATGAGAGATGCGCCGCTCCTTGTACTGTGGTATGATGAAAGCTACAAACTGCTTCAGAGCCGTGTCAAGAACTTCAAGATCAATCCTCTGAATTACAGGTATTTTGGAGAGGTTTACATTGATGACACACCTGCTCCTGTTACACAAGACACCACTGCGAAGAAATAACCATCTTCCTCAGAACACTAGAAAGGCCTGCATATACAGGCCTTTTTTTATGCCCGCACAATAAAATAACCCCACGAAATCCGGATTAATTCTCCGGGCAAAACAGATGGTTCGTACGGAATACCAATAAATTCCGTTACCTTTGCAGACTTTTTCAGGAGAACTAACATGCAGATCAGAAACATCGCAATTATTGCCCACGTCGATCACGGGAAAACTACCCTGGTTGATAAAATGCTTCACCAGGTTAAACTGTTTCGGGAGAACCAGACATCAGGAGAACTAATCCTTGACAATAACGAACTTGAAAGAGAACGCGGCATTACGATCGTTTCCAAGAATGTTTCTGTTATTTATAAAGACATCAAGATTAACATCATCGACACTCCGGGTCACTCGGACTTTGGAGGTGAAGTTGAACGCGTACTGAACATGGCCGACGGAGTGCTCCTGCTTGTAGATGCATTCGAAGGTCCAATGCCACAGACACGCTTCGTGCTTCAGAAAGCATTGCAGCTTGGACTGAAGGCGATCGTCGTAGTAAACAAGGTTGACAAACCAAACTGTCGTCCTGATGAAGTTCATGAAGACGTATTCGAGCTTTTCTTTAACCTTGACGCAACAGAAGAACAGTTAAACTTCCCTGTTGTTTATGGATCATCGAAGCAAGGATGGATGGGTCCAGATTACACAACCCCAAAAGAAGACATTACTTACCTTCTTGATACGATCATCGAGAACATTCCTTCGCCTCCAATGCGTGAGGGAACTCCACAGATGCAGATCACGTCGCTTGACTTCTCATCGTTTACCGGAAGGATCGCGATCGGACGTATCTCCAGAGGTACATTAAAAGAAAATATGCCAGTCTCTGTAGTAAAAAGAGATGGATCTATTACAAAATCAAGGATCAAGGAACTATTTACCTTCGAAGGTCTTGGCAGGAAAAAGACCAGTGAAGTTACCTGCGGAGATCTTTGTGCTGTAACAGGTATTGAAGGATTTGAGATTGGTGACACCATTGCAGATTATGAAAATCCGGAAGGGCTAAAGCCAATTTCCATTGACGAGCCAACCATGAGCATGTTGTTTACGATCAACAACTCACCTTTCTTTGGTAAGGAAGGCAAGTTCGTAACATCACGCCACCTTCGTGACAGGCTTTTCAAAGAAACAGAAAAGAACCTCGCGATGAGGGTTGAAGAAACTGACTCAGCGGATTCATACCTGGTTTTCGGACGTGGAATTCTTCACTTGTCGATCCTTATTGAGACCATGCGTCGCGAAGGATACGAGCTTCAGGTAGGACAGCCTCAGGTTATTGTTAAAGAGATCGACGGAAGAAAGTGCGAACCGGTGGAGGTGCTCACAGTGGATGTTCCAGAGCCTGTTTCAGGTAAAGTGATCGAGCTTGTGAGCCAGCGTAAAGGCGAGATGAGCATCATGGAACCAAAAGGTGACCTGATCCATCTTGAGTTCACGATTCCCTCAAGAGGTATCATCGGATTAAGAAACAAAGTGCTTACTGCAACTGCAGGAGAAGCTGTGATGTCGCACCGTTTCAAGGCATTTGAGCCATGGAAAGGTGAGATCCAGGGAAGAATAGCAGGATCACTGATCTCAGGAGAACAGGGAAGCGCGATTGCATATTCACTGGATAAACTTCAGGACAGAGGTGCATTCTTTGTTGACCCGGGTGATGAGATCTATGGTGGACAGGTGATTGGAGAAAACAACCGCCCTGACGACCTGGTAATCAACATCACGAAAACAAAAAAGCTAACGAACATGCGTGCATCAGGATCTGATGAGAAGATGCGTATCGCACCAGCTGTAAAGTTTTCGCTTGAAGAGGCTATGGAATATATCCAGGCTGACGAGTATGTTGAGATTACACCAACGAAGATCAGAATGCGTAAAATCTTCCTTGATGAGAATGACAGGAAACGTTATGCTCAGAAGATGGCAGGACAGGCTTCCAGCTAATATTTAATCAACTATAAAAAAAAGCCGTGGTTCAAATCGAACCACGGCTTTTTCTGTTTATTATTAAATATTATTTAACTCTTGATGCCTTTGCAGCTTCAAACATGGCTCTGGCCTGTTCCTCTGTAAATATCTTTCCTTTCAGATCCTGAATCTCATAAACGGTATTGTTTGAACCTTTCTTTACAACAAAGAAATGAAACTCGGGTTCTGTGATTTGACTTTCAAACAGTATCGCATCCGGCTCCTCAACAAGGAAACGCGTGAATTTATTGACATCATTGTTTTGTATGTCACTTTTCATCAGGTTCATATCCCCAGCGCCCTCTGCAACCACCAGTTGAAAATCTTCATTGGCTTTCACCTCATAGGCTCCGGCAACCTGTTCCACGGCAGGATCGGCTGGTGCTTTAATGATCAGATTTAGTCCGCTCTTGCTCAGGTCATATTCACCTGCAATCAATGCAGCCTGTTCCGTTGTAGCTGTTTCCTGTGATTGTTCATTTCCTTTACATCCTGAAAGGATCATGACAGGAATTGATAATGCAGCAATAAAATAGTTGATCTTTTTCATATCAGGCAAATATAAAAAGTCTGATCAATAGTTATGGAAACTCCCTGCAGTGGCTTATTTTGAGTATTTTTACAAAAGGACAGAATAACCCTGATGATCAGTAAGGATACCATAGAAAAGATCTTTGATGCTGCCCGGATTGACGAAGTTGTTTCGGAATTCGTGACGCTGAAAAAAAGGGGATCGAACATGCTGGGCAACTGTCCTTTTCATAACGAAAAGACACCATCCTTTACTGTATCCCCTGCAAAAGGCATCTATAAATGTTTTGGCTGCGGCAAGGCAGGCAACTCAGTTGACTTCATCATGAACCACGAGCAGCTTAGCTATCCCGAAGCACTCAGGTTCCTTGCAAAAAAGTATAGCATCCACATTGAAGAAGATGCTTCCAGCCCTAAGGAAGATCAGGCGCAGGTTGGTGAGAAAGAAGCTGTTTATGCCGTTACGGAATTTGCAGCGAAGTACTTCAGGAACAACCTGATGAATACGGATGAAGGTCGGTCTGTCGGTCTCAGCTATTTTCATGAGCGCGGCTTTCTGGATGTCACCCTTGAAAAATTCCAGCTTGGCTATTCCTTCGACCAATGGAGAGGCTTCACAGATGCTGCAATAGCTGAAGGATATAAAGAAGAATACCTTGTACGTGCAGGCCTCACGATCAGGAACGAAAGCGGGAAAGTCTTTGACAGGTTCTCTTCAAGAGTGATCTTCCCTATTCACAACATCACCGGAAGAGTGATCGGTTTCGGTGGAAGAACACTCAAAACTGACAAAAAAACTGCGAAGTACATCAACTCACCGGAAACGGAGATCTATTTTAAAAGTAATGTACTGTATGGACTATTCTTCGCAAAGAAGTCGATCGTCGCGGAAGACAGCTGCATTCTTGTTGAAGGGTATGCGGATGTAATTTCTTTACACCAGGCAGGAATTGAAAATTCAGTGGCATCTTCGGGTACCTCGCTGACCATTGAGCAGATCCGCCTGATCAGGAGATACACAAAGAATGTCACGATACTTTACGATGGTGACAGTGCCGGTATAAAAGCCAGTTTAAGAGGTATCGACCTGGTGCTTGAGGAAGGCATGAATGTCAAGGTGCTTCTGCTTCCTGATGGTGAAGATCCTGACTCTTTCAGCTTTAAAGTAACACGTGAAGAGCTAAAAGCCTATATAAAAGAAAAGTCAACCGACTTTATCTCGTTCAAGACATCGCTGCTCTATGAGGATGCGAAAAAAGATCCTATAAAAAAGGCAGAGCTGATCACTGAGATCGTTAACTCGATCGCCCTGATCCCTGATGGCATCACGCGAACAGTTTACCTGAAGGAATGTTCGAGGATCATGGAGATCGATGAACAGGTTCTTATTTCGGAACTGAATAAGATCCGTGCAAGAAAGCTGGAGAAGCAGGCTAAAGACATTGAAAAGGAATCACATTTTCCTGTTCCTGAATTTGACGAGATCCCTGAGCAGCATAGCAAATTCTCTGCAGACAGTTTTCACCAGGAACGTGAAGTTATCCGCCTGCTGTTAAGCTATGGCGACAAGCAGATCTATGTGAACGATATGCCGGAACCAGTACTTGTTTCTGAATACATCTCGCTGCTATTTAACATGAACGAGATTGTTTTCAATGACGAAACCTTCCGTTTGATCTATTCCGAGTTTGAAGCGGCTCAACAGATTGAAAAACCTTTAAGTCCTGTATCGCTTATTCAGCATCATGATCCCATTGTGGCAAAAGCCGTTGCGGATGTCCTTTCGTCTCCATATTCATTAAGCCCTAACTGGGAACGATACAAGATCAATGTCACATCTGAAGAAAGCCTGCTAAAGACAGCTGTAGAATCGACCGTATACTCTCTTACGCTCAAGCGGATCTTTTACATGATCGATCAGGTTGGGAAAGAGCTTCAGAAAGACGAGCTGGATGAAGAACGTTTCATCGAACTGTTTGAACGTAAAAAGATCCTCGATGAATTTAAAGTGACTTTTTCGAAAGCGCTGGGCAGGGTTATCCTATAGGCACATCTAAACTTTGGATGCTTTAAGATCCTTCAGGTTCAGCTGAAGACTCATCTTTCCCATGTATTCATTCTCTTCAACTGAAAAGCAGGCATCGAAGCGATTTCCGCTGCTGATCACAGGGAGCTTGTTACCAAGTCCGAAGCCGATCGCACCTATAGAAAAGATCGGGTTGTGCTCGCAGATCTCCACCTTCAGGTGCGAGCTTCCAACGATCTTCGCATACCCTTTATCTCTTAATGTCTTCGCAAGAAAAACAGGAGCCATATTGCCCGGACCGAATGGAGCAAATTGCTTTAATATCCTGTATAATCGTGGTGTCACCTCTGAAAGCTCGATCTCTGCATCGATCTCAATTTCCGGAGTGAGCATGTGTTCTTCAATTGAACCTGCAACCACCTCTTCAAATCTTCCTGAAAAGGCCTGAAGATTTTCTTTTCTTAACGTAAGACCCGCTGCATATTTATGCCCGCCAAACTGTTCCAGGAGATCGCTGCATGCTTCAATCGCTTTATACACATCAAAATCCTTCACCGACCTGGCTGAGCCTGTAACCACGCCATTCGATTCTGTCAGTACGATGGTTGGCCTGTAATATTTTTCTGTGAGTCGTGAAGCAACGATCCCAACTACACCTTTATGCCATTCAGAACTAAACACCACCGTTGATTTCCGCTGAACAAGCTCCAGGTCATTATCGATCATGGCCAGCGCTTCTTTGGTAATCAATGCATCCAGGCTCTTTCGTTCCGTGTTGTGCTCATTGAGGAGTTTGCCCGGATCAAGCGCATGCTGCGTATGTTCAGATACCAAAAGTTCCACGGCGCTCTTTCCGCTCTTTATCCTGCCTGCAGCATTGATCCGCGGACCGATGACAAACACGATGTCTGTGATCGTCTTTTCACGTTTAACATTCGCAAGTTCGAGGATTGTTTTCAACCCCGGGCGTGGATCTGCGTTCAGTTTTTTTAATCCATAATACGCAAGGACCCTGTTCTCACCGGTAATAGGAACAATGTCTGATGCAATGCTTACCACAACCAGGTCGAGGTATTCTTCCAGCGATTTTGTGTCCTGGCCTGTCGCAATACTGTATGCCTGAATAAGCTTAAACCCTACACCACAACCAGAAAGCTCCTTGTAAGGATATTCACAATCCACACGCTTTGGATCAAGCACTGCCACCGCCTCGGGTATCGACTCACCAGGAAGGTGGTGATCACAAATGATAAAATCAACACCAAGGCTGTTTGCATAGCTGATCTTATCGTTGGACTTTATTCCGCAGTCCAGTGCTATGATCAGCGAAAATCCGTTCTGATGAGCGAAATCAATTCCCTGTGTTGAGATGCCATAGCCTTCCTTGTATCTGTCAGGTATGTAATAGTCAATGCGCTTGAAAAATTGTTTGAAGAATGTAAATACCAGCGCGACAGAGGTTGTTCCATCCACATCATAATCACCATAGATGAGTATGCTTTCATTGTTCTTTGCAGCGTTGATTATTCTTTCGACTGCACGGTCCATATCTTTCATCAGAAACGGATCATGCAGCATAGACATCTCCGGCCTGAAAAAAGATTTCGCCTCTTCATAGGTGGAAATGCCACGCTGAACCAGCAGCCGGGCAATCGTTTTCTCAACATTAAGCTCAGAAGCCAGCTTGTCGGCCGTCACCTCGTCCACATCCTTGATCACCCACCTTTTTTGCATAGTTTTAGAACACTTCAGATTCAAATTTACTGTATTCATCACAGGTATCTTAATTAAACATTTCCACAATCAATCAGGCATTATGACCTTCAGCCAGATAAAAGAAACATGTCTCTACGTAAAGGATTTACATTCCACTGAAAAGTTTTATTCAGAGGTGCTGGGATTGCAAAAGATCAGCGCAGTTGAGAACAGGCATGTATTCTTTCGTGCAGGAAGCTCGGTGCTGCTTTTCTTTAATTCAGATGTCACCTCGGTCGATGACAAGCTTCCTCCACATTTTGCAGAAGGCAGGATCCATTTCGCACTCGAAGTGCCGGCAGACAGCTATCAGCAGGCAAAGCAGGAGCTTACAGGAAAGGGCATTGCCATCGAGCATGAACACCAATGGGCAGAAGGTGTACATTCGTTTTACTTCAGAGACCCTGATGGCCACCTGGTAGAGATCGTCCCTGAAGGAATGTGGGACTGATCCATGAATACAAGAGGGCCTTACCAGTCTTGAATAAAATTTACCTTTAGCTTATGCTAGGCTGGCTCACACATCTTTCTGAGAAAAAACGGATCATCTTCCTTTTTTTAACAGCCTTGTTTTTTCGCCTTGCCTACTTTCTTTTCATTCTATACAGGAATGCACCGGAAGGATTTCTTGTATATGACAGCTATGGATACATCCAGATCGCATCAAACCTGGTTGACAATGGAACGTTCAGCCAAAGCTTTTTAAGTCCGCTCGAGCCTGACTATTTCAGGACTCCAGTGTACCCGTTATTTTTATCTCTCTTCAAGATCACCGGGACCAATCTCTGGGTAACAGTTGTGATCCAGATCATCCTGGCATCGTTAACCTCTGTGATCATATACAAGATCTCCCGCTCGCTGCTTCTTCCAGTTAGCGCTGCAACTCTTGCCGCATTGATCTTTTGCATTGAGCCATCCTCGATCTGTTTCAGCACACTCATCCTCACGGAGTCATTCTTTGTTCTCATATTTTCATGGGCAATCTACTATCTCATCAACTTTATTCACGACCGTAAGCCCGGACAACTTTACCTGTTCGCGCTGCTCTTTGGAATCGCGACACTCACAAGGCCTGCACCGGTGTATCTTGCATTTGTCTTATTCCCGTTTTTATTGTTCATCCGCAAAACCATGTGGAAAACAGTTGTTATGGGAATGGCCATCTTCATCCTGATACTCTCTCCCTGGTTCATCAGAACAGCCGTCACATTCGGGAAGCCTTTTTTAACCAAGCTTGATGATGAGATGCTATTATTTTATCATGCATCTTCGATCATTTCAGAAAAAGAAAACATATCACTGAATGAAGCACAGAGCAAGCTGAGGAGGCAGGTGCTTGATGAGTTTGAAGGAGATCCGAAAACAGAGATCATCCTGTTCGCACCGTTTGTTAGAGATAAGGCGATGGAAATCATTCGTGACAACACGGGGATCTATATCAGGCAGCACATCTATGGAGTTCTTTCAATTGCCTTTAAGCCGGTAAGAGGATACTTTGATGCACAGGCGGGGTATGTTAAAGGATACCAGTCAATTACACCAGGTGAATTCCCCGCGAATCAGAAAATAAGAACAGCGTTTTTTGCAGTATCCTCCGGATTTTCAATTGCCATCGTGATCGTACAGGTGCTGATTTTAGGATTCTGTTACATTTTTATTTTCAATGGAATAAGAATGCTCAGGATCGAAAACCTGTATGCTGCGCTGATCTTTATTCTGATCATTTTTTATTTCCTCAACATGGTGGTACCTCCATTCTCTGAGGGAAGGCTCAGGCTACCACTCATGCCGCTGCTGATCATTACCGGAACTGCAGGCTTTTATTCCTGGAGGCAGAAACGTTCGCTGAAAATCTGATCAGATCCATCGCTTTCTTCTGAAGTAGATGAACAATGTCAGGATGATCGTACCCATCAATACCATTACAGCAGGATAAGCCCATTCCCTGGCGAGTTCAGGCATGTACTCGAAGTTCATTCCATACACTCCTGCAATAAATGTCACCGGAATAAAAATGGTAGATATCGATGTCAGTACCTTCATCACTTCATTCATCTTGTTGCTCACTGTTGAATGGTAGATGTCCATCATGCCACCAACAATATCGCGAAACACATCCGCAGATTCCATTACACGGATAGAATGGTCAAGCACATCACGAAGGTACACGTAGGTATGCTCTGTTATCCGCGGGCTCTCTCCACGTTCGATGTTGGAGATCATTTCCCTGGTAGGGCCGACTGCCTTTCGCAGAAAGATCATTTCACGCTTGAGCATGTAAAGCCGCTGGAATGTTTCCTGTGAGGTTGACAGCCGCAGCTCTTCATCGACATCATCGATGGATGAACCAATCAGATCAAGAATATGAAAATATGAATCGATGACAGAGTCGAGCAGTGAGTATGCAAGGTAATCTGCACCCTGCTTCCGGATCTTTCCCTTACCCGACCGGATCCTCTGCCTTACGGGATCAAACGCGTCTTTACCTTTGATCTCCTGAAAAGTAAGCACCACTCTGTCGAAGAGAATGATTGAGAGCTGTTCCGATTTCAGCTTTCCGTCAAAATAAAGCATCTTCATCATCATGACATCATAAGTGTCATAATCTTCGAACTTCGGACGCTGATCGGTATTCATGATATCTTCCAGGGTCAGTGGATGAATGTCAAACTGCTTCCCGATGTAATCAACAATATCAGGATCATGAACACCATCAATATTGATCCATGTTACACCAGGGTTGTTGAGCAGTTTCTTCAGATCCTGTCCCGGCGTGATCTTTTCTTCAAGCCAGTGTGTTTCAGAAAACTGTATAAGGGAGATCTCAATTGCCTGCCTGCCTGCATCATCCTTTGGAGATAGCGTACCAGGCGGAAGTCCCGAACGATTTAACCGTTGTTTGGTGATGATCTTGTATGAAAACCTGCTCATTCCTTACCCTGAATTACGATGACAATTTCTCCTTTCACATCGCCTTTTCCAAAGTGATCTGCAAGCTCCTGCAAGGTTCCTCTTACCGTTTCTTCATAGATCTTGGTAAGCTCCCTTGAAACCGATGCATTTCTATCAGGGCCAAGCACCTCGGCAAATTCTTTCAATGCCTTCACCAGTCTGTGAGGTGATTCATAAAACACCATTGTGCGGGACTCTTCTGCCAACGCTTTAATTCGTGTCTGTCGTCCTTTTTTCTGAGGAAGAAATCCTTCAAAGCAAAACCTGTCGCATGGCAAACCGCTATTCACTAAAGCAGGGATCAGTGCCACAGCACCAGGGAGGCATTCCACTTCGATGCCGGCTCTTACACATTCGCGTACAATCAGGAACCCTGGATCGCTGATGCCAGGCGTTCCTGCATCTGAAGCCAGTGCAAGTGTCTGTCCGGATGAAATGCGTTCTACAAGCATTTTCACCGCATGATGTTCGTTATGCTGATGATATGGAAAAAGCTTTTTATCAATGTCATAATGCTTTAGCAGGATGCCGGTCTTACGGGTATCTTCAGCAAGTATGAGATCCACACTTTTTAATATTTCAATTGCCCTGAAGGTGATGTCTCCAAGGTTTCCAAGCGGTGTTGGTACAAGGTAAAGCTTTGACATGTTAATGTATTGGAACCGAATAAAAGGAATAGATCAGCGAGGATAATTTCTCGAACACATCAAATGTAAGGTTCCCAGGCACATCATAAATGTCATGATACGCCTTGCTTCCACCAAGTGTGTAGATATAGAATGCAGGAATTCCCAGCTCACTGAATCTGTAATGATCACTGATTGCAGCCTGTCCCCGCTTCTTTACCGGGCTGATTTTAACTCCTGAATCATTGATGGCATTCAATCGTTCGAAAGCACTGTTCAGCTCTGTTCCGTTTACGACCATGATCCCTTCATTGCCTGTTCCCGCAATGTCAAAATTTATCACAAACCCGATCTTCTCTTTCTTCACGAGCAGCTGTTCCGTGAAATGTGAGGAACCGACCAGGCCAGCCTCTTCCCCCGCAAAAGCAATGAAGGCAACGGAACATGGCAACGGTGAACTTTTGATCATCTCAGAAAGATGCAGCATCAGAGCAACACCAGAAGCATTGTCATTGGCACCTCTAAAAACAGCCTGTCCGCCAATGCTTCCAAGATGATCGTAATGAGCTGTGACAAATAGAAATGAATCAGGATACTGAGTACCTTTTACAAAACCAGTGACATTGTATGCAGTATGCTCTTCAATCAGTTCTGATTTGATTGACACATCCAGTGTATCACCCGATGTCAGGGTTATCCCTTTTTTAAAGTGTAGCACCGGATGAGACTGAAATGTGGAAACACCAAACGTTAGCTTTTCATCTAGCACGATCGAAGCAGGGTTGTTGAACATGCCGGCCCTGATCATCGTGAGAAGCTCTTTAACAGACTTGCTGCTTTTGTTCTTCTTTTCATCAAAGCCTTCCTGATCGATCACCACAATGCGTTTGGTAAAATCAGTGGTGTCGAGCGTTTTGAGTTTCTTCCTGTCATGAAGGATCTCTTTATTAAACACGAACACTGAATATGTTCCATGCACACTTCTGCCTGCCGGGTCAGGTATAAAATCGACCCCGACTTTAAGTGGCCGTCCATTCAGCTTTAATGAGACTTCCGAAGGAAATGAATTCACCTGAAAAGTGAAAGGCTGCAGAAAGCTGGTGTTGAACTTTTCGAGACCGATGCGTTCGAATTGTCTTTCTAAATACTTAGCGGCAATGCTATCACCAGACCTGTAATACCCTCTCCCGTAAAAGGATGGATCGCAAAGGCTGTCGATGGTACTCTTGTAGCTCTGAGCACCCAGCTGGCTGCTGAAAAAAAAGATGAATGCAAAAATGAAACGCATCAGAATATCCGTTCAGCGATCCTCCTGAAAGCATCTGCTGTTTTGTTCTCGGGCTGCCATCCTCTTTCAGATGCAAGTTCATTTAAAACCACGGTGAGGGATGCTTTGTCATCTGATGCATTGATCCGATCCAATGCTGAATTGTATTGTGCGGCATCGTTTCCAAACAGCTCTTTGGTGAATTGAAATTTTTCATTCAGCCCAACCAGCTTTTTAATATCCTTTTTGGGTGTTCCGGAAGTTGAAGGGAAAGGGTGCTCTGAAATGGGAGGAGCAGGGATTGAGAATACCTCGACAACATCTTCGAGTTCCGGCTGGGGAGCCGGTTCTGTATCTTTGATGAAAGGCCTCGGAATAATCACCTGTTCTTCATTCGCTTCATCCACAGTATTCAGGTAATTAAAAACGATGGATCGTTCATAAAGCCTTTTGATCTTTGAAAGGATCAGCTCAAGCTCGATCTGCGGAATCCTTTTCTGGGTGCCGATCTCATCCGAATGTTGCTTGATGCTGTCAATAAGTTCAGCGATCTCTTTTCTTATCTCGTTCTTGTTCATAACACGCCCCTTAATTCGTGATTCTTTTGGTAGATTTGTGTACGCCTGCAAAATAAAAGTAGTAATAAACAGAAGGCAGAGAAAGCGTATCAGCAATGTTTCTGGAAAACATCAGGGAGGAAAAAAAGCACGGGTGGATCGAGGTGATCTGCGGATCAATGTTTTCAGGGAAAACAGAAGAGCTCATCCGTCGTTTGAAGCGTGCTCAGATCGCCCGTCAGTCCGTAGAAATCTTCAAACCCGCAGTAGATGTCCGTTACGATGAAACCAAAGTTGTTTCACATGACGCGAATTCAATCATGTCAACACCTGTTGAATCAGCTTCACAGATCCTGCTGATGACATCGGATGTCAGTGTGATAGGAATTGATGAAGCCCAGTTTTTTGATAACGAGCTTGCCAATGTGTGTAACATACTTGCCAACCGGGGCATCCGTGTGATTGTTGCCGGCCTTGATATGGATTACCTTGGAAATCCTTTCGGACCGATACCATCGCTCGTTGCAACTGCCGAATATGTCACGAAAGTTCACGCCATTTGCATAAGGTGTGGCAACCTCGCCCAGTATTCCCATCGCATCACCGAAGAGAATACGCTGGTACTGCTTGGCGAAAAATTTGATTATGAACCTCTCTGCAGGTCTTGCTATAACCTGGCGAAAACAAATCCCTAAGGAATGAACCTTTTCAATTACTCGATTGAAGAGATCCTGGAAATAAGCAAGGGGGAGTTCCTGCTTAAAGAAAATCCGGGAACTGCTATTCATTATATTCTTACCGATAGCAGGAAGCTTCTTTCTCCGGAGCATTCGCTGTTTTTCGCCATCAAAGGACAAAGGCACAACGGCCACGATTTCATTCCCGAGCTCTACAGCAAAGGTGTAAGAAACTTCATTGTCTCCGATTACCCTGAAGATAAAAACAAGTACCCTGGCACAAACCTGCTTCTCGTTCACAACGCCCTGCTTGCCTTGCAACAGTTGGCGACGTTCCACCGAAGGAAGTATCCGATCAAAGTGATTGGTGTTACCGGCAGCAACGGAAAGACGATCGTGAAGGAATGGCTGTTCCAGCTAATGCGCGAGGATCATGCGATTGTAAGAAGCCCCAAGAGCTATAACTCCCAGCTTGGGGTTCCAATGTCTGTACTCCAGATCAAGCCCGGACATACCCTGGGCATTTTTGAAGCCGGCATTTCCGAACCAGGAGAAATGGAAAAACTGGAAACGATCATTCAGCCAGAGATCGGGATTTTTACAAACATCGGCCAGGCTCACAGTGAGAACTTCAGATCCCTTGATGACAAGGTCAAAGAAAAATTATTGCTGTTCCGGAAAAGCGACACCGTCATCTACTGCAGAGACTACACATCGATCCATGATGAAGTTAAGAAAGCAGGAATCAGGAGCTTTACCTGGTCAAGAAAGTCCAATGCAGACCTGTTGATTGGAAAGATCACGGCAGAACATAATGAAACGGAAATACAGGGAATCTTTAGAAATGATTTCATCCGGATAAAAATTCCATTTACGGATGACGCGTCGATAGAAAACGCGATACATTGCTGGACCACCATGTTGTTCATGGGATATGCACAGGAAACGATCACTTCCCGGATGATGATGCTGAGCCCTGTAGCCATGAGACTTGAGCTGAAAGAAGGCATCAACAACTGTTCGATCATAAACGACAGCTACAACTCGGACCTGGGCTCATTGAGCATCGCGCTTGATTTCCTCAACCAGCAAAAGCAGCACGAGAAAAAGACACTCATACTCTCCGACATTCTTCAAAGTGGAAAAGATGAAGAAAAGCTTTACCAGGAGGTTGCTGATCTTCTTGGAAAGAAAGGGATCAGCAGACTGATCGGAATAGGTTCAGCCATCAGCAGGCAGGCCGATAACTTTCATCTGGAAAAAAGCTTTTATGATTCCACGGATGATTTTTTAAACTCATACAACAGCGCCTTTTTCAGGGATGAAACGATCCTTCTGAAAGGAGCACGTACCTTTGGATTCGAAGAGATCAGTAAGCTGCTTCAGCAGAAAGCCCATGAGACCGTGCTTGAGATCAACCTCAATGCCCTGGTTCATAACCTGAATTTTTATCGGTCACGGTTAAGGCCCGGGGTGAAGATCATGGCGATGGTCAAGGCGTTTTCCTATGGCAGCGGAAGCTTTGAGATCGCCAATACCTTGCAGTTCCACAACGTCGATTACCTCGCCGTTGCTTATGCTGATGAAGGCATTGAGTTAAGAAAAGCCGGAATCAATATTCCGATCATGGTCATGAATCCTGAGGAGCAGAGTTATGAATCCATGATCAGCTACCAGCTTGAGCCTGAGATCTTCAGCTTCAGGATCCTTAACCTGTTCAATGATGCGATCAAAAGAAATTCAAAAAAAGAAGTTCAGGTTCCAGTGCATCTCAAGCTGGATACGGGAATGCACCGACTCGGATTTGAAGAAGAAGATGTCAACGAACTTATCGTACGGATAAAGAACAGCAGACACATCGTTGTGCGATCAGTGTTCACTCATCTGGCTGCGAGCGATGAGGAAGAGCATGATGATTTCACCAGGCTGCAGATCAGCCGTTTCCAGAAGATGAGCGATACCATCAGAAGCCACTTCAACTATCCGATCTACAGGCACATTCTGAACAGCAGCGGTATCTCAAGGTTTCCTGATGCACAGATGGAAATGGTCAGGCTGGGGATCGGCATGTATGGCGTTTCACCAAACATTTCCGAAGCCACACAGCTACAGAATGTCAGCACACTCAAGACAACCATTTCACAGATCAAAAACATACAGGAAGGCGACAGTGTCGGTTACAGCAGGAAAGGGCAGGCCTTAAAGAATACAGTGATCGCGACGGTTCCGATAGGATATGCAGATGGGTTGAACCGGCGATTGGGGAATGGCAGGGGACACATGTATATCAATGGGTTGCCTGTACCGATCATTGGAAATGTCTGCATGGATATGTGTATGCTGGATATTACAGATATTCAGGCCAATGAAGGAGACGAGGTGCTGGTTTTCGGTGACATCCACCCTATAACAGAAGTTGCGAGGGAAATGGGGACAATCGCTTACGAAGTGCTCACAAATGTTTCCCGAAGGGTGAAAAGGGTGTATTACCAGGAGTAGTCAGGCAAAACGGCTGGAAATCTTTGCAAAACTTCATAATTTCTTTACATTAAACGTTTGTCTATAAGCGATTATGCTAGTATTTTTGAAAAAGCAGTGAATACCCTATAAGAGCCGTCAGGTAATCCGAAACCACTGTAGCCAAACCAAGGATCGGATGAACCATTTGTTACCATTTACAAATAAGCTCCTTCTTCTGGTTGTCCTGTTCACCTTATCAGGCCTTGTAACAAACAAAAAAGCCGGAGCACAGGTTGTCCTTGGACCAGTTCCGGCAACCTATACGCAAGACTATAACACACTGTCAAGTTCCGGCACAAGTTCGGTGATGCCTGCGGGCTGGCTGTTTACAGAAACAGGCTCAGGTGCAAATTTACTTTACAACGTCAATACCGGTTCTTCCAATTCAGGTGATTCCTACAGTGCAGGAAACAGTGCAGACCGGGCTTTCGGTGGATTGAGGTCGGGAAGTGTCGTTACTACATTCGGTTGTGCCTTTTCAAATTCTTCAGGCTCTACCATCACGCAACTCGATATTACTTACACAGGAGAACAATGGCGATTAGGCGCTACATCGAGGGTTGATCAGCTTGACTTTCAGTACAGCACAGATGCAACATCGTTAAACTCCGGAACCTGGACTGATGTCAATGCGCTAGACTTTACTTCACCTTATACAGGAACCGCAGGTGCGCGTGACGGGAATGCAGCAACGAACCGGACACTCATCACATCTTCAATTACAGGATTATCAATTCCAAGCGGAACCACGTTCTACATCCGATGGAACGACGTCGATGCTTCAAGTGCAGATGATCTACTCACAGTCGATGACTTTACACTTACTGCCCATGGCGGCACTCCGACAACCATCACCACAGATCCCATCACAGGTTCACCATTCAATACGACATGTTCCGCAGGATCTTCGGTTTCAGTACCTTTTACAAGTTCAGGGACATTCAATGCAGCGAATGTTTACACGGCACAGCTATCGAATGCCTCTGGATCGTTTGCCAGTCCTCTGAATATTGGAACACTATCAGGCAATGGAAACAGTGGTGTTATAAACTCTACAATACCTTCGGGAACAACTGCAGGCACAGGATATCGCATCAGGGTCGTATCAAGCAGTCCTATCGTTTCCGGAACCGACAATGGAACCGATCTTACAATCACGTACACATGTAATCTTTCAACAGATCCGATCACAGGCTCACCGTTTACACTTACCTGTTCAGGTAGTGCAAGCGTCAGTGTTCCATTTACGGCATCATCTGCATTTGGTGCAGGAAACACCTACACCGCACAGCTTTCAAATGCCACCGGATCATTTGCATCACCCGTTGTTATAGGAACGCTTACGAGCTCTGCAGCTTCAGGTACAATTACCGCCACCATCCCTCCAGGCACAACGCCAGGAACAGGATACAGGATCCGGGTGATCGGAAGCGCTCCTGCAATCACAGGCACTGACAACGGAACGAACCTCACGATCGATTTCGATTGTACTCTTTCAACCGGCACCATTAGCGGCTCGCCATTCACGATAAGCTGCAGTGCAGGATCAGCAGTTTCTGTCCCTTATACAATTTCAACTACACCCGGTGCAGGTAATGTCTTTACTGCGCAGCTATCCAACGCGACCGGTTCATTCGCTTCTCCGGTAAACATTGGTACACTAAGCAGTACGGCAACATCAGGAACAATTACAGCCACCATACCTGTCAGCACTTCGAGCGGAACAGGATACAGAATCAGGGTCATCGCCAGTAATCCTTCGGTAACAGGCACAGACAATGGCGCGAACCTGACAGTCACTTACACCTGTTCAGCGCTTGTGATCAACGAGATCTACATCAATGCCGTGAAAAATGACGGTTCACCGAATCCAAACCTTGGTGAATGGGTTGAGCTTTATAATGGTACAGGTGCAGCGATTGATCTTAGCTGCTTCAGCATTTGTGATGGAGATTTCTGTGTAACGTTTCCTCCCGGATCAACCATAGCTGCCGGCGGATTCTTCACGATAGGAAGCACGGCAGGATCAGCATGTGCCACGTGCGACTTCCCGGGGATCACTTTCGACGTTGACTGGGGAACCTGTGGATGTACATCAGGAACAACAGTAGGAACATTCACGAACGGAAATGAACAGCTTGTACTTGCAAACAGTGCCGGTTCAATTATAGATGCCGTGATCTGGGGCGGCGGTCAGGATCTTCCGATCACAATGAATACAGCCTCCCCGGGCTCATGTTCTTCAGTCTCTGTCGCCATGCCATCCGCGGGATCATCCACTTATGAAAACATCGGAGTTTCAGGAGATGGCCAGTCACACGAACGTGACACCGATGGCTCGATGACCTGGCAGACTACAGGCACTCCAACTTTTGCAGGCACGAACAACCCTCCGCTTCCGGTTGAACTCATTTCATTCAAAGGCTACCGCGCCACTAATGGAAACCTGCTTGAATGGTCAACAGCAACAGAGATCAACAATTCACATTTCGAACCTGAACGATCACTCGACGGAAAGCAATTCGAACCTATAGGAAAAGTGACTGGTCATGGAACAACGAGCTTAACACATCATTACACCTTCCCTGACAAAGGATTTGAGTCACTTTCAAACATTACCTATTACAGGTTAAAGCAGGTCGACTATAACGGACACTATGAGTACAGCGAGGTCATTTACATTACTCCGGTCAACCGTTCAGACTTCTTTACTTACCAGGACGGCAGCCGGCTATTTGTAAAGCTTGATCAACCTGCCTCCTATTCCATGCACATATCACTAGTGTCAGTGACAGGACAGCAAGTAGCTTCCTCAATTATAACGGAATCTGAAACCTCAACGGTGCTTGATATTTTCGGCGCTTCAGGAATCTATTTTATCTCTATTGAAAGCGGTCAGGGAAGGGTAAGCAAAAAAGTCATCCTGAGATAGTCATTGAATCACTTTCTCCATCCATCGATCAGGATGGGCAGGAGAAGAAAATCCAAACTTCTTATAGAGTTCGTGTGCATCACGAGTACCAAGCATCCAACGTTTGATTTTTGCAAGCTGGGGATGATCCAGGATGAATCCGATCAATTTTATGCTTAACCCTTTTTTCCGATACTCCGTCAACACAAACACATCAGCCAGGTAAGCAAAGTTTGTATAATCCGTGACTACGCGTGCGAACCCGATCTGCTTGTCATGCAGGTAAATGCCAAAACACAATGAATGATTGATTGAAAGAATAACATCTTCTTTAGAGCGACCACCGGCCCAGTAACTTTCTTTTGAAAGGTAGGCATGAATGAGATCTACATCCAGCTTTGATGGGTCTGTTGAAATATGAACTTCTGACATCAGCTTAACTTTACATGAGCGATGCCATGAAATTAAATATCTTTACGCGCAAATTTTAAAACATGTCTCTTCTTGTAGTTGGTACTGTAGCATTTGATGCGATCGAAACGCCTTTTGGAAAAACAGATAAGATCATTGGCGGAGCCGCCACGTATATTGGTCTTGCTGCTTCCTATTTCACTAAAAACATTTCACTCGTATCCGTTGTTGGGGATGATTTCCCGGCAAGCGATATTAAGATGATGCAATCACGCGGCATTGACACACAAGGCCTGCAGATCAAAAAAGGAGAAAAAAGCTTTTTCTGGTCAGGAAGATATCATACAGACATGAACTCAAGAGATACGTTAGCAACTGAGCTTAACGTGCTTGAAACCTTCGACCCGGTAGTCCCTGAAGTCCACAAGAATTCGGAATTCCTGATGCTTGGCAACCTGGTTCCTTCTATCCAGAGAAAAGTGCTTGAGCAGATGAATCAACGACCAAGGCTTGTAGCTATGGATACCATGAACTTCTGGATGGATGTTGCAATGGATGATCTTAAAGTGACCCTTTCCATGGTGGATGTGCTTGTGATCAATGATGGAGAAGCACGCCAGCTTTCGAATGAATACTCACTGGTAAAAGCAGCACAAAAGATCATGCAGATGGGCCCTTCCTACCTTGTGATCAAAAAAGGTGAACATGGCGCGTTATTGTTCCATGACAAGAATGTATTCTTCGCACCTGCGCTTCCACTTGAAGATGTATTTGATCCAACAGGAGCCGGAGACACCTTTGCCGGCGGATTCATCGGATACCTTGCCAGCACGAACGACATCAGCTTTGATAACATGAAACGCGCAGTGATCTTTGGATCAGCCATGGCATCGTTCTGTGTTGAGAAATTCGGAACAGAACGTCTTGCAGACCTGAACCAGGATGAAGTGGATGAGCGCGTTCAGGAATTCATTGATCTTGTACAGTTCGACATCTCACTGGTAAACTAAATAATAACAGAGAACCTGCACGATACAACAAGCTCCATTATATCAATGTATAATGGAGCTTGTCATTTTTAGCAAGAAGTTTCTTTATTCAAATTCGATAAGGATCATGCCTTTTTCCACAGCCTGTCCTTTCTGAACATTCACACGCTTTACAGTACCATCACCAGGAGACTTGAGGTTGTTCTCCATCTTCATCGCTTCAAGAACCACAACGGCATCTCCCTTTGCGATCACAGATCCTGGATGTACCTTGATATCCAAAACAAGACCAGGCATCGGAGCTTTCATATTGTTCACCTTGTGTGAGGTAAGGTTATCAAGACCCATGCTTTGCAACAGCATGTCGAATTTATCCTTCACTTCAAGAACATGCTTTATTCCATTAACGATAATGGTAAAGGATTTTTCTTTTTTATCAGCCTTCACAACATCCACTCTGTATGAATGACCCTTCATGATCACATGAAAGCTTCCATTTTTCTCTTTTACCAGATCCCATGTAAGCAACTGTTCATCAACCTTTGCGCTCTGGTCACCAGTTAATTGAATACGGTATTCGGAAGAATTCGTTTTGACAAGGAAATTATTATCGGCCATGAAGGCAAAAATAAGCTAAATCAGCAAAACTCAATCTTTCAGCATTACTTGATTATTCCTTAGGTTTTCTCCAATTTTGGCAACCCAAAACAAGAAGCATTGAGACCATCTGCATTAAAAGCCATTGGTATTTCATTCCTGGCGATCGCACTTACCACACCTAACTACTCCTGCAAGACGCAGAAAAAGTCTGCACAGTCTGCACCCACTACTGATCCATCATTAACAAGCATCACCCTTGATACGGTGAATGTCAAGGCAGACCCAGAGCCTCCGGTTTACAGGGCTTCGGAGCCAATGGTCAACGACATACTTCATACAAGCCTTGATGTGCGTTTCGACTGGAGTAAATCCTACCTGTATGGAAAAGCAAACATTACCATTAAGCCACACTTCTATCCGGTTAAGTCTGTAAAGCTTGATGCACGCGGCTTTGAGATCAAAGAAGTTTCCCTGGTAAAAGGGAACACAAAGTCTCCATTGAACTATAAATATGATGGAAACGTGATCGACATCACCCTCGATAAACAATATACACGCAATGAGAATTATCAGCTTTTCATAGATTACACATCCAAGCCGGATGAACTTGAAAAAGGCGGAAGCGATGCCATCAGCAATGACAAAGGACTGTACTTTATCAATCCTCTTGGTAAAGAAAAGAACAAGCCACAGCAGATCTGGACACAGGGAGAAACCCAATCAAACTCCGCATGGTTTCCAACGAATGACAGGCCGAATGAAAAGATGACCAATGAGATCTACATGACTGTTGACAAGAAGTTCGCAACACTTTCGAATGGAACTTTACAATCACAGATTGAGAATGCAGATGGTACACGCACCGACCATTGGAAAATGGAACAACCGCATGCACCTTACCTGGTCATGATGGCCGTTGGTGAATACAGCATCATTAAAGACAGCTGGAGAGGTAAGAAAGTTGAGTATTATGTTGAACCGAAATACGCACCACATGCGAAAGCCATTTTCGGTAACACACCAGAGATGCTGGAGTTTTATTCAAAGCAGCTGGGCATTGAATATCCTTGGGACAAGTACGACCAGGTAGTTGTAAGGGATTATGTTTCAGGAGCCATGGAAAACACCACAGCGACTGTACACGGAGAGTTTGTACAGCGTACCGACCGTGAGCTTCTTGACAATACCAATGAAGACATCATCGCGCATGAGCTTTTTCATCAATGGTTCGGCGACCTTGTAACAACTGAATCATGGGCAAACCTGCCATTAAATGAATCCTTCGCTACCTATGGTGAATACCTTTGGGAAGAATACAAGTATGGACGTGATGCAGCTGATCACCACAACCAGCAGGGACTTGCAGCTTACCTTGCAGAGTCAAGAGGCAAGCAGGTTAACATGATCCGTTTCGATTATGAATCCCGTGAAGACATGTTCGATTCCCATTCCTACGCGAAAGGCGGACGCATTCTGCACATGCTCAGAAAGACGATCGGTGATGATGCATTCTTTGAATCACTGAAGCTTTACCTTTCACGTCATAAATTCAAGCCAGTAGAGATACATGAGCTCAGACTGGCCTTTGAAGAAGTTACAGGGCAAGACCTCAACTGGTTCTTCAATCAGTGGTTCTTTGATTCAGGACATCCGCAGTTAACTATCAAGACAAACTATGCAGACTCTACAAAAGAAGCTATTGTAAGTATCGAGCAGATGCAGGATCTTACAAAGACACCACTTTACAGGTTGCCTGTCAAGGTGGCTGTTTACAACAATTCAGGCACACCGGAGACACATGAGATCGTGATCACAAAGAAGCAGGAAGAATTCAGGTTTAAAGCCTCAGAGAAGCCAGCCCTGATCAATGTGGATGCTGAGAAAATGCTGCTGGCAACGAAAAAAGAACAGAAGAGCAAGGAAGAATGGGCCTTCATGTATAACAATGCTCCATTGTATCTTGACAGGTATGAGGCCATTGAAAACCTGGCTAAAGATGCGAGCTCAGAGATATCATCGCAGGTTATTACAAAGGCTTTAAATGACAAGTACTGGAACATTCGTGCCCTGGCGATCAAGAACATCAAGGACCTTGCAAAAGGACCAAAGAAAGAAGAGATCAAAGCGGCATTGATCAAACTGGCAGGAAAAGATGAGAAGTCGGCAGTTCGTGCTGCTGCTGTGTCTGCCCTTTCAAAAAGTTATACAGACTCTACCCTGATGGATGTATATAAGGCCGCGTTAAATGACAGGTCATACACTGTAATAGGAGAAGGACTGAGTGCGATCAGCTCGAAGAATCCATCTGAAGCGATGAAGATTGCCAAGGACCTCGAGAAAGAAGAAAACAGCACGATCCAGATCTCTATTGCGAACTTATATGCCGTTAACGGGACTGATGCTGAGAACAGCTTCTTCCTGAAGCATGCAGCTGAGATGTCAGGGTTTGAAAAATACCTTCTGATCCAGGCTTATGGCCGTTACCTGATGACACGCAGCGACGAGATCGTACTTTCCGGGCTGCCTGCACTTGAAGATGTTGCGAGAAATAGTGCAGCATGGTGGATGAGACTTTCAGGGATCCAGGCCATGAGCGCGATCAATGGAAAATACAGTGAGCAGGAAAATGAGTTAAAAGCGGCTGTAGAAGATCTGAAGAAAACAAAGCCAGGATCAACCGAACTGGCGGAAAAAACCGCAAGGCTTGAGAAGGTGTCAGACATGAAAGCCAGGATCAAGGAACTGATCGATGCAATCAAAAAAGCAGAGACAGATAAAAACCTTACAAAGATCTATGGGATGTAAATCCTGTTTTTGAATTAATGAAAGAGGGATCCCTGGTGGTCCCTTTTTTTATGGAAAAATTTAGCTATTTTTTAAAAGCAGAATCTAAACACCCTGGAACACAACTCGTTATAATGCTAAAAAGTTGAATCAAATTTTGAACAGACGACGATGCAATATCCGGCAGGTTTTTCGTTATATTTAATGTGTCAGCGGTCGCTGCGGCCCGGTAACGGCCGGACCTGCCAACAGAAGCAGGTGGTCTGCCGGGATATGTTTAACTAATAAGAAAGGAGGGGTTCAAATGTCTAATCCGAGTCAAAGTTTTACGTGTAACACATTAAGCCCCTTGGCTTCGTTTTAACACGATACCTTCGGTTTAAGCTTGTGTTACACATAACTTAACCGTGATTTAAGGCTGTCTCAAAAGGACAGCCTTTCTTTTTTCTTTCAGCTTTCGCATTCCTGGCCCTGCTTCACGAGATCAATTTAATCCTTGTTACTTTTGAGCTTTTCATTTTTCTATGGATCTGCTCATAAAGAGAACACTTATCATCTTCGGCGCATTGGTTACATTCACAGGATGTTCCTCACAGAAAAAGCTTTACAGTGAGTTCGAACAGCCAAAAGTAAGCGTGCGCTCTGCCTGCAGGAGTTCTGCACTTGATGTGGTTCAGAAAGAAACCGAGCTAAAACAGTATGGACAAAAATCAAGTGAAATGTCGATCCGGAAGCTGAAGATCAAAAGCTCTCCGAACATCAGTAAAGCACATTATCGAATTAAAGAATCACAGTTACATCTTATTGAAAAATGTGGACAGGAAGCTGTTGATCCAACATATAGCCTGTCTCAGGTGATTGTTCTGGAAGAGATAAAAACAAAAGCACTTATTGAATTAAAGGGAGATACCACCCTGATTCAGAGCAGAAGTCTTACAAAATCACCTGAAGTTCAAAAGAATGTACCCGACCTTCTTCCTTTCATTCAGGCCCTTACCGAAAGCAATTATAAGAAGGTGTCAAAGCAGCTAGGTAACAAATAAAGGTTACTTTTGCGCAAATCATTTACTCTCAACAAACTATGAAAAAACTAATTACCGCAGCATTTATGTTTGCAGGTCTTATGACTTCGCAGGCACAAGTGGTATTCCTGGAGGACTTTGATGGTATTCCCGGATCAACAGCAGGAGGAGCAGGAACTTATTCCTTTCCTGCAGGATGGTCATTATTCAATGTGGATAATGCAACACCGGCAACAAACGTTGCTTATGTGAATGCAGCGTGGGAACGCCGCGAAGATTTTAACTTTAACGTTGCAGATTCTGCGGCATTCAGCACCTCCTGGTATTCACCGGCAGGCACTGCCAATGACTGGATGTTCACACCGGCAATCACAATTCCGGCTAACTCCGTACTAAGCTGGAACGCTGTAGCATACGATGCTTCTTATCCTGATGGTTACCAGGTTCGCATCATGACAGCTGCCCCGACAACAGGGAACATTACAACGTCAACTGTGCTTCAAACAATTACTGCAGAGAACAGCACATGGACAGCAAGAACACAAAACTTAAGCGCCTATGCAGGCCAAACAGTTTACATTGGATTCAGAAATAATTCAGTGGACATGTTCCTGCTTGTTATTGATGATATCAAGGTAGAAGTTATGATCAACTATGACGCACAACTTCTTGCTGTCGATACAATTTCCGAATATACCGTGATCCCTGAATCTCATGTTGAGCCTTTTGTTTTAGGAGGTGATATCAAAAACAATGGATCAAGCGCACTTACGAATGTTAAGCTGAACGTAGATATCAGAAACAGCGCGAATGCATCTGTTTACTCTGCTTCAAGCGCAACTGCGAACATCGCTTCAGGTGCGACGGCTTCATTCACGATTCCATCATTTACACCAACAACACCAGATGTTTACACTGTATGGCTTTATTCAAATGCTACAGAGGCTGACCAGATGACATCAAATGACACGATCTCCAGAACGATCATCATTTCTGACACAATTTATGCACGCGACAATGGAAACGTAACAGGATCATTGGGTATCGGCGCAGGAGTGACAGGTTATATCGGTCAGGACTTTGAAGTTGTCAATGCAGACGACCTTACATCTGTGAGCGCATTTTTCAACAGAGGCTATACTGGAAGAAAGTATGCATTTGCTGTATGGAACATGGCTGCAGGCGTTCCTTCAACCATCGTCGCAGCTACTGATACCATGCTTTATCCAAATGACAGTGCGCGTTTTGTAACCGTTCCAATTTATGGCGGATCCATCAACCTTGCACCTGGTCGTTATGCAGTTACTGCTATTGAATTTGACAGCACACTTGCATTAGGACAAACAAGTGAGAAATTCACTACAAACAGAACCTGGGTATATTGGTCAACATCTCCACTTAATGGATGGGGAAATAACGAAGACTTCGGTGCTTCTTTCGCTAAGTCTTATGTGCTTCGTGCAAACTTCGGATGTGTAGCAGTATCATCTACTCAAACACTTTCAATTTGTGCAGGCAGCTCAGTTACAGTTGGAACCAGCACGTACACTGCATCAGGAACATACACAGATGTGCTTACTGCAGTGAACGGATGTGACAGCGTTGTAACTACAAACCTTACAGTTGCTCCGGCCATCGATGTGACTACATCAACTGCCTCAAACGTAATCACTGCGAACTCCACTTCAGGAACATTCCAGTGGATCGATTGTAATAACAACAATGCGGTTATTGCTGGTGAAACTAACCAAAACTTCACAGCTACTGCAAATGGAAGCTACGCTGTGATCGTAACGAACGGAACATGTTCTGATACATCAGCTTGTGTGAACATCACAGGTATCGGTGTGAATGAACTTTCTTCACGTGCGATCAGCGTTTATCCAAACCCAAGCGCTGGTAACTTTATGATCACTGCCAATGAAGCTGGTGTTTACACGATCTTCAATGAAGTTGGACAAGAAGTTCAGACATTCGAACTATCAGTTAAGAATAACTTCTCTGTATCTGTAAATAACCTGAGCAACGGTGTTTATATGATCTCTGGAGTTAATAGCAAGAATGTTGTTAAGCAACGTATTGTTGTAACAAAGTAATTAGCGAAAGCTTCTAATAAAAAGAGCGCTGCCTTAACGGGCAGCGCTCTTTTTATTTTAGGTATGTGATGCTTTTAAACGTTCAGCACATATTAAAACTTCCAGTCGTAGGTATCGATCTCCTGCACCGAACAACGCAGAAGGTCAATTGAAGCACGTATATCCGACTTGTTGCACATTTCAATCACCTGGTGAATGTGACGAGTCGGTATTGATACAGCTCCAGCAATGCTTCCACCTGCTGTCATTCGCTGCATTCCTGCTGTATCTGTACCACCAGCAGGCAGAATCTCATTCTGCCACTTTATACCATTCTTTTTAGCAGTCTTTCTCATAAAAGCAACCATTCTGTAATCACAGATCGTTGATGAGTCCATGATCTTGATCGCTGTGCCTTCACCAAGCTTTGTCACCATCTCTTCTGGTTTCGCACCGGGAACATCAAATGCGATCGTTGTGTCCAGGCCAAATGCAAAATCAGGCTGAATAGCCAGCGTTGAAGCACCTACTCCCCTGATACCAACTTCTTCCTGTACAGTGAACACTGCAAATACATCATAAGGAGGATTCTTCAGCTCCTTCAACATTTCAATCAGAATGAAAACAGATACACGGTTATCAAGTGATTTACAATTTACCATATCACCCATCTCGATCAGCTCCCTATCACGTGTCACCACATTTCCCACCTCAACGATCTTCAGCACCTCATCTTTTGGCAGACCCAGATCAATAAAAAAATCATCGATCCTCACGGTCTTCGCACGTTCTTCAGGTGACATCACATGAATGGGCTTTGATCCCATCACACCGACCACATCCTTTTTACCATGCACGATCACGCGCTGCGCAGTAAGTGTTTTAGGATCAAACCCGCCAAGAGGGATGAATCTTAAAAATCCTTTATCATCGATGTGCGTAACGATAAATCCGATCTCATCCATGTGAGCGGCAATCATCACCTTCTTACGCTTTCTTCCTTTCACCAGCACAGTGACGTTTCCCATATTATCCACAGAAACTTCACCAAGGCCTTTAACTTCTCTCAGGATCAGCTCCCTGATCTTCTTCTCATAACCCGGAGCTCCTGCTACCTCGCAGACCTGCTTTAGCAACTGCACATTCACAGCTTTGCTTACTGACTTCTTACTCATCTTAACTGATATAACTTAGTTTTAACATATTCGTACGGCCGCGTTCACGCATCGGCATGCTGGCAACATTGATCACCAGGTCATCTGTATGCAGGTATCCATTATCACGAAGGAAAACTTTAATGTCTTCAATTGTCTGATCGGTACTTTCGTACTTGTTATAATAAAACCCACGAACACCCCATACCAGACCCATAGTATTGAGCAAGGTCTTGTTGTCAGTGAACACAAAAATATCCGCTTTGGGTCTGTGGCTTGAAACTTTCAATGAAGCATATCCTGAATTGGTCATGCACACGATGCCTTTCACCTCAGCCTGCTGCGCCATGAGGCATGCATTATAGCAGATCGAGTCTGTGATAAACGACTGATTCTTGCTATGAGGCGGATGGACTCTGAAATAGATGTTCCCTTTTTTCTCAATCGCTTTGATGATCTTTTTCATATCCTGGATCACCTTGACCGGGAACTTTCCAACGGATGTTTCACCACTGAGCATCACGGCATCAGCACCATCCAGAACAGCATTCGCCACATCATTCACCTCGGCACGTGTAGGACTGTAGTTGGTGATCATGCTTTCCATCATCTGTGTCGCAATGATCACAGGCTTGGAAGCGATCACACATTTTTCAACAAGCATTTTCTGGATCAGCGGAACTTCTTCATGAGGAAGCTCCACTCCAAGGTCACCTCTTGCCACCATCAGACCATCTGTCAGGTCGATGATCTGGTCGATCTCGGTGAGCGCCTCCGGCTTTTCAATTTTCGCGATGACACGTGATGTCTTCTTCGCGTTCCTGATCCGGTCTTTCAGATCAATGATGTCTGTCGCCTTACGCACAAAGCTCAAACCGATCCACTCCACATTGTTCTTCAGCGCGAATTCAAGGTCTTCCAGGTCTTTTTCAGTAAGGCACGGCAGAGACACTTTGGTGTTCGGAAGGTTCACACCTTTTTTGCTTGAAAGCACACCGCCGTTCACCACTTTCGCGATGACGGTGTCTTTTCGGTTTGTATCTGTTACCTCGAGCACCAGCTTTCCGTCATCAATAAGCACATGTTCGCCTTTATGGACATCCGCAGGGAATTCCGGGTAGGTGATGTAGATCTTACTTGCTGTACCCAGGCATTTGGTCGTGGTGATCTCAATGGTATCGCCGTTGCTGATGATCACATGTCCGTTCTCTATTTCGCCAATCCTGAGCTTTGGACCCTGAAGGTCGATGAGGATCGCGATATTCAAATGCATTTTTTCATTCAGCGACCTGATGATGTCGATCGCCTTCTGATGATCTTCGTAGCTTCCATGTGATGAGTTCAGCCTGAAGACATTCGCTCCCGCATTGATCATCTCTTCAAGGATCTCTGGTGAAGATGATGCAGGCCCCAGGGTCGCCACAATTTTTGTTTTACTCCAGTTATTCATTCGAATGGTAAATTATATTTTGATTTCAGGTCATTCACATTCACTGTGAAGACGGTGAGTACT
Organism: Bacteroidota bacterium; assembly: GCA_036675075.1. GTDB lineage: Bacteria > Bacteroidota > Bacteroidia > JAKFFM01 > JAKFFM01 > JAKFFM01. Next base: position 78,832 of record JAKFFM010000052.1, read on the forward strand.
TTGTTTATGTCTTTGATCTGTGCGGTAAGCTCTGCCAGTCCATCTTCCTGTACCGGGCCTTTGATCATCATGAAGTAATCGGTGTTCCGTGATTCAGGGATAAGCAGGCCGGCGGTTCCTTTGTTAGCAATGAGGTGATAGGTGCAGAAATTCTCTTCAATAAAACACGTGAAAATAGCGTGGGATGATGTCTTGTCTTTTAACAGGATGCTGAAGTCATCTTCTCTTACGAATTCCATTCCTGTTGCCTTGTTTACCATCCAGCAAAAGCGGTAGTCAGGCTCATGGCAGCTTATGCCAAGTAGCGTAAAGTCGAAATCATATTCAACTTGCAGCTTTAATTTTCCCACAGCGCAAGTTACTCATTATGCACCGGATTCTTCAATACGCTGGAAGGCCTTTTCCGCAGCAGCCTGTTCCGCAGCTTTTTTTGAATGTCCCATTCCTGTACCATAGATCATCTCGTCGATAACAACATTGATCGTGTACAGCTTGTTAAACCCTTTACCTTCTTCTGAAGCAATTTCGAAATTCAGCCTTTTGCGTTCTTTTTGTGTCCATTCAACAAGCCGGCTCTTGAAATCGGAGTCCCGATTCTGGATCTCTTCAAGGTCAACATGAACAAGGAAGAGATTCAGGATAAATTTTTCCGCTTTCTTAAATCCCTTATCAATATACACAGCGCCAATCAGAGCTTCAAGGGCATCTCCCCTCATTGAACCTGATGGTCTCCCCACTTCAATATTAAACTCAATGAGCTTGTCTAACCCCAGTTTTTGCGACAGTTGGTTAATGTGTGCCCGGCTTACCAGTTTAGATCTCATCTTGGTAAGAAACCCTTCGTCCTTATAGGGGTATTTCTTGAAAAGCAGGTCAGCAATGACAGCGCCCAGGATTGCATCACCGAGGAATTCAAGACGTTCGTTGCTGTTTCTGAAGCCATCACGGATTTCCGTTGCAGCGGAACGATGACGAAGCGCCAGCTTATAGAGTTCAAAATTCCCAGGCCGGAAATTAAGAATAGACCTCAATCCCGAATAGATGTGCTTGTCTTCTTTGCTATGGGTCCCGAAAAATCTTCGAGCGATCATTCAGGAATCAGGCAGTGAACTTACGGAAGATCACAGATGCATTATGACCACCGAAACCAAATGTATTGCTCAGGGCAGCGCGAACATCACGTTTTTGTGCCTTGTTAAATGTAAAGTTGAGCTTGTTATCGATTTCAGGATCATCCGTGAAGTGGTTGATCGTTGGAGGGATGATGCCATCCTGTACCGCCTTGATGCATGCGATTGCTTCGATGGCACCGGCAGCACCGAGAAGGTGACCGGTCATTGATTTCGTTGAGCTGATGTTCAGCTTATAGGCATGTTCACCGAAAACGCCCTTGATGGCTTTGCTTTCAGCGATATCACCCAGTGGGGTTGACGTACCATGAACGTTGATGTAATCAATTTCATCGGCATTCATTTCAGCATCCTGCAAAGCGCCACGCATTACATTCAAAGCGCCCAAACCTTCAGGGTGAGGAGCTGTGATATGATGGGCATCTGCAGAAAGACCGCCACCGACCATTTCAGCATAGATTTTTGCTCCACGCTTCATGGCATGTTCGTATTCTTCGAGGATCAGAGAACCTGCACCTTCACCCAGGACAAAACCATCACGGTCAACATCAAACGGGCGTGATGCAGTTTTAAAATCATCGTTTCTTTCAGAAAGCGCGTGCATGGCGTTGAAGCCACCGACACCGGCTTCGTTTACAGCAGCTTCAGAACCACCAGAGATGATGATGTCAGCTTTTCCTAAACGGATGTAGTTAAAGCTGTCGATCAGCGCGTTGGTTGAAGAAGCGCAGGCAGAAACCGTGGTAAAATTAGGACCGCGGAAACCGTAACGGATCGAAATATGACCCGATGCGATATCCGCGATCATTTTTGGAATAAAGAATGGATTAAAGCGAGGAGTTCCATCGCCTTTCGCAAAATTTCCACATTCAGTAAGGAAAGTATCAAGACCACCGATTCCTGAACCCCAGATCACACCTGCCCTGTCGAGGTCGATCTTTTCAGGATCGATTCCCGCATCACGATAGGCCTCTTCGGCAGCTACCATGGCGAACTGTGCATAAAGATCAAGCTTGCGGCCTTCCTTGCGCTCAAAATGATTGTTTACATCATACCCTTTTACCTCGCAGGCAAAACGGGTCTTGAATTTCTCCGGATTAAAGCGGGTGATAATATTCGCACCGCTTGCACCATTGATCAGACCGTTCCAGTATTCCTGAACGTTATTTCCTAAAGGTGTTATTGCACCCAGGCCCGTAACTACAACCCTTTTTAACTGCATGAAGCTATTCCTTCCTGAAGAGGGAGAGATTTATTTCGCGTTAGATTCGATATACTGTACCGCTTGTCCTACAGTGCTGATATTTTCAGCCTGATCATCAGGGATAGCGATGTTGAATTCTTTTTCGAATTCCATGATCAATTCAACTGTGTCGAGTGAATCGGCACCCAAGTCATTGGTAAAGCTTGCTTCCGGTGTTACTTCTTTCTCATCAACACCTAGTTTATCAACGATGATGGCTTTTACTCTTGATGCAATATCTGACATTTTAGTAGGATTATGGATTTTTTAAATCAGGTGCAAAGAAAAAAATTATCGGTGGAAAAACAAAGCATTCTCATCTTTTAAGGATTTATGAGGATTGGCGGGCTTCCGTAAGCAATGAAACTGTCGTTTTCTCTCCAAAAACACGGATTTTGGAAAAACTCACATTCTGGCTTCTGCCTTTTTTCCTTGTCTGATTTCCCTTTTTAAGCATTTCGGGCCAACAAACAGATCAGGCTGTTTATCTTCGCCGCATGAAGCATATTGCCATCTTCGCATCGGGTTCAGGAACAAATGCGGAGAACATTATCAGGTATTTTAAAGATCATCCTTATATAAAAGTATCCCTTCTCATCTCCAATAAAAGAACAGCACCTGTCATAGAAAAGGCGAAAGCACTCAGGGTTCCTGTCAGTATCGTAGATGAAAAATCATTTTTTGAATCCACTGATTTCATTGCCCACCTCACGGAGCTGAACATCAAGCTCCTTGTCCTGGCCGGCTTTTTATGGAAGATCCCTGATCTGGTCATCCAGGCGTTTCCTGACAGGATCATCAACATTCATCCATCCCTGCTTCCTAAATATGGGGGTAAAGGAATGTATGGAAACCGTGTGCATAAGGCCGTTCTGGATGCCAGGGAAACTGAAGCCGGTATCTCGATACACCTGGTTAATGAACATTACGATGAAGGCAAAGTGCTTTTCCAGGAGAAGATCAATGTTCAGCCTGACGATACCGTTGACACACTTTCAGAAAGAATTCACCGGCTCGAGCACACCTGCTATCCGAAAGTGATCGAACATTACCTCAACACACTGCCATGATAAACTTCGACATTAAAGAAATTGCAAGCGTCACCATGATCCTTTTCGCGGTGATCGACATTGTTGGCTCATTGCCGCTCCTGGTTGATCTTAAAACAAAGCTTGGTCACATACATTCTGAAAAAGCAACGATCGTGAGCGGACTGATCATGATCGTCTTCCTCTTTATCGGGAATTCGATCCTTGCACTGATCGGTATCGATATAAGCTCTTTCGCCATTGCAGGCAGTTTCATTCTATTCTTTCTTGCTCTGGAAATGATCCTGGGCATCAAGTTCTATAAAGATGAATCAGCTGCAACAGCATCCATTGTGCCCATTGCATTCCCGATCATTGCCGGAGCAGGAACACTCACCACCCTGCTCTCCATAAGGGCTGAATACCATGTAGAGAATATCATCAGCGCGATCCTGCTTAACCTGGTGTTTGTTTACATCGTTCTTAAAAATGTAAAGAGGCTTGAACATCTTCTGGGACCTGCAGGTGTGAACATTCTTCGAAAAGTGTTTGGAGTAATCCTTCTTGCTATTGCCGTGAAATTATTCAGAACCAATTCAGGATTATAAATGGCAGACCAGGTGATCATCTATACCGATGGCTCTTCGAGAGGCAACCCGGGACCTGGTGGCTATGGGCTGATACTCATGAGCGGGCCTCACCGGAAAGAGCTATCAGAAGGCTTCAGGCTTACAACGAACAACCGCATGGAGCTGCTTGCTGTCATAAAAGGACTGGAAGCTTTGAAGAAACCAGGCTGTGATGTGACAATCTATTCTGACTCGAAATATGTTGTTGATTCCGTTGAGAAGAAGTGGATCTATGGGTGGATGAAAAAGGGTTTTGATAAAGTCAAAAATCCGGATCTGTGGTCGCGGTTTCTTATGATCTATCCAAAGCACAACGTGAAGTTCGTCTGGGTAAAAGGTCATTCAAGCAATCCATACAATGAACGATGTGACGAACTTGCTGTTCAGGCTGCTTTAGGGAAGGACCTCAGGATTGATTCAGGATATGAATCACAATCCAGGTGATGATTTCAGCTCGTCACAACCTCCTGCTGATTCGCAGGTAGCGTCAGGATAAACGTTGAACCAATTCCAACCTCACTCAGCACCGTAATATTTCCACCAAGCTTATCTACGCCGGTTTTTACCAGGTACAATCCGAGACCTGAACCATTGGATTTCTGAGTTCCCCTGAAATACATTTCAAATATTTTTTCCTGGATAGATCTCTCTATCCCGATGCCATTGTCTTCAAATACCAGAATAGTTTCATTCGGTGTCCCGCCAACCTGTATATGCAGGAATGATTCAGCATGAGGATTCTGGTATTTAATGGCATTCTCGATCAGGTTCTGGACGATCGACTGAAGGATGAGCCGGTTGGAGATGAGCTCATAGTTCTTATTGACCACGACCGTTACCCTTAATCGCGTAAAGCCAGGATAGTATTCATATTTATTCAAAGCTTCCTGGATGATTTCTTCAAAATCGATCACATCATGAAATCGTTTGGCGTCCCTGATCGTCATGCTTTGAACGAGCTTCATCAGTGCACTGTCCAGCTTGTTGGCAGAAGTTTCGATCATTGACATGATGTGTCCGATCCGGGAATGGTCGGTTGATGATTTACCGATCCTTGTGAGTCCGATGATCGATGCCAGCGGACCACGAAGATCATGAGACGCTTTATAAATGAAAGTCTGAAGCTCATTGTTGCTTGACTTCAATTTTGCTTCTGCGTCGATCCTCCCGGTGATGTCGCGGTAGTTAGCAACGATCGAATTCACCGCCTTGTCATGAAGCAGGTTCACAAACTGCATCTCCATCCACACCCATAACTTTTTATGATTAAGTATCCTTAACAGCAACGGCGAAGATGTGCGATAAGAAGAAAGATTTTTTAAAAGCACACGGAATTGCTCCTGGTCTTCCGGGTGAATGAAAGAACACAGGTTGTTTGTATCCATTTCGAAGCTCGAAAAGCCAAGGACCATTTTCACTGATGGGCTTGTATAGAGGATGGTTCCATGAGGATCGATGAGCTGAACGACATGCAGACTATTCGTCACAATCGCTTCGAACAAGGCTTCACTGGAAGAAATCCGCTGGTTTACGATTGATTTTAGATCGTCTTGTTCACTGAGAAGTTCAAATGCTGATTCGTAGGAAAAATGACCGGCTCTCCGGTGAAGACTTATTTCATTTTCAATCAGGTGCTTGTCACCATAGTCCTGGATAGCTGAAAGGAGCTTGGTGACTTCATCCGAATGATGGTGATTCACGACCTGGTTCATCCTACGAAGCACTGACCTGATCGCTCGTTCAAGGGAGATGTGGTTCACTTCAGACTCCAGGAGCCATTCAGCCTCGGAATCCATAAAGTTGGCAGAGAACGACTGATCTTCAAGAATATATAATATTCCATGTTCGTTTAACTCCGGGTACCTGGCGTGCATGATGATTTGTAATCCATCAGCAAACGGGTGTTCATTGATTTCAGACTTTTCGCAGATCTGTGTGTTGCGCAGTACATTGATGATGCCTTTTCTCTTTTCAGGGTTATCTCCCTTTATACAAACCTGAGGAAAGTCGCTCATGAAGAAGGATGTGTTGACATTACGACTATAAAGTTACCAATGTGACATCCTGCAGACATACAAAAATCATGAGTATCATTTACAGATGTAATATTTAAGCCCTCTTTTAACGGGTGTTCGTGGCAAGATCCTTTTAAATGGTCGAAATTATCGATAAACCACCCAAATTGCGCTACCTGACATACCTCATCCTATGTAATTTAGATGACACAAAAAACGTTAACTACTACGAACCCGCACCAGGTTCAGTTTTCTATTGCAACTTGGTGTGAATGAGGAATTTCAAGGCAATATTATATCGTTAGCTTTGGTTTCATAATTACATAATTATTGAAGCGGATCAATGCAAATTCCGTTAAAAAAATCCACGCTATGCTAGCCATTGAAAAAGTCATCAGGATCCTTAATGAAGAAGATTATTGTCTGCTTAAGAATTCCCTTGAGAGTACAAGAGCGCATAAGTTTGCCGATTTACTTTCATATTACCGAAGCGGTGAAGCTGACTCAAATCTCCATGAAAAACTACAGGTCAGCAAAAACGCTTTTAATGTCCTGAAAAGCCGTTTGTATGAAAAGCTGCAGAAGCACCTCATCAATACCGGCGAAGTCACTACGGATTCACTCTTCATCCAGGCAATCAATATTCCGGATCTTATTTTTAAGGTTGACCGTGATCTTGCCATTACAATACTTGAAGGTCTTGAGAAAGAGATGAGGGAGCTCGATCTTCCTGAGTATCTCACAGTCATCCATGGAGCTCAGAAAAAGCTTTATTTCAACACATCAAAATATTACCACTATTCAAAGCTTTATAACAGGAGTGTTGCATTTCAGCTGGCGCTGAACAAGGCGGAAGAAGAGATATATGGCTATACCCAGGTTCTTGGCAAATATTACCTCTCAGGCAATAAATCGCTGATCCGGAATCTTTCGATCTACAAGCAGGAGATTGAGCAGATAGCCCGGCTAAATGAATCACCGCGTTTCAGACTGTTTCAGAACCTGATCCGCGCATCGATCGTAGTTCACCTGCCCGACACGGATGGCATTGATGAGATCAATGTAGATAGTCTGCTGAAAGAAACAAAAGAGATTATCAACAAGCTACCTGGAAATGTATTTACTGTGTACTACTCAAAAGCGATTGATTCGTTGCTGTTTGTTTTTTTCTGTAAAAGCGGGCTCTTTCATCATGCTTCTGAACATCTTTTGAATTCCGTCAACGACACTGTTGAGCTTGTGAATTTTTCGAACATCGTTTGCATCATCCCATACCTTGATCAACGGATAGCTTACGCAATCAGGAAAAAAGAGCATCTGCCTGTATTTGACATTGATATTGATAACATCATTGGTAAAGAGCAGGAAGATGCATTGCCATATGTAGCGATATTAAGGTATAACATGATGGCCTATTTGGTCAGGGAAGATTATTCTATGGCATATCATTGTGCAAAGATCCTTTTCAACTCTGTTTCATTTAAAGGCATGCCTGTTCTTGAGATTGAAATAAAGTGCTTTTTTATGATCCTTTCACTTGTGCTAGATAAAGAGGTTTCTCTGGATGCCATCATCAGCAGTGTGAACAGAAAGATCAGGGAATCAGAACTTGAAGAATGTGATAAGGAACGTGCCAACATTCTGGTGAAAATGATTCGAATAAAAGCAGCAGGAAACACGAAGCCTGGAGATACAAAGCTAGAGACATGTTTTGCGTTCTTCATGCATACCAACTGCTTCAGCTTAAATATCCTGCATAAATTGTTCACTCATGAGCCGTTTAAAAATTTATTTTTAAGGTAAAATGGTGAAAGAACATACATGTGTTTTATTAATTGATGATGCTGAGATCGACAACTTCATCAATGAGAATATTATCAAAGCAGTCGGCATCAGCTATGTTCATGTTTTCAAGAGCGGACAAAGCGCGATCGAGTTTTTGGAGAACCTTCAGCGGAACATTTCCTTTATGCGAACGAGCATGCCTCAGATCGTTTTTCTTGATCTGAACATGCCTTTAATGAATGGCTTTCAATTCCTGAATGAATTTGAAAAATTTGATGATGCGTTCAAAGACGAAATGAAGTTTGTCATTCTTACTTCATCTCATGATCCCGAAGATGTAAAGCTTGCACAACAGAATAAACGGGTGATAAAATACCTGAACAAGCCACTTAGCGAAGAAGATGTGAAGTCGATAGTCTCGATGATCTGTACACCTTCTAATTAATCTTGAAGTAATAGGGGCTGCGCAGTTCCATTCAAATGCAATACGATCAAACATCCTCAGAAATCGCATTCTAAGGTCGCCGAAAGAATCCAGGGAACTATTGTACCGGATTAAGGCTATATGAATGAATGAAAAAGGTTAGATCATCTGACGCTGTCTCTCAATTTTCCGGTCCATCGATGCTTTGATATCATCGGCCTGTCCTTTAGGAATTGAGCTGATCAGCTTGCGTGTGTAATCTGTTTTCGGATCCAGGTAGATCTGATCCGCATCACCCATTTCTTCGATCTTTCCTTTATTCATGACCACCATACGGTCAGACATGAATTTCACAACGGAAAGGTCATGAGAGATAAAGATGTACGTGAAGTTAAACTCCTTACGCAGTTCATTCAGGAGGTTGAGAACCTGTGCCTGAACTGAAACGTCGAGAGCGGAAACAGATTCGTCACAGATGATGAATTGCGGCCTTAATGCCAATGCCCGGGCAATGCAGATCCTTTGCCTCTGTCCACCTGAGAATTCATGCGGGTAACGGTAGAAATGGTTCTCATTCATGTTCACCCTGTGAAGAAGCTCAACCACCCTGGCCTTGCGTGCCTTGTCATCTTCAAGGATACCATGCACTTTCATCGGTTCCATGATGGCCTCACCAATAGTGATCCTTGGGTTCAGCGATGAATACGGATCCTGGAAAATGATCTGAATATCTTTTCTTAGTTCTCTTAGTTCTTTAGATGGGAGATGTGTGATATCTTTTCCCTTAAAGAAGATGCTTCCTCCTGTAGGTTCCACAAGTCTTAGGATCGTTCTTCCCAGTGTTGTTTTACCACATCCGGATTCACCCACCAGTCCTAGTGTTTCACCAGGATAAACATCAAACGTTACATCATCAACCGCTTTCACATACTCGGTTGATTTTCCGAATAAGCCTTTACGGATCGGGAAATACGTCTGAATGTTTTTCAAATTCAGGATCGGCTGTCTTGCATAAAGCTCAGCATGTCTTTCCTTACGCTCATCACCGGTAATGATCAGCTTGTCAACAACTTCCTGCACTGAACTTTCACTTTCTGTCATCACACCTTTGTCATCTGTCTTCATGAAGTCAGAAACAGTAGGAAGCCAGTGAAGTCTCTTATTCAATGGAGGACGGCAAGCCAGGAGGCCTTTGGTATAAGGGTGCTGAGGATTTGTAAAGATATCCCATACAGTACCCTGCTCAACGATCTTTCCTTTGTACATCACCACCACTTTGTCAGCAAGCTCTGCAATAACACCGAGATCGTGTGTGATGAACATGATTCCCATATCATGCTGCTCCTGAAGATTTCGCATCAGGTCGAGGATGGTTTTCTGAACCGTCACATCGAGTGCTGTTGTTGGTTCATCAGCAATCAGGATGGATGGGTTGCAAGACATCGCCATCGCGATCATTACCCTTTGCTTTTGTCCACCGGAGATCTGATGTGGGTATGTATCGAAGATCGCTTCAGGACGAGGAAGCTGAACTTCCTTGAAAAGCTGAATTGTTCTTTCTTTTGCTTCGTGCTTGGAAACTTTTTGATGAAGCATGATCGCTTCCATTACCTGGTTTCCGCAGGTAAATACCGGATTCAGAGAGGTCATAGGCTCCTGGAAGATCATCGCGATCTCATTACCACGGAGTTCTCTCATTTCTTTTTCACCAAGCGTAACAAGGTCCACCGGTCCTTTGCTTGGGCTATGATAGATCATTTCACCTGCTGTGATCTTTCCCGGAGGGTTTGGGATCAATCGCATTACGGATAATGAAGTCACCGATTTTCCACTACCTGATTCACCAACAATTCCAACAGTTTCACCTTTATGCAGGGTGAAGGAAATATCATTAACAGCTTTTACTGTTTCATCTTCTGTACGAAACTCCGTTGAGAGATTACGTACTTCTAACAGGGGGATTTTTTCCATTAATCTACTTTCAGAAGTATAGAGAATTTTAAAGTTACCTTTAAATGTCCTATAATCCAATATTTTAAGCTTCAGGAAGCCCCGGGAAACGACAAGCGGCCCGATATTTAAGACGAATTCATCCTCTTTGCTTACAAGGATAGCTTTTCAGGCCCCGTAGAGGCCAGGCGCAGGTATAAACGTGCAACTGTTTCTGCATCCTGCTGGCAATAAGTGGCAATTCGGTGGAGATCACCTGTTTCCCAATAGACCTTTCCAACCATGGAACCATCGATATCCTGCTTTGGAGATGGCAATCCAAAGACAGATGCCAGCAGATTAAGCGAGGTGTAATTTTTATAATCTCCGAATTTCCAAAGCTCCATCGTGTCCAGGTGCGGAATTTCCCATGGCTTTTTTCCAGCGATCCTGAATGGCTCTGGAAGCTCAATGCCGTTGATCAGCATTCTTCTTCCGATATAAGGAAAATCAAACTCCTTCCCGTTATGCGCACAAAGTCTGCGGCTGCCCTTCCTGAAAAAAGCCTCAGTGAATGATTTAAACTCTTCGAGAAGATTTACTTCATCATGCGTGCAGAATGTGTGGCTTTCCAGCTCCTGCTTTTCAAACCATACTGCAGAGATGCATATGATCTTTCCAAACTCTGCATAGATACCGGCTTTCTGATACAGCTCCGATGGTTCGGCAGCTAAAGACTTTCCGAGGTAGACACATTTTTTCTCCCACTCATAGCGAACAGGTAATGGTACCTGGGCGAAACCAGGATACTGCGGAACGGTTTCAATATCGATGAACAGGATTTCTGAAGGGCGTGGATACATTTCACATTTTTTGAAGTGAAACTATAGCACGCAGATTAAACTTGAATGCTTAAACGATTGATAAGCATTTCAGGAAGGTTGTTACTTGATCATCACACCCTTTTTATTGATCAGGGGGATGTTGATTAAATTTTCTTCGCAGATACTTTCAGCGAGAAAGATGTATCGTTTATCATACATCACATTGTTCTCAAAAAAGCTTACCCAGTATTCATTAGAAAGGCCGAAAACAGTTTCCATGATCGGCTCCACTTTAGAAAAACCTTTCGGAGGAATTTTATCAAGAAAATGCCGGAGTGTTGATGTCTTCACCTTCTCCCCGTTCAGCTCACCATAGCCATTGGAAGTGACGAGCACCCCTTCGATCTCATTGTCCTTCAGGTTTAGCATGTAAACATTCCACGCCGTTTCATCATGTTCATCAAGTTCTTTTACTACCGCGATCGCGATATCCTCTACCGTGTATGTTGGAATATCTTTTATCATTTTACAAGGTACTGTGCTGCATCAAGATAAATAAACGCATCTTTCGGATGATCTGCAACCCTTTCCTGGTCGCGCTTTTTGCCAAGCCTGACAACAACCATGTCCATCGAAGGTATCACAAAGATATACTGGCCAAGAATGCCTCTCGCGTAGCCAATGTGCCCTCCTCCCTTGTCATTCATCACCCACCAGCTATATCCATAGGATTCATTCTTCCTTCCTTCCTCATCAAGCAGTTCTGCAGGACGTATTGATTCGCTCACATAAGATGAGTCGAGGATAGGATAACCATTCCATTTTCCATAGTCAAGATATAACTGCCCGAGCCTGGCAAAATCCTTCGCATTTGAATTAAAGCAGCAATATGCTTTTTCGACACCATTCTCATGATCGAGGCTCCAGTAGGCATCCTCAGATGCACCTATCGGCTTCCACAGCTTTTCAGAAGCATACTCGCTGAGTGTCATTCCAGTGGCTTTCTCAACAACAAACGACAGCAACGCAGTATTCCCGCTCAGGTATCTGAATACTTTCCCAGGCTCTTCAGTTACTTTGTACTTCGTACTCAGCTTCACGAGGTCATTTCCATAATACGCTTTTGCAGGGTATGCGAACGGGCTCACATAATCCTCGTCAAAGTTGATTCCTGAACTCATGGTAAGAAGATGTCTTACCGTTACATTCTGTTTATCTCCTTCAGCAAAATCAGGCAGGTAATTGGAAACCGGATCGTCAAGGCTTTTGATCTTGCCTTCTTTCAATGCAATACCTGTAAGCACACCGACAATCGACTTTGCCATGGAGAATGAATTCGTATGTGATGTGTCAGAGTAACCATCCCAATATTCTTCATGAAGCAGGCTGTCATTTTTGATTACGACAAATGCGATCGTTTCATAAAGTTCAAACTTCTCGGCAAGTTCATTTGGAAGTGCTTTTTTATTGTATTGGGAAGAAAGTGGCCAGGGCTGTGTAAGTCCTTTTTCAACTACACGATTGGGAAAGATCCGGTACTCATCGATCGATGGCCCTGATCGTCCCTTGAGGTAAGTATTCGCAAGTCCTTTACCTAGATGGCCATTGCCAGTAAGGACAGCGAGCAGAACAATGAATAATACAATGCTTATAAACCAGAAAAGGAATTTCCTGAATTTTTTCATAAAGCCGAAACTGGTTCTTCTACGAGTGTTGCTTCGAACAGTTTACAAAAATGATGCTTTAGTTTTTCCCTGACCTCATCAAGCGGGATGTCTCTTCCCAGCTCTGCATTGAGTGATGTGACCGCTTTGTCGGTAATTCCGCAGGGGATGATATTTCCAAAATAGGAAAGGTCTGTATTGATATTAAACGCAAAGCCATGCATGGTTACCCAGCGGCTGGTTCTTACACCCATTGCGCAGATCTTTCTTGCTACGGCCGGATTTTCATGATCGATCCAGACACCTGTGAGTCCATTGATCCTACCTGACTGGATACCATAATCAGCAAGTGTAAGAATGACCATCTCTTCAAGAAAACGCAGGTATTTGTGGATGTCTGTGAAAAAACGATCAAGGTCAAGGATCGGATATCCGACCACCTGTCCCGGGCCATGGTAAGTAATGTCACCGCCTCTGTTGATCTTATAAAATGTGGCGTTCTTTTGCTCAAGCGCATCGCCTTTAACGAGTAAATGATCTTCAGTGCCGCTTTTGCCAAGGGTGTAAACATGCGGGTGCTCGCAGAAAAGCAGGTATCCCTCAGGTGATTCGATCTCAGGTGTTTTTTTTCTTTCAATGACTGAAGAAAAAATCTTCTCCTGGTAATCCCATGCCTGCTTGTAATCTATTAAACCAAGATCTCTGAGAATGACTTTTTTCATTCTACCTTGGAGAGTTCAGATTTAAGGTGATTGATCACCTGGATATCGACAGCATTCACGTTCCTGAAATCCGCCAGATAGCATGAGATCCAGTCACAAAGATGAATGAGGTAAACCGCACGTTCGATGTGTGAATTCCCTTCAGCGTAGATCTCAAGGATGTTGGAAGTGTATTTTGAAAAAACTTCTTTACTGATCTCGATTCTGAACTGATTTCTTTTGTATTCCTGTGGATCACGAAGGATAATCACTGCAATGTCATCTGATTTTGTGGTCCATCCGACAAGCTCATTGTGATTCATTTCCGGAAACACATGATGCCAGCAGAGGATCTTGGAATTTTCATTCAGTTGCTGCCTGAACCTGATGGCTACACCTTCATAGTATGTTGTCGCGTAGATCACCGGCATTTTATGATCAATGAACGCCGTGTATTCACGGGCCTTTGATTTAATGTCTTCTTCTCTGTCAATGAGCAATGTGTTCGCAGCCTTTAATTCTTCAAGCGCTGAAACATTCATCAGGCCTGCTTTCACGAAAATATTGATAAGCTGCGTGAGAGAATATCCAAGGCATGCACGTGGAGGCATACCACCAGGGATCGTGATAAGATCCAGTTCTTTTTCTTTTGCGATGGCTGCTACCTTGCCTCCTGATGAAACACAAACAGGTTTTGCACCTGCTTCCAATGCAAGCTGAAGCGCATTCACTGTTTCTTCCGTATCACCTGAGTAAGATGAGATGATCACGAGTGTTTCAGGTCCGACGAATGCAGGGATGAAATAGCCTTTGCCAACAACCACCGGGATGGGTGATGACATGGCAGCGAACTCTGAAACGATGGATCCGCCAATACCCGAGCCACCAAGGCCGGAGATGAATACATTCCGGAATGATCCGGGCTTGAATGCAGGCTTATAGGCCTGAGCTATTTCAAAAGCTTTAGTTAACTGATCAGAAAATGTCGCTACCAGGTCTTTCATGCAATTCGTAAAAAAGTAAATTTAATAAAATCCCCGGAAAGAGGCTATTATGGCTGAATACCGAAAACATTGGTCTTTACCCAGCCCTTTCCCCAGTCATTCAATTCATCTTCTGACCACAGCTCCGGAAAGAAGATCCTTCTCTGAAAACGTGGCGGGAGGTATTTCTGCCAGTTGGTTCCGCCTGTCGCTGCAATGTCTTCTGGATCTTTCTGGAGATAACGTACTGCAGACTTATAATGCGACAGTGGCCAGTTAATGTTAACGTGAATATCAAGGTCTTTTAATTCTCTGGTAATTTCAGCATGCTTTGCATGGGATGGATCAAGCGAACGGAAAAGAACCAGTAGATTTTTATGGATGTATTCATTGGCAAGTTCGATCAGCTCATCTGCATACTTTTCTTCAAACTGCCTGAGCGTAAGCGTTTTCTTACCCGTGGCAAGCTCTGTAGCTCCCATCTTCCAGTAGATCTTATCGAAGTTGTTCTCAATAAATGTTGGTGTTACCTCTCCTGATTGAACTCCTTTAGCCTCCTTCACAAGAAGGTTGTTAAACGTTGTTGAGCAGATCTCGATCTTACGGTATTGTGCCGACTGAAATCCACTTGCAGGAAGCAGCGACATTCTGAACTTCAGGAATTGCCCGGTTTCCATTCCATCCACCATGATGTCAAACGATTTGATCAGGGTCTGGAAATACATGTTGATCCTTCTTACTCGTGCCAGAAAGAACTCAGGGGTCAGCGATGGATTATTTCCGATCTGTTCATACTCATGAAGAGAAAGTTTGAACAGCAGCTCGGTGACCTGATGATAGATGATGAAGATCTTTTCATCGGGGAAACGTGTCTTTGGATTCTGCAGTGAAAGTAGGGTATCCAGGTGAATGTAATCCCAGTATGTGAGGTAATCTGAATATAAAAGGCCATCGAGGTAGGATGTCAGATCCTGCCCCATGGCCTGGAATTTTTCGTCTAGCTTTTTGATCCTTTCAATGATCTCGGGTTTCAACTCCATGGTTCGCGTGCTTGTATTGCAAATCTATATAAATAGACATGCCACGATACAAGGCTGCGCAACCTTATTTGATCCTCGAGATCGGATTCTGAAGGTTCTTGTAATCTGTAAGATCCATTTTGATGGAGCCAACAAGGATCTCAGCCTGCGCACGGATTGGAATATGGTTCTTGTCATCCGTGATCCATACATTCAGATCTTCCTCCTTTTTAAATACACGACCTTTCTGAACTACCGGCCTGAACTTGATGCATTTGAAAGTACCCAGATCCGTTGTGATCACTTCCCTACCCATGTACCTGATCTTAACAGGATACACTTCGTTATCGACAAAGCTTTCCATGGAGAACACTTCTCCCGGCTTGGCGTTCGAAAAGTCAAGGCAGCGGGCATAATAGAATGTAGATAGCATATCCTGGGCATAGGCAGGAATATCAAAATGCTTTCCGTCAGCGATCACAGAACTTTTGTAATGATTGAACACGTAGTTCTGATTGATCTTATATCCACCTTCATCCACTCTTCGGATAAACACCCATGGAGCAATTGATTTCTGGTCGATATATGTTTCATAACGGTCACGCACTTTGAAGAACCAGTCAAATGCTCCTCTTGTTTCTCCTGTACCAACGATATGGTAGGCGCTTCGGTTTCCGAATTTTTTATCTTCTTCCTTCACTTCCAGTGTAGCTACACCGGCGTCGATAATACCATAATGAAGACGAAATTTCAGAACCTCTCCCTTTTTAAAGGCCTCGTTCTTCTGTTCCCTCATCTGGGCAAAATTCGGTTCCTGGTCAACCAGACCCGGAATAAGGAATAATGGTAGAATAAAGCTTTTAAGTGACATCATTTTTACTGAATTTTTTCGGCTGTTTACAGATATTATGCCAATATCTAAAACGGATATGCGTGCCTATTATTTTAAGCAGGTATCCTGCCAAAGCTTAGAAAAATGCTCTTACCTGCACTGATCCGATATGGATCACCCTGGTTTCAGGGGAGCTTCTGCCATCATACATGATGCTCAGCTGCAGATTCTGAGAAAGATTGCGCTGCCAGGACGTATTCCACGTATAGTTTCTTCCTGCCTTGAGCGATTCAAGCATTTCAAAAGCCACGGGGGTATTTGAACTTGCGTTGTAATTCATGTCGATCACGTTGATGCTGGCTGATATGCTTCCTTTCGAAGCCACATTGTACCTCAAATCTGCTCCGGCTTTGTTGATAAACGCTGTTTCCCGGTCACCGATAAGGTTTTCCTTTTCTGCGTACCTGTATGAAAAGCTAAGCCTGAACGTTGTGCCGGGCTGAATGACAAACTTGGGTACAAGTTCCTCGCTGATGATCTGAAAATCCCGGTTTGAAAAGAATGCTGAACTATTTGTCCGCCTGGATAATATCGCATCGTTCTCAAATGAAAATGTTCTGTTGATTCCGATCCTGATATGCAGGTCATGGTGTAAATTGGTGCGGTTTTCAAATCCGTTCACCAGGAGTGTCCTGCTCCTTGTTTCCTGGAAGGTATGATCAGCTGAGAATACCTGCCCTGACCGATTGAAGTAAGCGATATTCCTGAATGATGATGCCAGTGTAACCAGCATGGGTTCATTTTCAGTGCTCACGAACGGGTTGAATGCGTCTTCTATCCTGGTCGCGTTTGTTTTTTTATCGATCCTGTAGGATGTCTGATCTGAAAAATAAGACATCACTTTCTTTAGTCCTTTTGTATCACGCCACTTTGCGAAATTCAGATTGAAAGCGCCACTAAAGGCATTGTTGTACACTTTAATGAATTCAGTCGTTGGAATATAAACCCGAATAAATCTGGCTTCATCTCTGAACACAGCCACTTCAAATTCATTCAATTCCTTTACCCCATTTTCATTGTAATCTTTCCAGGTATAGTAACCTAATCCGGCAGCCACTTCAACATAGGAAAACTGCTTCTTTGATTCCAGGCCTGATCCTGCCTCATAAAACAACGTAGTGGTAAGAATTCCTTTAAAGAGACGCTGGTTAAATTCTGTTCTTCCAAGAATTGTTTCGTCAGGTCTTTTCAGTGCCAGCAAACTATCCGTGATGTTAAGCTTTCTGTACGTTCCGGAAATTCGAAGTGCAGCGCTTTCCGTTTTAAAGACTTCAGCAAACCCGGAAAAATTCTCTGCAGCTGTCGCTTTTTTTAATCCCGTATGTAACGGCAAAAAGTCATCACGATGCAAGTACTTAAATTCGTATCGCTTTTCACTGCTGTCTTCATCTGCAATAAACACATAGCTTTCCGCAAACATAAAGCTCGCCTGCTGCAGAGAGTCATTGCCTGGCAGGGAGAATCTATTCCGTTCAAAATTTTCACCTGCACCAACGCGCACTTTTTTGATCTTTTTCGAAAGCACTCCATAGGCTCTTAAAAAATCGGTGTTTGCAGAAGATGAAGATGAATTGAGATAACTCGCGTTACCTGAGAAGTCGATGACCCTTCCGTTGATGTTTGCCGTGAGGATATTCCTGTAACCTTCATACAATTGGTTCTCAACAATGAATGAATTGAACCGATAGCCAACCTCTGATCCTTTCCTGTTCCGAAAAGTTGCATGAGCGGCTGAAAGATGCTGGTTGTCGTGAAATGCCGCATTTACGGGAAGATTCCAGTCTCGATCAAATTCAACATTCCTGAACCGGTCGAAAGGGCTGAAGTATCTGTCCACACGCTCATAGTTCGCGCCTGTAACAAGAAATCTTGATGAATCGATGCGTGAGAACTTCTCAATGAACAGCTTTGTTGCATTTCCAATGTCGTTCGAACTGTGCAGTGAAGAAAAGGCATTCAGGTCATTATTCGACAACGCCGCTTCCACTCCGGCTTTCAGTCCATGATTGAAACGATATTCAACAGATGAAGTGACCATCTGCTTTTTTTTGGGTGTGATCAAAAGTCGAACAGGTTCGTAAGCTCCCTGTCGTATGCCGTCCACCGGAGCAATCCATTCAAACACTTTTCCGTTTGCTGCTGAAGCTACCTGTCTGTAGTTACCTCTGCCCTGCCCGACATTGCTGAATCCGAGTCTGTATTGTGCAAGCTCAGGGTTTGTAGAATACACGAATACGCGTTCATAAAGAAGATTATTTATCAGCGTATCGCGCTGCATGTACAACACTTCTGATCCTGAAAATTCAACTGTATCGATGTTCAATGCGAGAGCTTCCTGGAGGCTGTCTCCCACTTCCCTCAGAAGCTGCTTCTCATCTTCCCTCAATTCCTGTAACAGAGGCTTGTTCCTGTTATCCTGCTCGGAGAAAACATTGAATGTGAAATTCAGTCTTTCGGTAGTGTACTGATCTCCGACCTGGATCAGCGACCTGCTGTATGACCTTTCAGAATAATCGAATTCAACCACGATCCTCTTATCTTTTGTGATAAGCTGCCTGGTGGTGAACCGGATCTCAGCTGTGTTATAATCTATCGTGTAATCATATTCCTGACCACGCTTCATCAGCACACCATCGATATATACCCGTTCAGTTCCTGAAAGAATAATGATGAACAGTTCATTGTCTGCACCCGTAAGGCGATACGGTCCCTGGTTCCCTTCAATTCCCTGAATCCGGTTCCGCGCGAATTTTCCTTTCGATACGCCCGCGCTTACAGAAACCTGATGTTGCCGTTTACTTTGTTCCGGAGTGATGTATGCACTGAAGGATGCTCCCTGGGATTTCTTCAGGTAGTTTAAAAAATAGGAAGGAGGTCTTGAGAGCACAAAATCTCCAGCGATCAGCTTATAACGTTCTTTAGTAAGCTGTATGAACACTTTGTCAAACTCCTGGAGCTGCTGTGTGTTTCCTTCTGCCTGGAATGGAATGTTGTTGTCGCTGATGGCCGCAAGCACTTCAATATCATCCGTGAGGTTTCCTGAAAGCTGCAGGTTGAGATTTGAATTGACAACGAGATCCTGGTTATTTCCAAAGCTTAATCCGCGTGAAATGCTGCCGTTTTTATTTAGTCCCTTTGTGTTGAACGGATCATCGGTTTTAAGCCCCGGTACAAAAGAAAACGGATTGTTCCTGGATACTTCTGAAGCTTCCATCTTCAGGATGTCCTTGTTAAAGTAGGGAGTTGCCAGGGAAACAGGAAGGCGTCTGTAAGTCAGCCACAACGTATCTCCTTGTGTAAAAGCACCAGACTTTAAAACTATGACGGATCGCAGCGGGTTGACTGCATAGAAAGAAGTATCAACAAGACGACTCTTATGATAAGCTTTCAGTGAATTCGCAGCGGTAGGCAATGAATCATAGACCAGCGTATCAGCCAGAATTACAAATGGTTTCCTGACGAGCGTTGAAAGTGCCTGCGTCCAGCCGGTAAGTGCAGCCAGAAAGAATATAAGTATGAGGTATAATCCTTTTCGGAGCACAGACCAAATGACAGATAAGGTTTATAACGCAGGAAAAGGAGAAGAGGTATATATAGGCCGAGGTTTGTTATTCAACCCCTTTTTGCTTTGCCATTACACCGTCAATGACTTTTTGCTGGGTAGCGATCTCAACTTTCTTTTTTTCCTGATCGGCTTTTTTCTTTACGATATCTTCTTCTGCCTTTTTGATCTTCGCCTTCCAGTCCTTGATATCATTCGCAAGGTTTTCCTGATCTGAAACAAGATCCTTCTCCTGGCTGATCAGCTTATTGAGGATCTTCGTTTCAGCTTTCAGCTGGTCTTCGATCGACTCTTTCGTCATTTTACGGGCGAATTTCTCTACAATATCCTTGGCAACACTGTACTGCTGGGAATGCTGTGATGAGGACAGGTAGGCCCCTCCAAGATCAAAGGCAACGATCAGCTTCACTTCATTCTCTTTTCCTTTTTCAGTGCGGGCGTAAACATCCACAGTATTTGCTCCCATCGCTTTGATCAATGCATTGTCTGCGAACACTCCATCTTTGGTTGACACTTTCGCATCATAATCCTTCATCAGCGATCTCCATTCTTTTTCAATTGCTTCCTGTGAAGACTCATAAATGGACACCACCAGGGCATTGTGAGAGCCACCGCCGATCTTTTCGTTAGATTCTGAAACTTTGATCTTTTGAGCAAATGCGTTACCAGATAAGAGTAGAACCAGTCCGGCAAAAAGTACTTTTTTCATAGTTATTCGATTTCGGTTACACCTCCTGAAATAATGAATTTCATAACATCCGCGGCGGAGGCTGAGACCGGAGTGACATTATCTGCTGATACAATGATAAGCATACCACTGAACGCATAAGAATAGGGAAGATAAACAGCAACTTTGTTTTCTGCAATACCCAGTTCATTCAGGTCGGATTGAGTCATAAAGCCAAGCTTATAGATTCCGGCCTCCTTATTCGTCAGCACCATCACCGGCTTATTAAATCGACGTTTATTTCCAACGAATGCGGAAAGCATGTCTTTCACGGATGAATAAACCGTTTTGATCAAAGGTGCTTTCTCCACGAACCTCTCCAGCATCAGCAGGAAAGGCCGCGCAACGATGGTGGATCCGATCATTCCGATGAGGATAATGATGATCATGGCAGCAATGAAGCCAATCAGCGGGTCGATGTAAGGGTGTACAGTGAATCCAAACAGGTCGAGCCATGAACCGATCTTTCCGACCATAAAAACAATCAGGTAGAGTGTGATGGTGATCGGTGCAAGGATCAGGAGTCCCTGGAAAAAATACCTTACCAGCGATTTCATAAATTCATTCTTCATACGGCAAGGTGCGTGATATTAAATTTCCTTCCCGTCGTAATCGGCCGGAACAACTTTACTGTCTTTTACTTTTGATAAGATGACCATGGTTTTCATCTGACCGATCTCTTCGATCTTACTAAGCTTCTGGGCGATCAGTCTTTCAAATGCTGAAATGTCTTTCACCATCGCTTTCATAAAATAATCAGCATCTCCTGTCACCTGGTAACATTCTACGATCTCAGGGATGTTGGCAATCTGTGAACGGAAATTTTCGATTGCATTGGAGATCTGCCTTGTCAGCGAAATCTGTATAAATGCTTTGATCCCAATGCCCAGCATTTTATCATCCACGAAGGCATGATAGCTTTTAATGTAACCCGCCTGCTCCAGCTTCTTCACCCGCTCCAGGGTAGGCGCAGGTGATAATCCAATCTCCGATGACAGCTGGAGGTTTGTGATCCTTCCATTGTCCTGGAGCGTACGTAGGATCTTCAGATCAATTTTATCGAGGTGATGACTATGTGCAACCATAAGGGCTTATCAGTTAAAATTAAAAAAAATCCCATCATGCAGGGATCAGGCGATACAACACTGGCTTGCTGGGACTTGCATCGTTCTCAAAGCTTGCAATCTGCAGGTTAAGCAAGTACAATCCGTCAAGCACGGTGTTTGGCACATAAATGAGCTCTGTAATGGTCCTGTGCATTGCAGGCTTTTCCGGGTAATTCCAGAAAAGATGATGCGCGGCCAGTTTTCCTTCATCCTGTTCCCTGTCAACTGATGGTGTATCAATGAGGATGTGATCAATTCCTTTTTCAAGCAGGTAAGCGATCGCATCGACATCGATGTAAGGAGGGTTCGTTCCTGAGTATTGATAATTGATCTTGTCAGGAGGATTGGACAAGGTCCTGATGACTACAGCTTCAACATTCCCGGTTTCGAAAAAAGGCAGGAGCATTTCTCTTGTGATCACTTGATCTTCACCAATTACAGCCGGAAGGACCGTGATCACCTCAGCAATAAAAAAGAAAGATTTGAGACACTGATTTATTGTAAACTCTTCACGGCTGATGTGTCCAACACATTCTGTGTGCGTTCCATTGCCATGCGGGTTGAATGATACATCCCTGAAGTTGACAGATCCGCCCTGCTTCACGTCACCCACCCAATCACCCATGCGCACAGGTTCAATCGTTACCGGCTTCGCCCACCATGCGTTTACATTCATGATTCCGGCGCGAAGAGGTATTGAAATATCGAATGGCTTGGAGATATCGGCTTTGTAAGCTTTTGATCTATGTGTTATGTGTGCGAACATTGGTTACAAATAAATCTGAAGTGATCCTGTCACAAAGGAATTTTCCATTTTCAGTTAAAAGTAACTTGTTTTCTGAGATCATAAGCCGTCCTTCTTCGAGGTGCCTGTTTGCTTCAGACATAATCTCATCAAAAAGATCTCCTGAAAGCCGTAGAAGCACCTGAAGATCAGTTCCCCAGCATGTACGCAGGCTCGTTAAAATGTATTCGTTGATTTTATCGCCGATGGTGAGCTCTTCTGTTTCGAAATAGTCACCACCCTCATTCAGGGCTTTCACATATTGATGATTATTCCGAATGTTCCACTGCCTTGATTCCTGATTGAATGAATGGGCACTTGGTCCAAGGCCAAGATAGCTTTCACCTTTCCAGTAAGATGTATTGTGTTTAGAAAGATACCCCGGCTTAGCGAAATTCGAGATCTCATAATGCTCGTAGCCATTGTCACGCAGCATGTTCATCAGCAATGAATACTGCTGTGTAAAGTCGCTGTCTGAGGCCGGAGTAACAATTCCTTTTTTAACCTGGGATGCGAGCACTGTTCGTGATTCAACGGTGAGTCCATAACAGGAGATATGTTCAGGATCAAGCTTCAGGGCTTTCTGAATGTTAGCCTGCAGCCAGTCGATCGTTCTTCCGGGCAGTGCGAAGATGAGATCTATTGAAATGTTGTTGAAGCCTTCTTCTCGCGCATGGATGATGCATTGTTGACTTTGTTCTGCTGAATGACTTCGGTTCATGAAGATCAGGTCTTCATCATAAAATGATTGTACACCAATGCTCAACCGGTTGATGCCTGCCCGTTTCAGCTGTTTAAGCTTTTCCCTTGAAAGATCGTCTGGATTGGCTTCCAGGGTGATCTCTGCCGAAGATGAAACTGAAAAGTTTTTACGAATATTCTCAAGAAGATAACCAAGCTCTTCCTCTGAAAGCAGGGAAGGTGTGCCGCCTCCGAAGTAAATCGTTGATACTTCCTCCGAGATGTATGAAATACGCATGTTCATTTCAAGAACAAGCGCTTTTACCATTTCAGACTTTAACGAAAGGTTTGTTGAAAAATGGAAGTCACAGTAATGACAGGCTTTACTACAAAAAGGAATATGTATATAGATGCCTGCCAACTCACATCATCTTTTTATTCAGAACGATCCTGAAGGTGGTGCCTTTGCCCTGCTCTGATGATTTTACGAAGATCTTTCCTTCGTGATAATTTTCTATGATCCTTTTAGCCAGTGATAATCCGAGCCCCCAGCCTCTTCGCTTCGTGGTAAAACCTGGCTGAAATACAGTTCTGAATTTGTTTCGTGTGATCCCTTTCCCTGTATCGGTGATGTCAAGATACACGAACTGCTGCTGATCATTCGCTTTGATTCTGATCTCGCCTTCCGCTTCCATGGCATCAACAGCATTTCTCACCAGGTTTTCGATGACCCATTCAAACAAAGGCACATTGATCGGAACCATAATGTCACGGTCAACCTCAAGTGTGTAGATGATCCTGCTAGGTGTTCTGCTTTTCAGGTAGTTGATAGATTCTTCAAGGACCATTGCCAGGTTTTCTTTTTTGAGAACAGGCAGTGAGCCGATCTTTGAAAAGCGTTCAGTGATCGTTTCCAGTCTTCGTACATCTTTCTCCACTTCATGAGCTTCTTCATACATGCCCTTCTCCTTGAGCACTTCAACCCAGGCGATAAGAGAACTTAACGGGGTGCCAAGCTGGTGCGCTGTTTCCTTGGCCATGCCAATCCATACCTGGTTCTGCTCTGCCTTTCGTGCAGTGCTGAACAAGGTGTAAGCAATAAGAAGAAACAATCCGATCACGCCGAACTGTATGAACGGATAATATTTAAGCTGACGAAGCAGGTAGGATTCCTTGTAAAAGATGTAATTCTTCTGTCCGTTGCCTATCTCTATTGTGATCGGAGGATTTGAACTTTCCATATCTTCCAGAGTGCGTTGCAAGGCCGCAGCACTGCTCACTTCCTTTTCCTTCACATTCCCATAGGCAATTACATTCGACCGAGTGCTGTCGGTGAATATTACAGGTACCGATGCCGAGTTCTCAACCACTTCAGAGATAAAGCTTTTTATCAGGTCATCCAGCACCTGCTTGAGCTCAGAGAACAGTCTGGAATCCTTGTAGTAGAGGTAGTTTGTTTTATGCTCGCTGATCCTGATCTCAATTGGCTCCTGCATGGATTTCATCAGTGCCATCTGTTCTTTGATGTAACCCGACTCATCCGTTCGTGTTGAATCGAGGTTTCTGTAGGATATCACATTACCCTTCTCATCAGCAAGGATCACAGGCACCGAATTATTCTCGGTAACAACTTTCAGCACGAATGTGAAATCAGAATTTTCAGAAGAAGACACCAGCCTTCTCGTTGCCTCGGCCCAGAGTTCGACTTTCTTTCGCTCTTCGTTTTTTAAGCGGTTGAAGAGTTCATTGGTGTAGCGTACAAGGTTGGCTTTACGTTCAGTGGCCTGGGCCCAGAGCTTTACTTTCTGCTTTTCTTCACGGGCAATTTTATCTGCGAGGATGTTGGTGTACCATACTGATGCAAACACAATGAGCAATGCGCTTGCAGCCAGGACGATCTTCCAGTTCTGCTTTTTCGAATAGATGCTTTTCTTCAATTGAAATCGTCCGAGTTTTCGCCTGATTTTTCTTCGCTACCAGGCTTCGCGATCTTGTCTATAAACTTTCCGACCTTCTTTTTTTCTTTCTCTTTTTTCCGCTTCTCTGTTGAAGGCTGCTGATCATTTCCAGACTCATTCCAGTCGATCTTCAATGGTTTCTCCTTTTTTTCTCCCGCTACCCGAAGGGTGGTGTCCGCTTTGAATATGCCAAGGTCTTTCTTTAAAAGACTTTTCACAAGAAGCTTCTCATTCTTCGCTTCTTCCTGCAGGTTTTTTCGGAAGCTTTTCCGATCGTAGGTAAACACCGGGGAGTCAATATCTCCTGCCATTGATATATACAACCTGATCTTTCCTTTGTCATCTTCTTCCTCTACACCAAACTCTTCATTCTGGGGTTTGGCCTTTCTTACTTTCTGCCAGAGGATGTCATTCAATGCGAGATCAAAATGATAATCCACTTTGTTGTTAAAGTAATGTGTACCACTGCAGGTAAGATTCAACGCCGTGGAGTTAATAACCATCTCAGGAAAGATCACCTTGCCATCCTTAATCACAAAGTTATTATGAAGCCTTGAAAAACGGATATCCTTTAATTCCGACAGTGAAATAAAATTAGAAAGATGATAGACCGGTTCAAAGTTCTGCAACTGACCTTTCTCGATCGTCAGATCACAGATTGCATGCAGGGAGTTAGGATCGAACTCATGCTTATGATTCCAGGATGCCTGGAAGTTGATCTCTGCATCGGCATCGCCATTCAACTGTTCATGCGTCAGGGCCGTCTGACTGAAATTATTGAACACATAAAACAGCGTGCTAATGTTCAGCTGTTTGAGGTCTGCGTGGCCTTTCACTGTGATCCCTTTGATCATAAAATCAGCGGCACCATTGAATCTCACTTTTCCACCCATCGTAGAGAACTGGATATTCTCAGCATCGAGACGTGAACCATCAAGGCTTAGCGTACCTGATACATCAGTAGCTTCAAACCTTCCATAACGTGCTTTAAGAAAATTCATGTTCATTCTTCCGGCGCTGAACGGGAATGTCAGTGAACCATCCTTACTTTGCTTTTCATCGCCTTTAGGCAAAAAAGCTGTGAGATCGGCATCTTCAGAACTCAGATCAAGGTATGCCTGAATGCGTTCATCACCGGAAAACAGCGATGGGATGAGGTTGTCAAACCTTCCTTTCACGCTGAACTTTGTACCATTAAATCCAAGATCGAGACTGCTGATCATCAGATCATTTTTGTCAAGGATCAGGCTGGCATTAAGCTCTTTGACAACGACAGGTTCATTTTTCAGTTCAAGATCTACCTGCTTCAATCGGACCGTTCCCCCGGATTTGACAGACTGAAGGTCTTTTGTTGTTTTAGCCTGCTTCAACGGACCGGCATAATGAGCCTGAATCTCGACCTTTCCAGATGCTTTCCTCACCACATCCTGCTTGATGAACGGCATAATATGCTGAAGTGTCGTCACGGCTTTTACATTCATTTTAAGCTGTGGTTGTGAGAAATTATTCACTGCAAAGTTTCCGGAAACCCTTCCTCCCTGTGATTCAGCATAGAATGTTGAGATCTGCAGCGCTGTTGAACGCATGTTGCGTCCCTTTCCATTATGAAGGGTTCCATTCAATGAAATGTTCTTCAATTCAACATTTTCGGGCTTATAATACAGGCTTCCATTCTTAATATTAAAGTCAGCTTTAAATGCGCTTGAAGACACAGGCCCTGATATTGCCGCTGTGAAATCAATATTGCCCTGACTGTGATATTCATCAAGTTCACGAGGAATCAACTTTTCAGGAAGAAGAGTGTACAGGTCACGGATCGCTATGGCATTTCCAATAATCTTCAGGTCTGTAGTAACATTCTCATTCTTATCGCTGACTTTTCCTTCAACAGTGAAGTTCAATCCCTGCAAGGCCAGGGAGCAGTTTTCAATACTATACACATCAGACTTTACCAACAGTTCTGAACTGAGCGAGATGGATTTATCCTTTAAAAAAACAATGTCCCTGCTTTTAATCTCACGCATTTTACCTTCAAGAGCAACTGTGAGGTTATATTCTGATTCCGTGAACTTTCCTTTGATCGCGGCTGTTTCCAGAATTGACCTGATCAGGAATTCATTCTCCGCCTCTTCAACAGTAAGCGACACATCGGTCATCCTGACATTGCGCAAAGCGAACGTAAATTTTCCTTCCTTCCCAGAATCTTTAAACAGCTTATAGTTAGTTTGAGATTTTGCTGTATAGGCATAGATGTTTCCCTTGCGGATATCAATATTCCGGATGGTATAAATTCCGGACAACATATCGATCACATTGAACTCCAGGAACGTTGTTTTTGCGGCGTACAGAGGTGGCAGAAGTGAATCTTTGGGCACTACCGACATACTGTCGAGCCTGATAGAAGCGAAAGGAAATTTTTCGATCAGTGAGAAGTTTATATTCTTTGCTCTGATCTGTGCTTCCATGTTTTGATTGATCTCTGACAGGAAGTAATTGGTGATCTTCTTTTCATATACGATTGAGAGCGTAACTGCAGCAATGAGCAGAAACACCACAGTGCTCGAAATGATTATCAATACCTTTTTGTACTTCCTCATGGGAGGCTTTCACTGAAGACGTAAAATTAGCCCATTTATTTCCTGCACTGCCACTTGTACTGATCCATTTGTGAACATAAAAACCAACAAAAAACCCGCTCAATGGCGGGTTTCATGCATTCAGGAAATGTATTGTCTGTTAATCCTTAATACAACGAACGTAGTAGTTAGGAATGCTCGTGCTTGGGTTTTTCTTCACAATATCACGAGTGATCGAGTTGTCAGCTCTTCTGAACTGTCTGATGTAGATCCAGTTCTGTGTTCCATCGATCGCTGTGTTCCATGTGTATGTCCAGTAGTTGATCGTTGGAATTGCAGTTCCGAAGCCCATGGTAAAGCCGGTAGTGTTTGTGCCTGTTGAGCCAGACTGTACTGCCTTTAAAGGATCAGCGCTGTTTCCTGCTGCCTGTGCAAGTGTAGTCCATTCGCCATCGCTTGGTACGTGCCATCCAACAGGACACATTCCTTGCTGAACCGTTGTGATCTGAATTACATTCATCAGATCATCATACTGCCAGAGAGAATCTGTTGCTGTCTGCTTCAGGTTCTGCTTAATCCAGCACTGCTTTGTTGACCCGTTGATGATCTCCACTGTTGAATAAGTAAATCCTCTGTCGGTTACTGATGTAGTTGTTCCACATCCTGCAGTTGTGTTGAAGTTCACATTAACAGTCTTTTTGGCTTCTGCACTCATCAGTCCATTTTTAATGGCAACTACTTTGTATTCACCGGCATGCCGTCTTGCAACATCCGGAATGCTCAGGATCTGAGTTACTGTATCCGACATGTTAGGACGGCTCCAACGGTAAGTTACTCCTGGTGTTGCAGAAGTTGCTGTAAGCGTTAATGTAGCGCCAGTGATGTAGTTTGTTCCACCGGTAATTGTAGGAATTGCAGGTGTCACCTTAACAACTGTCTGCGCAGGTGGCGTCGTACATCCGTTATAAGAAATTACAACCTGGTATGTACCAGCTACTGTATCGCTCGAAGCAGACAAAGAGAATGAAGGCTCATCCGAAGAGAATGAAGGATTGCCCACCTTTGTCCAGCTGTATGTTGCACCCGGAATGACATCTGCAGAAAAATTGATGACACCACCCATGGCAACCGGACTGTTGGTTGTAACATTAGGCGTATCGCATGCAGTGATGTATGTATATGATCTAGCGCTAGAGCAGCCATTGACAATTGCCACAACAGAATATTCTCCCAGGTTCAGGTTCCCGGTATATGTTACCGTAGGATTCTGCAAGGTTGATGAGAATTTGTTCGGGCCTGACCAGCTGTATGATGCACCTTCAACAGAAGATGCGCTAAGCTGAATGGTGCTTCCGATCGGTTTCGGACTATCATTCTTTGCTGTAGGTGCAGCAGGTGCAACACAAGTGTTATCTACAGGCTCTGGCTTCTTACACGATGCAGCAACGATGGCAAGTCCGAGGCTAAAAAACAGGATCTTATTCCCTATATTCATCTTAAAAATTCTAAGTAGAAAGACAAATATAAGTAAATTCTGAAAAAAGTGGAAGTGCTTTACCGGGCTTTTTCAGAAAGGGTATCCCAGGGCTACGTTAAGCACATATTTGCCGGCAAAAGTCCTGGTTGAAAACCCATTAACGGGTGCCCTGAAAGTATAGTCATTAGGGGACATCAATGGAAATGCAAGGTCAAAACGGAGTATGAGGATGCTTACATCCAGCCTCAGACCAGCTCCGGCTCCCACGGCCAGCTGATTAAAGATCTGATCAGGTTTGAATTCTCCTCCCGGCAGGTCTGCTCTTTTTTTCATCAGCCAAACATTCCCCGCATCAAGGAAAATAGCGGGCTTAATGATTTTTGTCA
Organism: Bacteroidota bacterium; assembly: GCA_036675075.1. Taxonomy (GTDB): domain Bacteria; phylum Bacteroidota; class Bacteroidia; order JAKFFM01; family JAKFFM01; genus JAKFFM01. The sequence goes on from JAKFFM010000052.1 coordinate 108,355, forward strand.
GTGCATACCGCAACTCGATGCTGTTTTCAAGCTTCATTTCCCCTCCCTGTTCAAAATAGGTCAGGTCTGAATCGGATGACGGTGAATAAACTCCGGGGCCTACAGCCCTTGCAGGAAAAGCCCTGATGCTGTTGGAACCTCCACTAAAGAACTGTTTGATGTACGGCAATGTATTCGAGTTCCCGTATGGCACGCCTGCTCCCAGGATCAGACGTGTAGCGAATTTCAATGTGGGTGTAATATCATAATAAAATCTGCCGTCAGCTTCAACCCTGGAGTATTGCGAATAGGTAAGTCCTGCAAAATCAAACGGGTCTTTTCCAGTGATGCGTTCGAAAAGATTCGCGCTGTTTCCGCTGACATCCACATTGGCCATGAGGTAGTAATTGTAAGGAACTTTCGGAGAGAGCCTGGTATAGAGAAATGTATAATTGCTTCCGATGATAAACTGCTCTTCAAAGCTGTTCCTGAGCAGCAGATTTTTATCAAGAAGCTCCTGGAATCGTGAAGTTCTGCTGGTAAGATCCAGGAAGTTAATGGCCACCGGATTGAGTTCATGCAGCTTCTCTTCTGTTTCCCTCCACAGGTATCCATAGGATCCGTAAAGTGAGATCATGCTGTAAAAATTAACACGGTTGAAGATCCCTGTTCCTGCTTCGATTTTGGTGCGAGGCGTGTACAATCGTGATTCCTTTACCCTGGCGAATGGAGCCACGATGCGGGGTATGTACAATCTTGCGTTAGAGCTTAGTTCATAGCTGTTCAGAGGAGCCTGACGTTTACGTATCTGCGTTTGAAACGATGTATTCAGATTCAGCTGAAAAAGCTCCGCATTTCTGAACATGTTCCTGTTCCGGTATGCAAGGGAAACAACTGGTCCGGCAAAGTTGTTTGACTTGGTGACACCCTGGAGCTCCATGCGGATCGACCGTTTCTGCAAGGGCGTTAGCAGGATTGTGCAATCCAGTTTTCTGTTGGTATCTGAAGTGTCAGACTCGGCAAAGCTGATGTTTACGAATTTATAAATCCCTAAAGCCGTCAGTCGTGATATGGTCTTGTCGTGATCTGAGATCCTGTATTCCTTGCCGATCCTGAATGCAACTGCACGACTGATCACTTCCGGATTAAGGATAGGAGACCCTTTGTAGAGGATCTCTATACCTTCAGAATTCAGGGTGTCCATGGTTGCCATTGCAGTATCAGTTGGAAAAGTGAACTCACTGTTCACAATGATCCGGTTGATCACCATTTTCTTTTCTGCATCCAATGGGATATCCTCTTTTAGATCCAAAGAAAGACGAACCTTGTTTCCATCACTCGTGGTGTCCGCCTTGAATACCAGGAAATCTGGCTGGAAATAAAAGAAGCCGGAGTTTTTGAGCGATGAATCAATTCTTACTCTTTCATCCTTCAACATGGAAAGATCATATGGCATTCCAGGACGGATCAGGCTCGCAGGTGCAAAAGCAGAAATTGTCTTCCTTACCAGCGAATCACTTTTTGGAAATTGTATTGAAGCGATCGTGTATTCGGGACCTGATTCTATTATGTATTCAACCCTGGCAACTTTTTTTCGTTGATGAACCCGGTGTTCCACCTTTGGCTTAAAAAATCCTTTATCGTTCATGTGCTGTTCAACCAGAGCCTTGTTTTTTACCTGGTCAAATTTGCTGAGCGTTACAGGAGCTTCTCCAACCTGGTACTTGAGCCAGTGCCTGAAGCCTCTTCCTTCAGGCTTCGCTTCCCTGGCAAGATGATACAATGCCAGGCGAGGCCTGAAAATTCTCAGGAACGTTTTGTTTGGAAGAGGTCGGACTCCTTCTTCAATCTCCCTGCTGATCTCCTTATTGCGATCCTTAGAGATTTCCCCACTGATCTTTACATCAGTGCCGGTGTATAACGGATCTTCTTCCGTCACGGTTCTTAAACCAGAACAGGAGGACGCGAAAACAGCGAGCATGAAAAGTAAAGCTCTGTACTTCATTTATTGCCTTGGTTTAGGTGCGGCATCTAACAGGTCATGTTCATCAGGCCTTTTGAATAACTCACCAAACTTGTTGAAATCACGAATAAAAACTATGCCTGCTCCTTCACGTACGATCTGTCCTTCAAAAACTCCCTCATACGTATTCTTCCTGAACCCTGTCAACCTGTAGCGGCCGTCACGTGTAAGTTTATATTCAGCAGACATCAGGCTGGGAAAATCGTTGTTATTAAACTGGGATGTTCCCTGAAGCAAAACCTGTCCACCTGTCCGCAGATCAAGCCTGTCTGAGAAAAATTTTCTACCAATACCGATACGCATATTGGTAGTATTTTCAATTGATGTTCCATTGTAGGTTTCATAGAAATCAACATCAAGCTGGAGTTCTACAAATTTTGCATAGGTGGTTGCAAATGAATTCAGACGCTGTGAGATCAAACGGCTTACACCTGTACGTGCATAAGAGCTGAAGAGCGGTCCGCCATAATTCTGGATCTCCTGCTGATTAAAGAATCTGTTAAGAACGAGTAATGAAAAAACCTGTGTATTTAGTTCAGACTCATTCTGGTTCAACTGGTTCAGTCTTGCATACACTGTTCCTTCGAGCGCTCCCTGCTGATCACTTGGTAATTGCACATTAAATGAAACAGCAGGACCAGATAGCGCACCATTCATTTTCAGATTAATAATAAACGGCATCTCTTCGCGATAGGATATTGCTGTATTATCAGTGAATGCTGTTATGTCATTCACTACAAGATCATAAGGAGCTGCACGAACAGTATAGGTAGCAGATACATCCAGGTCTGGATTGACGGGATTGCCGTTCCAAGTGATCCTGCTGCCTCGTGCAAGATCGAACCTTCTTTTCAATCCCGTTGTCAATGTTAGAAGGTATGATCCTTCCGTCACTTCGTAAACACCAGCCATTGACATCTTTCCTCCCGGATCAATGCTAAAGCTGAAGGTTGTTTTGCCTTTTACGGATAATGAATCACCTGCCACCGGATCGATCAGAAGCTTGAATTCGGAATTCTCATCTACTTCAATATTGGAGGTCAGTGTGACACCGGCAAACGAAGGCTCTTTACGTTTCTTTTTCAGCTGATTTTTTACGGAGTCAGCTTTCAGGTTGATGAACTGAACCACATCGGCTTCATTACTTTCCCGAAGCTTTAGTTCAGGTACAAGCAGGGTCACGCGGGATCCTCTGTCCAGACGTGCATTGATGTTTACAAACGGATTGGTATCATCACCTTTCACTGTAGCAATGCTTGTTACATTGATATGACCGAAATACTGTTCATTGTCTCCTTCCCTTGTATTCAGCACCATGAAGTTGCTTGTTACAAGCATCAGGTCGAACGTGATGTGAGGAAGTCCTTCAGGACATATATATCCATTGAGCAAAGCAGGATCATTCAATGAATCCGTCATCAAAAAATTCTTGAAAAGAAAACTTGACTGATCAACATGCACTGGCTGGTCTTTGATCCTGATCCATGAATTGGTGTACTTTGGAAGGAGTGATGCATCAGTGATCAGAATGTCGCCATCGATCACAGGATAAACAGTATTGCCCCTCAAGGTTACATTAGCCTTTGCATAACCCTCCATCTTTTCGAAGATCGGCCCCAGGTAAGGCTTTAATGAGGCCATGTTCACCTGGGTAATGTTCAGCGTAAAATCGAATGGCGAATAGGTATCAACAAAATCATACGTGCCTTTGATCTTGATGCTGTTGCCATGTCCCGCCAGGGTCGTTTCAATACCGATCTTGTGTTCACCTTGTTTCGTCACGGCCAGACTTACATCACCCATGGTATCATTTCGAAAATTCAGATCCTTCACTGTAAAGTTTCCATGCATTTCTGATGGCTCTCCTTTGATCGGGAATGAGATATCACCTGAAAGCCTTCCACCCGTTTTATAGGCATTGCTATCGGCGATCATAGAAAGATCCATCAGCTCAAAATCTTTCGCAGTAACAGTCAGCTGATCTTCGGTGATCTCATTCACTTCAAGCAGCTGTGAATCCCTGCTGATCTTAAAATCTTTTACTGCCACTCCCGATGAATCGAAGATGATCTTGTTGCCAGGTGTAACATCCCATGATTTGTTATTCAGAATAAATCCTCCTGGCTTCACTGAAAATGCATATCCATCATCAAGGTGCTCGACCAGCCCTTCAAGCCTTAGCCTTTGAACAGTGTCGTTACCTGTGACTGAAGCAACATAGTTTATCGAATCATTTTCAATGATCACAGAAACGGCAGGATTCGGGAACAACATGCCTTTGGAAACTACTGAAGGTGCTGTAATGGTTGATGCAAGCTTTTCAGGATCTCCCTTCACTTCGAATTTTATAGAATCTATCGCATTCCCTTTATAGCTGACACGATCAATGTTTCCTGATGCTGTGAGGCTTTCCTGCTGACCATTGAACCTGCCTTTTATAGTCAGCGGTGTAAGTGATAAAGATGGATCAACCAATACAGCAAGTTCATCTGGCTTTTTAAGATGTACCATAAAGTCAAGCTGGTGAGCACTGTCGATGCTGTCTGTTGCAAGACTGTCCTTTCCGAAATAGGATTTAAAGTAAGAAGCAAGATGTGGAGTGAGCGTTGAAAGCTTGCCGGTTCCATTCAGATCCACATCTATAAGTGACGAGTTCAGGTCAAGGGCGATGACATCCCCTCGAGATAACATGGTGAACAGAAGGCTGTCAGGATTAAGCCTTAACTGATCACGCCGGATATAAAGCCTGCTCGCTTTCCCTTCTGCATGAAAATCATCCATGCTTTTACCATTGGCGGTAACCTCCACATGTCCTTTCATGGCAAGGGTGTCGGAGGTGACACCCATTGTATAGAAATCCAGCGTGTCAATGCGTGCATTCAATGAGGCCGACAACAAGCCTTCTTTGTATGTGCCCGACCCTTCCATACTGAAATTTGCTTTTGGGTCATTGGAGTTTGCAGTCAGCTCATAAGTGCCGGCATTCATCTTCAAATCAGCATTGACATCATGATAATTGTGATTCTTAATCCGAACTGAAGCGATGCTGGCATTTAATGAACCAACAGCCGAATCGGGCTTAAGCGAATTTGACTTCACATTCACGTTCCCGGTGATCCTACCTAATGAACGCTCCTTCGAAATGATCTTGCCTATGTTGAGTGTATCAAGCACAGCTGTCATATCATATCCTTTCTTTCCCGCAGAACCTGTTACTTTAAAAGATCCATCAGAGGTATTGCCGGCAAGATCAAAGCTATGGTCAGATGTATTTCCGGCAGCAGTGCCGGTGATCAGCATTTTCTCAGGCACCTGGATATTTGGAGGGATCATGGTGTCTGGAACAAGCCTATCGATGGTTTGTTTCTGAACATTCAGCTTTTCAATTGAAAGATCGTACGCGAATGAACTTGCGGAATCGAGGTTCATAAGCCTTCCTGTAACATTGGCAGTTGATCCATATACACCTGCCACAAACCTGTTCAGCGTGAGCTGCTTCATGGTGCCTTGTGCATTTCCCTGCAGTGCAACCTGCATTGATCTGTTCCCGCGAATAAGATCAATTGAATCGAGAGAATGAGAAAAGTACACGAGGTCATTTACCGAAAGACGCGATGGTGCGAGATTTACATAGAATCTTACAGAAGAAAGATCTTTCGAAAACGCACGGTAACTTTTCTGACGGGTAATAAAATCTCCTGATAGATTTGAACTGTTTGTCACTATGCGGAAGCTCCTCGCGCCTAATGATCTTTCTGAAACGTTAAACTCACCTTTGATCTTATTTAAACTGAAGCCGTCGTTCGTTCTAATCGATCCGTCAATGATCACCGCCTTTACGTTGCTCCCGGCATTCACAACATTTCTGGCTGTCAGCGATACGTACCCAAAGCTTATATGTGATGGATCAAACCCTTTTGGTTTGTATTCTGCATCCTTGTCGTCATAGGAGAACCAGCTGTTGCGAAACATGATTTTATCTGCCATGACAATCCAGTCAGGCGATCCAGAACCAGCTGACGAAGGTTTGACTGCAGTATAGAGAGGTTCACCAAGAACAAGGTTTGCACCCGAGTTCCGCATGGTCACCTCTTCAAATTCAAGGAGAGAACGTTCAAGGTCAAACTCCCTGACCTTTGCGTGTAGCTCACCTGCATAGGATGAAAGCAGAATGTTTTTTCGCTTCATGTGAACCATGTATCGTGTGTTATACAGATTCACCTCGCTGAAGAACACATCAGGCATTTGAGATGCGGATGTATCATCTGATGCTTTCTCTGACAGGTCAAGTACAAATCCGTTTCCTCCATACAGATCCACTTTATTCAAATGAAAGATCTGCTCATCAGGATCAAAGGTGCTGAAGGATGTCTGCAACAGCCGAACATACGCTTTGGTGTATAGTCTCGAGCGTCGGTCAGAGAACATGAACGTGGTGTTTTCCAGAAAGACACGATCAATGGAAAATGATCCGGTTGAAGAGCTGCTGCTTTCCTTTACTGAAAAGGCATCCACAAGAAATTTGAAATTGAATGTGCCATCACGCCTTCGTTCAATCGCAACAGAACCTGATTCAACCTCCGCGAAGGTGAGAATGAAATCACCTTTGAAAAGCGCACGAATGCTGATGTCTGCACGAACTTCACCGGCATCTATAAAAGGCTTGTCTTTGTCATCACGGAGATTCACCTCTTTTAAAACGATCGTTCCATCGGGCCAGAAAAAGATCTTCCCTATTTCAATCGCTTGCCCTGTTTTATCAGAATAATAATTTTCAGCTTTGTTTACCAGCCAGGATTGGACAGGAGGGATATGAGGCAATAGAAACACAAGGAGAACGAGTATCAGCACCACTCCTATCAACCATCCCACAAACTTTAAGATCCTTCTCACATTCTACAGTTTCCGCAGAAGAAAAAGACAAATCATATTCCAATTACTGGTATGGAGCAACAAAAGGTTTAGCATAGTAATAAGACTTGAACCTGTTCTCGCCTGTGCTGACACCGTTTAATCCAATATCTTTCCCTGGTGACCGTGGATAAATTCCAAACGATACTGAGACCGTGTTAAACACAAGAAGCTCATTCCTGATGTTGATACCCATACCATACCCCTGGTTTACCCTTGCTGTGTAAAGTGATTCCATCGAGCTGCCTACAGTGCCGAACGAAGCAAATGAGAAAAAGGCAAATCCGAATCCAAGAACTCTGTAAGGCACATAACACATGGTTTTAAAGGTGATCACCATTTTTGAGTGGCCGTTCACTTCCAGCTCTTTGTATCCGGGTATTCCATATGTCCCTCTGAGATAAAGGATCTCGCCTGGATCCCTGTGATCACCAAGCACCATGCTATAATCCGCAAACTGCCTGATCATCCAGTTCTTTAACCTGAATGTTTCAGTAAAGTACATTGTATAGAAGTTGATCACCGAGCGGTTCAGCGTTTTTTTCCTGAAAAATGTTCCAGGTTCAATTTCCGCTGCGACATAACCAAGTTTATCGATGTGCGTCGCATAGGAAAATTTGAATCCTGCATAATTGTAAAAAGTCGTTGGCTTTTTTTCATACCCTGCAACAATCGCTACCGTATGGCCTTCGGGAATATCTTCAGCAATCCCGAAACGGAATATGTTGATGTCCTTATAATATTTCTGCGCGGCAACTGCGATTGTTCCGAGGTATTGCGTAGTGAATGCTGGTGGAAGTGCCACGCTTTCATGAAACCTGTTCTGCCCTTCAGTAAACGTATGGTTCACCCGGCCTGCCAGGATAAACTTATACATCAGCTTACGGTCGGTATTCTTTGTCATGTTGAACGCCCTGCCACCCCACTGATCGAACGTATTGATTTTGAAAAAGAAAGTGCTGTCCGTTTTCTGATAATAGTTTATTGCGTTCCTGCTGAAGTTGAATCCTCCACCCCATTTTGCAAATGATGAAAAGATGGGTCTGTCGAGGTTTAATGTGTAAACTTTCAGCTCCGGATTGATTACTGTTGATGAGCTTAACGAGATGTAAGAATTCCCAATGTTTGCAATGGAATAGTTTCCGTTCATGGAGTACCTGAATGATGTCACATTGTAATTCATTCCTGCTCTTATTCCATGTCCGATACCGAGGAAGTTCGTTTCGCTGACACCTGCATTGGTTCTGAAAGGCTGGAAGGTTGTAAACGCATTCACTGTCCAACGGTCCTGGGTAATGACTTTAATGTCCACGCTATCCTTTTTCTTGTTTGCATATTCAACCAGTATGACAGCATCTTTCAGGTAAGGCAATGTTCTCAAAAGACGTTCGGATTCCTTAAGCTTCAGCAGGTCAAGTGGTTCATTCTCTTTGATGAGGATCTGGTTGTTCAGGATCTTTTTTCGTGTAGAAACATGGTACTTGTTTGCAGTCTTCCTGAGAAGGTTCAGTGTTTTTTCACTTGTATCCTGCACGGATTTACCAAAGGGATCCAGTGATGTGATGTTGATCGAACGAATGATCTTTCCCTTATATTTTCTGTTTGGATCTACAGGCTTTTTCTTCGTGTTCTTTGGCTTTTCGGCAACAACAAGAGCAGTGGTGGTGTCTTTCTTATCTACGAATACCATGAGGTACAGCCAACGAGTAACCTTCCTTTTATAAGCGAATTGCCTGATGTCGTCGTAAACCTTAAGAGAATCCTTTTGCTGCGCATGACAGACACCGAGGCCAGACAATAGAAAGAAAAGGATCAGATAATTTTTCATTCACGCTTCACATGATCTTCTGCCTTAAGATCTGAACCCTGCAATGGTTTTCGGTTGACATATCGTATCTCATAGATCCTTACAAGCAGGATGAAATAAGATAGCAGCAGCGGACCGAACACCAGACCCAGGAGCCCAAAATAAGGCACACCAAGAACTACTCCGACGATCGTTACCAATGGATGAGTATCAGAAAACTTTTTGCCAATGTACATCCGCAAAAAATTGTCGATGTTGATTACGAGGATAAAGCCCCAGAGCATAATGCCTATACCTGCCACCACATTGCCATGCGAAAGGGCAATGATCCCGGCGGGAATGAAGATCAATCCGGTTCCGACAACTGGAAGAAAAGATAAGAAGACACTGATCACTGCCCAGAAAAGAGGATCACTCAAGCCAAAAACAAGGAAACCAAGCCCCAGTATCCCACCCTGCACAATGGCAATCAAGCCCTGGCCAAGGATATTCGAATACGTGATGTTTTTAAGCTCTTTCGCGAAGATCATACTGTTATGAGCTTTGAAAGGCATGTACTTTAACAGGGTTCTTTCAAAGCCCGCATGTTCAACAAGCATGAAGTAAAACACAAAGTACATGACCGTTAGCTTCAGGAAGAAATTGGCAATGCTGTTGGCTGCGACAGTAATTGTATTAATTGCCCAGCTCTGCAGATTGGAAACAGCGTCTTCAATCAGGATCTCTCGGTTGAACCTGTCGGAGCTTAATTCAGAAATTCTTGAAATGATCTCATTGATCTCGGATGGGTTGTCCCTGTACCAGGCTACCTTCTCTACAACAAGCAACGAAAGACCTGTAATCGGAAGAATGATGCTGACAAGAGAAAGAAGCAATACAATAATGGCAGCAAGCGATTTGTTCCAACCCTTTGCTTCGGTGAGGTAAATAAAAAAAGGTTTGAAGAGCGTATAGAAAATGATGGCTCCAAGAAAAGCAGTGAATACGAAAGAGAGAGACCACGCTATAAACAGACCCAGCAAAAGAGTTGCTGAGAGTACGATCAGCTTCTTCTGCTTAAGAGTATAGAGTGACATACAAGAATAAAAAAAGAAAAGGCGACGATAAGATCATCGCCTTTTCATGGTTCATCAAACAAACTGTCTAAGCTTTGCTCTCAGTTCACTTACACGACCATTCCCGGCTTCAACAGCTTCTTCTGCTTTTGTAACCAATGAATCTGCAAGCTTTCTTGAAGCTTTCTTCAGTTTCTTTCTGCTTCGTTCGCCAGATTCCGGCGCCATTAGCAATCCTACCGTAACTCCTACGGCAGCGCCTAAAAGCAAGCCTAAAAAGGCCTTATTGTTATCGCTCATGCTGTTAATTTTTCATTTGCTTTGTTAATGTCCTTACGGATGATGTCTGAAAGCAGTGACTGATTAAACAGGATCACCGCCGCGAATCAAACGCAGAAGAATTGCGATCACTGCGATCACAAGCAGGATGTGAATAATTCCTCCTGCGCTATAAGCAAAAAATCCAACAGCCCAAGCAATGACTAGAACCACTGCGATCAGATAAAGTAAATTTCCCATGACTTCTGTTTTTGTTTAGTTAGGATGCATGAAAATCACGCCGATAACGGGAAAGCCGGTAATCCCAGCATTTTCGGTATATCCACGCTTGTGACGACATGAAATCAGGGAAACAGGATACTCACTCTGTGTAGATTCTTTTATCCGAAAACAGATCTGAAAGGAAGTAGGCTAATAATGATATCACTATTGAAAACTGCAATCCTTCCGCTAGCATCAGGAATCCAAAATCATTTTCGTTTCCATGGAACAGATCCATTGAATACACTCTGATGAATGACATGAACCAGATATCCAGCTTAAGATAAAGAATGAACAGGAACGTAAACAACGCATAAGATGACAGCGACAATGTCAATGAAGTGAATGGTGTGTCCTCTGCTGACCTGGTTTTCAAAAAGGAAGAGATTGATGAAGGCAGCAGAAGAATACCAAGGACAGCCAGGTTCATGATTCTCCACTCAGGAAAGAATGTGAATCCTGAGAATCTGCCAAGAAGAAAAAGGAAAAAAAGTACAGCTGAAAGAAAGCTAACTCTCTTCAGAAACAAAACATCGATAAAATCCCTCAGTTGATATTTCGGGGATCGCATGCCTGTGGTTCTTTCTTCATTCTGATTTGACTGAAGGAATATTCTTTTTTACCAGGTACATGAGCTGCTTCGCGGTGAATGGTTTTGTAAGAATATCATTTGCAGGATTTCTTGTTGCCAGCAAAATGTTTTCGTCCATTCCGGTTACCACAATTACAGGTATATTTTTTTTCTGAGGATGGGACTTAATTTCCTCAATGATATCGAATCCTCCGGAAAAAGGAAGCATGATGTCCGTGATCACCAGGTCAGGATTTTCAGTAAAAACAAGCTTCAATGCGGTCTTTTTATCGGATGCCGTAACCGTTGTAAATCCTTCAGATTCAAGGATCTTTTTAATCGAGCTCACAATGAATGGCTCATCATCAATGATCAATACTTTCATAGGAAAAGGGTAAAAAAGGTTAATTCCGATAGAAGCTTATGACAAATGTTGTACCCTTGCCCGGTTCACTATCCACCTCGATCGTTCCTTTATGTGTCAGGATAATATTCTGCGCCGTGGTTAGTCCAAGTCCCATCCCTTTTGGCTTGCCACTGAAGAATGGATCGAAGAGCTTGCTGATGTCATCTTTCTTTATTCCTGAACCATTGTCTTTAATGATCACTTCGCAGGTGTCGTACTTGTCGGTGGTTATTATCTCAAGCTCGCCTTTATTTTCTTCCATTGCTTCCACAGCGTTGATAATGATGTTCAGCAATGCCGTTTTCAGCTTCGCTTTATCAGCAAGCACTTTTGATTTAGACTGAAAATTTTCCCTGAGTTTAATATGCTTCAGCTCAATGCGGTCTTTGGCAAGCTCCAGTGTTTCAGAAACAATTGTGTTGATCGCGATTGAATCATTCTCCAACGTTGCAGGCTTGGCTGAATTAAGTAGCTCTGTGATCAGCTGGTTGATGCGTTCACAATTGCGAATGATAATATCAAAGTACAGCTGAAACTCATCGCCTTTGTCTCCAAGCTCATTCCGTAGCTGTTCAACAGAAAGGTTCACATTGGTCAGCGGGTTTCTTACTTCGTGAGCGATCGTTCTTGCAATTCTGCCTGACACTGCGAGCTTCTCCATGTTACGAAGCTCGGTCTCCGCCTTCTTTCTCCTGGTGATGTCATGAATGATTCCCTGAATCAAACCTGTCTGATCGGAAGTTGGCGCTTCATACGTTGCGGAAATAAGGCATGTAAGACGTTCCGAAGGGCCAGGTGTAAGCTGCACTTCATACTCGGTAACAGATCCCTGCTGGATCACCTGGTTTTTGAACGAATGCCATTCCGTAGGATTTACGAACAGCTGCTGAAAGTTAATCCTTTCACTGCTTGAATCGATCCTGAATAATGTTTCGGCAATCGTATTGTAATCTACGAAATCACCCTGCTCATCTACGATGAAGATCACTTCTTTCGAACGCTCGAAAATGTTTCTGAACTTTCGTTCACTTTGCTGAAGTGCCATGACTGTCTGTGACCTTTCCAGCGCATACCTGATCGCTCTGTCGAGCATGAGTGAATCGATCTTGTCTTTTACGAGGTAGTCTGCAGCGCCAGCTTTCATGGCAAGTAAATCAATCTTATGATCTCCCTTTCCTGTAAGGATAATCACCGGCGACGTACAGCCAGCAGCTCTTGCCTTAGCGATGAAATCGATTCCTGTGTTACCGCCAAGCCTGTAATCAACCAGGTAGATATCGTAAAAATGTTCCTGCAATGATTGCAGGGCCTTTTCATAACTGCTGATCCAGTCTATTGACTGCCACTTTATGTTCATGGCTTCCTCCGGTATTTCCATGAGTAACGCGCGTGTGAGAATGAAATCATCTTCATCATCGTCCACGAGACAGACTTTTAAAGGCTTCGATAGAAACATAATCAATGTATAGGTAATTCAACAATTTCAAACCAGTATTTGCCCAGGATGTTGGTGACTTCCACAAGTCCCTGAAAAGTTACCGGCTTTGTGATAAAGCAATTTACTCCAAGATCATAAGTCTTGAGAACATCTTCCTCAGCCTTTGATGTTGTAAGAATGATGATAGGAATTCTCTTGAGGTCATGATCTGATTTGATCTCTTTCAATGCTTCACGACCATCCTTTTTAGGCATGTTGAGATCAAGCAGAATAAGACCAGGCATAGGATATTTTTCACGATCTGAGAATTTACCAACTCCGTTGAGGTAGTTCATTAACTGTTCACCATCTTCAACGAAATACAATTCATTCTTCAGGTGGTTTTCTTTGAAAGCATCCTGGGTCATAAGCCTGTCATCGGGATCATCATCGGCGATCAGGATATTTACCGGTTTTTTCGTGTGGATCTCTTTCATCATCATCAATTTTTTTTCTGATAAAGTGGCAGGTAAAATGTAAATGTCGATCCCTCACCAGGCACAGAATGTACCGAGATGAGGCCATTATGAAACTCAACTATCTTCTTGCAAACAGAAAGTCCTATTCCCGTCCCTTCATATTCCGCCCGTGAATGTAATCTTTGAAAAAGTGTGAAGATCCTTTCCTTGTACTTTTCATCAAACCCGATTCCATTATCTGAAACACTGATCTTTACAAATTTCCTCGAAGAAACTTCCGTGGATAATTTACTGATCTCATCCGGCGAAGGCTTTTCCGCAGATATACTAACCACCGGCGGGACACCCTCTCTTGTAAATTTGAGCGCATTCCCGATGATATTCTGAAAAAGCTGACGCATCTGTGAAGGTATCGCTTCGATCGATGGTAAATCATTCTCCATCTTAACTGTCGCGTTCTTCTTTTCAATAAGTATTTCAAGATCACTCAACACATCAGTAACAACCTGCTCCAGGTCTGTTTTTGTAAAAGATTCCTTCGGCCGTGATACCCTGCTGAATGTGAGAAGATCATCAATCATTCGCTGCATCCGTTCGGCAGCACTTTCCATCCGCTCAAGATAGAGTGTTCCGTCGCCTGTAAGGATCTGTGAATACTTTGATGCCAGACGGTCTCCGAATGCCCTGATCTTACGGAGGGGTTCCTGTAAATCATGAGAAGCGATGTATGCAAACTGCTCAAGATCTTTATTCGAGCGATCCAGCTCACCAATTCTTTCTTCCAACTCTTCCTGGTATTGTCTTAATGGTGTAATGTCATGATAAACCGCGACCACCGTAAAGATATCGTCATCAGTGTCAAACACTGGTATGATCGCCACTTTGTAATGCCTCTCATTAAATGTTGTTTCAAACTCCTGTAGCTTTCCCTGGAATGCTGCTTCATAATACTTCAGGTATCTTTCGGCAAGATCTCCTTTGAGGTATTCTTCTATAGGGTATCCGATGATCTTATCTTTGGGGAAGTTGACATCATCCCATCGTGTTCCTTCGATCAACTGAACATTTCTGCTTTTATCAATAAGCACCACCGTTGAGTCAGGCATGTTTTCGGCCATGACACGATACAGCTTCTCATTGGTCCTGATCTTTTCTATTGCACGCTTCTCGGTTGTAACATCACGGCCTTCCGCGATCACGAACATGATCTCACCTTCATCGCTCAAGATAGGTTTGATTGAGAGATCCATGTACGACAGCTTTCTGCCATCATTCAGCACAAGGTCCTTTCTGGCAAACTCACCTTCCAACGCTTTCTTAACCATGTCCTTAAGCTCTGTAAAATGACTTCCGGTATGTGGCCACCAGCTAACCTCCCAAAACACTTTGTTCAGCACTTCGGATTCTTCCAGCATCCCATAATCCAATGCAGCCCGACTGACTTTCTGGACAGATCCGTCTCTATCCAGCAATGCCATAAGCTGGAAGGTCTGATTGAAAACAGCTTCCAGTTTGGTGTTCGTTTCAGACAACTGTGTCTCGGCAATCTTCTTTGAAGTAACGTCCTCAATAATCGTCAGGATCAGCCTTACCGAACCATCCGGGTCACGTTTGAAAACTTTCGTTCTTGAATTGAAATGACGAAGGCCCTTATGTATAGTGACTATCCTGAAATCTGTTTCAAATGTTCTTGCATCATCTGAATTTTCCTTTAGCTTATCAATCAGTTCCAGCACCTTTTCAAGATCATCTTTATAAATAAGCTCACGAATGAAATTATCAGGAAGATCTTTGATATCTGCATTCTCGTATCCTGTTAGCGCAGCAAGCTGCCTGTTGGAATAAACCGGCCTGAATGTTTTAAGGTCGATAACCGTAAGGAGACTTGGAATAGTATCCGTTACCTGCTGCAGAAGGTGCTTGTTCTCTTCGAATTTTTTCTGAATGATCTTTTTCTCCGTAACATCTTCAGCTGACAATGCAAAACCGGTTTCTATTTTAACAAGCTTGATGTCGAGCCACCTCTCCAGTTCTGAGGCAAAGAACGTCAGACGCTCAGCTGATCCTGTTCGCATTACTGATTGTATCCGGGGAAAGAGTACATCCAGATCCTTTCTGATGAATATCTCATCGAGCCGTTTACCTTCATTAATAAAATCATTGGCCTTGTTAAACAAAGCCGCGCCATATTGATTGGAAAGTTCAAGCACAAAGTCAGATGGCTGATCGGACTTGCCGTTGGTTCTGAACGCGAGCAGAGCCTGTAATGCGCTGTTCATGATCGAATACAAAAGTTTCTCAGTTCGTTTTCTGTCGGTGAGATTTCTTAGAAAACCAATGAAAATGATTTTCTCTCCCACATCATACCTTGAAATTTTGAGACTCACCGGGATGGTTTTCCCTGACTTCGTTATTCCGGAAGTTTCAATGTCTTTCCCTACAACACGTGCCTGTCCTGTTTCAACGAAATGAGCGAAGCCCTGTTCATGTGCTGCCCTGAACTGTTCAGGGATGATGAGCGTTGACAGTTTCGCACCCAGCGCTTCTTCATGCGAATATTCAAACATCTCCTCGGCCTTGTCATTCCAGCTTACCACATAGCCATGTTCATCCATTAAAATGATTGCATCAGGAGCTGCTCTGAAAAGTGTTTCATATTGTTTTTCTGCACCTACACGAAGCGTAATATCCTGAGATGTTCCAAATACCGCCTGAGGAATTCCCATGTCATCAAGCCACAGCTCAGCATGTGCATTCATGTAGCGAATCTTTCCAGTTGTAGTGATCAGCTTATACTCGAAATTAATTGGCTCGCTTGAATTCTTAATGTTTTTAAGTACTTCACGTACACGGTCTTTATCATCCTTGTGAACAGTGTCAATAAAATCTTCAAACGTAACCTGTTTAGATTGTACACGCATTTCGCGGAGATGATACATCTCATCAGACCATTGCATGCGTTCCGTTTTCAGGTTGATGCTCCAGCTGCCAATGGAAGCCATCTGTTGAGCAGCTTTTAAATGAACATGCTGTTCAAGCCTTAAGATCTCAGCTTCCTCAAGCTCTTTAACATGACCAAGCGTAAACTTGAGGTGAGGTGCCATCTGCATCAGGTTGTCATCCTCAGGCAACTGTGAATATGAAAAGAACTCGATCACTCCTGCAATGGCATTGTTTGCAATTACAGGAATAGCGAACGCTGTTTTGATCCCATATTTCTCGAAAAATCCAACCCTCGGCAATTGCCTGATCCTTGTGAAATCATTCACCCACATCTCCTTGTTTGATTCAATGACAAGTCCTGGTATTCCTTCACCAATGGAAAGTTCCCTTCCTGCAAGCTGTTCATTCAGGATCTGGTTAACAGAACCCTGCTTCAGGTACCAGAGTCCGGAAGGTTCAAGCATCCGCTTTTCCCTGTTATAGATGTAATAGTTTCCAAGATCAAACTGTGTTGCGCTTGTAATGACTCTGATCACTTCCGACACAGCTTCATTGAAAGAAGACGAACGGTTTGTAATTAGAGAAACGTCGCTCATGATCCTGAGGTAATCGTTGGCAGGAGTATCTGATCTAGCGACAGTGAATTTTTTTGAATAATAGATCGTATATATCAGGCCAAGAAGGGGCAACAGGTATGACAGTTCTTTCAGAAGTAATGTGAGGATATAGTTGTTATCCGGAAAATGCGCATCTGAAAAAGCCATGTTTCCCTCTGCAAATGCGGCAGGCAGCATACTCAGAAAAAGTGCATGAGTAAACGCAGAAGGATAGCGCTTATAAACGAAAGGAGTCCCTATGAACAGCAGAAACAGGTAGCCCGCAAAAACAAACACCTCAACAGGCTTATTAACTAAACCATTGGGATAGGTGATATCAGGAAAGCTTTTCCATGAATAGAAATAATAAAGGATCCCTGCCGTGACGATCCCGATGACCGTAAAGAAGAGCAGGAATGTTTTTCTCTGGTCCTCGCTTGTATCTGATTCTTTGGAAAGCTTATAACAAACAAGAACGGCAGCGATGAGAAGAAGGCAATGAAAGACCCTTGAGATGATCCAGTAAAACATGATCGCATCATCAGCGGATCTGATCCATCCCACTGCGGCGGCTATGTGGAATGTTTCAATGACTGTTGAAAAGACCGTCGCTATAGCAAAAGCAGGGACAATGAATTCATTTCTTTGTGCATAATCGAAGTATGCGAGCACACCGATAATTGCGACAAGCGTAGAGCAGGTAAAAAATACTCCAAGACAGAAGAACAGCTGATTGTATTCATCAAGCTTTTCTGCAGGCAGCGTAATGGCTCCTTGAGAAAAGTTACTCCCGGTCAAAAGAAAGATTGCCGGGAGTAATGTTAATACAATTGTAAGTGAAATGTACCTGAAAGGCAGACTAGGGTCATTCCTTCCTGGCAGGAGGAGGCTCATAAGTTAGATCTTAAGGGCCTTCATCTTGTTATAAAGCGTTTTCCTGTTAATGTTCAGGATCTTGGCCGCTTTTGTTCTGTTGTAGTTCACCTGTTTCAGAACATTCATAATGGTTTCATATTCCGCTTCCAGGGAAATGGTTTTAAGGTTTGGAGCCGCATTGGGATCCACCTGAACAACCTGCCTGTGCGTTTCATGATGCATGGTGTATCTGAAATTTGTGATCTCAAGAGGGAGTGATTTCGCTTCTACCAGCTCTCCGTTTGTAAGGAGGGCGGCACGCTTGATCACGTTCTTTAACTCACGCAGGTTACCTGGCCACTGGTAAGTGATGAAGCTGTTCACTACTTCTTCGCTGAAGCCGGTAATGTTTTTTGCAAGCTCACGATTGGCCATTGCAAGGAAATGGTTGGCGAAGATCATGATGTCTTTACCTCTTTCACGAAGTGGCGGGATGTGGATGCTGAATTCATTGAACCTATGGAAAAGATCCTCGCGGAACTTGCCACGCTGAACTGAATCAAACAGGTTTTCATTCGAGGCCACGATGATCCGGACATCCAGTTCGATCTCCTTGTTACCACCGATCCTTTTCGCCTTTCTTTCCTGGATCACACGAAGCAGGGAGACCTGAATCTCATATGAAAGGTTCGCCACTTCATCCAGGAAGATGGTTCCGCCATTGGCAAGTTCGAAGTGACCAGCTTTTGACATGATCGCACCGGTAAAAGATCCTTTTTCATGACCGAAAAGCTCGCTGCCTGCAAGTTCTTTTGAAAGAGCACCGCAATCCATCGCGATAAAAGGCTTATCGGCCCTGCTGCTCTTTTTATGAATGGCGTGGGCCACGGATTCTTTTCCAGTTCCAGTTTCCCCGAAAAGGATCACACAGTAATTCGTAGGAGCAACCAGGTCGATCTGCTTCCAAAGCTCTTTAGATACAGTGCTTTCGCCTGTAATAAGATCCGGAGGAAGCTTCGCGTCGTTGTTTGCACGAACTTTCGGACGGTTGTTGACAGAAACCGGAGCTGACTGCGCAATGGCAGGATGTTCAACCGGAGTGTCAAGCGCCTTTTTAATCGTATGCAGAATTTCATCCGGGAGCAGTGGCTTGGTAACATAATCAAATGCACCAGCCTTGATCACATTCACAGCTATCTTAATATCGGAGTATCCGGTAATTATGATCACCTGAGCCTCAGGAACGAGCTCTTTCACTTTGGAAAGAACTACAGTTCCATCCATATCTCCCAGACGGAAGTCGCAAAGGACCAGGTCAACTTTCTGCTTCTTCAGAAATTCAATGGCCTGTGAGCCTGTGTGTGAACTATGTACTTCATATCCATGCCTAGTAAGGAATTTGGATAAGAGGTTACATATATCTACGTCGTCATCAACTATTAAAATTTTATTCATGTGAGGAAAGTGTTTTTATCGATGGGCAACCAAATTCAATTATGATGCAAATCCATCCACATTGAGGGAATCCGTCAAAACTAGCAGGTCTTTTAATGAGTTGTTTTCCCAGACACCTTGTCATCACTGCATTCCACCCATTCTGCAAAATCGTTCGGATGTATCCCCTCACCGTATTTAACGGCCGACGCTCGGGTATATTCTGCCCCAAAATAAAGAAGAATTGAGGAATAATATACCCAGAGCAGGAGAATTATGATGGAACCAGCTGCCCCATAAGCTGAAGAAATGGACCCCTGACCCAGGTAAAGACTGATCGCGATCTTACCTATAAGGAATAAAACAGCTGTAAAAAGAGCCCCTCTGAACACATCTTTCCATTTCATGCGGACGTCAGGCAACACTTTGAAAATGGCAGCAAACAGCAAGGTGACCACCCCCAGGGAAAAAAGCAGGTCGATCAGCATCGCCAGGTAAACCGTGATGTCTGGGAAATGCATTTTTAATCGTGCTGTAAACAGTGAAAGAAGTGCAGATGCCAGGAGGGATACAAGCAGCAGGAAGCCAAGGCTTAATAACAGTCCGAATGCTGCAAGCCGGCTAAAGACCATTGTCCAGATCCCTTTTTTGGGATTTGGCTTTACACCAAAAATGGAGTTCAGAGAATCCTGCATCTCAATGAATACTCCGGTAGCACCCAGAATCAGCATGGCTATACCAGCTATTGTTGCCAATACAGTGTTACCGGCAACTTCAGTTTTCTTCAGGCTTTCCTGCAGTGTGGCTGAAGTATCCTTGCCTACCAATCCTTCGAGCTGGGAGAAAAGCTGCTGGTCTGCCTGCTTGTCATCAAGAAAGAAATTGACTGTCGCTAAAACGATCAGTAAAAGAGCAGGAAGCGAAAAAATGGTGTAGTAAGCCAGTGCTGCACTAAGCTTTGTGATTTTGTCCTTTGAAGCGTGTGATGCGGCTTCTTTTAAAACCTGCCAGTGCGATTTGATGTCCATGCAGGTGCCATCGCAAAATTCAGGCTACTAAACATTTACTGGAGTTACCGAATCGATTGCTGCGTAGATATCCTTAGGGCTAAAAGGTTTACTGATAAACGCATTGGCTCCTTCTTTTTCTGCCTTTGCACGCTCAGAAACTCCATCATAAGCGCTGATCATGATGATCCTGATGCCTGGCACCAGTGACTTGAATTGCCTGATTGCCTCCAGGCCTGAACCATCAGGAAGGTTAATGTCAAGAAATAAAATTGTTGGAATGAAACTCTTAAGCTTTTCATAACCCTGGGCAAGAGAATTGGCGTAGATGGCGTGATGCTGCTTCGCTTTAAGTAATCCTGCCAGCAGAAAGCTTATGTCAGTTTCATCATCAACGATCAGGATCTTCTCAGGCATTTAGAAAATATTGCTTCAACTTATGCAATTATCATTCCAATTGATCTCAGTAATTAAATTCAAAAAACATCAGCAAATTCAATGGAACGATAGATGCATAAATAACCAAAAGCTTCATTTATAATGACCTTGGCCGACAGGATCCTTCAGTATTTATTTGATGAGATCAAGTCGCCTGTGGGCCTATCTGAGGGAGTCTCCGCATTAAATCCTTACGATGATCCTGAAACACAAAGAGTTTGCACCTTGTTCTTCAGAAAATATTACAATGATGACCATCAACGCACAGCACTTATAGGCATTAATCCGGGAAGATTCGGAGCTGGAGTCACAGGAATTCCTTTCACTGACCCGGTAAGCCTGGAAGAATTCTGTGGCATCAGCAACTCCTTTCAACCAAAACGGGAGCTATCGAGCCGCTTTGTTTATGACCTGATCATGCAGCTTGGCGGGCCTGACCAATTTTACAGCCGGTTCTATTTTATGACGATGTTTCCTCTGGCGCTGATAAAAGATGAAAAGAATTACAACTACTATGATTCATCAAGGGTGTTCAATGACCTGAAAAACGAGATCGCTTTCCATCTCGGCAAACAACTCTCTTTAGGTATAGACAGGAATCACGGATTATGCCTTGGAAAAAGGAATCTTGAATACCTTTCTTCAATCAATAAGGAACACCGTTTCTTCAGTGAGCTGGACTGGATAGAGCACCCCCGATACATTCAACAGTACAAGTCTAAGCACAAGGATGAATACATTCAGAAATACAAAGAGAAATTAAGGATTTAGGTACTGCGCCTTTTTGGAGTAGGTGATCGCAAGCTCTTTGTTTCCGGCAAGCCTGTATGCTTCTGCAAGGCCATTGAATGCTTTCCAGCTGTTAGGGAAATGTGAAACATTGAACTTGTACACTTCAACAGCATCCTGGTACCTCCTCATTTTAATCAGCTTGCGGGCAAGATCTTCCATCTCACTTTCATCATCAGCGCTATAGGTAGCAACGAGTGTTTCTCTTTCTTCCCTTCTGCAAGCAAACTGATCACAGACAGTGACATACTCCTTCTGCATCATATTGATCTTCTCAACAAATTGTTCAGAGGTAACTATGCCATGCAAAAGATCTTCTTTGTATAAGCGCAGACTTGTTCTCAGGAACCGGATGCTATCATTCATGCTAAGGTATCCGTTCTTATAATCATTGAATAGACGGTCACCTTCAAGCAGGTAAACGGTGTCCTTTCCGGAATCCACAAGCTCTTCGAAACGAATAAGTGAAGCAAGACCAATCTGCGTATAATTCTGGGAAGCATTCCTGAAGCCACCAGCTTCGTTTCTCCACATCTCACGGATCAACGCCATGCCACCTTCTGACGGACAGATCTTGTTCACAACCTTTGCGACGTTTCCTGCACCAGCATGGTAAACATGCAGCACCATCAGCCTGAACCAGAGCTCAGACTCATTATATGGAATATTATGGGCATTCAGGATTCGCTTGGTTTCAGGTATACAAACACGGCCGAGCAGTCGTGCAGCACCCATTGCGCTTTTGTCGAAATCTTCACGCTCATCAACATATTTATTCACGACAAGTCCGAACTTACGGGCAACACCTTTCATCAGCTGAAAAGGGCCATACGCTCCCACTGAAGATTTCTGAATCTTGCCAGGGCTTTCAATAAGTAAGATCACCTGTGCATACCATGGATCAGTTCCTTCCGCGCTGAACACCTTGATGGCATCACCTATCGTTGGGATTACTTTTTTGTATGTATAAAATTCTTTTTTACCTACGGTGATGTACAGTGAAGAACTGTCAGGGACACCAAACTGTTTGCGGATACTGTCTTTAAAAAGCGATTTCTGAAGCTCCGATTTTGAATTCCATTCTTTGGTAGCAATCACACCGAAAATCTTTCTCTCGACAGGAAGGTTGATGATCGCTGAATCTTCAGTAAGATCTATGACCCTACGCCAGAAAGCCGGCTGAGGCAATGAATTCCAGCCGTTGTAGATCTCAACATCTTTAATGTACGAGTACTCTCCTGTGCTGTTAAACCCTACAAAATTCTTCTTGTCAACACGACCGGAAAAAGGCCAGCTATCCGTGCTGGAATAGCCTGGCAGAAAAGAAACAACTGCTGCAAAACAAAAAAACAAACTTTTCATAACACTATCCCCGACCTTCTAATCGTTATAAAACGGCCCTGGTTAACACTTCGTGTGTTCCTAGACAGTTAAAGGTTTACGTTAAAGTTACCAAACTGGTTACATTCTTTCCATGTGATTTATCGTAGTTATAAACAATCGATTTTGAATTACTTTGCAAACCCAACCTATCAAAGGCTGAGATAAAAAATGATACCAGGAAAAATAAGGTCAGCCTATACATCTTTTTTCAAGGCGCGTGGCTGGAAGGCCTTTCCGTATCAGGTTCAGCTCCTCGAAAAATATTTTAACGGATTAAACGGTATTCTCAACGCCCCGACAGGTAGCGGAAAAACCTTATCACTCTGGCTGCCATCTTTGTTATATTCCCTGCATTCTTCTCCGAAGAAAAAAGGTGTTAAGGTGATCTGGGTTACACCGGTGAGAGCCCTCGCAACTGATATCAGAAGGGCAATGCAGGAAAGCGCGGACTATTTTGAATGCGGATGGAAAGTAGGATCCCGGACAGGAGATACTACACTGGCAGAAAGAAAAAAGCAAAAAGACAAACCACCTGATTGCCTCATTACTACACCGGAAAGTCTGCACCTGCTTCTGTCAAATAAAGACAACCGCGAGTACTTCGGATCAGTCGAATGCATCGTGGTTGATGAATGGCATGAACTGCTTGGATCCAAACGCGGTGTTCAAACAGAGCTTGCAGTATCAAGGATCCGTTCGATATCTCCCTCACTCAGATTGTGGGGGATCTCGGCAACGATCGGCAATCTTGACCAGGCAGCCTATGTTTTACTGGGAGAAGACATACATGAGCTTCCCTATGAGATCGTGAAAGCGGATGTGAAAAAGAAGATCACCATGACCTCCGTTATCCCGGAGAAGGTGGAAGAATATCCCTGGGCAGGCCATCTTGGTGTCAAGCTGATAGACCAGGTTCTTGACATCATTCAAAAAAGCGGCACAACACTCATCTTCACAAATACACGATCACAATGCGAGATCTGGTACCAGCGGCTGCTTATCACATGCCCTGATCTTGCAGGTCAGCTCGCACTACATCATGGCTCATTAAGTCCCGATGTAAGGACATGGGTAGAGAAATCGCTGCATGAAGGAAAATTAAAAGCCGTTGTCTGTACATCAAGCCTTGATCTTGGAGTGGATATCAGTCCGGTAGAAACTGTTGTACAAATCGGGGGACCCAAAGGTGTCGCAAGATTCCTGCAACGTGCCGGAAGAAGCGGTCACCAGCCAGGCGCGGAAAGCAAGATCTTCTTTGTACCGGCCCATTCACTGGAGCTTGTAGAAGCATCAGCATTAAGGACCGCCATCAAAGAAAATAAAACGGAAGAACGAAGACCCGTCATCAGGTGCTTTGATGTACTGATCCAATACCTTGTCACACTTGCTGTCGGAGGAGGCTTTGATGAACGTGAAGTTTTCTCGCAGGTTATCAAAACACATGCATTCAATACAATCTCAGACGATGAGTGGAGCCAGATGCTTGTATTCATTACATCGGGCGGAGCATCGCTGCGTAACTACCCCGAGTACTCCAAGGTGGTGGTGAACAACGGATTGCATGTTGTCGCTGACCGCAGGACCGCAATGAGGCATCGCTTATCAATAGGCACCATCGTCAGTGACCCCATGATGCAGGTCAAGCTTATGACAGGCAAACGTCTGGGTACAATTGAAGAATCATTTATCTCCAGGCTTAACCCCGGGAATGTATTTTCATTTGCCGGAAGAAGTCTTGAGCTCGTGAAGATCCAGAATATGGAGGTGCTCACACGAATATCCAAATCAAACAAAACCATCATACCACAATGGCTTGGTGGCAAGATGCCATTGAGCGGGAAGCTGTCGCAGGCCTTAAGGGAGCGATTGGATGATGTCAACAAAGGCATTTTTCCTGACAGGGAAATGGAATCCCTGAAATCGCTCTTTAAAAAGCAGCAGGAACAATCCGTGATTCCTTCGATCAACCAGTTCCTGATAGAATGCATAGAAACTAAGGAAGGTTTTCATTACTTCTTTTTCACTTTTGAAGGAAGGTATGTCAATGAAGGAATAGCGGCTGTATTGAGCTACCGGCTTACCCGCGAAAAGTCGAGAACGTTTTCTATCGGTCTGAATGATTACTGCATTGACCTGTTAACTGATGAGCCGATCGACATTGAAAAGCATATCAGCCAGGAGCTCTTCACAACAAAAAACCTCGAACAGGATATCCTTGGTGGGATGAATTCTGCGGAGATGGCACGAAGGAAGTTCCGTGACATTGCAAACATTGCAGGACTGGTGTTTACAGGATACCCGGGAAAACAGAAGCCAAACAAGCATCTTCAGGCATCATCCAGATTGTTTTTCGAAGTGTTCAATGACTATGAGCCAGATAATCTCCTGTTAAAGCAGGCCTATGAAGAAGTGCTATTCGATCAGCTCGACGAGATCAGGATGCGTGAAGCACTGAACAGGATCAACCAGCAGGAAATCGTAATCAAACATCCTGAAAAACTTACACCATTCAGCTTTCCGGTATATGCGGAAATGTTCCGTGACAAGGCAGGCAATGAAAAGATTGAAGAAAAGCTGCAGAAGATCATCAACCAGTTATAATCCTGTAAAAGGAATTTCGTTATTTCGCATCCCCTTAGAGAACTCTTGATCACCGAACCTTTTACATTCAACTGGAAAGACCAGACCCTTCAACTGTTTCCCGATCGTGCGATCTATTGGAAAGAGAAAAAAATGCTCCTGCTTTCTGATTGCCATTTCGGAAAAGCGCATCATTTTCAAAAGCATGGGATCAACCTGCATGCCGGTGCGGAAAAGAAAGACTTTCTGAGGATCAGAACACTGGCTGAGAGTACAGGAGCATCCAGTTTAATTTTCCTTGGCGATCTTTTTCATTCCACCATGAATGACACCTGGGATGAGCTTGCGCATCAGTTCAGCAGCATTAAAGCTGAGAAAATCCTGGTGCGCGGTAATCATGACATACTTACTGAAGAAAGCTACCAGCAAGCCGGACTGAAAACCGCCGAATACTTTCTTGAACCTCCCTTCTGCTTTACGCATGAGCCGGGGCCGTATCCCGGAAAAGAGCTGTATGTGATCTCCGGCCATGTTCATCCCGCAGTAACGCTCCGGGGAAAGCGATCATTTCTTTCAGTAACAGCACCCTGTTTTTACTTTGGCGAAGATTATGCGATACTTCCGGCTTTCGGATCATTAACAGGAAATGAGATCATCAAGCCAGGTAAAACAGATAAAGTTTTTATCATTGCAGGTAATGGCGTCTTCCCACTTTCGTAAACTCACATGCATTTCAATATTGGCATTCCTCCTAGGGTGTAACAAGGACAAGGAGAATATGGTGATACGATACGAGATCACCTCATCACAATCCAATACATTCAGGGTAATTTACAACAGCGATCTCGACCTGGAACGTGGCACACGAAGCACTCTCACCGTTGACGGAGGGTACTGGACCGTGAATCGCATTGGTGAACGGTATGAGCCATACTATATCGATGTAACACATGACACATCCTCAAGGCCTCCCTACCGCTTTGAACTATATGTGATAGCAAATGAAGACACGGTGGAACATCGCTTCGATACCACACGGTTTTCGAGGATCGTTCTTAAAGGGAGAAAACTCTGATTACCTGAGTTCGATCGAGCCTGATCCAGACAATCCACCATCACAGTAGATCTCTACTTTATATTTCCCTGGAAGGAACTCATCATTCTTCGTGAAGTAGATGCATACATCCTTATTGTCACCCTGGTAATCAACTTCCTTGCGTGCACTGAAGTTCAGCTTTTCACCATTCACGACAAAGGTGTCATCGTCAAGGTTTCGGGCCAGCACTTTGCCATCAGGACCGGTGATCTTAACAAACACAGGCTTCTTTTCCTTTTTTGCAATCGGGTTTTCACCGAAGGTAAAGCAGGTTTTGATCTTGTCAGTACGCTTCGCTTTAGTCACTACAGATTCTTTATCGCCACCGGATTTGCTTTTGATCCCTTCGATCCTGATCGAATTCGCCTTTAGCTTTGAACCAAGCTCCACTGTTTCAGAAAGCTTTTTCTTTTCGGTGCTGAGCTCATCATTTCTTTCTTTCTCTTCTGAAAGATCCTCACGCACTTTCTGGTTTTCCGCTTTCAATCCCTGATTCAGAATATTCAGTGAATCGATATCACGGAGATAGCTTTTAATCAGGTCACGGATGGTTTTGAGTTCGCGCTTTAACTTGCCGATCTCATATTCATTCCCTTTCGCTTTTTCAAGCTTTTCCTGAAGGTCAGTAAGCTCTGCACGGCGGGCATCAAGCTGATCCTGGAGCTCTTTATTATTTGACTGAAGGCCTTCATAGGCTTTCTGAACCTCTGCAAGCTCATCTCTTACATTGTTATAATCGGTGCTGACAGTTTCTTTCTCCTTGTAGATGATCTCAGTCTTTGCCTTCTGATTATACAACTGGTAGCCAAGAAAACATGACAGTCCGAAAAAGATAAGCGATAAAATTGCGAATAAACGGCCTCCTGACTTCTTGTTGCCTGATGGTTCCATATTAAATTTGATTCAAGTTAATTTTTACGCGGTGCAAATGTACATGAATTTAGTTGCCCTCCCTGATGATTGCCGGTAGCCTGATGTCTCTGCTCTTTCCTGAAGTCTGCTGTGCCTGTCATTCAGCACTTGCTGATGGAGAAAAGCTCCTGTGTGTTGAATGCAGGGTCAATCTTCCAAGGACAAACTTTCACCAGTTTCAGGACAATCCGGTAAGCAGACTTTTCATAGGCAGGATCCCGATCGATGCTGCAACGTCACTCTTTTACTTCAGAAAACAGTCAAAAGTTCAAAATCTTGTACACGGGTTAAAATATAAATCACAAAAGGACCTTTCAGTACAGCTTGGCCTTATGCTGGGAATGGATATCCATCAGTCAGAAAATTTTAAAGACACCCAGGTGGTGATCCCTGTTCCCTTACACAAGGCGAAGCTTAAAAGCAGAGGTTATAATCAGAGTGAAGGGTTTGCAGCAGGTATTGCAGCAGCTACAAATGCATTGTCGTTGCCTTACGGGATAGAACGGCAGGTAAACACCTCCACACAAACCAGGAAATCGCGGCTCGAACGGTGGACCAATGTCAAAGATGTCTTCGCAGTATCTGAACCTTTGGAAGTTTACAAAAAGAACGTGCTTATTGTAGATGATGTGGTAACAACCGGAGCTACACTGGAAGCATGTTGCCAGGCAGCGCTGGATGCAGGGGCTGAATCGGTGAGGATTGCCACCATCGCCTACGCTGAAATCTGAACACGAAACCCTACCTTTGCACTCATGGCAGAAACGCTCACGGTAGAAGGATTAACCCGCGAAGAAAAGTATCGCTCATTGTACCCACAGGTAAAAGCGCTGATCTCCGGTGAGTCCGACCTTATTGCCAACCTGTCGAACATTGCAGCAGCCCTTAAGGAAACCTTCGGCTTTTTCTGGATAGGATTCTATCTTGTGAAAGGGAATGAACTTGTTCTGGGGCCTTTCCAGGGACCTGTTGCCTGCACACGCATTGGTAAAGGCAAAGGTGTTTGTGGGGCGAGCTGGGAAAGAAAGCAGGTACTGATCGTTCCAGATGTCGATCAATTTCCCGGACATATTGCCTGCAGTTCATTATCACGTTCAGAGATCGTTCTGCCTGCCTTAAAAAACAATGAAGTTTTCCTGGTGATGGATGTTGACAGTGATAAGCTAAATGACTTTTCAGAAACGGATCAGGCACATCTGGCTAAGATCATCAACCTGATTGAAGAGCTACCCTGATGCGACATTACCTGGCAGCAGTTTTTTTGCTTTTTATAACTTCCTGTGCTCAAATCGTTTCACCTACAGGAGGCCCGGTGGATATTACTCCGCCATCCGCAGTGGGCTATTTACCAGACAGCGCTGCAACCAACATAAAGCCTTCACGTATCGCCATTCAGTTCAATGAATATATCCAGCTGAGGGATGTAGCCAAGGAATTCGTCATCTCGCCATCTCTTAAGAACATACCTGATGTGACAGCAACCAGCAAAACAGTTACCGTAAGAATAAAAGACACCCTCGAAGACAACACCACCTACATCATAGACTTTGGGCGATCCATCGCTGACATTACAGAATCCAACAGCACACCCTTCAGGTACATCTTCAGCACAGGACCTACAATCGATTCACTTGAGCTAACCGGAAAGATAGAAAACGTGCTTACGAAAAAGCCGGAACCAGATTTCACTGTGATGCTGTATAAAACATTTAGTGATTCAGCGCCATATAATCTCAAACCATACTACTACACACGCACTAACAAAGAAGGCATATTCCGTTTCACCAACCTCAAGGCCGGAACCTACAAGCTCTTTTCGCTGAAAGATGCCAACAACAATTTCATCCCTGATCTTGAAGAGGCGATCGCTTTCACTGAAGACCCTGTAGTCATTGACACCTCCACGGCAGAGTTAAAGCTTGAATCATTCATAGAAGCGCCAACGAAAATCTTTATAAGAAAAACGGAGCTGCCTTTTCCAGGTAAGATCCAGATGGTTTATTCGAAAGATGCAGGCGATGTCAGCATTAACTTTCCTGAAGAGAAAAAATCGGCGACCCTCATTCAAACCGAATATTCAACCGGAAAGGATACGATAACGCTGTGGTTTACAAATCCGCAGTCAGATTCGATACTCTTTATCGCGAAAACTGCATTCACTTCGGATACGCTTGAAAAAAAGCTTCCGACAGCAAAAGGACGTAAAGGAGGAGAACAGTATGGGATCGTATCAAGTGAGATTGAGCCCCAGGGCATGATCTATAAAGATGACATCACATTTATCACAACAGCTCCGCTGGATTCCATTAACACAAAACTTATCCGGTTAAAGACTGGTCAGAAGGATACGACAGTCGTCATCAGTCATGACACCCTTCTGAATAAAACATTCACGTTAAAAATGAAGTTCGACCAGGATACAGTGAACCGGCTGATGTTTCTGCCAGGAGCGCTGACCTTCTTCAATGGGAACCGGAATGACACGATCGGCTATACGTTTGTAAAGAAGTCAACTGATACCTTCGGGACCTTGCTGCTCACAATGGAAAATGTAACAGTACCTGTGATCGTTGAGGTGATGAATGAGCAGGGACATATCAAGGGGCGGATGGTTACAGCACCCGGAAAAGACAATACACTATTTCTAAAGAACCTCGTACCCGGAAGCTATTCAGCAAGAATGATCATTGATTCAAATGACAACGGGAAATGGGATACCGGAAATTACCTCGGTAAAACGAAACCTGAAAAAGTGATTCAGTTGAACAAAGGCCTGCCGGTAAAAGCAGGATGGGATCTTGAAGAAACCTGGAAGGTTGATTAAAATAATCGCTTACTTCTGATATTTCTGAAAATCCTTAGGAACCTGGAACAGGGAAGACTCAACAGGTTTCTTTTCAATTTTTGAAGTCACCAGCGACATTTTAACTTCCTTACCCGATTTTTCAATGGCTTCCGCTGGAAACACAGAACTATTATCAGGGATCTGCAGGAAAT
This sequence comes from Bacteroidota bacterium, assembly GCA_036675075.1. GTDB lineage: Bacteria > Bacteroidota > Bacteroidia > JAKFFM01 > JAKFFM01 > JAKFFM01. The sequence goes on from JAKFFM010000052.1 coordinate 138,573, forward strand.
AGGCGGCAGATTTATCTTTTCTGTTCAAGGTCTTCAGAAGAGGAACAAAAAAGTCATATTTGCCAGGAGCAACAGCATAGGTTACTTCGGTATTCTCAGCCGCATTCTTCACTGTCCAGATCTTACAGTCAGCTCCTGCAACTTTTTTATTACCAGCCTTCTTATTCACCTCCGGCTTGCCAGTCACAGAAGCTGGTTTATTATCAACATCCATAAAAAGCTTGCGATCCATATTCAGGGCAGTTACTTTTTTTCCTGCCAGGTCAACCAGCATCACACCAGTGACTTTGCCTTTGGATCCGACCTCTTCAATGCGGACATTGTTCCCTTTTACAAAATATTTGTAGTTCGTCGTGTCAAAAGGAGTCATTTTTCTGAACTCGATTACACCCTCAAAGCTCTGGGCTGATAAGGCAGCAGACACAAATAGTAAGGAACACAATACTAATTTTCTCATAAATAGGGGATTTAACCGTTACTAATTTAGAAAAAATACTGCAACGCTTATTTTTCATACTTTCACAGGCCCATATGCTTTCTAAAAAAGAGATCGGGACCAGAGGAGAAGATCTTGCAGCCCGTTTTCTGGAACAAAATGGATTAAAAGTCCTTGAAAGAAACTGGCGATGCGACATTGCAGAGGCTGATATCATTGCTTTGGATGGAGACATGCTGGTGGTGATCGAGGTTAAAACAAGGACATCGGAATGGTATGGACCTCCTGAGGAGGCGGTCGATGAGAGAAAGCAGGAGAAGATGATCGAAGCAGCAGAAATATATCTGAATACAAAAGAGCTTGACTATGAGGTCAGGTTCGATATTATAGCCATCCTGTTAAGCAGCACAGGACATACGATTAATTATATACAATCAGCATTTTAATGAAGAATTCAAGATCACCAAAATCTGGCTCCGGTGGGAACCGCGGCCGCAACCAGTCAGGACAAGGACCTAAACGCAGTTCCGGTCCGTTTAAAAGTGGAAAAAGCAGGGAGGGTTTTGGTGAAAGCCGCCCTGGCAGAAGGGACAATGAAGAACGTCCATCCAGAGGCCGTCGTGATGACCGCACTCCGGGAGAAGGTGGATTCAGACGCGAATCAGATGACCGGGCAGAAAGAGGCGAACGTTCAGAACGCCGTTCATTTGGCCCGAAAAGAGAAAGTGGAAGAGAAAGGCCATCAGGCAGCCGCTCAGGATTCGGAAGACCGAGCCGGGAAGGCGACAAGCCAGCAAGACGATTCGGAAGCGATGACCGTGGTGAAAAAAGAGAACGACCGGCACGCACAGGTTTTGGTTCACGCCCTGATAAAGAAGGTGGTGAACGCAGATCTACAGGCTTTTCTTCAAGAAATGACAAAGAAGGCGGTGAACGCAGACCTTCATCAAGACCATCATTCGGAAAACCATCAGGTGAAAGAAGAAGCTTCGGAAAAGACCGCCCGGAAAGAGGTGCAGGACGTTCTGAAAGCACATCCCGTTTTGGAAGATCCGACGAAAAAAGTTTTGAAAGAAAGCCACGCCTTTTCAGAGAATCCGATCGTAACAACGAAAACATTTCTGAAACAGGAGAACGCAAGGAACGAAAGAGCTATGACAGACCATTACGTCCACGAAGAGCCAGGGTCAGCAAGACATCTGAGCGCACTGAGGACAGTGATGGCATGATCAGACTAAATAAATACATTTCCAATTCAGGCATCTGCTCAAGAAGAGAAGCTGATCAGCTGATCACAACAGGAGCAGTGGCTGTTAACGGCAAAGTGATTACTGAACTTGGCTACAAAGTGAGTCCTGGTGATACCGTTCAGTATGGCGGAGAAACGATCAAGCCGGAAAAGAATGTTTACATCCTGCTTAACAAGCCAAAAGATTACATCACCACGGTTGATGATCCTGAAAAGAGGAAGACCGTACTCGACCTTCTTGCAGGCGCGTGTAAAGAACGTGTATATCCTGTAGGACGACTGGATCGTTCAACCACCGGTGTGCTCCTCATGACCAATGATGGTGAGTTAACCAAGAAGCTTACACATCCAAAGTATGAACGCAAAAAGATCTACCATGTATCGCTCGATAAGAACTTCAAGTCAGGCGATATGGAGAAGCTCCGTGAAGGCGTGATGCTTGAGGATGGCATGATCAAAGTAGATGAGATCAGCTATGTAGAAGGTGCGCTGAACAAAAAAGAAGTTGGCGTAGAGCTGCATTCAGGCAAAAACAGAATTGTACGAAGAATGTTCGAGGCACTTGGCTACAAGGTGGTTAAGCTTGACCGTGTTGTTTTTGCAGGGCTCACAAAAAAAGATCTTCCAAGAGGCAAGTGGAGATTCCTTACACAGCGTGAAGTCAACATGCTTCACATGGGTGGAGAATAATCCTCATTTCAGCTATCTTTGCTAATACCAGGAAAAAAGCAATGCCGATTTTACGATCATTATTATCGAATATAGTTGACATTAGAAAAAGCTTTCCTATCCGGATCAGGAGAAAAAATCCTGCAAACCAGCAAAAAGCGACACTTACGGGGCTGCTAAGGAAGGCGCGCAACACCTCCTTTGCAACCGCGTATGATTTTAATTATATCCTGAACACCCCCAACCCGATGCGAACCTTCCAGCGCCTGGTTCCTGTTCACGATTATTCCAGCATGTATAAGAACTGGTGGTATCGTACGCTCAACGAAGAGGACGACGTATGCTGGCCAGGAAAAACACGGTTCTTTGCTCTAAGCTCGGGAACAAGCGAAGCATCAAGCAAGCACATCCCGGTAACCCAGGACATGCTGAAAGCTATCCGCAGAACAAGCTTCAAGCAGCTGCTGTCGCTGGCATATCATGACCTTCCGGAGGGCGTGCTTGAAAAAGGAAAAGGCGTGCTGATGATCGGTGGCTCAATCGATCTTGTAAATAAAGGAAGCTATTATGAAGGTGACCTTTCGGGGATCACCACAGGAAATATTCCAATCTGGTTCAGCCACTTTTATAAACCAGGCAAGGAGATCGCGAAAGAGAAAGACTGGAATACAAAGATCGAGATGATCATCGACAAAGCGCCGGAATGGGATATTGCAGTTGTATGCGGTGTTCCTGCGTGGATCCAGATCATCTTCGAACGGATCATCAAACGGTACAACCTGAAGTCAATACACGACCTCTGGCCTAACCTTTCCATTTATTTCCATGGCGGTGTTTCATTTGAGCCTTACCGTAAGGGCTTTGAAAGCATGACCAGCAAAAGCCTGATGTACCTTGACACCTATCTGGCTTCAGAAGGATTCTTTGCATACCAGGCAAGTCCGGATACACGATCTATGAAGCTTGTACTGGATAATGGCATATTCATGGAATTCATACCCTTCAACGAAAGGAACTTTGATGCAGAAGGGAAAATGGTTGAGCGACCCGAAGTGCTGCTCATTGATGAGGTTGTTGAAGGTACTGACTATGCGCTTCTGATAAGCACCTGCTCAGGAGCATGGAGGTATCTGATAGGCGATACAATCAGGTTCACCTCGGTAAAAGATTCCGAAATCATTATCACCGGCCGCACCAAGCATTTCCTTAGCCTTTGCGGAGAACACCTATCAGTGGATAATATGACCAGGGCAATCGAACTTGCTGGAAAGCACTTCAATATATCCATTCCTGAATTTACAGTTACAGGCCTAAGGCATGAAGGCCTCTTCGCACACCAGTGGTATGTGGGCACCAACGACATGGTTGACCCGAATGAGCTTTGTAAGTTTATCGACAAGACACTCAAGGAGATCAATGATGATTATGCTGTTGAAAGAACCGCAGCGCTAAAAGATGTGTTCCTGGAAGTACTTCCAATCCATACATTCTATGACTGGATGAGAAGCGAAGGAAAAGAAGGCGGGCAAAATAAATTCCCGAGGGTGCTGAAAGAAAAGCAGCTCGCCAGCTGGCAGAATTTTATTCCCGGAAAAGCCGTCAAGAATCTCTGACACGCATGGCGGAAGCTGTATTAGAAGGTGTCATTCTCGGTATTATCCTTAGCTTCCTGATAGGTCCTGTCTTCTTTTTACTTGTGCAGACAAGCATGAGAGAAGGCATGAAGCAATCGATGTTCCTGATCGCCGGAATTTTCCTGAGTGACATCTTCTGTATCTTCCTTGCCTATTTTGGTGTTTCGGAGATCTTTAAAAATGAGTCTGTAAAAGAATTCATCGGACTTATTGGAGGTGTAATAATGATCACCTTTGGAGCGGTGGCTTTATTTAAGAAGCCAAAGATCCACCTTCATGATGTTTCGACTTATGTGCGTTCGGCCCCTTTCCTTCTTTTCATAAAAGGCTTTATACTCAACACCACCAATCCTTTTGTATTCCTGTTCTGGCTTGGAACCATGGGTGCTGCAATGAACACGTTTGAATCTTCTTCCGTTAAGATCTTTACACATTTCTCCGCGACCATGCTGACCGTATTTGCATTCGATCTGCTAAAGTCCTATTCAGCACATAAGCTTGGAGAAAAGATAAACCCCCGGAGATTCAGGCTTGTCACCAAAATTTCCGGGGGTTCGATTATTATATTCGGCTGCGTTCTGCTTTACCGGGTATTTTATACCTGATCACTGAGTTTCCAGCACCTTCAGGAGCTCATCAAGCTTCGGTGTGAGAATGATCTCGGTACGCCTGTTCCTCTTTCTTGCTTCAGCTGTATTTGCTTTGTCGATCGGCAGATACTCACCTCTTCCGGCCGCAGTAAGTCTTGTCGCATCTATCTTTGAATTCTGTAACAAGATTTTAACGATCGAAGTGGCTCTCAGAACACTCAGGTCCCAGTTATCCTTGATCGCACCGGAAGCACTCGAGTAAGGTACATTGTCCGTATGGCCTTCTACCAACACGTTGATATCAGGACTTTGCTCAAGCACTTTCGCAAGTTTGCGCAATGCTTCAACCCCTTTAGGATCAACAATTGTACTTCCGCTTGCGAATAACAGGCGTTCCTCAAGCGAAACATACACCTTTCCATTTTTCTGTTCAACGGTGAGGCCATTGTTTACGAAGCCAAGCAATGCATCAGCAACTTTTTTTCTCAGGTCATTTACAGCCTGGTCCTTATTCTTCAGGATCGTTTCAAGTTCAACAACACGTGCTTCACGTTTTTTAAGTTCTGTGTTCGCATTGTCGAGATCTGCTTTCTTCTGGTTAAGCTGTGCTTCAAGCTGCTTTAGCTCATCCTGCTTTTTCTGAAGCTCCTCCTGGGTCATCTGAAGGTTGCCGCTGAGCTTTTTGGTTTCTTCCGCGTTACCTGCCAGCAGTTCCCTGTTCTTTTGCAAAAGAAGCTCATAGGTATCATTCAGCTTATCGTAGTTCCTTGTGATCGCGCGCATAGACTTACCGATGCTTGCCGTATCCTGTTCAAGAGAGTTGCGACGACGTTGTATTTCAGCGAGCTGTGTATTCATCTCGTTCAGCTTTACCGAGAACTCCTGGTTCTGTGTACGTAACGAGGCACTTTCCTCTTCGCATTTTTTCTGCTTGGCTTTTGTTTCTTCAAACTGCCTGGCCGGAACACATGATCCCAGGGTCAGCACAGCGATCGCAACAATGCCTGCATATCTGCTTACTTTCATATTGGTCTTTGATTTGTACTTAGTTTTCAAAATACAATATTAGGAATTCCAGCCGGGAAGGGTAAAGGGGTCTGAGTAACATTTTCAAAAGTTTATACGTTTTTATAACAAATTGTTTGATCATGGCTAGTCTCAGCAAGAACTGGATAACAGAAAAGCACATTGATTTTGAATACAAGAAGTATGTGCTGCTCGCATATCTGAATGAAGTAAGCAATCACTTTGAAGAGAACAAGCTCTATCCGTCCTTATCAGAACTGATTGAGCATTACAGGCAGGTTGCGGCGATCCGGGATAACAAGAATAACATTTCAGGATCTTTTCCAAAGAGGATAAATGCCATGGATATGGAAAAATTCCGCATCACCTATGAACGAATCATCGAAGATGATGAGCTGATGGAGGAGATCGTAAACATCGTGAACTTCTCCATCACACAATTTGAACATCATTTACGTGAAGGCAAAAAGATCTACGACTTTATAGAGGAACAGCTTCATATCTATCCTGTTGGTGTGATGCCCCTTTACCCGAATGAAGGCTACATGCTGCTGAATGAAATTACGGGAGAAACAAAAGTGTACGAATACCAGATCACACTGTTCGAACAGCCAGATGAGATCTACAGGGGAATCGCGACAAAATACATTTCCAGCTATCAACGCAGCTTCAGCACTACGGTAGAGTCGATCAAGAATGAGCTGATCAGGTCTAACAGGTCATTACCCAATCCTGCGACCTATGCCATCGAATCGGAATTATCGATCCCTCATGAGGAAACATTTCTCCCGGTTGCCAAAAGAATGCTGGTGAAGTTTATCGCGCAGAATCAGCAATAGGCAGGTGAACCTCACTGCGCAGCAACCTTCTCACTCTGAAATAATACAGCACCATGAGCAGCATATGACTTATGGATGCAGCAAGGATCCCTCCGGTAACACCTAGAACAGGCAACAGAAAGATCGCAAGGAGTACGTTTGCAGTGACACCGGCAATGTTTATTAAAAACACATCGCGGTCATGCTTCTTTTTAAGAAGTATATATGAAAACAGCGTGTAATAGAACACCGGAAGTGCATATGCGATAGCCAGCAACACATGCACTGGCTCAACCGGCAGCCTGTACACATAATTGATGATCGCGATGATCACAGGTGATGCTGTTATGCAGATGATGATGCCATACAGCAAGAGCTTTGATGCCGCTTTAAAGATCCTCTCTGAACTCATCCTGAAATAATTCTGCATATAAGGCATGATCAGAATATTCGAAAGACTCTGTAAGCCAAGAAGAAAGTTTACAAGAACCTGGTAGAATGCAAGCTCTTCCTTTTCAAGGTAGAATGCAGCACACAGAAGATCAGCTCTCATGCCTGCAAATGCTGAAAATGCAAGAAGAAATAACCAGGCGCTCTCTTTAAGAAAAACACCTCTGAATGATTTAGGATGCAGGATGCGAAACGACTTCCGGAATAAAATGGAAAGCACGATCGCCTCACATAATTCTGCAGCGGCAATGATCGCCACAATGTTCTCGATTTTTAATCCATCGATGAATAGCACGGCCAAAAGTGCGATAACGAATGAAAGCAGATCAGAAAGGATCCCGATAAAATATAAGCGTTCATAAAGGATGACAGGTTCAAATGAAAGGATGATATACCTTGCGAAAAGCCATACGATGCTCAGGGCAATCAGCTCTCCTCCATCCAGGAAAAAAAATGCCAGTGGAATGATCAGCAAAAGCAGTGGAAGCCTTTCTGAATAAGATCGCTTCCATTCACTATGCATTGTAGCAGGGGAGGAAGAAAAACTTCTGAGCAGTTGCGTTTTGCTAGACCAGTTGCAGAACTGCGAGCTTAGCATCACGAACAGCTGGACCTTAACGAAATCACCCCAAAGTCCCGCATGATAGTATCGGATAACCACCCAGGCCAGGACCGCGTTGAATAGAGGGCTGGAGTAGTTCTTAATAAATGCCTGGAGCACCATCCATCCTCTCTTCAGAAGCTTATTGAGATCCGGTGTTGACATTGATCCAAAGATGAAGCTTTCTTTTGAAAGTGCCTGACGGTTGAACAAGGAATAAATAAATCCCTAATTTTGGCGCTTCAATTATACAAGACTATGAGCAAAGACAGGTTCCAGGCACACGACTACTATCTGATGGATGAATTACTTACCGATGAACACAAGCTGGTTCGCGATACAGCGAGAGCATGGGTGAAAAAGGAAGTAACTCCGATTGTTGAAGAAGCCTGCCAGAAAGCTGAATTTCCAAAGCAATGGATCAAAGGCCTTGCAGAGATCGGCGCGTTTGGTCCATACATTCCAGCGGAATATGGCGGTTCAGGACTTGACCAGATCTCCTATGGAATCATTATGCAGGAGCTTGAGCGTGGAGACAGTGGATTGCGTTCTACAGCATCTGTACAAAGCTCTCTTGTTATGTACCCGATCTATGCTTATGGATCAGAGGAGCAAAAAAGAAAATACCTTCCGAAGCTTGCCAGTGGTGACATGATGGGCTGCTTTGGTCTTACCGAGCCTGACCATGGATCAAACCCAAATGGAATGATCACCAACATCAAGGACAAGGGTGACCATTACCTTTTAAATGGAGCCAAGATGTGGATCTCAAATGCACCTTTTGCCGATATCGCTGTAGTTTGGGCAAAAGATGATCATGGAGATATCAGAGGACTTGTCGTTGAACGAGGCATGGAAGGTTTCACAACACCTGAGACACATGGTAAATGGTCATTACGAGCAAGCGCGACAGGTGAGCTTGTATTCGATAATGTGAAAGTTCCTAAAGAGAATCTATTCCCTACGATAAAAGGATTGAAAGGGCCGCTTGGCTGTCTTAACTCCGCACGTTACGGAATTGCCTGGGGAGCTATTGGTGCAGCGATGGATTGTTATGATTCAGCTCTCCGGTATTCAAAAGAAAGAATTCAGTTTGGCAAGCCTATCGGAGGTTTCCAGCTGACACAGAAAAAACTTGCTGAAATGATCCTCGAGATCACAAAAGCGCAAATGCTGACATGGAGACTGGGTGTACTTAAGAACGAAAACAGAGCGACACCGGCACAGATTTCCATGGCAAAGCGTAACAACGTACACATGGCACTGACCATCGCACGCGAAGCACGCCAGATCCACGGAGCAATGGGAATCACAGGCGAATATCCGATCATGCGACACATGATGAACCTGGAATCAGTGATCACATATGAAGGAACACATGATGTTCACCTGCTGATCACAGGAATGGATGTAACAGGGATCAACGCGTTCCAGTAAAAAGTACCGACCTTAACAATGAAATGAGTGAGCCGCCATACTCACTCATTTTTATTTTCACTCATAAGTAAAACAGATCTTATATGAACAGGATACCGTCAAGAATAACTTTTATCACCCTTGGTGTAAGTCACCTGGAGGATATGAAAACCTGGTACAATGAGAAGTTCGGATGGAAGCCGTTTAAAGATGAAGACGGGATTGTGTTTTACAGACTGAATGGATTTGTTCTCGGTTTGTTTCCTAAGGAAGAATTGGCTAAAGACATCGGTGTACCTGAACCAGGCGAAGGATTCAAACGATTTACCCTGGCCATCAACATGAACTCTGAAAAAGAAGTCGATACCGTGTTCGCCTTTTTTAAAGACAATGGAGTGACGATCGTTAAAGCGCCAGAGAAAGTATTCTGGGGAGGCTACAGAGGGTATATTTCAGATCCTGAAAACAATTACTGGGAGATCGCTTATAATCCTTTTCTGGAGCTGGATGCAGAAGGAAACATATCTGCAGAGTGATCATCAGAAGCTTGCAGATCAACAATCGTTGAGGTGGTATATAAAAACAAAACCCCGACATTCATCGGGGCTTGCAGCTATTGTTCATGGTTAACTAAAAAGTTCAATTCAGATAGGCAACTGTAATTGTTCAGGGCTATTTCTAATAACAGATTTTATCTCCGCCAGTTCACGTTGCAGATTCATCACTGTATTTGTTAGTCTGTCTTTGCTGATGTTTGGTTCAGGAAGCTCGCTGCTGATGTAATTCGAGAACTTCCAGATCTCTATGATCTCACTAATGGCAACTTCATAAGGCGAATATTCAGGGTTTGTTGAACACAGCATGAATGAATTATTTTCTTTCATCCTGTTATAGAGAACCTTGAACACAATTCCATCATCTTTTGTCACAACGATGTAGGGATATCCATCCTTTACATGATTCCAGTTCTGGACATACTCACCTGTTACCCATGAACCATTGCTTACAGGAGGCATTGAGTCGCCGCTGATCTGGAATGAACGGTATTTACGATTCCTGTCGAGGAAAGGCAGATTAAATGTCTGCAACACTTTGATGTAATCCGGATCTGCAAAGCCGGTTGTATAGCCCGCTTTAGCCTTTACAGGAACCATTTCGATATTTTCTTCATTGTCTTTGCTGACAGTCGTCGCGAGCACACGAAGGCTTTTTCCTGAAACATCAATGTCAAACCCTTTTTCAAGTGTTGACAGTGCGCTTTCGGTAAGCTTAGTGAGATCTGTCTTAAGAAGTTTGTCAACAGACACTTTGAAATACTCAGAGAATTTCAGCAGTGTTGAGAAGCTTGGTTCAGCAGTCCCGTTCTCATAGCCACTCAGTGTGGTGCGACTAAGGTCAAGAGCAACAGATACATCTTCCTGTGAACGCTTTTTGCGTTTACGTAAAAGCTTTATGTTTTCTGCAAAGTGCATGGGATACCGTTTTGGTCCCACGAAGATAATAAATGTCAGGTTAACTGGCAAACGGGTGACGAGGAAGCTGACAAATTAGTTTAAGGTTCAATGTTTAAAGTTTAAAGGGGGATGCGAAATGCCGTGGATTAAGTACATCATCACTACTGGCTACTGGAACTGGTAACTGAATCAAGTTTCGCGTTTAGGAAATCCGTATAGCCAAGGGATTAAGTACTCCCCATTGGTGGCTGGTCTATGCCAACTCCAAACTGGCAAATGGCAACAGTGGAAACAACGATTACACGTAAAACGCACACTAGAAAAGCCCTGAGTGACAGAAATGCCTTGATTCAAGTACTCATCCTTTGCCAACTGCCGACTGCCAACTACCGACTGGAAACTGGCAACTGGTAACAGTGGAAACAACGATTACACGTAAACCGCACACTAGAAAAGCCCCGAGTGACAGAAATGCCTTGATTCAAGTACTCATCCTTTGCCAACTGCCGACTGCCAACTACCGACTGGAAACTGGCAACTGGTAACAGTGGAAACAACGATTACACATAAACCGCACACTAGAAAAGCCCCGAGTGACAGAAATGCCTTGATTCAAGTACTCATCCTTTGCCAACTGCCTACTGGAAACTGGAAACTGGCCACTGGCAACTGGTAACAGTGGAAACAACGATTACACGTAAAACGCACACTAGAAAAGCCCAGAGTGACCGAAATGCCTTGATTCAAGTACTCATCCTTTGCCAACTGCCTACTGGAAACTGGAAACTGGCAACTGGCCACTCCCTACTCCTCTGCCAGCTCAGTACCCTTCTCAGGCCTCATCTGTGGGAACAGGAGTACATCCTGAATCGAATTCGAATTCGTCATGATCATCGCTAAACGATCAATACCGATTCCAAGTCCTGCCGTTGGTGGCATTCCATATTCGATCGCTCTCAGGAAGTCTTCATCAAGTACCATCGCTTCTTCATCGCCTCTCTTTCCAAGCTCAAGCTGCTCTTCAAATCTGCGGCGCTGATCGATCGGGTCATTCAGCTCCGAGAATGCATTGCAGATCTCTTTTCCATTGCAGATCGCTTCAAAACGCTCAACCAGGCCTGGCTTGCTCCTGTGCTTTTTAGCCAATGGCGACATCTCCACAGGATAATCGGTAATGAATGTAGGCTGTATCAGATTTGGTTCACATTTCTCTCCGAAGATCTCGTCGATGATCTTGCCTCTGCCCATGGTCTTGTCAATGCGGATCCCCATTTCCCTTGCAGCAGCAGCCATCTCTTCTTCAGTCATCAGTGAAACATCCACTCCTGTAAAGTGAAGGATCGCTTCGTACATGGTATAACGCTTCCATGGTCTCTGGAAGTTGAGGATGTGATCTCCCACTTTCACTTCTGTGGTACCATGAAGCTCCATCGCAACTTTTTCGATCATCTCTTCCACCAGGTCCATCATCCACACATAATCTTTATAGGCAACATATAACTCTACCTGGGTGAATTCAGGATTATGGAACCTGCTCATGCCTTCGTTGCGGAAGTCTTTTGAGAATTCATACACTCCATCAAATCCGCCTACGATCAGCCTTTTCAGGTATAGCTCATTCGCGATACGCAGATACAATGTCATGTCAAGCGTATTGTGATGGGTCTTGAACGGACGCGCAGCTGCTCCGCCATACAGTGGCTGAAGAATGGGCGTTTCAACTTCGAGGTACCCTTTGTTATTCAAATAGTTTCGCATCGCATTCACCATCTGTGTTCTTTTCACAAAAGTTTCCTTTACATGCGAATTCACGATCAGGTCAACATAACGCATTCTGTACCGCTGCTCCGGATCCGTGAACGCATCATGTGCCTTTCCTTCTGCATCAACCTTTACAACAGGAAGCGGCTTTAACGATTTGGTAAGCAATGTGAATGTTGTTGCATGCACAGTGATCTCTCCTACCTGGGTAGTAAACACATATCCTGTAATGCCAATGATATCACCTATGTCAAGCAGCTTCTTGAAAACGGTGTTGTATAATGTTTTGTCTTCTTCAGGACAGACATCATCTCTTCGGATATATACCTGGATCCTGCCTGTAGCATCCTGTATCTCGCAGAACGATGCATTCCCCATGATCCGGCGAGACATCACCCGTCCTGCGATGCTGATATTTTTATACCCCAGCTTATCTCTTTCATAATTCTCATGAATATCCCTTGCGGATGAATTCACGGAAAATGAATTTGCCGGATAAGGGTCAATACCGAGCTTCTGTAGCTCTTCAAGTGATTTTCTCCTTACCAGTTCCTGTTCGCTGAGTTCAATGTCCATATATGTGTTCTCTTCTGTATATAAATATATTCTATTTTAATTCTGCTTTTCATTCCAGTCTCCGTGCTTTCTGATAAGATCTATCAGCGCATCCACCGCCTGTTCCGAATCGATGTTCCTCTGAACAACTTCTCTTCCTTTATAGAGCGTGATCTTGCCTACGCCTGTTCCGACATAGCCATAATCAGCGTCAGCCATTTCACCAGGACCATTTACTATACAACCCATGATACCGATCTTCACTCCTTTAAGATGGTCGGTACGTGAACGGATCTTCGCGGTGGTTTCCTGCAGGTCGAACAAAGTTCTTCCGCACGACGGACATGATATGTACTCTGTCTTCGAGATCCTTGCCCTGCATGCCTGGAGCACACCAAAAGATGCACTGTTTACCTGCTGCCTGCTCAGTGAAGAAGCATGAATATAAACTCCATCACAGAATCCATCCAGCAGCAGACCGCCGAAGTCTGTAGAAGCATATAACAATTCATTCTCTTCTGTTGAGCTATAGCTTCTTTTTACGATCACCGGTGCTTTGATCCCTTCAGATACCATGAACACGAATGCAGACCTGAGATCAGGCATCGCATGCTCGTTCGATGTTTCCAGGATGATCACGGCCTGGTTGTCCGTTCTGAGTGTTGAAGCTAAATTTCGCAATGAACCTGTATCGCAGGCAATGAAGCGGGCACCATTAAGCGCATCATGATTACCGATATACTCCTGCACAGTTAGCAGCGGATAATGTCTTTCACGATCAGCAACCGATGGCCACGCCGCAAAATTTACAATCACGCCGAGTGTACCGGGAATTGGAAATTCAACTTTATTATTTCCTGTATAGATAAAATCACAGGCCTGATCATTCAGGTTCCATTTGTCAAGCTGAATGGAATACTGGTATCCACCTGCGAACAAGCTTGCCGGTGAAATAGCAGACAAACATGAAAGATCTGAAATTACACGTGGCACATTTCGTCCGCCGACATGGATCACCTCCGTGCTTTCACGCTTTGAAAAGTCGAATGGGTCGTATGCTTTGAAATCAACCTTTTGAACGGGCCGATGAGTTGACCGTTTTGAATAGCGGTCGATCAATGCTTTTGCGACAGGAATTTCAAACTCCGGATCTTCAGTTAGCGAAACACGCACGGTGTCACCAATGCCATCTTCCAGCAAGGTACCAATACCAGCAGCAGATTTTGTCCGGCCATCTTCTCCATCGCCAGCTTCTGTCACACCCAGGTGGAGAGGATAATCCATTCCCTGCTCATCCATGGTTTTTATAAGAAGACGATAAGCCTGCACCATAACTTGCGGATTGCTTGCTTTCATGGACAGCACAAGCTGATGGTAATTATTATCACGGCAGATCCGGATGAATTCCATTGCAGATTCCACCATGCCCAGCGGTGTATCGCCGTAACGACTTAAGATCCTGTCGCTCAAAGAACCATGGTTTGTACCGATGCGCATGGCAGTTCCATATTCCTTGCAGATCTTCACCAGGGGTGTAAACCGTGAACGGATCCTTTCCAGTTCGGCTTCATACTCATCACCTGAATATTCGAGGGTTTCGAATTTCTTTTTATCGGCATAGTTCCCCGGATTCACCCTGACCTTCTCTACAATGCGTGCAGCAAGCTCAGCGGCATTGGGAGTGAAGTGGATATCCGCGATCAGCGGCGTCTGATAGCCTCTCTGACGAAGTTCTTTTCGGATGACCTCAAGATTCTGAGCTTCCTTGATGCTGGGTGCAGTAATGCGAACATATTCACAGCCCGCTTCGATCATACGGATGCTCTGGGCCACAGTAGCCTCTGTATCCATCGTATCCGTGGTGGTCATCGATTGTATCCTGACAGGATTATCGCCTCCAAGCGCAACCCCACCTATATCCACCACCCGCGTTTTAAGCCTGGAATAGCTAAAAACATCATTACAATAAACACCACCGAGAGCCATAGCGCGAAATTACTCTTAAAATGAGGAATATGAAAACAAAGACAGGAACGGCAGCGACATTTCTGATGTTGCGCATGGATGTATTTTTATCCTACATTTGCCGCAATTCAAACATCAGAATATGAAGACGTTCGCCATTCTTTTATCCTTTACGTTTCTTACTTTTCTGTCATCATCCGCTCAAAGCGATCTGAAAAAGTCAGGATCAACATTCGCTGGAGGTTGTTCAGCGACTTATACCTATAACGCAAGCGGCGCATGGGTTGATTTCACTGCGGATGTTGTTGACAGCACCTGGTCGTATGACTGGGATTTCGGAGATGGCAATACAGGCAGCGGAAGCATGGGCTTTAACTTTTACCAGGCGTCAGGCACATACAATGTTTGCCTTACTGTTACAGATACTTCCAATAACTGCACCTCTACATTCTGTGATTCAATCACCGTTGTAATTCCTGTTTGCAATTCAACCTTTACATATACAACCGACAGTACCGGAACCTATTACTTTCAGGCGCAACCGGACACCGGCGGGTTTCAGTACTTCTGGGATTTTGGTGATGGCAACTTCACCCAGGGCGATTCAGCAGCCAATTTATTTCAGACCAGCGGCTCTTATTATGTATGCCTCTATACCAACGATTCTGTGAATGGCTGCAACTCTTCGTTCTGCGATACGCTCGATGTGTTTGTACCGGTAAACTGCTCGGCTACATTCTTTACTTTCCCACAGAACGGAAGTGCAACCTTCATTGTGCAGGGAATGAACCCGGGCATGACTTACCAGTTTGACTTTGGCGACAGCACCACAGGCGCACCGAACAATTTTGGATTCGTGATGCATAACTATCCTGCCGGAGGAGTGTATAACGTTTGTCTTAATGTGATCGATTCTGCTTCGGGCTGCACCAGCTCGTTCTGTGATACCATTGTTGTTCCTGCATGCGTGATCAGTGCAGATTTCGTTGTAACCAATCTTCCTAACGGACAGATCAAAACAGATGCTCTGCAGGCAGGATTCCAATACCAGTTTACATGGCTGATACTTCCTTCACCAGATGACACGCTCGTTACCGGGTTCGGAAGAGATACACTCACACATACATTCACATCAAACGGATTAAAAACCGTATGCCTTCAGGTAACCGATCTGCTCAGCTCGGCCTGCCGCGACAGCATCTGTAAATTCGTTATGGTTTCAGGTATTGGCATCGAAGAATACAATCAGTTAAACAGCTCATTCTCATTGTATCCAAACCCATCGAATGAATTGCTGAACATACGTTATAGCCTTGATGACCAGAAGACAGTCAGTGTCACCATCACCGATCTTACAGGAAAAGCAGTGCTGCGTACTGAAAATGAAAAAGCGTTGGCGGGAGAACATACCACCTCGATCAACATAGAAGAACTTGCCTCAGGCACTTATCTTCTGCAGCTTCAGGCAGGAGACCTGACCATCAACAGGAAGTTCACGAAGAACTGATCCTTACCGGTTACTATAAAAAAGGTCAGATACCTAGAATGGTGTCTGACCTTTTTTTTGAAGAACCTCATTGAATACAGGCTTGATATCAATAATCATGTTGCACGTATTCCCGCTTTATAAGGCCGAAGTGATTCTTCTGGCTGCAGAATCATGATTTCTGTATCCTTCCCTTGACCCATGCATTGATGAAGATCGAAGCAACAATGGTGAAGGTTCCGATATAAAATGAAAAGTTGAGCTGTCCGTATTCGTGAAAAAACAAAGCAGCCATGATCACCGTGTAAACAGGTTCCAGGTTAACTGCCAGCACCACTGTGAAGGGACTGATATCTTTCATCAGGTCAACACTCATGACAAATGTAAACGCTGTACACACCGTCGCCAGGATGACAAGGTAAAACCAATCCATTGCGGTCACCGAAAGAAGCTCGGCATTCAGGTTTCCTGTGAATAGGTAGAAGATCGTGATCAGAAGAAAGCCTCCAAGCAGCTCATAGAATGTCAGCGTCACCGGATTCTGCCTACCTGCAAGCTTGCCATTGAACACAGTGAACATGGCAGAAAAGATTGCGGAAAGGATCCCATAGATCATTCCTTCAAGGTACCTGACATCTATGCTGAAAATAAACACCAGAGCTGCCACGATAAGAAGCCCGAAGACGAGCTCGTAGAGATAGATCCTACGCTTATAGATCAGGGGCTCGAAGAGTGAAGTGAACAAGGTCGCACTTGACAGACACACCACGGCAACGGACACATTGGAAACCTTGATTGAATGATAAAAGAAGATCCAGTGAAAAGCAATCAGGACACCCACGAAGAACAGATTTCCGAGGTTCTTCCTGTCAGATGTAAGGCTGAGCTTTTTGAATTTGATGTAGATAAAGAGACTCACCAGAGCCAGCAGGATCCTCAGCCACACCAGGTGAATTGCAGGAAGTGAGATGAGCTTGCCAAGGATGCCTGTGAAGCCCCAGATGAACACGATGATATGTAAAAGCAGAAAGCTTTGAAACCGGGTCCTGGCCATCAGTGACCTCCGAAAAAGCGAGCGATAAGAAAGGCAGCTGCAGCAGCAAGCACCCCGATGGCAGCGGTCTTTAACGCACCTACAACCGGAGGCATTCCTGTCATGACACTTTTAAAATATCCAAAGACAAACAGGCACACCAGCGTGATCATGGACGATATTGCAAGGCCATCTTCAGGAAGATCAGTGAACACATAACCCAGCAAAGGAATGATTCCACCGACGATATATGCCACACCAATGTTCATAGCACTTTTGGTCGCGCGACGTTCATCAGGTTTTTCAAGTCCAAGCTCAAAACGCATCATAAAGTTCACCCATTTATCCTCATCCTTCTCCATATCATCCACCACTAGCTTCTGCACATGTGGAGACACTCCATATTCACCGAGCACTTCCATCACTTCACGCCTTTCGACATCCCGGTGATTTTTAACCTCAAAATATTCTCTTTTCAGTTCGCTCCTGTAATGGTCGGCCTCCGTTTTTCCCGCAAGATATCCACCGAGGCCCATGGCGATGGATCCTGCACAGATCTCCGCGATGCCCGCAGCAATGATGATCGAATTTCCCGCTTCAGGCACAGCACTAAGGCCGGCGGCTAACGCGAATGGAACTGTCAGGCCATCCGACATTCCTATCACTACATCACGAACCATCTCTGATTGCGTGAAATGTTCTTCTTTATGATCGTGTTGCTGCACTTTTATTTTTTAGCATGTCAAAAATAAAGAAATTTGATGCCATGCTTGCACAACCGATCTACCTGGATTATAACTCAACCACTCCGGTGGATGAACGTGTGCTTGAGGCAATGCTTCCCTATTTTACACAAAAGTTTGGCAATCCGGCAAGCACTACACACCTCTTTGGATTCCAGGCAAATGAAGCTGTTGAGCTCGGTCGTGAACGCGTTGCCAGTCTGATCGGTACAGGACGTGAACAGGTGATCTTTACTTCAGGTGCCACAGAGTCCATCAACATTGCACTTAAAGGCATTGCAGAACGATACGCTGTCAAAGGCAACCACATCATCACATGTAAAACGGAACACAAGGCAGTGCTCGACACCTGCCATGTACTTGAACAACGTGGATGCGCCGTGTCCTACCTCGATGTGAACAGAGAAGGCATCATTGACCTGACAAAGCTTGAAGAGGCGATCACTGATAAAACGATCCTGGTTTGCATCATGTATGCGAACAATGAAACAGGTGTTGTCCAGGACATTTCCGGAATAGGCAGTATATGCAGGAAAAGAGGAGTTCTGTTTATGACAGATGCCACTCAGGCTCTTGGTAAAATGAGGGTTGATGTTGACGAGGACAATATTGACATCCTGTGTGCATCCGCGCATAAGATGTATGGTCCGAAAGGAACCGGCATTCTTTACCTGCGACGAAGAGATCCCAGGGTATCGTTACCAGCCATGGTTCATGGAGGAGGACATGAGAACAACATCCGTTCGGGAACCTTGAATGTGCCCGGCATTGTTGGCTTCGGAAAGGCTGCAGAGATCGCCAACCTGGAGATGTGGGATGATGCCGCAAGAATGTCAAGATTACGTACCATCCTTGAACAGCACCTGACTGAATCAGGCCATGCATTTATCAATGGATCGGTAAGGAACAGGCTGCCCAATACAACCAACATCAGCTTCACCGGAATAAAATCTGAAACATTGATCCGGAAAGCCAGGAATATCGCGGTTTCTACCGGTTCAGCCTGCACTTCAGCCATCATGCAGCCATCACATGTGCTTTCATCTATGGGTGTAGATGAACAGCATGCCTATGCCTCTATCCGGTTTAGTCTGGGAAGATTTACAACCGAAGAAGAGATCCGGAAGACAATTGAGACTTTCCTTGAAGTGATGAATTATCAATAAGGTTTACTGATTCTCTTCTTTGATCAGATGGCCATCTTTATCATAGAAGCGCCAGACACCAACGCGCTTATCGCTTTCATACGTCCCTTCATAACGTTTCTGTCCGCCGGGATAATACACTGTGGCCTTGCCTGACTTCTTTCCATCCTTGTAATCTGCTTCACTCCATAGAAGGCCTGATTCATAGAACACAGTCCAGTGTCCATCTCTTTTTCCATTCCTGTATGAACCTTTTGCTTTCAGGTTTCCACTCTTGTAATACTGAAAATGCTCTCCATCTTTTGCATTTTCAGGATCTTCAATAAGCACATTTTTATAATCTTCATCCTGCGTGGTCTGCTCTCTTTTTTGTTTAAGCGAATCCTGAACAACCACATCCTTATTTTCATTGCCTGAAGCCTGGCTATTGTTTTTACCCTCCTTACACCCCGAAGAGTAAATGAACAGAATGAGCATTACGAGTAATTTATTCATGTGTTAAGCTGACTGTTTTAATCACTTTTCCTTTTCTGAAATATACTTTCTTTTTAAGAAACCCGGCAGTGTCATAAACCTCCCATTTGCCATGCTGCATCTTGTTTCTATATCTTCCGCTCTGTGCCAGATGTCCTCCTTTGTGATACTGCTTCCATCGTCCATCATAAACACCTTTGCTGTATTCTGATTCAAGGGTCAGGTTGCCATGCTCATCATACATTTTCCATTTCCCGTGCGGAAGATTGTTTTTAAAAATGCCGGCAGTCTTAAGGCACCCGTTGTCATGCCATTCAAACCACTCACCATTGAGAAGTCCATTACTGAAGTTCTGCAACTGGTAAAGATTTCCATTGACGAAAGTTGATATCCATCTTCCGTTGCTGACACCTGAAATGAATGCTTCTCTTTTTATGAATTCACCCTGAGGTCCGAATGAAATAAAATCACCATGAGGCTTGCCCATTCTGTAATGTTCGATCGTTGCAACATGACCGTTAGGATGATACAATATAAAAGGTCCATTTCTCAGGTTTAGCGTGTAGTATCCTTCTGCTCCCTTTATTCCATTTGCATCATAAAATATCCAGAGGCTGTCATACAAACCTTGCTTATAATATCCCTTGCTTGAAGGTGTACCATTCTCCTGGAAATAGCTCCACAATCCCTGCTGCTTTCCCTGGAAATATGTTCCTTCGCCTTGCCTGACGCCGCTTTCATAGTAGTTAAGCCAGAGTCCATCTTTCAGTGAATCCCTGAAGTTGCCAAGTGACTTGATGTTTCCGTTTGGCCAGTAGTAAACGACACTCTGACTGTAGCTTGATAAGAAAGCAAAGAGGAGGCAGGTCAGAGTAAAGACACGCATTACTTTATCCGTTCTGTCGTATAGATCACGAGATTCCTTAATGAATCAAGCGATGGCGATGGAGTGAATCGTTCAAGAAGCGCGAGTGCGGAAGACCTGTATTCAAGCATCTTCTGTGTCGCGTAGTGTATGCCGTCACTTTTAAGTACAAAGTCTATAACCTCCTTCACCTTTTCAGGATCGTTGTTGTTGTTCTTTACAATGTTTATGATCCTGCGCTTGTCAGAGCCACCTGCGTTACTAAGTGCTCTGATCAGGGGTAGTGTCATTTTCTTTTCTTTGATGTCAATGCCAGTTGGCTTTCCGATGTCATCACCGGAGCCATAATCGAACAGGTCATCCTTGATCTGAAATGCAATCCCGACCTTCTCACCGAACTCTTTCATGGTAGCGATGGTATCATCACTCGAGTTGACAGAAGCAGCTCCACATGCACAGCATGAAGCAATGAGCGATGCTGTTTTCTGGCGGATGATCTCGAAATAGATCTCTTCCTTGATATCAAGTCTTCTGGCCTTTTCAATCTGTAGAAGTTCGCCTTCGCTCATCTCGCGGACAGCATTGGAAACGATCTGCAACAACCGGAACTCCTTATGATCCACTGATAAAAGAAGGCCTCGTGAGAGAAGGTAATCACCTACAAGCACTGCGATCTTGTTTTTCCAGAGGGCATTGACAGAGAAGAATCCACGGCGCATGTAACTGTCATCCACCACATCATCATGTACAAGTGTTGCTGTATGCAACAGTTCAATCAGCGATGCGGCAGTGTATGTTGATTCAGAAATTTCTCCGCAAACTTTCGCGGAAAGGAATACAAACATCGGCCTGAGCTGTTTGCCTTTCCTTTTGACAATGTAATGGGTGATTTTATCGAGGAGCGGTACAGAACTCTTCATGGAAGCTCTGAACCTTGGTTCGAACTCCTCCATTTCTTTTTCTATCGGCTTCTTTATCTGATCGATCATAGGCACACAAAAGTACCTGCTTTTACTTAACCTGCGCTTTATTCTTGTTGGCGAGCTGCCCGCATGCCGCATCAATATCCTTCCCGCGGCTTCTTCGCACATTTACAATGATGTTGTTTTCTTCAAGCACCCTGATAAATCCGGCCAGTCTTTCTGTGGTTGTCTGCATGAATTCTCCGTCTTCGATCGGATTGTATTCGATCACATTGACCTTCGCCGGCACTTTCCTGCAGAAGTCCACAAGCTCACGGGCATCTTCAATCTTATCATTGAAGTCCTTGAAGATGATGTATTCAAACGTCACTCTCGTACCGGTTTGATCATAAAAATAATGCAATGCCTCTTCCAGCACATCCAGTGTATTGGTTTCATTGATCGGCATGATGTGGCTTCGTTTCACATCATTCGCGGCATGCAGTGAAAGGGCAACATTAAACCGCACCTTGTCATCACCCAGCTTTTTGATCATCTTGGCGATGCCTGCAGTGGATACAGTAATTCGCTGCGGTGACATATTCAACCCATCAGGAGCTGTGATACGATCTATAGACTTAAGTACATTGCTGTAATTCAATAAAGGCTCACCCATTCCCATGTAAACAATGTTCGTAAGAGGAGCGTTATATTTTTCCATAGCCAGGTCGCGGATACGCACTACCTGGTCATAAATCTCATCGTGATTCAGGTTTCGGAGACGTTCAAGTCGTCCGGTTGCGCAGAACTTGCATGTAAGGCTGCATCCAACCTGTGAGGAGATGCACGCTGTCATGCGCGTTTCTGTAGGGATCAGAACGCCTTCTACAATGTTCCCGTCATGAAGCCTGAAGGCGATCTTGATGGTTCTGTCTTTACTTACCTGTGCTTCAGCGATCTGCACTGCCCTGATCTCAAAATGATCTTCCAGCAATGTCCGGGTAGCCAGGGAAAGGTTGGTCATCTGGCTGAATGAAGTGGCTGACTTCTGCCAGAGCCATTCATATACCTGCTTTGCACGGAAGGCTTTGTCCCCGTTAGTTTCGAAGAAACCCTTGATCTCATCCAGGGAAAGTGCACGAATATCCTTCTTTACAGCGACAGCCATCATGCAAATATAACGGTAGATACCGAGATGGCGTATGCGTAACGTCCGGAAAGCCTGATTATCCTGAAAAACAAGCCCTGAAGCATGGATCAGGCATCTAAATATGAATCTGTCAGAACTTGTAACTGAATCCCACAGCCAGAACTTCTTTGAGTTGTGTACGAGGCCCTTCCCTGTCGATCAGCCCATCATCATTGGTATCAATGGGAATTCTTACATCATCATCGTAGATCATATTCGCAAGAACTGTTGCAGATATGAACTTATTTACCTTCAGTGAAACAAGCAATTCTCCTGCAATATCAATATTCTGCGGGTTGTTCAGGTAATTCGAGAAAAAGTCTGCCTTGGTTTGAATGGTGATGTTTTCCATGACTTGCTTTTTGTAAGCGATCTTGACGTACCCTCCGATCTCTTTCCTGAGGTTATCACCATGGCGGATCAGCATTCCCGCATTGTCATATTCTGCCGGATCTACACCAAATGCACCGGCATCGGCCAGCTCCTCGATGTTAACGATGGTAAACTTCGCTGTCACCGGGGCAATAAGCATGGTGAAATTGTCATTGGGCTTGTAATCCAGACCTAATGCAAGAAGTCCATAGCCAGGTGCCATGAAATCTGAAATGCGTACACTGTCGTTCGGATAATTGTATCCTGCAGAAAACTGTGTTTTGAAATTTAGCAAAGCCGAATAATACCATTTATTGAATGCCGATATACCCAGCTTGGATGAAAGATCGATGTGATCATCAGACTTAAAAAAATCAAACTTGTTCTGCTTCACCATGCCATATCCCAGGTCGATGGTATTGTCCCAGCCAACAGAATTTTTCTTGTAATTGATAAGCATGTTGAACAGGGAATTCGCGGAAGCTGAATTTTGTCCTCCTGCCAGCCAGTTACTTAAGGCAACCTGAGAGAAATTTATTGAAAACACCCCGCTGGTTTTCCAATATCGGGTGGTATCTGCCTGTGCAAAAAGATTTGATGAAAACAGGATGAAAGCGATAAGTACCAGAAAATTCTTCATGCTGCGAAGTTAAGCAACAGAATTTTTTCAGAGGTCAGGATTGCTTTTGGATAAAGCCGTAGCCAATCCCTTTCACCGTTTTGATCACGCCTTCTCCAAGCTTGTCACGCAGGTGACTGATATGAACATCCAGCATGCGTGTCTTCTCTGCATTGGTGTTCCAAAGCTCCTGAAGGATCTGTGATCTGCTGAAAATATGATTGGGCCTGCTGAAAAGGAACTGAAACACATCAAACTCTTTTTTAGAAAGATAAACACTCTTACCATTCCTGATGATGGTTTGGGATTCAGGATTGAGCCTTATCATCTCCGGGTTCTTTGCCGGAAGATTCTTCCTTAGGAGCGATGACACTTTGCTTCTGAGGTAATAAGGCTTCTTATCTTTTAATATGTAATCATCTGCGCCTGCATCAAGTGCTGCAACATGAATAAATTCTTCTTCTTTATCCGTATAGAAAACAACGTGGATTGAATAGCTGAAACGCTCTCTTATTTCACCACATAATTCTATTCCATTGCTGTCTTCAAGATCGATCTCCAGGATGACAAGATCAGCGGGAAATGTATTCAATAACTTCAGTGCTTCTGCTGCACCCGAAACGATCCTGCAGTCCAGGTCGGCACTCATGAGGGCCTGCTCAAACAGTGTCGCTGTCCTCACATCCCTATCAACAACCAATACCCTCATCTGTTTTATAATTTCAAAAAAAAGTAAGGCAGGGTTGTGCCCTGCCGTTACTCTGATTAAGCTATTAATCTCTTGCAACAATAAACCTTGTATTTCCTGATAAGCTTTCGTTATTCATATTTAGTAAATACATGCCATTTGAAAGTTCACCTGCCTCTATCATGATCCTGTTTGAACCCGGGATTGCTGATATCAGGAACTGATGAACTGCCTTTCCTGTGATGTCATAGATCACTGCGTCTATCGTTTTTGCATCCTCAGACACAAATTCAATTGTCAGCTGATCCTTTACCGGATTTGGATATACATTGGCCACTGATGATGTATTGATGTCTCTCACGTTCACAAACTGGTTACCAAGCTTTGGATTTGAAAAATCAGCTCCGGAAAGCAGGGTTGAACCACTTTGCAATCTGTAATCCGCATTGAGAAAATCAACAGGATAAGGATTTACAAACATCACCGATGAAGTTGAAGGGAACGATGTATTCGCGCCATTGACAAAGTATGAGTTGATGTCGAAGGTGCTTCCGCTGTTCACCTGAAGATTTGCGCCCATTCCGGCGAGAACATTGGAGCGGAACTCGAGGTTATCAGAAATAGCATTTGATTCTGAAGCGGTACCGTCAACATGAAGTCCTGTCGGGAAATCAGTGAAGATTGAATTGAAAACGGAGATGCTTGAATTCCTTCTGATCCTCAACGCTCTTTTAAATTTCGTATCAATGGAGTTTGATGTACTGCCTCTGTATGGCCCTACCACAGTGATGTTTGAGAAGACCGCACTCGTCTTTGGACTTGCTCCTGTTCCACTTGCATCATTGTCTGACTCAAATCCTTCTGATGTTGAACATGTACACTGGTCAGCCAGTAATGCATCACGAATGATCAGTCCAAACTGCACATTTCCGTTAAAGCCATTGTCTGTATCAAAATCATCATCGATGTTTCTGTAAGAG
>JAKFFM010000006.1:0-12092 GCA_036675075.1 Bacteroidota bacterium
TTCATGAAAGAGCTGACAGATATCAGCTTTTTATAATTGACTGATCAGCAGGCGTACCGCTCCATTTAGGGCAGTCAAGGCATTTCTTCCTTGCCCGGCATCCCAGAGCACAGCAGGAGATCAATAAAAGGATCAAAAGAAAGCGTTTCATTCTTCTTTTCTCTGCACCAGTGTCAGGATCGTCGCTAGGGCTACAGTGTCGCCAGTCTCATCATAAACATCGACCTGCCATTTGATCACACCCTGCGCAGGCTCTCCTTCTCGTTTCTCTTTCCTGATCTTTTCCTTGACGGTAAGTCTTACTCCGATGGTTGCACCTACATAAACAGGCTTGATGAAACGGCATTCTTCAAGGCCATAATTTGCAAGGACCGGCCCTCGCTTGGGATCTACAAATAGTCCGGCAGCAGCTGACAGCACAAAGTATCCATGTGCTACACGTCCTGTAAAAATGGAACCTTCGAGAGAGGTAACATCCATATGTGCATAGAAGTTATCTCCGCTGATGTTCGCAAAGTTCACGATATCAGTTTCCGTTACGGTTCTCTTATGTGTTACCAGCGTTTCACCAATTTCGAGGTCATCAAACAGCTTCCTGAAAGGATGTACGAGATCTTCTTTCTGCGCGGCTCCTGCCTGGTAAACATTCGTGATCCTGGTAATTGTTGTAGGATGTCCCTGAATTGCGGTACGCTGCATATAATGGAATACGCCTCTCATTCCGCCCATTTCTTCTCCACCGCCGGCGCGTCCCGGACCTCCATGCACAAGATGTGGCATAGGAGAACCATGGCCTGTGCTTTCACCGGCGCAATCACGGTTAAGTACAAGCAAACGTCCATGCATGGAAGCAGTGCCCAATACAAGGTCAGTAGCAAATCTGTCGTCTGATGTAAATATGGACCCTACAAGGCTTCCACGCCCTTTACGCGCAAGATGAATGGCTTCTTCGGTATTGCTATATGGCATCACGGTGCTGACAGGTCCAAAAGCTTCCACAGCGTGTGGTTCTTCAGCTGTCATCGGGTTTTTACAATAAAGCAGCATGGCAGGCATAAAGGCACCACGGTCTTTGTCACCACCTCTGATCTCAAAGTTTTTTAGATCGCCATAAGCAACTTCACAGCTTTTCATCAGCTCGTTCACTTTATCCATCACATCATTCACCTGGTCACGGCTTGCAAGCGGTCCCATGCGAACACCTTCAAGTGCGGGATCGCCGATGATGTTGCCTTTAAGGCGATCTTTCAAGGCGTTGATGACATCTTCTGTTCTGTTTTCAGGTACCAGGATCCGTCTGATGGCAGTACATTTCTGACCTGCTTTGACAGTCATTTCCCTGGAAACTTCTTTAATGAACAGCTTGAACTCTTCCGTGTCAGGACCTGCTTCAGGCCCAAGCATTGAAAAGTTCAGTGAATCAGCTTCCATGTTGAATGGCACTGAATGATCGATGATGGCTTTGTGTGTTTTAAGCTTTCTCCCTGTTTCCGCTGATCCTGTGAATGTAACAACATCCTGCTCCATCACATGATCGAGCATGTCTCCGGCACTGCCGCACACTAACTGCAATGCTCCCGGAGGAAGGATCCCGGAAGTGGCGATCTCACGAACCATCACTTCAGTTAAGTAGGATGTCGCGGTTGCCGGCTTCACCAGCGCAGGCATTCCTGCAAGTATGTTCACTGCGATCTTCTCAAGCATTCCCCAGCATGGGAAGTTGAACGCATTAATGTGAATAGCGATGCCTTCTTTTGGTACCACGATGTGATGCCCGATGAAAGATCCCTTTTTCGACAGGTTCTCTGCCTTTCCATCTACATAAAAGCGTTCATCCGGAAGCTCTCGTCTTCCTTTGCTTGCATAAACGAACAGGTTTCCAATACCGCCTTCAATGTCTATCCAGCTGTCTGTTCTTGTAGCTCCTGTATAAGCTGATATTTCGTAGAATAATTCTTTTTTTGACTGAAGAAACAAAGCCAGGCGTTTCAGCATCAATGCGCGTTCATGAAACGTCATTTTCCTGAGCGCCGGTCCACCAACCTCACGTCCATAGTTAAGGACAGATTTAAAATCGATCCCTTTAGTGCTCGCTTCCGCGATTGTAGCACCATTAATGGCGTTCAGCAGAATAGCACCTGAACCTTCGCCTTCTACCCATTGGCCGGCAACGTAATTTTTAAGTTTCATACAGAGAAAACGTAAATAGGAAAAATGAGTTGTAAAGTTAAAAAAAATACTCAGGCCCGAATATTGCTCAATGTCCCTATCCCTAGAAAGCACAACAGTTTATGCTTGTCTTTATCTTCATCTTTTTTAGTTTTGTGACATGCAATTGAATGACAATCCGAATGACGGTTCCGAAAAGGAGCTAATGAACGAATCCTCAGAAGAGTTAAATCAGACTGATCCGGTGGAGCAGGAGGTCGCGCAGGAAGATTTTTCCGGTTACTCCAGAGAGGAGATCGTGGAGAAGCTCGCCGAGATCGTAGCATTGCCTGAGCCTGAAGCTTACAAGCAGCAAGTCGGCCAGCTACGGGATCTGTACAAGATTCAGGCGAAAGAAGAACTTGAAAAGCAGAAGTCGAATTTTGAATCATCCGGCGAAGACGATGAATTTGAATTTCATGATCAGTATGCTGAGAAGTTCGATTCGCTGATGAAGGAATATAATCAGAAGAGGATCGACAGCAAGAAGAAAAAAGAAAAGCAGCTGAATGATAACCTCAAGCAGAAAAAGGAGATCCTTGAAAGCCTGAGAACACTTCCTGAAAATACAACCAATATTTCTGTAGGCTTTGAAAAGCTTCAGTCGCTCCAGGCACTTTGGCGATCAATTGGTCCTGTGCCTGCCGGAATGGGCGATGAACTGTATAAAAGCTACCAGTTCTATGTGACGAAATTCTATGAAGGTGTAAAACTTAACAATGAGCTGAAAGATCTTGACAGAAAAAAGAATCTTGAACTGAAAACCGAGCTGTGTGAAAAAGTAGAGAAGCTGGCTGATGAGCCTTCTGTGAAGAAAGCCATGGAGCAGTTGTCTAACCTTCAGGAGCAGTGGAGGCAGATCGGGCAGACAGGCAAAGAAACAAACGACGCAATCTGGGAGCGATTCAAAGCCGCCACTGACAAGGTGTACGAAAAGAAGAGAAAGCTTCAGGAAGACCTTGGAAAAAAGCAGGAGGAAAATCTTGTTAAGAAACAGGCACTTGTTGAAAAGCTCAAGCCAATCGTTGAAGCAGAACATGACAATCATAAGGACTGGCAGAAAGCAGTGGAGCAGGTTGAGTCAGTGTTCGAAGAATGGAAGAAAGTAGGGCCTGTGCCGGCATCAAATAATGACGAAGTCTGGAAAGCCTTCCGTGGATTACGAAATGAATTCATGGAAAAGAAAGACAAGTTTTATTCAGTGCGTAAGGATGAAGAAAAGGAGAATCTCCGTCAAAAGATCGCGCTATGTGAGCAGGCCGAGGAGCTAAAAGACAGCCATGACTGGAAGAAGGCTACAGATAAGCTGAAGCAGCTCCAGGCGCAATGGAAAGAGATCGGTGGGGTGTCACGGAAAGATTCAGATAAAGTATGGAAGAGGTTTCGAGCAGCATGTGATCATTTCTTCAACAGGAAAAATCAGAACTATGAAGAGCAGAAAAGTAAGCTGTCTGAAAGCCTGAAAGAAAGAGAAGATTTTATCTCTTCGATTGAATCTGCAGAACCATCAGAAGATCAGGCTCAGAATGCTGAAACCCTGAATAGCTGGAAAGAGAAGTGGGAAGGAATGGGAGAGCTTTCAAGAGAAGATAAAGGAAAATATTCGGCTATGTATAAGCGTGCGCTGGATGTTTTCATGGATAAGCTTAAATCAAAAGGGGGAGATCCAAAAGCATTTGAGCGAATGAAATACAACCAGCTTATGCAGACTGAAGAAGGGCAGGAGCAGGTACGAAGGGAACGTTCAGCGATCAGCTCAAAGATCAAAAAGATCGAAGAGGAGATCATTTCACTGGAAAATAACCTGAGCTTTTTCGGCAGGTCAAAAAATGCCGAAGCCATGTTGTCTGAATACAGAAAGAAGATCGATGATGGAAAAGTGGAGATCCAAAAGTTGAAAGACCAGTTAAAAACCTTACCCCGCATCCAGGAACCTGAGCGGACTGAGCGATTGCCGGATAAAAACAAAAGGCATCGCAGGTAATGACAGAATACAGAATCGGATCTTGAAGGGTCCGATTTTTTTTTGATTAATGTGGTTGCCCGATCATTTGATCACCATAAACTTTCCTGTTGATGTTCCATTTCTATAGTAAAACATTCCGGCCTGTAGGCTCGACGCATCAAAGGAAATTGTCGTTTGACCTTTAGGAAACGAAACAGAAGTAAGTCTTCGTCCATCATTGGTGAATAGCACGATCACTTCATCTGTTGAACTCTCTTCCCTGTAAAAGCTGATCATTGAATTTGCCGGATTCGGGAAGCAACCGAGCTTTGAAGTGGATCGTTCATTTATGCCTGTGGCGGATGGCATTTCTATTTCCCGGAGCGATCCCTGGCCATTAAATGAAACTTCTATTCAACGAATGGAAGATTGGATACAAGTTGTTTGAAAAACAGTATTCTTTTTTTGGAGTGAAGGAAATTGATCTGAACCTGGAACCAGGCATCTATCTCCTGAGCTGTATTACCAAAGAGGGCAGGAAATGCTGTCGGTTCGTTATAGATTAAAGAATTTCTACAGGCTTCCCGTTTAATAATAAAGAGACAGAACAAGCTTTCTTCTTCCGCCTTCATTTCTGAATTCGCAAAGATAGATACCCTGCCATGTTCCCAGGTTGAGTCTTCCGTTCGTAACAGGGATGGTCACTGAGCTACCCGTGAGCACTGACTTAATATGCGATGGCATGTCATCAGGGCCTTCATCTGTATGCGTATAGGAAGGATCATTCTCAGGGACCAGCTTGTTAAAGATGGTTTCAAAATCTCTCCGTACTGATGGATCTGCATTCTCACTGATGCATAATCCTGCTGAGGTGTGTTGAATGAAAACATGAAGAACCGCTGATGAAGGTAGTTCTCCGAGGACTGATAAAACCTTGTCGGTGATTAAGTGATATCCTCTGCGGTATGCAGGAAGAATGACCTCAGTTTGTTGAACAGGCATGATTCAGCTCTTTTTCCAGATCTTGTAAATATCCTGTTGCTTTGGACGATTTGAAGGCACTTCACGTAGGGGCTCACAAGCTTTTAAAGATGCATGAAGTTCCGATGGCAGCTGCTGGTAAAGGCCAGTGCCTTTAGTTTTCCATTCAAGCATCTCATCGGAAACATCCTTCACGATCTTGGCCGGATTTCCAACCACGATCTTTCTTTCTGGTATCACCATCCCGGTAGGTACGAAGCATAATGCTCCGACGATGCAACCGTCGCCGATCACTACATCATCCATGAGCACTGCATTCATTCCGATCAGACAGTTCCTGCCCAGTGTTGCTCCATGGATGATCGCGCCATGTCCAACATGAGCAGCCTCTTTAAGATGCACAGTCGTTCCGGGAAACATGTGAACAGTACAATTTTCCTGAACATTGCAGCCATCTTCAATGATGATCTCACCCCAGTCACCACGTATTGCTGCGCCAGGACCGATGTAAACATTCTTGCCAATGATCACATTGCCTGTTACAGCAGCTTGTGGATGTACAAAACTGCTTTCATGCACCACCGGAATATACCCGTTGAATTCGTAGATCATAGAGTCATTTATTAAGCACGTTCAAGCACGACAGCGTAACCTTGTCCAACGCCAATGCACATCGTTGCAAGCGCATACAGCTTGTTCGTTTCCTGCAGCTGAATGGAAGCCGTCTGGATCAAACGAGCTCCAGACATTCCAAGCGGATGCCCGAGGGCGATGGCTCCTCCGTTCGGATTAACTCGTTCATCCTGATCATCGATCCCCAATGCACGTGTACATGCCAGTGATTGCGCTGCGAAAGCTTCATTTAGTTCTATGAGATCGATCTGGTCGAGGGTAATGCCAGCACGTTTTAAAGCAAGCTTTGATGCTTCAACCGGACCGATTCCCATGATCCTTGGCTCAACACCAACAACCGCTGAACTCACGATTCTCGATAAAGGCTTCAATCCTTTTTTGATATAGGTTTCTGATGCGATAAGAAGAGCGGCAGCTCCATCATTCAAACCTGATGCGTTTCCTGCTGTCACCGTGCCATCCTTTCGGAATGCAGCTCTCAGCTTTCCCAGTATTTCAATTGTAGAATCGGGCTTGGCGAATTCATCTCTGTCAAACATTTTCGGATCGCCTTTTTTCTGAGGGATAGGGATCGCTTTGATCTCTTTCTCAAATCGCCCGTTTTTAAAAGCATTCGCGGCTTTTGTCTGGCTCCATTGAGCAAACCTGTCCTGGTCTTCCCTTGAGATCTTATACATATCAGCAAGATTCTCCGCTGTTTCACCCATTCCATCAACACCATAGATCTCCTTCATCTTCGGGTTGATGAATCTCCATCCGAAGCTCGAGTCAAACATCTGGGCATCTCTTCCAAATGGAGTTGATGTTTTTGAAATCACCCATGGACCCCTTGTCATATTTTCAATACCACCTGCGATGAACAGATCACCTTCATTTGCTTTGATCGCTCTGAATGCTGCTACAACTGCGCTCATGCCCGAAGCACAGAGCCGGTTCACTGTTTCACCCGGAACGGTCATCGGAAGTCCTGCAAGCAGTAATGACATGCGCGCAACATTCCGGTTATCTTCTCCTGCCTGGTTTGCACATCCCATGATCACATCGCTGATCTCTCCAGGATCAACACCTGGGTTTCTTTTCATCAGTTCAGCAATCACAAATGCACCCATGTCATCAGGGCGGACGGTTGACAATGTTCCTGCGAAATTTCCTATGGCTGTGCGGATGCCATCAATTACATATGCTTCTTTCATACAGACGATTTTGGGAACCATTCTTTTTCAGTACGGTATACGGTTCCTTTGAATAATGCTACTTTCTTGTTGTTCTGATCGGTGATGGTGACATAGTAAACACCGATCTTGTTTGAGATGCTTTCTTCCTGGGCAACTGCAGTGATGATATCGCCTTCCTTGCAGGAATGTAAATGAGAGATGGATGTTTCAACCGATACGCTCATTCTTCCATGTGAGTTCGATGCGAAAGCTAAAGCGCTGTCAGCAAGAGAATAATAAATGCCTCCATGCAGAATCTGGAATCCGTTAAGCATCTCCTTTCTTACCTTCATTCTAAGAACACATTTCCCGGGAATGACTTCTACTTTTTCGATTCCCAGCCATTGACTGAACCAGTCTTCATCGAACATCCTGTTGACAACCTTCTTTGCCAGTTCTTCCATTAGAATAATGTTTGTGGTGCTTGCAATTCCGGGTAAGTATATGGTTTCAGAACTTCAGCTTTGTTTGGGTCTTCGGTTCTTGAAGTGATCAGTTTTGAAATGGTATGTGCTTTCAGCGGAACAGTTTCACGTGTTCTGCAAAGATCGGATATTGTTTCCTTTTTTGATGATGGGTCAAGGTAAATGTCAATTTCATCCTCACTCAATACCACAGGCATTCTTTTTTTTACATTATGGATCTCCGACATCATGGTGTTCGCAGCGGTTGTTAAGATGCTGCAGGTCTTAAGCTCTTCTCCGGTTTCTTTGTTTATCCATGATTCATGAATTCCTGCGAGAAGCAGCTGGCCCTGGTTCTCATGGTAGATGTAATGAGGGAACTTCAGTTTTCCTTTATGCATCCATTCAAAAAAACCATTCACTGGAATGATGCATCTTCGGGTGACAGCCGCTGATCGAAAGGATGGCTTTTCAAAAACAGTTTCGCTCATGGCATTGACTGTTTTTGTTCTGATGATGGCTGCATCTCCCTCAGTTTTGGTCCATGAAGGAATCAATCCCCATCTGAAAGAGGTCAGCACTCTTTTATTTGTATCAGCGACAATCCCACTCATCGCCGGATGTGAAAAGGAATTCAGCAGGAAAGCAGGATCCGGCAGGAGCATGTACTCATCGATCGATGCAGTGTAAACTTCGAGAAGCTCTTTGGTTTGTGTTGATTTTGAAACGCTGTAGCACATTGATCAGAGAAATGTCCACCCTGTGTTCGTGTATTGCTTGAGCACAGGACTGCAACGGTAACGATCTTCGCCATACTTTAATTGCAGGTCTTCAAGCAGGAGGGTAACATTCGCAATCCCAAGCTCATCAGCCCATGCGAGCAGTCCTTTCGGGTAATTCACACCTTTGGTCATGGCGAGTTCAATGTCCTCCTTGCTCGCTATGTTAAAAAGCAGGGCATCGGCAGCTTCATTGATCAGCATGCAGATGATGCGGTCAAAGATCTTACGGCCTTTTTCCATGTCTTTCTCAGGAACGCCATTCACTGAACCTTCCTGGTAATTATAATAACCCTTGCCCGATTTTCTTCCGAAATATCCTGCTTCGAACAAACGCTTTTGCGTAAGGGAAGGCTTGTATCGTGGATCGTAGAATAACTGTGTCCACACTGTTTCAGTCACTTTGTAATTCACATCGTTGCCGATGAGATCCATCAGTTCAAACGGTCCCATTTTGAAGCCGCCGATTTCTTTCATGGCCCAGTCGATGGTAGGAATATCAGCAATGCCTTCTTCATAGATCCTGATTGCTTCACCATAAAAAGGACGGGCAATGCGATTCACGATGAAGCCAGGAGTATCTTTCGCGATCACGGGAACTTTCTTCCATGATTCGATCAAAGCCTTGCATTGGGGTATGTGCTCCGGAGATGTTTGAAGTGCAGGAATAATTTCAACGAGTGGTAAAATTGTCGCAGGATTAAAAAAGTGGATCCCGACCACACGTTCAGGTCTTTTACATCCTGAGGCTATGGATGTGATTGAAAGAGAAGAGGTGTTGCTGGCCAGGATACTATGCTCATGTACTACAGCTTCAAGCTTTCTGAAAACTTCTTGCTTTACCGCAAGATCTTCCACAATGGCTTCAATAACGAGGTCACAGGATGAAAGATCCTTAATGTCAGTTGCTACACTGATTCTTCCATGAATCGTCAATGAATCCGCTTCGGTGATCTTTCCTTTTTCTGCAAGCTTTTTCAGATCAGAAGCAATTTTACCATGCGCCTTTTTCAATCCTTCTGAATTGGAATCCATCAGTATGACCTTGTGGCCTGACTGAGCTGCAACCTGCGCAATGCCTGAGCCCATGGCACCGGCGCCTACTATACCTATGATGGAATTTTTACCTAAATCTTTCATGGGGACAAAAATACATTATTTCATTCGTGACAAGCTTTGGAAGAGATATTGCAATAAAGGGGAAGTCTATTTGTTATTGATGAGTGGAAAAGAATTTAAATGGAATAAAAAAAAGATCGAAGAGATGAGACCGGAGGAGTTGGAAGATTTCGTATTGGAGAATGGTATTTTGATTTCCAAGAGTCGGAATAATGGTAAGAATGTATTTATATATGTGGCAAACGACGTTTACTTCAAAATAGAATCATCTCCTATGAGCAGGAGTTTTGATTCCATCGAGCAGTTGGCAGAAGAGAAGGCGTTCCGTTATTTCAGGAATGGAGATGTACGGGATCTGTTTTATCAGAAGATCTCTGAAAACTAGATTATTCGCCTTTAAAAACAGGCTTTCGTTTTTCAATGAACGATTGAACACCTTCTTTAAAGTCATAGCTGTTTCCTGCTTCAACCTGTAGCTTTTCTTCCACCTCCAGCTGTTCTGTGAGCGTGTTGGACAATGAAGCATTCAGGGCTTTTTTTGTCAGGCCAAGACCACGGGTAGGCATTGAAGCCAGCTGTTTTGCAAGGTTTGAAGATTCTGTATTCAGATGTTCAGGTTCCGAGATTTTATATACAAGTCCGAATTGCTGTGCCTGTTCAGCCGTGATCTTGTCGCCTGTGAACATAAGAGCAGTAGCCCTGTGCCAGCCGATGAGACGCGGAAGGAAGAATGTTCCGCCACTGTCAGGAATAAGTCCGATTTTACTGAATGATTGAATGAACGTTGCGGCGGAAGATGCGACAACAATATCACAGGCGAAAGCGATATTGGCGCCGGCCCCGGCAGCTACGCCATTGACAGCACATATCACTGGCTTTTCAATTTCACGGATCAGGCTGATGATGGGATTGTAGTATGTTCTTACGATCTCACCAATAGGAGCTGCATCAGGCGACATGGCCTCTGCAAGATCCTGACCAGCGCAAAAGCCCCTTCCTTCACCTGTGATCAGCACTGCACGAATGCTTTTGTCATCCCTGCATGTTTCAAGTGCTTGCTGTATTTCCAGTGACATTGAGCGGTTGAAGCTGTTAAGGACATCAGGTCTGTTAAGCTTTATAGTTGCCACAGCATCTGTGACTGAAAATAGGATCGAAGTGAAAGACATGCGTTTTAATTTTTGTGCAAAGTAATTTGTTTTGGGGAAATTTCATGGTTTGGCATAATATTGCACTCTCAATGAAGCTTTTATGAATATCGTAGTAA
The DNA here is from genome assembly GCA_036675075.1 of Bacteroidota bacterium. Taxonomy (GTDB): domain Bacteria; phylum Bacteroidota; class Bacteroidia; order JAKFFM01; family JAKFFM01; genus JAKFFM01. Next base: position 10,551 of record JAKFFM010000006.1, read on the forward strand.
CAGGTGCAAGCAGAGGTATAGGATTTGAGTTGGTTCGGTATCTGTCAACCAACCCGGAAAATCAGGTATTTGCCATCTCAAGGAATGAGCGAAAGCTGGTCAAGCTAAAAGAAGCATGCCTTGTTGAAAATCTCTACGATAACATCACGACGATTGTTGCAGACCTTACTGAGCCTGGTGTTTCAGAGATCATAAAGAATTACATATCAGAGAAGGTACAGCATATTGATGCACTTGTAAATAATGCAGGATTCCTGGTAAACAAGCCATTCGACAGCATCACATTTAAAGATCTGCTGTATGTTTATAACACCAATGTTTTTGCGCCATTTCAGCTTATTCAGAGCTTTTTGCCGCTTCTTGAAGGACGGCGTTCACATATAGTGAATATTGGAAGTATGGGCGGAGTGCAGGGAAGCGCTAAATTTCCGGGGCTTTCCGCTTACAGTTCAAGTAAAGCAGCGCTCGCAGGATTAACGGAATGTCTGGCGGAAGAGTTGAAAGAGAAGAGCATCTCCGTGAATTGCCTTGCACTTGGCGCTGTGCAGACAGAAATGCTTCAGGAAGCATTCCCGGGACTTGAAGCACCGGTTACTTCGGAAAGGATGGCAGCGTTCATTGGCGATTTTGCACTCAAGGCCCATCATTTTATTAATGGGAAGGTTATTCCGGTATCGATGAGCACACCATAGGAGATTTCTGGGCTTAGGACAATTAAACCCGGAACCTTGCGTTTATTATATAATGGGCCTTGGGCCCGGGAAAGTGTTCTTCTGACGTACACTACGATCGTAGTCCATGCGTTTTCAAAAAAGTTCTTGATCAATATCAGTGTTCCCGGTGGATGCTTTGAATGCCCGGTTTTAGGATTGGGAGGAAGTCTTGAAGTAAGATTAAAACTTTTTTAGACTGATAAGCAATAAGATGAGCGAATAAGGGAAGAACTGATTTGGTAGATAAGAAAGAAGAGTATAGTTTTGCAGCCCCTTTCAGAAACGATCTGAATACGAAAATTGAAGAAAGGGAGTTCTTTGTAAGGTTTTGTAAAAAATAATTAGGTGAATCAAAAAACTTGATTACTTTTGCAGCCCCAATCGAGACGATATAAAAGTATCGGCGTTCTTTGCGAAGGTGATTTCAGGAGTTTTTAACAAAATATTTCTGAAAAAATTTGGTAGATGAAAAAAGATTGGTAATTTTGCACCCCCGTTGAGCGCAATGGGGAAACAAAAAGATTGAAAAGATAGTTTAGCCTTGGTTGTGAAACCGGGGATAGATATAGAGAATTAAGTTCTTTGAAAATATTGAAGATAAGATAGAAGCTAGTAAATGCTCTTAGTTTTTTAAAAGGCTAGTACCTGGAAAAAATTTGAGGACAAATCTTGAGTAAATACTTTCTTGATTGAATAATCAGGGATTAAAATCAAACTTACAACGAAGAGTTTGATCCTGGCTCAGGATGAACGCTAGCGGCAGGCTTAATACATGCAAGTCGAACGGCAGCACGAGTAGCAATACTTGGTGGCGAGTGGCGCACGGGTG
>JAKFFM010000002.1:0-157382 GCA_036675075.1 Bacteroidota bacterium
AGCTTTCTTTCGGGTCATTGTTGCATGACATGAGTCCAATGGAAAACAGAACCAATGCTGACGTAAGGAAGCGGAGTTTCATTTTTTTTATGTCATGCAAAATTATCATTTGGCATGAAAAGTGCCTTATGAATGTCGCTTCTCTACATACATAGGTAATTGGGTTAATTGGGATTACTGGCCAGGCCCCGCAGCAATGCGGGGCTTGTGCTTTTATAGCAGGAAGAAAAGCAGGAGCTGGCAGAGAAAGCCATTGAAGAATCCTGTGTAGATCTGCGCCGGTGTATGATCTGTGATCTTCAGCCTCGAAGCAGCGAGAATGCCGCCCACGATAAACAGTGTCCCGATGAGCCAGGTAAGATTCAAATTCATTCTGTAAGAAAGCCCGAAAACAATTCCCAAAAGTCCCCCAAAACCTGTCATGTGGGCACTGATTTTCCACCTCAGGTTAATGAGTGTATGGATCACCACTGCCATGATCGCTCCCATCAGTGAGACATAGATCACTGCGGTCAATGGGATCTTGCGAAGCAGGTAATATGTGAATGTGTACGCAAATGCTGTCACAAGCAATGGGATCTTTCTTTCACCGATCGTATCCATATGGAGCGAACGAATATAACCTTTCTTCAGCATGAAAAAGCTTACAGATAGCGGTATGAGGAACGTATTGAAAAATACAAGGAGATAAAGCAAGCCTCTTGCTTCCGGAGTAAGGATCAGTGACAAGTAGGTGTTGACCTGAAAAAGAATGATCATGCCAAGTGTGGGCATGATCAGTGGATGTAATGCGTAAGAGATGACCTTGGCCACCCGTACGCTAAAGGTATTGTTCATTAAAGCTCTTTGCGAAGCCTTGCAACAGGAATGTTAAGTTGTTCCCTGTATTTGGCCACTGTTCGTCGTGCAATGTTATAACCTTTTTCGCGAAGTATGGCTGTCAGCTTTTCATCGGTCAATGGCTTTCTCTTGGATTCTGCTCCGATACAATCCGACAGGATCTTCTTCACTTCCCTCGTTGAAACTTCTTCTCCTGAATCTGTTGAAAGTGATTCCGAGAAGAAATGCTTGAGCAGGTAAGTTCCGTATTGTGTCTGAACATACTTGCTGTTCGCCACACGTGAGATGGTTGATATATCAAGCCCTACGATTTCTGAAATGTCTTTCAGGATCATCGGCTTGAGCTTGGTTTCATCTCCTTCGAGAAAGAACTCGTACTGATAGTTCATTATCGCATTCATCGTGGTAAGCAGGGTTTGCTGTCTCTGCTGGATGGCTTCTATGAACCATTTGGCTGCATCGATCTTCTGCTTCACAAACATTACAGCATCTCGTGAAGACTGATCTTTTGTCTTCGACTTGGAATACTGTTCAAGCATTTCGCTGTATGTCCTGCTGATCCTGAGTTCAGGAGCATTCTTTGAATTCAGTGAAAGCTCAAGAACACCGTCGTTGTTGTTGATGATGAAATCCGGAACAATATCCTGAACGGTTTTTTGATTTTCTGTGAGTGAGTTCCCTGGTTTTGGGTTCAGCCTGATGATCTCATGAATGGCTTCTTTGATCTCTTCATCTGATATACCAAGACGCTTTTGGATCTTGTCATAATGCTTTTTGGAAAACTCTTCCATCTGGTGCTCGATGATGTCAAGCGCGATCTGTAGAATGTGATTCCCTTTATGCCCAACCAGCTTTCTTCTGATCTGAAGTGCAAGGCATTCCTGAAGATCACGGGCGCCAACTCCCGGAGGATCAAATTCCTGGATGATCTTCAGCAGCCTTTCAAGTTTAACCGGATCAGCATCGATGTTCTGAGAAAAGGCAAGGTCATCAACGATTGAATTCAGGTCTCTTCTAAGATATCCGTCATCATCAATGTTGCCGATCAGAAATTCAGCGACCTGGAATTCCTTGTCGTCAAGTACACGCAATCCAAGCTGTGACACTAGCAGCTCATGGAACGTGCTACCTCCGCTGAAGGGGATCTCTTTACGTTCATCATCATCACCTGTGTTGCGTGTGGCGAGCTTATAGGATGGTATCTCATCGTCGCTGATGTACTCATCAAGATTGAAGTCATCACGCTGAAGATCTTTGTCCTGATCAGCTTCGTCGTAGGTGTTGTCGAACTCATCATCCGCAGAAGATTCCTCTTCGTTCTGACCCTCTTCAAGAGCTGGATTGATCTCGATCTCTTCCTTGATGCGCTGTTCCAGACTCACAGTTGGGATCTGAAGCAGCTTCATAAGCTGGATCTGCTGTGGGGACAGTTTCTGTAATAACTTCTGTTGTAAACCTTGCTTGAGCATACGAGTGTAAGACTTTAAAATTCGGCGTTTTTGGGTGTACGGGGGAATGGTATTACATCACGAATGTTGTTCATTCCCGTAACGAACAGGATCAGTCTTTCAAATCCCAGACCAAACCCGGAATGGGGTGCTGTGCCATACTTCCTTGTATCAAGATACCACCAAAGGTCTTTTTCCGGGATATCTAGCTCTTTTACCCTGGAATACAAGGTATTGTAGTTTTCTTCCCTTTGTGATCCGCCAATGATCTCTCCGATCCACGGAAAAAGAATATCCATGGCTCTAACCGTCTTACCATCCTCATTCTGCTTCATATAGAAGGCTTTTATGGCTTTTGGATAATCCGTAATGATCACAGGTTTTCCACAATGCTCAACTAAATAATTTTCATGCTCTTTTTGAAGGTCTGCACCCCAGGAAGGGGCATACTCGAATTTTTTACCCGATCCTGTCAGAATGTCAACTGCTTTCGTATAGGTCAGCCTTTCAAAGGTGCAGTCAGCCACATGACGTAACCTGTTCATCAGTTCATTGTCATACATTTTTGTGAGGAACTCCAGATCGTCGTTGCAATGTTCGAGTGCATATCTGATCAGGTATTTCAGGAAATCTTCCGCAACATCCATGTTGTCCTGGATATCATGAAAGGCCATCTCCGGCTCAATCATCCAGAATTCAGCAAGGTGTCGTGGTGTGTTTGAATTCTCTGCCCTGAATGTTGGACCGAAGGTGTAGATCATTCCAAGAGCCATTGCTCCAAGCTCACCTTCTAGCTGTCCGCTTACGGTGAGGTTGGTCTCTTTCCCAAAAAAATCTTCTTTGAAGTTGATCGATCCATCCTCACTTTTTGGAATCGCATGCAGATTAAGTGTGGTTACTCTGAACATCTCACCAGCTCCTTCTGCATCAGATCCTGTAATGATGGGTGTGTGCAGGTAGAAGAAGCCCCGTTCATTAAAATATTTATGAACCGCGAAAGCCATGTGATGACGGATCCTGAGGATTGCTCCAAAGGTATTCGTGCGTGGCCTCAGGTGCGCAATCTCTCTAAGGAATTCAAGTGTATGTCCTTTTTTCTGAAGTGGATAGGTCTCGGCATCGGCAGTGCCATATAGCTCAAGGCTGCTTGCCTGGATCTCCACCGTTTGTCCTTGTCCCTGTGACTGCACTAGTGTACCGGTTGCTTTGATGCATGACCCTGTTGTAATCTCTTTTAGAAGGTCTTCAGGAAAATCCGCGACATTCACGACAACCTGCAGATTATTGATCGTAGATCCATCATTAAGCGCAATAAAAGCTACATTCTTGTTCCCTCGCTTTGTCCGTACCCATCCCTGGGCACTGATCTCCGTTCCATACGCAGTTGATTTGAGATGGTCGCTGATCCTTTTCATAATCCTGATTTGTGTTATAATGTAATGGTTGTGATTTTAGAACCTGGTCCTTCCTCGTGTCAGAACCTTTCATAAACCTGCGAATTTAGTAAAACTTAAGCGCCTCTGACATCCCGCTTCACGATGAAAAAAAACTTTGGAAACTTGCAAGACGAAAAAAGTTTCCGTAGTTTTGCGCTCGCAATGGAAACAAAAGAGAGAATACTTGTTGCGGCTCATGAGCTGTTTTTCAAGTTCGGGATCAAGAGCGTTACCATGGATGATATAGCCCGCCATCTGGGAATGTCAAAAAAAACAATCTACCAGTTTTTCAGAGACAAGGATGAGATCGTTCATGACCTTACTGAAAACACGCTGAAACAGCACGTTGAAAAATTCTGTCAGATCAATTCTTCCTCAAAGAACGCGATTGAAGAAATTCTACTCACCATGGAACACATGGGCTTCATGTTCAGCCAGATGAACCCGAATGTATTTTATGATATGCAGAAGTATTTCCCTAAGTCCTGGCTTCGTTTCAGGGATTTCAAGGAAAGTCACCTGATGCAGATGGTAGAGTCAAACTTTAAAAGAGGAGTAGAGGAAGGTATGTTCAGGCCGGATATCAATGCAAAAGTGCTTGCACGCCTGAGGATCGAGGAAGTTGAAATGGCCATGAATCCTGCTGTTTATCCGTCTTCTGAATACGATGTGACACAGGTGCAGGTCGCTCTGCTTGATCATTTTCTTTTTGGAATCGTCACGATCAAAGGACATAGGCTAATCAATAAGTACAAACAAATCGAAGACAACGAATAACCTGATATGAAATTCAATACCGGCAGATCCATTACGCTTGCCATTCTTTTAATCTTTTCCGCATCAGCCAGCGCCCAGCAATCCTATACACTCCAGCAGGCGATTGAGTATGGTCTTCAAAATCAGAACGGCGTTCGAAATGCGATCATTGATGAACAGCTTGCAAAGGCTAAGAAAAATGAGATCAGGGCCATTGGCCTTCCCCAGATCAACGGCTATGTTGATGTCAAGAATTTTGCGCACATACCCACTTCATTTCTTCCTGACTTTATTTCACCTGCAATTTATGGTGTGCTGATGCAGGAAGGATTGGTTGCTCCACGCCAGCTAAGTACAAGCGATGTAATGCCTGTCCAGTTCGGAACGAAATGGAATGCCTCGCTTGGTGCTGATGCTTCATGGCTGCTGCTTGATGCATCTTATTTCGTTGGTATGCAGGGCGCAACTGTTTACATGGATCTTGCAAAGAAAAATGTTCAGAGAACAAAGGCAGATGCCGCTGTCGCCATATCAAAAGCATATTACGGTGCATTGATCGCAGATGAACGAATGAAGCTTCTTGTTGCGAACGTTGAACGTGTAAAAAAGCTTCGTGATGATACCAGGGTGTTATTCGATAATGGCTTCGTTGAAAAGGTTGACCTAGACAGGATCGATGTGACCTATAAGAACCTGGTGATCGAAAAAGATAAGGTTCAGCGCCTGATCGAACTTTCGAAAACATTATTGAAATACCAGATGGGTCTCGATGTAAACACCGACATCGCACTTGCAGACAAACTTGAATCGATCACCTTCACAGAACCTTCAGCTGAAAAGGGAGATATCTCCAAACGCATCGAATACCAGCTTATGGAAGCACAGGTGAAGGCGGGCAAGCTATTGTTGATGAGAGAAAAGGTGTCCTATTTCCCGAATATCGCGTTATACAGCTCGGCAAGTACCAATGCGCAGCGTCAGGAATTCAATTTCCTGAACAGTGAGAAGTGGTATCCCACGGTTGTAGTTGGTGCGCGTCTTGGCGTTCCGATCTTTAATGGTGGAATGAAAAAGTACAAGACCGAACAGGCTAAACTGAATCTTCTTAAAACTGAAAATGATAAAAAGTTTGTTGAACAGAGTCTGAACCTGGAGCTTAACAACGCCAGGACGATGCTCACAAACTCCGCGTTAACCCTGGAGAATCAGCGTAAGAACATCACGGTTGCTGAAGATGTTTACAGGATCTCCAAATTGAAATATGAGCAGGGTGTGGGTTCCAACCTCGAAGTACTTACTGCCGAAACATCATTGAAAGAAGCACAGACAAATTATTACAACGCCTTATATGAAGCGCTGATAGCGAAGGTGGATTATGAAAAAGCTACTGGCGTAATTGTTAAATAACTATGAAGAGAAGGATAATACTGGTTGCTGCAGTCGCTCTGTCACTGACTGCATGTAAAGAACAAAGCACAGACAAGCGTGCTGAACTTGATAAGCTTAAGAAGCAACAGGCTGAACTGAAAGTGCAGATCGAGGCACTTGAAAATGAACTTGGTACAGATGAAAAAGTTGCCAAGAAAACAGTTGTTATAGCACCTGTTAAAACCGGCACATTCATCCATACCATTGATGTGCAGGGTAAGGTAGATGGCGATCAGAGTGTTTACTTTGGTGCTGATATGCCTGGTACTGTTCTGAAGGTCAATGTTCAGCCTGGCGATGTAGTTCGTAAAGGCCAGGTGCTTGCGGAGCTTGATAACAAGGTCATTCTGCAGAGCATGCAGGAGCTTGAGAATTCACGCGAATTTGCAAAGACCATGTACTTAAAGCAGAAGTCACTGTGGGATCAGAAGATCGGAACGGAGATCCAATACCTGAATGCCAAGAATCAGCTGGAAAGCCTTGATAAAAAAATGGCAACTGTGAACGAGCAGCTTCAGATGACAAAGATCAAATCTCCAATCGATGGTACGGTTGATCAGGTGAACGTGAAGGTTGGACAAACTGCTGCTCCCGGAATGCCAAGCTTCGCGGTGGTTAACTCAACCAACCTGAAAGTGAAAGCTGAGCTTGCTGAAAGCTATGCGGCGAATGTTAAAAAAGGAGATGATGTGATCATCACATTCCCGGATCTTGGAAAAGAAGTGAAAACCAAAATCACTCATGCCAGCCGGATCATCAATCCAATGAACAGAACATTCAATGTTGAAGCTGTACTTGGAAACTCAGATGAGATCAGGCCTAACATGATTGCATTGATCAGGGTGATCGATTATAAAAATGAAAAGGCGATCACGGTACCTGCAAGCCTGATCCAGAAGAGCAACAATGATGAGTTTGTTTTTGTTGTCAACCAGGCTGGCGGAAAAGCAACTGTTGTGAAGAAAAGCATCAAGACTGGTAAATCATACAATGGCGTGTTGGAGATCGTCTCTGGACTGAACGAGGGCGACAAGCTGATCGTGACAGGTTATCAGGACCTGAATCCCGGAGATCTTGTAAACCTTTAATGTGAAGAAAGATCCGCATCGCGGAAAATGAATTGAATTATGAAAGAACCGAATAAGGAGTTTAAGCCTACCAGCTGGTCTATTGATAACCGTACAAGCATATTCATTGTTACGATCATCATTTCGATCGCCGGGATATTCTCATACCTGAAGCTCCCTAAGGAAAGCTTCCCCGATATTGTCGTACCTACAATTTATGTACAGACCATCTATCCCGGAACTTCTCCGAAGGATATTGAAAATCTCGTTGCAAAGCCTCTTGAAAAGCAGATCAAAGCAATATCTGGTGTAAAGAAGCTTACATCAAACTGTATCCAGGATTTTTCTGTGGTGCTGGTGGAGTTCAATACTGATGTTGATGTGTCGGAAGCAAAACAGAAGGTAAAGGATGCCGTTGACAAAGCAGCGACCGATCTTCCAAAAGATCTTCCTCGTCCGCCTTCTGTGATGGAGATCGCTTTTTCTGACATTCCGATCATGTACCTGAATATCTCGGGAACCATTGATCTTGCGCGTTTGAAAACGTATGCTGATGATCTGAAGGATCGTGTGGAGTCGATGAAAGAGATCAGCCGTGTGGACATGGTGGGTGCGCTTGAACGCGAGATCCAGATCAACGTTGATATGTTTAAAATGCAGGCTGCCCAGCTTACCTTTTATGATATCGAAAATGCTGTTCGATATGAAAACATGACCATCTCGGGTGGTACCGTCTCAAGCGATGGTGTCCGCAGGAACATCTCCGTGATCGGTGAATACAAGGATGCATCAAAGCTCGAGAACCTGATCGTGAAGTCTGGCCATGGTTCACCGATCTATCTGAAAGACATCGCAGAGGTGAAGGACAGCCATAAGGAGGCAGAAAGCTATGCCCGTATGAATGGCAAAAATGTGATCACGCTGAACATCATCAAACGAAGCGGTGAGAACCTCATCGAAACATCTGATAAGATCAATGCCATCGTAAAAGACATGGAAGCCAATGTGTTCCCGAAGGGAATGGACGTTGTTGTAACGGGCGACCAGTCTGATCAGACACGGGTCACCTTGCATGACCTGATCAATACAATCATCATTGGATTCGTCCTTGTGACGTTAGTGCTGATGTTCTTCATGGGAACTACGAACGCACTGTTTGTAGCCCTGTCGGTACCCCTGTCAATGTTCGTAGCGTTCCTTATCATGCCGGGGATCGGATTTACGATGAACATGATCGTACTCTTTTCATTTCTTCTTGCTCTGGGGATTGTTGTGGATGATGCCATCGTCGTCATCGAGAACACCCACAGGATCTTTGAGAATGGTAAACGTGACATTGTAAGCGCTGCAAAGATCGCTGCCGGGGAAGTTTTTATTCCGGTGCTTTCAGGAACACTCACAACGCTGGCTCCTTTTATTCCGCTTGCGTTCTGGCAGGGTATCATCGGAAAGTTCATGTTCTTTCTCCCCGTCACATTGATCATTACGCTGCTTGCATCCTTATTTGTGGCGTACATCATCAACCCAGTATTTGCTGTTCAGTTCATGAAGCCGCATGACAGCGAAGTGAAACCAAAATTTACAAAAGGGATGAGGATCGGATTGATGATCCTTGTTGGTATCGCTGTCCTCTTTTACATTGGCGGATCATTTGGAATCGCGAACTTCCTGATCTTTATGGGAATCATATACCTGATTGAACGGTTCTTCCTTCAGAAAGTGATCCATAAGTTCCAGACTAAAACCTGGCCGGCGTTTCAGGACAGCTATGCACGATTACTTGCACGATCACTGAAGCATCCTGTGAAGATCCTTATAGGAACTGTCGTTCTGTTTATCTTCTCGTTTATCCTTTTTGGAATACGTACACCAAAGATCGATTTCTTCCCGACGTCTGATCCGAATTTCGCATACGTCTATATTTCATTGCCTGTAGGTACTGACCAGGCATACACTGACAGTGTTACAAAGATCGTTGAGGACAAGGTTTACAAGGCGATTGATTTTCCAAATCCGATTGTTTCTTCGGTGATTTCGAATGTGGCTGTAGGTGTATCAGATCCAGCAGAGAATGACCAGGGGACTTACTCGAACAAGAGTAAGATCAGTGTGGCTTTCGTGAAATTCGCAGACCGTAATGGAGAATCCACAGCTGATTACCTGAAGAAGATCAGGGGAGCAGTGAGTGGGATCCCCGGAGCTGAGATCACTGTGGACCAGGAGCAGAATGGACCTCCGGTTGGCAAGCCGGTGAACATTGAAGTGTCTGGTGAGAACTTTGAAGACATCATCGCCACTGCCGATTCATTGAAGCGTTACCTTGAGACACAGCAGATCGCAGGTGTGGAAGAGTTAAAGTCTGACATGCAGAGAAGCAAGCCTGAGATCGTATTTGATATCAACCGGGAAAGAGCGAACCGTGAAGGTGTCTCTACAGCCCAGATAGGTAGTGAGCTCCGCAGCGCGGTATTCGGAAAAGAAGTTTCGAAATTCAGAGACGAGAATGATGAATATCCGATCCAGGTACGCTATAAAAAAGAGCAACGAAACAATCCTGAGGTGTTGAAGAATACAACGTTGACATACCGTGATATGGCCATGGGCGGAATGATCCGTAATGTACCATTGAGTGCATTTGCAGAGATCAGGTACACCAATACATTTGCAGGGATTAAAAGAAAGAATCAGAAACGTGTCGTAACTATCTACTCGAATGTCCTTACAGGATACAATGCGAATGAAGTTGTGAACGATGTTAAAATGGCTCTTCGTGATTTCAAGGGTGCTGATGGCATCCAGGTAAAGCTTACCGGCCAGCAGGAAGAGCAGGAAGAAACCGGTGGGTTCCTTGGTAATGCCATGCTCGTATCACTGGGTCTGATCTTCCTGATCCTTGTTACGCAGTTCAACTCATTGGGTAAGCCGCTGATCATTCTTTCTGAGATCCTGTTCAGCCTCATCGGTGTATTCCTTGGCTTTGCGATATTCAATATGAATATGTCCATCGTGATGACGGGTGTGGGTATTGTCGCGCTTGCAGGTATTGTAGTGAGGAATGGTATCCTGATCGTTGAGTTTACTGATCTTCTGCGTGAACAGGGATATGAGGTATATGATGCAATACTTGAAGCAGGTCGTACAAGGATGACCCCTGTATTGCTTACTGCTACTGCGACGATTCTGGGACTCATTCCTCTTGCTGTTGGATTGAACATCAACTTCGCAACACTGTTCAGCGAATTCAATCCTCATCTGCATTTTGGTGGAGACAGTGTGGCATTCTGGGGGCCTTTATCCTGGACAATGATTTTTGGTCTGACCTTCGCAACATTTCTTACACTCATATTAGTTCCCGTCATGTACCTGTTAGGTGTTAGGATAAAGAGGAGATTCAGGGGCATTTCTGGTGGACAAGCTAAAGCACCGGAGAACCATGCAAAACCTGTCATGCCTTAAATTTATACTGCTGGCTTTTCTCCCCTTCCTGTTTTCATGCGGGAAGGGAAGGAGGACCGCATCTCCTGAACGAAGAGATATTACGCAGGCTGTCTATGCTTCCGGAAAGATCTTCCCTCTGAATGACTACAAGGTTTATACTAAGCTTCCTGGTTATGTACAAAAGATCTTTGTCAGTGTAAATGATACAGTAACCGTTGGCCAGCCTTTACTCCTGATACGAAGCGAGATCAGTGAGATAAATGTCAGCACGGCGAAAAATGCATTGCAACTTGCTTCTGAAAACGCTTCTTCAGGATCCGCGCTGACCACCGCATTAAAAGCCGATGTCCAGGCAGCGAAGTCAGGCTTTGAACTCGACTCCATTAATTTCGAAAAGTACACGAATCTTTACAGACAGAATGCAACGTCTGCATTGCAGCTTGATCAGGCGAAAACAGCATTCACTATCTCGAGAAGCAATTACCTGAAAGCGAAGAGTAACCTGGTTAGCACACAGGAAAGACTTTCCACCGAATACATCAATGCAAAGAATCAGTACGAAGCGATGCTTACCAACCAGCAGGATTATACCATCTCCTCAGTGCTGAATGGAAAGGTGTATGATGTGATGCCAAAGGAAGGAGAGCTTGTGAGTTCTCAGTTGCCAATACTTGAGATAGGTGATGTGTCGCGCTTCGAGGTGGAGCTTAATGTTGATGAGATGGATGTGAGCTTTCTGAAAGAAGGCCAGCGTGTGATCTACCAGATCGATGCATACAAAAACGCGTTTCTTGAAGGAACGATCAGGGAAATCTATCCGCGCATCAGTCTTGGAAACAAAACATCAAAGGTTCTTGCAGACCTGGTACTTCCCAAAAACATCATAATATATTCTGGAATGTCGGTGGAAGGAAACATCATCATTCGTGAGTTGAAGGATGCGCTTGTTATCCCAAGAGAATTTGTGTTTGATGAGAACAAAGTCAAGGTAAAGGGGAAAGATGAACCGGTGACCATTAAAACCGGTATTGGCGACCTGGAGTACATCGAAGTTTTGTCAGGAATTGATGAATCATCGGAACTGGAACTTCGATGATCAGGAAAACACCAGTCATAAGAATTGCCATGGTGCACCTGCTGACAAAAAAGCGGCAGACCATTGTGGCGATGCTTGGTGTTACGTTCGGAGTGGCGATGTTCATTTTCCAGGCCGGTCTTATGAGTGGCTTCCAGTCAACATTCATTGAAGAAACGGTCAATACTACAGCCAACATCAGGATATTTAATGAAGCAGAAAAGGACCGTCCGAGTGTGCTTGACAAGTTTGATCCTGACACCAATCGCCTGCACTTCGTAAGCAATCAGAAGCCCAAGGAAGAAGAGATCAAGATCAGGAATGGTTACCAGATCATGAAGCAGATCGAGAAGCATCCTTCTGTTGCAGGTGTGTCGCCTTTTCTTGGCTCGCAGGTAATCTACAAGCTTGGGATCGCCCAGGTTTCAGGAAGAGTTTCAGGAGTGGACATCATCCGTGAAAATGTTTTATTCAAAGTGGAGGAGAAGCTCGAATCGGGTGGCATTCGCAGACTTCAAACTATTCAGAACGGGATTATACTTGGCGCTGGTCTTTCTGAAAAGCTTGGTGCACGACTGAACGACAACCTGTTTATCACATCACCACTTGGTGTAACGCTTGAAATGAAAGTGGTTGGAATACACCGTTCGGGCCTGACGGAAGCAGATAATACAAGAGCTTTCATCAACATCCGCAACGCGCAAAAGCTTTTGAAAGTGGATGGCTCATATATCACAGACATCAACATCAAGCTGAAGAATGTGGATGAAGCTGAACGTCTTGCAAGTGAGTTTCAAAGCAAGTACGGCTACAGGGCACAGGACTGGAAATCCGCGAATGCAAACATTTTCGGAATATTCAGGATCCAGAACATGATCACCTATCTTGTGATCAGCTCCATCCTTGTTGTAAGTGGGTTTGGTATCTTCAACATTCTCATGATGATCATTTTTGAGAAGATGCCTGACATCGCGATTCTGAAGGCGATCGGATATAAAGACAAAGACATCCGCAGGATCTTCATGATCGAATCAATGGTGATCGGAGTGTTAGGAGGGTTACTTGGATTGCTGCTTGGCTTCGTGTTGCAGAAGATCGTAGGAAGCATCAGAATGAATATCTCTGGCTTTGTCACAATGGAGTATCTGAAATTCAACTCATCGCCGGTGTTCTTTATCTTTGCTTACTGCTTTGCACTTGCTGCTACCGCACTTGCCGGCTATATCCCTGCGAGAAAAGCGGCAAAAGTTGATCCCATTGATATAATCAGATCGAAATGAAAAAGCCGATCATTGAAACGAAGAAGCTGTCTAAATTCTTTTATGACCCTGTTAAGTTTCAGGCATTAAAGAATGTTGATATTCTCGTAGAGAAGGGTGAATTCGTTTCCATTGTAGGATCAAGCGGAAGTGGAAAATCAACGCTGCTCTATGTCCTGAGCACACTGGATACGGATTACGAAGGAGACATTTACCTTGATGGCGAGAACATCAGCCGGCAAACAAAGGATAAGCTTTCCATGATCAGGAATGAAAAGATCGGCTTCGTATTCCAGTTTCATTACCTGCTTCCCGAATTCACTGTGCTTGAAAATGTTTCGCTGCCTGCCTTGAAGCTTGGGAAGTACAGCGAAGAGGAGATCCGTCATCGTGCACTTGAAAAACTTGATATGCTTGGATTAAAAGACCAGGCAGATAAAAAAGCGAACAAGCTTTCCGGAGGTCAGCAGCAAAGAGCTGCGATTGCAAGGGCGTTGATCAATGACCCCAAAATTATTTTCGGTGATGAGCCTACAGGAAACCTGGATTCCAAAAATGCAACCACGGTCTTCGAGATCCTGCATGACCTCAAAAGAAATCATGGTCAGACCATTTTAATCGTCACCCACGACATGGGCTTTGCAGGCCAGACCGACAGGATGATCACACTGAAAGATGGCGAGGTGGTGCTTCCCTGATCCTAGCTGAATCCTAGCTTTGCTCTGACCCTAGCTAAAACCTCTCTTGCCTTTTCTCTTGCTTTTTCTTCTCCTTTGCCAAGCTGGTTTTCCAATTCACCCTGGTCGTTCATAAAGGAATTGTAAAGGGCCCGTTCCTTTTCAAACTTCTGCATGATCATGTCGAACAGTGCCTGCTTCGCATGACCATAACCGAAGCCTCCTTTCACATACTTCTCACGCATGCCGGCAATATCTGATTCACTGGCAATGAGCTTGTAGATCGCGAAGACGTTATCATTGTCCGGATCTTTAGGATCATCCAGGCCTTTGCTGTCTGTTACGATTGATTTTACAACCTTCAGCAGATCTTTTTCCGGAAGGAATATATTGATGAAGTTATTGTACGACTTGCTCATCTTCTGTCCGTCAGTTCCGGGAACGATCATCACGCGTTCATCGATGAGCGGTTCAGGGATAATGAACGTTTCACCATATTGATGATTAAATGTTCCGGCAATATCGCGGGTCATTTCAAGGTGCTGCAGCTGATCTTTTCCAACGGGAACCTTGTTGGCATCATACAAAAGAATATCCGCCGCCATCAGCACAGGGTAGGTGAATAGTCCTGCATTCACATCAGAAAGCTTTTCGGACTTATCCTTGAACGAATGTGCATTGGCAAGCATAGGGAATGGCGTCAGGCAGCTCAGATACCATGCAAGTTCACAAACTTCGGTAACCCTGGATTGCCTGTATAGCAGGTTCTTGGTCGTATCAAATCCGAATGCCAGCCATGATGCAGCTACGGACCTTACATGGTCTCTTCTTAACTCCGCATCTTTTATGGTGGTGAGTGAATGAAGGTCAGCAATAAAAAAAAGCGAGATGTTGCCTGGCTTTTTTGAAAGTTCTATAGCGGGCATGATCGCCCCCAGGATGTTGCCAAGGTGTGGTATGCCGCTGCTTTGTATGCCTGTAAGTATTCGTTCCATGTATGTTATTCGTCCTGCAAAATTAGAAAAGAAAAGCTCAGTGATTTCTCTGGGTTCTGAGCTTGTTTCAAAAATGCCTTACATTCGCAATCCTGTGAAAAAGCTAGGACTCATACCAGCTGTCTTGTGGAAGACATTTTTCGTGCTTTACTTCATTGTAACGATGGTCTTCCTGTATCCATTGTTCAGGCTGTTCCTGTCGCGTGAATCATGGTACAGGTACTCATTCCGTCTGATGAGGTTCTGGGCCCGCATCCTTTTACTTGGAGCTGGTGTCATTGTATTTAAAAAGAATCTTTCCGGGAGTAAGCCTGAAGCTCCCTATGTGATCTGCTCGAACCATACTTCATATCTGGACATCATCATCATGTATGTACTGTTTGATGATTACTTTGTTTTCATGGGCAAGCAGGAGCTTCAGAAAGCTCCATTATTCAATGTCTTTTTCAGGAATATGAATATCCTGGTGGATAGAAAAAGCTCTGTGGGTGCGCACCGTGCTTTTCTCAGAGCCGGCGAAGACCTGATGAAAGGACATTGCATCGCCATTTTCCCTGAAGGTACGATCTCCAAAGAAGCTCCAAAGCTCCGTCCTTTTAAGAACGGTGTGTTCAAGCTTGCCATCGAGCACCAGGTGGATATTGTCTGTGTAACATTCCCTGATAACTACAAGCTGTTTCCTGATACACCGTATTTCAGGGCAGGAAGCAGGCCCGGAATTGCACGAGCGGTGATTCATCCTCCGGTAAAGACAAAAGGCCTTACAGAAAATGATTTGGTATCTTTGCGCACACAGATTTACGAACTTACAGAACGAACACTGAAGGAATATGGCAATTGATCACAACACCGTTGACCGGATAGCTACACTTGCAAGACTTGAATTTGAAGGAGAGGCAAAAGATGAGATGATAAAAGACCTTAACAGGATCATTTCATTTGTTGAGAAGCTGAATGAGCTTGATACAGAAGGTGTGGAGCCTCTTGTTTATATGACGGATGAATTTAATGTGCTGAGGGAAGATGAGATTAAGCCGGATGTGACACATAAAGAAGCATTACTGAATGCACCCAAGCACGATTCTGATTTCTTTAGAGTACCTAAGGTTGTAGAGAAGAAATAAAGCTGAACGATATAAAATGAAAAGGGGCTGTCCGGAAAGAACAGCCCCTTTTCATTTTGTTGGAATGTAATCAGCAGTACTGATCGAAAGCCATTTGCAGGTTGTCAGCGATCATCTCCGCGCTTCTTCCTTCAATGTGATGTCTTTCCACAAAGTGAACCAGCTTGCCGTCTTTAAACAGAGCAATGCATGGTGATGATGGTGGGTAAGGATAGAAGTACTTTCTTGCCTGTACTGTAGCTTCTGTATCGAATCCAGCGAATACAGTGGCGAGTCTGTCTGGCTTTTTGCTGCCAGTTTCAACTGCTTTTCTGATACCCGGACGAGCCGCGCCAGCCGCACAGCCGCACACAGAATTTACAACAACAAGGACAGTTCCTTTGGAATCTTTTATGGCATGATCTACCGCATCGGCACTTGTCAGATCTTCAAATCCGATCGACGTAAGCTCCTGCTTCATTGGTTTAACTAGTTGTTCAGGATACATGGTGTAAAATTTTATGCAAAGTTACATTATTTACAGCTTAAATGCCGGCTTGTGAATGATTGTTAAACCCCGATTATGCAATAGGATTTATTAAAAATAACGAACCACTTGCATTACCCGGGGTTACCCCGACTTAGAAAATCACTCTTTTGATCAAATCAGAACTGGTCTTAACGTGCTGATTTTCTTAGTCGATTATGCATGAGTCTTTTTCAAATGCATAATTTGGGTTAAAACGCGCTTTCAGCTGGTCTTACTGAAATCCGATCATGCAGAATTTTAGTCTTGATTTACACAGCTTTGTGATTTTTCAGGTGAAAATGCCCGGTTTCATTGGATAAACAAGTGAAAAATGGATGCGAAGGATGACCTTTCATTCAGGTTTAAATTCGTAATATTAAATCTTCATTCTGATCTATATGAGAAAAATCATCTTTCCCGCACTTCTCTTATCACTTCCGTATTTTTCTTTCTCACAGACAAAACTTGTTGAGAAAGTTGAAAGGAAAGGAAAAGAGCTTGTTATCCCTTACGAAAAATACAAGCTGGATAACGGACTTACACTTATCATCCATGAGGATCATTCAGATCCAATTGTTCATGTCGATGTCACCTACCATGTTGGGTCAAACCGTGAAGAAGTGGGCCGTTCAGGCTTCGCGCACTTTTTTGAACACATGATGTTCCAGGGCTCCGACAACGTTGCCGATGAAGAACACTTCAGGATCGTTTCCGAATCCGGTGGTTCACTGAATGGTACAACAAATTCCGACAGGACTAACTATTTCGAAACACTCCCGAGCAACCAGCTTGAAACGGCCTTGTGGCTTGAAGCTGATCGTATGGGCTTCCTTCTTGATGCTGTTACTCAGAAAAAATTCGAAGTGCAGCGTGCCACCGTTAAAAATGAACGTGGCCAGAACTACGATAACAGACCTTACGGACTAGTCAATGAAAAATCATACAGGGCACTGTACCCATACAAACACCCATATTCCTGGCCAACCATCGGATATGTGGAGGATCTTGACCGTGTTGATGTAAACGATCTGAAAAGCTTTTTCCTCAGATGGTATGGTCCGAACAATGCCGTGCTTACTGTGGCTGGTGATGTAAAGCCAGCTGAAGTGATCAGGCTTGCCGAAAAGTATTATGGTACGATTCCAAAATGCCCTGAGGTGAAGAACCTTCCCAAGACACCGGTTACCATCGATAAGGACAGGTACATCTCCTATGAGGATAATGTAAAATTTCCATTGCTGCATATGTCGTTTGCCGGCGTACCAAACAGGCATCCGGATGAGGCACCGCTGGATATTCTTTCTGATATCCTTGGAGGCAATAAGAATTCACCGATCTACCAGAACCTGGTTAAAAACCAGAAAGCTGTTCGTGCATCTTCTTCTTCTCCGGCGCGTGAGCTTGGAGGTGCCTTTGAATTCGATGTGTTCGC
This sequence comes from Bacteroidota bacterium, assembly GCA_036675075.1. Classification (GTDB taxonomy): domain Bacteria; phylum Bacteroidota; class Bacteroidia; order JAKFFM01; family JAKFFM01; genus JAKFFM01. The sequence goes on from JAKFFM010000002.1 coordinate 17,484, forward strand.
AATGCCTGGTACAAAGCTTTCTGAGATCGAAGACATCGTCCGGAAAACAATTGCTGATTTTGAATCATGGCAGATCACCGATGATGAGCTGAACAGGTTCAAAGCATCGTATGAATCACAGCTCATCAACAACCTGAGCAGCGTAAGCGGAAAAGCATCACAGCTTGCTTTCTATGAAACATTCACGGGATCGCCAAACTATATCGGACAGGATCTTGAGAGGTACACAAAAGTGACGAAGGAGGATGTGAAAAGAGTGTACAATACCTATTTGAAGGGCAAGGCAGCTGTGATCCTTAGCGTTGTTCCAAAGGGAAAAACGGAGCTCATCAGCAAGCCGGATAATTTTAAATTCCCTGTCATCAATCCTGAAGATGCTGACCATGCTGAATATAAAAACCTGACTTACGTAAAGGCAAAGGATAACTTCGACAGGTCAAAGCGCCCAACGGCTGGCCCGAACCCTGTTGTAAAAGTGCCTGAGCTTTGGAGAGATAATCTGAAGAACGGATTAAAGATCATGGGCAGCAAGAGCGATGAGATCCCATCAGTGACTCTTCAGCTTACTGTCAACGGTGGTCACAGGATTGAGGAGAAGAATAAGGCAGGCATCACCAAGCTGATGTGTGACATGATGAATGAATCCACTCAGAAATACACGGCTGAGGAGATCAGTGACAAACTATCTCTACTTGGTTCAAACATCGAGGTGCGTGCAGGTGTGCAGGAAGTCACTGTAACGATCACCAGCCTTGTCAAAAACCTGGATGCCACACTTCAGTTAGCGGAAGAAATCATGTTCCGTCCGAAGTTCGATGCTGAGGAGTTTGAACGTGTTAAAAACCAACATCTGCAGGCCATCTCCAATCAGAGCACGCAGGCAACTGTGATCGCGAACAATGTATTCAACAAGCTGCTGTACGGTGACAAGAGCATCATGGGAATTCCGGCAATGGGAACTACGGCAACGGCAACTGCCATTACACTTGATGATGTAAAAGCCTTTTATGCTAAATCCTTTGCTCCTGAAGTTGCAAATCTGATCGTGGTTGGTGATGTTTCAAAAGATGACTTAGTGCCAAAGATCGGCTTCCTGAACAACTGGAAGAAGACAGGCATCGTGTTGCCTCCTGATGAAAAAGCTGCTACCGTTGATAAAACAAAGATCTTCCTGGTGGATAAAACAAACGCACCACAGTCTGAGATCAGGATCGGCTACATGTCGATGCCTTACGATGCAACAGGTGAATTCTACAAAACATTCCTGATGAACTATCCTTTGGGTGGGAATTTCAACAGCAGGATAAACCTGAATCTTCGTGAAGATAAAGGATACACTTATGGAGCGAACTCTTCATTCAGAGGAACAAAGTATGCCGGACCTTACGTGGCGCAGGCTGGTGTAAGAGGCGATGCAACAGACAGCTCAGTTGTTGAATTCATCAAGGAGATCCGTAATTATGCATCTTCAGGGATCACAGACAAAGAGCTTGAGTTTGTGAAGTCCTCACTTGGACAGGCAGATGCGTTAAAGTTCGAAACACCTGTTCAGAAAGCAGGCTTCTTAAAACGCATGATCGATTATAACCTGACTCCTGAATACATCAACAAGCAGAACAAGATTCTGAAGAGTATGACGAAAGAAGAGATTGATGCCCTGGCTAAAAAGCACCTTCCGCTGGATAAAATGATCATCACGGTTGTTGGTGATAAAAAGTCAGTTTATGAAGGACTTTCAAAGCTTGGTTATGAGATCGTGGAAGTTGATCTTGATGGTAAACCTGTCAATTCAACACAGCCTCTTTACCCTTCAGATAAGAAATAAGATCCTTTATGTTGTTGCTGAAAAGCCCGTCAAATCAGTATTTGACGGGCTTTTTATGTATAACAATATTCCCCTGTTCAATAAGTGAATTTGATGCAATCACAGTAAGCGATAGATAATCAGTCTCTTGTAATAGCAGGTCAACTTGGTAGGCTTTTCGTCTTACATAAAACAAGAAATGTAAAACAGAAAGCAATGAAAAGGTTGATATTAATGGCACTTTCGTTTGGATTAGTGACGACTATAGCAAGTGCCCAGAATACTGAATCGAATACTAATCAGAGTAAACAAAAACAGGAAACAAAATCCAAGTCTAAAACAGAAATGAATAAAGACAAGGATATGAAGTCCAAGTCTGAATCCAAATCTAAAACAGAGATGGATCAGGATAAATCTAAAACAGAGTCAAAATCAAAGCAGGAAAAGAAATCCAAGTCTGAATCGATGAAGGATCAGAGTTCCCGCAGCGGTCAGATGAACTGGAATAAATCTGCTGACAATACCTGGAAAGGCGTTGACAACTGGCATTACCGTGTGAATGCAAATGGTGAGCTTGAGAAATCTCAGGATGGACAGGCATGGAGACTTTCGCAGAGTGGAAGATGGCAGGATGACCAGGGTAATTTTTACCGTATCAAAGACAACAAGCTGGAATCATCTAAAGATGGAAGCTCTTGGGCAGCATGTCCTGAAAGCACCTGGAAAGGCAGTGACAACACGATTTACAGGTATTCAGAGTCTGAGAAGTCAGTTTACAGCAGTCAGTCAGGAAAGGTGGATGATGATTCTAATCTTGATCTGAATGATCAGCGTAAAGATGCTGCTCCGGCACCTCGAGGTAACGACATTACCATTCCAGATAGCATCGACAATCCACAACCTCTTTCAGTTCCGGTAGATTCCGTGAATTACCGTGAAGAAGAGCGAAGGGAACGTAAATATGACAATGGGCAGATCATGAACATGCAGGATCCAAGCATGAGAAATTATAATATGGAAGTGCAGGATCCCATGCAGCAGGCAAACCGTCGTGGTGAAGCATTGCCAAATGGCGCTAAAAACACATATAGCGACAGACGCAGCCCGAAATAATCGTTGAAATAACAATCAAAGTGAAAAGCCCTGACGGTTCGCCTGAAGGGCTTTTTTATGTTCAGAAGAAAACTGGAGCAGGATTATAGCATTGTTCTCTTTTCCATGAAGAACTGCCTGACAAGAGCCGCACATTGGTCTTCCAGCACTCCACCATAGATCACCGTTTTAGGATGCAGCACCGGATAATCGATCCTCCCATACCCGAGCTTTGGGTCTTTGGCTCCAAATACAATCCTCGAGATCTGTGTCCAATAACTTGCTCCCGCGCACATCAGGCATGGTTCAAGCGTGACATAGAGTGTGCAGTCTTTAAGATATTTCGACCCAAGATGTTCAGAAGCAGAGGTGAAGGCCTGCATTTCCGCATGTGCCGTGACATCCTTCAATTGCTGGGTTCTGTTAAAGGCACGTGCAACGATCATGTCATTACAGACAATTACGGCCCCCACCGGGACCTCATCCAGTTCATATGCTTTGCGGGCTTCCTTAAGAGCTTCCGCCATAAATCGCTCATCTTTTGCGAGAATTCCGGTCATAAACAGTTCAATGAATTTGTAACTTCGTTCGCTTTTTCATTATACCCTAAATATCGAAATTATGTTGCGTACAAATACCTGCGGAGAGTTAACAATGAATTCAGTTGGAACTGTTGTGACGCTGTGCGGATGGGTTCAGAAGTCAAGGGATCTGGGAGGAATGACATTCATCGACCTGCGCGACAGGTATGGGATAACCCAGCTGGTATTTAATATGGAAACGAATGCTTCATTGTGCGCTGAAGCAAGAAAGCTTGGAAGAGAATTCGTGATTTCCGCTACTGGCAAAGTGGCTGAGAGAAGTAATAAAAATCCGAAAATGAATACGGGTGATATTGAGATCATCGTGGACACCCTCGAAGTTCTCAATGAAGCCATTCTTCCACCCTTCACAATCGAAGATGATACGGATGGTGGTGATGAGCTCAGGATGAAATACAGGTACCTGGATCTTCGTCGTACACCTGTCCGGAATAACCTGGTGTTGAGACACAAGATGGCGCAGGAATGCCGTGCTTACCTGAATTCAATGGACTTCCTTGAAGTGGAAACACCTGTGCTCATTAAATCAACGCCTGAAGGTGCACGTGATTTCATCGTTCCATCGCGAATGCATAAAGGACAATTTTATGCCCTGCCACAATCGCCGCAAACATTCAAGCAGATCCTTATGGTTGCCGGTTTTGACAGGTATTACCAGATCGTGAGATGTTTCCGTGATGAAGATCTTCGTGCAGACAGACAGCCTGAATTTACACAGATTGACTGCGAGTTAAGCTTTGTAACGCAGGAAGATGTTCTCACAATTTTTGAAGGCTTTGTACGCCATCTGTTCAAGACCATCAAAGGAATTGATATGCCGGTCGTGCCTCGTATGACCTATGATGAAGCAATGAAGCTTTACGGTTCTGACAAGCCAGACATCAGGTTTGATATGAAATTCGTGGAGCTGAATGACCTTGTGAAGAACAAAGGCTTTAAGGTGTTTGATGATGCTGAGCTCGTGGTTGGAATCAATGCTTCAGGTGCGGCAAACTACACAAGAAAGCAGCTTGATGAACTCACTGATTTTGTGAAACGTCCTCAGGTAGGAGCAACCGGACTGGTATATGCACGTGTGAATGAAGATGGTACTGTAAAATCATCTGTTGATAAATTCTATAGTGAAGACGACCTGGCAGGATGGGCGAAGAAGTTCAATGCAAAGCCGGGAGACCTTCTTCTTGTGCTTGCCGGAAAGGCTGATAAGACAAGAAAAGCGCTGAATGACCTGAGACTTGAAATGGGTAACAGGCTTGGCCTTCGCGATAGCAAGACATTCTCAGCATTGTGGGTGATCGACTTCCCGTTGGTCGAATGGAATGAAGAATCCGGAAGATGGTTCGCAATGCATCATCCGTTCACCTCACCAAAGCCAGATGATGTCAGGCTTCTTGAAAACGATCCGGGTGCGATCCGTGCCAATGCTTACGATCTTGTGATTAACGGCGTGGAAATCGGTGGTGGTTCGGTGAGGATCCATCGCAAGGATCTGCAGTCTAAAATGTTTTCATTGCTTGGATTTTCAAAGGAAGAAGCTCAGAACCAGTTTGGCTTTCTGATGAATGCTTTTGAATTCGGAGCCCCTCCGCATGCAGGGATTGCCTTTGGATTCGACAGGCTGTGTTCAGTTTTCGGCGGATCAGAGTCGATCCGTGATTACATCGCTTTCCCTAAAAATAATGCAGGAAGGGATATGATGATCGACTCACCTTCACCAGTGGCGAATGAACAATTAACAGAATTGGGAATAAATGTGAAGTCACCTGAAAAGTTGTAATAACTCCGGACGACCCACGTTTACCGCAGGTGTCAGGAATTGATTAAATTTGTTTATATCCCCTAAAAGAATGGAGCTAAAGGCCGGGCCGCTGTTATCAAAGATCAATTCACCTGAAGACCTCAGGAAGCTGAAAGATTCTGAATTACCTCAGTTCTGTGATGAACTCAGGCAATTCATTATTGATGTTGTCTCTGTAAAAGGAGGCCATTTCGGTGCCAGCCTTGGTGTTGTAGAACTTACCACAGCGATCCATTATGCATTCAATACACCTGATGATCAGCTCGTTTGGGATGTTGGTCACCAGGCTTATGGCCATAAGATCATCACCGGACGTCGCGATCAGTTCTATACGAACAGGGTCTATAAAGGGATCAGCGGATTTCCAAAAAGATCAGAAAGCGAATACGATACATTCGGAGTGGGACATTCATCCACTTCAATTTCTGCCGCATTAGGAATGGCCGTCGCTTCGGCAAACAAGAATGAAAAAGACCGCCAGCATATCGCAGTGATCGGTGATGGTGCAATGACGGCCGGTATGGCCTTCGAAGCACTGAATCATGCAGGAGTTTCCAACAGCAACCTGCTGGTGATCCTGAATGACAACTGCATGTCGATCGATCCGAATGTAGGCGCTCTCAAGGAATATCTTACTGATATCACCACTTCACATACATACAACAAAGTGAAGGATGAAGTATGGAAGCTTCTTGGTAAGATCAGCAAGTTCGGTCCCAATGCTCAGGAGATCGCATCAAAAATTGAGCATGGTGTTAAATCTTCACTCCTGAAGCAGAGCAACCTTTTTGAATCATTGAAATTCCGGTATTTCGGACCAGTTGATGGCCATGATGTGGTGCATCTTTCGAAGATCCTGAAGGATATGAAAGATATTCCCGGACCCAAGCTGCTTCACTGTGTCACTGTAAAAGGTAAAGGATATAAGTTTTCTGAAGAAGGCAACCAGACCATCTGGCATTCTCCGGGGCTTTTCAATAAAGAAACAGGTGAGATCATCAAGATCGTTCCTAAAGAGCCTCAGCCTCCAAGATACCAGGATGTATTTGGTTACACCATAGTGGAACTTGCAGAGAAGAATCCTAAAATCATGGGGATCACTCCTGCGATGCCTTCTGGATGCTCGTTGAATATCATGATGAAGGCAATGCCTGATCGTGCGTTCGATGTTGGCATCGCCGAGCAGCATGCAGTGACATTCAGTGCAGGACTTGCCACGCAGGGCATGGTGCCTTTCTGTAATATTTATTCATCATTCATGCAACGTGCCTATGACCAGGTCGTGCATGATGTTGCCCTGCAGAATCTGAATGTTGTGTTTTGCCTTGACCGTGGAGGACTTGCCGGAGCTGATGGCCCGACACACCATGGCGCATTTGATATCGCCTATTTCCGTTGCATTCCGAATATGATCGTTGCAGCACCGATGAATGAAGAGGAGCTTCGTAACATGATGTTCACTGCACAGCAGGAAAACATGGGACCTTTCTCGATCAGGTATCCACGCGGGAACGGTGTCATGACAGACTGGAAACGTCCGTTCAAAGCGATCCCTGTTGGAAAAGGCAGGAAAGTGAAGCACGGTGATGATATTGCCATCCTGACGATCGGTCATATTGGAAATGAAGCTACAAAGGCAATTGCGACGCTCGAAGAAAAGGGAATTAATGCCGCTCATTACGATATGCGTTTTGCAAAGCCTATCGATGAAGGAATGCTGCACGAGGTGTTTACAAAGTTTTCGAAAGTGATCACCGTGGAAGACGGCTGTCTGATCGGTGGAATGGGAAGCGCTGTGGTTGAATTTATGACGGATAAAGGCTATTCATCGCAGGTAAAGCGTCTCGGAATTCCTGATCGTTTCATTGAGCATGGCGAACAGAAAGAGCTTTACGCGGAATGTGAATTCGATGCTGCCGCGATCGTCGCAACTGCTGCAGAAATGATCGGTATTGTAAAAGCAGCACCATCCATTGCCGGATCACATTCCTGATTCCTGAGGTAACTTCCTGATCCTGAACGATTGTCCGGACAAGCCCTGATTTGTCCATATTCCCTTCGTTCAACCCGTTTATTTTTCAGAAAAAATAAATGGTATGAGGCTTTGGGTATTTACTTTCCAGGAGAAATGTCCTGCAGGCACCATTGATACCGGATTCTTTCGGGATCTTCTGAGAGCTGAAGGTATTGAACAAATCGAACAGGTTTCTAAAACAACGTTTGTCTTTCAATCGAAAGATCTGCAGGATCACCGTTACTGGGAACGGCTTGCATCACTCCGTCTTGAGCCGGCATTTTACTATACAATCCTTGAATTAAAGAATTCAAACTGCAAGCCTGTCGGAACGGTAAGGCTCAAGCGTGCGGAAGCTGCAAGGGCAAACTCCAGGTAAATAATTACTGTCAGTCACGGCAGGTGTTTCCATGACGATCCACACGCTGAATAAACACACGCGAAGTGCTGATCCTGGAGTCACCACTATATCCAACGGCATTTCCAAGGATCGAAATAAACCCTGATCCGTCTTCTTCAATACCTAAAGGTGTGTCAAGAGATGCTGCTCCGAATTTTTTATCCCATGTGATGAATCCATCCTGGCTTACTCTTACGACATGAACATCAGGTAATTTTTGAGATGTAAAGACAGTAGTATATGGTGCTACACGTGGCATTTTTCTGAACCAGTCATTCGATAGAAAGAGAAGGCTGCGATCTGCAGTTTTTATTATCCTGTGAATGCTTGACATTTCAAATGGATAATCAGTGATCAGGCTGGTGGATCCCGCAGTATCAACATAGGAGATTTTGATTCTCGTTGATGATTCGGAAACAAGATTATGTCCTTTATGCGCCCCGGGAAACACACGAACTGCATTTCCTTCCACTTCGGTTTTCCGGAGCACGATCCCTGCCTCATTCATCTCTGCGATGTATTTTTTTGAACCTCTCGAATAGAGGACCCTGAAGATGCTTTGAACAGGATCGTGATCAATGTCTGAAAGTGATCCTGTCGTATCAACCTGCAGTGTGGTTGTAGTTCCTGAAGCATCATACAATACTAGGACAGGCTTCTGGGTGTGGCCATAACTGAAGCATCTTCCGCCTGGGAGTGGTTTAATGACATACGCATCATCTACCTGCTTTGTCCAGATGAGGTCGCCATTGAAATTGTATTTCGACGTTACATAAGCTGTGTATGATCCTATGTTGACGCAAAAGATCCCATCATCTCCTCTTTCCAGCGCGGTGAATCGGGTATCCGGCGTAATGTTCTTTATGATCACTCCATTTGTGTCAATGAATGTAAGTCCGTTGCCAATGAAGCAATATCCTGTGTCGATTGTCACTGCACTTATTCCGGCGGCGAATGGATAAACATGTGTTCGCATACCATTCTTGCTGCATTCTTCAGGGAACGTGTTGGGAGGGATAAGCTTATCTATTTCATGTTGTTCACAGGAGTAAAGTAGAAGAATGGTCAATAAGATGATAAAATATTTCATAACCTGATCCCTGTTGAAAATCCGATGTTGATGAAAGGATAGAAATTCTGAAACCTCAACTTGTAATCAGTGAACCTGAAATGATACTGAACATCGTAATCATAGATTTCCCTGATGTTGTAGAATGAGTTCACCATCTTCATACCTAGGGCAATGTATGGCTCGAAATAGATCTTTCGTTCAGTCATCCCTCTGTAGCCATAAACAAGCATTACTTTGTTCACAAGCACTTTGTCTGTTTGTATGGATGCACATGATTCACATACTGCACCTGATCCTGGAAACCTGAATGTAGCAGCTCTTCCGTAACGCTTAAAAATATCCTCTCTTACCAGGAATTTGTTTTCATTCCTGATCTCGAAAAAGCTTCGGATTCGGTTGAATCGAAAACCGGTATAGGTCATGGCTCCTTTCGATCCCGACAATTTTGCACCTTCGCCATTGCTGTAAATATTAAAGAAGACCGGGCCTGCTCCATAGGATTCTGAACGTTTGCCTTTCTTCTTATAGATTGTAACTCCCATGGGAAGCTCTCCTGTCAATGCTTTGAGCGGCCTGATGTCGATCGATAATTTCGTAGCCGTATCAATCTGCGCGAGAAGCAGGTGGCATGAAAAAAAAAGAAAAATGAAGGTTAAGGAATACTTCACGCAGGTGTTTGATTGGTGTAAATTAAAAAACCCCTTCCAGATCTGAAAGGGGCTTTTTAAAAACAACAATAAACAACTAACTAATCCATCTCAAAGTCCTCGAGGAACTTTGTAGTATAATCTCCTGCAAGGAACTTCTCGTCTTTCATCAGCTTTAAATGGAAAGGGATCGTAGTCTTGACACCTTCAATAACGAATTCTGATAAAGCCCTGTGCATTTTTGCAATGGCTTCGTCACGTGTCTGAGCGACAGTGATAAGCTTTGCAACCATCGAGTCATAATTCGGAGGAATGGTATATCCTGCATAGATGTGAGAATCCACACGCACTCCATGGCCACCCGGGGTATGCAGTACAGTGATCTTTCCCGGACTTGGTCTGAAGCCATTCCTTGGATCTTCTGCATTGATACGGCATTCGATCGCATGAAGCTGCGGGTAATAGTTTTTTCCAGAGATTGGAACACCTGCTGCAACAAGGATCTGTTCACGGATCAGGTCATAGTCGATCACTTCTTCGGTGATCGGATGTTCTACCTGGATCCTTGTGTTCATTTCCATGAAATAGAAGTTCCTGTGCTTATCCACAAGGAATTCCACAGTGCCTACACCTTCATAGTTCACAGCAAGCGCAGCTTTTACAGCAGCATCGCCCATGCGTTCACGAAGCTCATCGGTCATGAATGGAGATGGTGTTTCTTCCATCAGCTTCTGGTGTCGGCGCTGGATGGAGCAATCACGTTCTGACAAGTGACAAGCTTTTCCGAATTGATCACCAACAACCTGGATCTCGATATGCCTTGGCTCTTCGATAAACTTTTCAAGGTACATTCCATCATTACCGAAAGCAGCTCCTGCTTCCTGTCTTGCGGAATTCCATGCATTTTCAAGTTCTTCTTCAGCCCATACGATACGCATTCCGCGTCCACCGCCACCTGCAGTTGCTTTCAGGATCACCGGATACTTGATCTTCTTCGCGATCTTTATTGCTTCCTCAAGATCATTCAGCAAACCATCAGAGCCAGGAATCGTAGGAACACCGGCCTTTTTCATTGTATCCTTTGCATTGGATTTATCACCCATCGCATTGATCATCTCTGGAGATGCACCGATGAATTTAACTCCATGCTCCTGGCAGATCTTCGAGAATTTCGCATTCTCGGAAAGGAATCCATAGCCGGGATGGATCGCATCAGCATTGGTAATTTCTGCTGCTGCAATGATGTTTGGAATATTGAGGTATGAATCTTTACTTGGAGGAGGTCCGATGCATACAGCTTCATCAGCAAACCTTACGTGGAGGCTGTCTTTATCGGCTGTTGAATACACGGCGACCGTCTTGATCCCCATTTCCCTACAGGTTCTGATCACGCGTAATGCGATCTCGCCCCTGTTTGCGATCAGGATCTTTTTAAACATTTTATCTGCCATCTGAAATCAGCGTTAAATTGGATTACGATGGATCAACCAGGAACAAAGGCTGGTCGTATTCTACCGGAGTTGCATCATCAACAAAAACCTTCACTATCTTTCCTGATACTTCGGATTCAATTTCGTTGAAAAGCTTCATCGCTTCAATGATGCAGATCACTTTCCCTGTTTTGATATCATCACCGATGTTTACAAACGATGCTTTGTCAGGCCCTGGAGAACGGTAGAACGTACCGATCATAGGTGATTTGATCGTAATGTATTTTGAGTCATCTGAAGCAGGCTTTGGAGCTGGTGCTGCCGGTGCTGTTGGAGCTTGCTGTGCGGGTTGGGCTGGTGCTGCCTGTTGATGTTGTACCTGTGGCATCTGAGCCATTGGCATAGCCTGAATGTATGTCGGCTGTTCAGCTTTTCCTTTTTGAGGTGCTCCTGTTTTTATAACGATCTTAAAACCTTCGGTCTCAAGTTCAACTTCTGAAACGCCTGATTTAGCTACAAACTTTATCAGGTCTTGGATCTCATTAATTTCCATTCTTGGTTACCTTTTTTGAGGGTGGCTAAAGTATAAAAATTAACTCAGGAGAAATCCTGAAAAATGAAAAATATTTGAAGAATTAAGGTGCTTTTTGTTGAAAAATCTCTTAAAAAAGAGATTTTTTGGGGAAAATTGCAAAAAGTGGATTTTGACTATTTAGGATCGTATGCCCACTTCAGATAAAGTGATCCCCAGGTGAATCCGCCACCAAATGCTGCAAGGATCAGATTATCTCCTTTTTTGAGCTGATTCTCGTAATCTGCAAGACAAAGTGGTAATGTTCCTGCAGTGGTGTTTCCGTATTTCTGAATATTCAGCATCACTTTTTCAGGGCCTACGCCCATGCGGTTTGCAGTAGCATCAATGATCCTTTTGTTTGCCTGGTGTGGAACAAGCCATGCAATATCCTCTGAACTGAGGTGATTGCGATCCATGATCTCCGCAGACACATCGGCCATTCTTGTAACGGCGAATTTGAATACAGGCTGACCATCCTGGAAAACATAATGCTCTTTCGCATCAACTGTCGCATGTGATGCAGGCTTTACTGAACCACCTGCTTTCTGGTGCAGATACTGTCTTCCTGAACCATCACTTTTCAGGATCGCATCAACGATCCCGTTTTCATCCTGGCTTGGCTCAAGCAGAACAGCTCCTGCGCCATCACCGAAGATCACGCAGGTTGATCTGTCTGTATAGTCAATGATCGATGACATCTTATCTCCACCGATCACAACGACTTTTTTATGTTTGCCGGTTTCAATGAATTTAGCACCTGTTTCAAGTGCATACAAAAAACCTGAGCAGGCCGCCATGATATCAAATCCCCATGCGTTACGGGCACCGATCTTGTCACACACAATATTCGCTGTTGCAGGGAAAACCATGTCAGGAGTAACAGTAGCAACGATCACCAGTTCGATCTCGTCTGCAGTGATACCGCGTTTATCAAGAAGTCTTTGAAAAGCTCCGACACACATATCTGAGGTACCTTTTCCTTCGCCTTTCAGAATTCTTCTTTCAGAGATTCCGGTTCTGGAAAGTATCCACTCATCTGTTGTGTCCACCATTGTTTCCAGTTCCTTGTTTGTTAAAACATAATCAGGAACCCAGCCTGCAACCGCAGTAATGGCAGCTCTAGTTAAATTCATTTGAAAGCTTCTTTAATTTTTGAAGGGAGATTTGCTTCGATCACTTCTTTTGAAAGTGTCAGCATGTTCTTGATCGCAACGGCATTCGAGATACCGTGGCCTATCATCACATTCCCGTTGATTCCGAGGATTGGAGTGCCACCATAATTCTCATAATTAAAGCGGTCTAGGTATTCATCACTGATCCTGCGTTTCTTCATCGCCATAAAAAATCCTTCACACACTTTCAGGACAACGTTTCCGGTGAAGCCATCGCAAACGATCACATCCACCGTATCGATCAGAAGATCCCTTCCTTCAACGTTTCCGATGAAGTTAAAATCTTTTGAGTCTTTCATTAAGTTATGGGCAGACTGGCTTACAAGGTTTCCTTTTTCAGGTTCCTCACCGATATTCAGCAAGCCAACGCGAGGGTTGGGCATGTTAAATACGTGCTTGCAGTACAGTGATCCAAGGATTCCGAACTGGTATAACACTTCCGGTTTGCAGTCTGCATTGGTGCCTACATCAAGGATCAATCCCAGACCTCCTCCAAGCTTTGGAACGATGGAAGTGATGCAGGGACGCACCACGCCAGGAATTGACTTTACCGTGTACATGCTTCCAACCAGCATGGCTCCTGTGTTTCCGGCACTGGCGAATGAATCCAGCGCACCTTGCTTCAGCATTCCAAATCCATGCGCGATGCTTGAATTCGGTTTTTGCGTAAACGCTTTGGTAGGATGTTCACCCATGCCGATCACCTCGGGGGTATGTACAATAGTAAAATCCTTCGGGTTTCCCGAATTCTTCTCCATGATAGAAATGATCTGATCCTGATCACCGATCAGCACCAGCTCAATATCAGACGGAAGCTCTTTTCGGGCAAGGATCGCACCCTGAGTTGTTGACTCAGGCGCAAAATCACCGCCCATGATGTCTAAGCCTATCCTCATAAATCAGCAATTACCTGATCAGATCAGGCAGAAGCAGATTTTTCGATAGCCATCTTGCCACGGTAGTATCCGCATGAAGCACAAACCCTGTGATGTAAAACAGGTGCTCCGCAATTTGAACATGTAGATAGAGTCGGAACCGCTGCTTTATCGTGTGTTCTTCTTTTGTCTCTTCTCGATTTCGAAATCTTTCGTTTCGGGTGTGGCATTTCAGTAAAAATTAAAAATTAACAATCAATTATCGTTTAATCCTTTCAAGGCATCCCAGCGTGGATCAGTTTCTTCACTTTGCTGCCTTACGGATATTTCTTCAAGCTTCTTCAATACTTCCGGGTCGCAGAGGCTGTTTCCTTCTTCATCATCCGGATGGATCCTCTGTAAAGGAAGCGCCAGAATGATGTATTCATAAATGAACTGGCTTACGTCAATCTCATGCTCTCCTTCAGGGATCACAATGATGTCTTCAGTCTCTTCCATCGGAACAGAACCGAATTTAACGATCAGCCTATTTTCACCTGATACCGGCATCTCGAACTCGTCCGCACAGCGATCACATGTTACCGTCACTTCCCCTTTAATTGAGAAGTTCAGCAACAGCATCACGGTCGTCTTTTCGAGGGTCATGTCAACATGGACATTCCCTTTCCGGATCTCGGAAAACTCAAGCGACTCAAAGAACGCATCTCCTATCTCAAACTCATAATCATGCTTCCCGAGACTAAGTCCCGAAAATGAGATCATGAATTGTTTCATGTAGTTCATAGACTACCCCTCCAATTAAAACGGCAAAATTAACGATTTTCCTGCGATATATAAAAAGAATCGTCTGATTCCCGGATTACCGGTCAGATTTTTCTTTTCTCATAACGCTTGCCCGCAACGGATTTGCATTGATCTGGTCGTATTCACGGCGTTTTTTTACAATATCCACCGCCATGTAGATGGCATGTCTCAGGGAACTTTCCGAAGCTGTATTCTTGCCTGCCAGGTCATAAGCAGTGCCATGGTCTGGCGAGGTTCTCACCACAGGCAGTCCTGCTGTGAAATTCACTCCTCGTTCGAATTCCATGGTTTTAAAGGGGATCAGCCCCTGATCATGGTACATGGCCATTACACCATCAAAATTGTTGAGATTGGATGATCCGAAAAATCCATCTGCACCATAAGGCCCGGCAACGATCATCCCTTCTGCTTTTAGCTGCTGGATTGCCGGTATGATCACTTCGAGCTCTTCTTTCCCTAACAGTCCGTTATCTCCTGCATGAGGATTTAGTCCTAATACGGCGATCCTTGGCTTCCTTATACCGAAATCACGGATCAGGCTTTTGTGCATCACCTTTACTTTCTCCACGATCTTATGTGAGGTAATGCTCGCTGACACTTCGTTCAATGGCAGATGTCCGGTCACAGTGCCTACTTTCAGGTCTTCCGTAACCATCATCATCAGGTAGTCTTTCACTCCAAACTGGGAGGCAAGGTATTCTGTATGTCCCGGAAAGCTGAAGTCATCTGACTGAATGTTCTTCTTGTTGATCGGTGCCGTGACCAGTGCATCGATTTTTTTATCCTTCAGGTCTTTAACGGCAGCTTCAATTGACCGGAATGCAAGCTTGCCGGCAGCTTCAGTCGATTGTCCCGGCTCTACTTTAAACTCTTCATCAGTAACAGAAACCAGGTTGATGTTCTTGAAATTGAAAGGATCCCCTGGCTTGCTGGTGTGATAGTTGAATTCATTGGCATTCACCAGTTTTTTATGAAAGGAGATGACCTTGCCTGTGCCATAAATAGCAGGCATGCAGGTCTGAAGCATCCTGTTGTCTGACAATGCTTTGATGATCACTTCAGGGCCAACGCCATTCGGGTCGCCCATCGAGATCCCTACTCTGACCAGGTTTTCCATTAATTAGAACTTAACTGCTTAAAGAAATCAAACAACAACCTCACGCCAACCGCTGTTCCTCCTTTGCCTCTGTAGCTATCACGGGCAGTAAGGAATGCAGGTCCTGCGATATCCAGGTGGATCCATGGATAGTCTGTAAAATGCTGCAGGAATTTTCCTGCAGTGATCGAACCGCCATAAGGGCCTCCGATGTTTTTGATCTCTGCGACATCTGACTTGATCAGTTCATCATATTCATCCC
This sequence comes from Bacteroidota bacterium, assembly GCA_036675075.1. Taxonomy (GTDB): domain Bacteria; phylum Bacteroidota; class Bacteroidia; order JAKFFM01; family JAKFFM01; genus JAKFFM01. Next base: position 33,126 of record JAKFFM010000002.1, read on the forward strand.
AGAAAGGCATTTCGGCAAGACGCTCGTACACATTTTCACCACTTTTCTTGAGCTTGTCCATCATAGTTTCGCTGTTCGTACCCATGGCAACTGTTCCAAACGTTCCGATCGCTGCAACAGCTGCACCGGTAAGTGTAGCAAGGTCGATCACTAGTTCTGGCTTATATTTCTGAGCATAGCTTAAAGCATCTCCGAGAATAAGTCTTCCCTCAGCATCTGTATTCAGCACTTCCACAGTTTTCCCATTGTGAAGTGTGATCACATCTCCCGGAACATAGGCATCTCCTCCTGGACGATTGTCAGTTGCAGGAACCAGCGCGATCACATGCACAGGCAGCTTCGCTTTGGCAATTGCATACATGGCACCAGTCACTGCACCGGCGCCTGCCATGTCACATTTCATCATGTCCATGGAATTGGGTGTAGGCTTAAGGCTTAACCCTCCTGTATCGTAAACAACACCTTTACCTACAAGAACAAAAGGCTTTTTGTTTTTTGCCTTAGCGGGCTTGTATTCCATGATGGAGAAGGTAGGTGGCTCAATGCTTCCTTTGTTCACTGCAATGATTCCTCCCATCTTGAGTGCATGAATTCTTACTTTATTCAGCACTTCAACTTTAAAGCCTGCAGTTTTTCCTGCAGCTTTTATTTCATTGGAAAGCTGCGTCGCTGTAAGATGTGAAACAGGTTCGTTCACAAGGTCCCTGACAAGATAATTGGCTTCAACGATCACATTGAGCTCATTGATCTGCGCATTCGAAACACTACTGTCTGATAGCAGGATGCTTTTAAATGTGTTCTTTTCTTTAGTGTTCTTTGGCTTGTATTTTAAAAACTGGTAGCTCCCGAGTGCCATGCCTTCTGCGAAATCAAGGGTAGCCTGACCATCGCTGGTAAGATTGATCACTGTGATCTGCTCATGCTTTTTGTCGTTGAGCACTGATGCAAGGTCATTTCCTGCACGTCGGTCACTTTCACGGAGCTTGTGTCCTGTCTTTTTTTCATCTCTGAAATAGATGAACACCTCTCGTTTCAGCTGGTTCAGGTAGATGGTTCTTTTTTCAAGTTTATCTTTCTGGGTCTTGATGTAGGTGAGCTCATCCTTGCTGAATCCTGAAGATGCAAGACTCGATTTAGAATCTGCAAGTAATGCAATGGTGCCGGCAGGCTGCGCTGATGTGGATTTTTTAATCTGCATATGCTGTAAATTGGCTAAATTTGAAGCTTCAAAAGTAGCTAAAATTCTAACGGCAGGGGAGATTTGTCCATGAGCAACAGAAGTACAAAAAATCAGGTAGAGGATCTGTTACAGAGAGGCCTTGCACAAGAGTTCCTTTCAATTGAGGAAGGAGTTTTTCTTCATCATCATGCAACAACTGCCGACCTTGTGTATACAGGAAATGCTTTGAGACAGAAGCAGAAGCCGGGGAATGTTGTCACCTGGATCATCGACAGGAACGCGAATACCACGAATGTTTGCCTGGCCAATTGCAAGTTTTGTAATTTCTACAGGATTCCCGGGCATGCCGAAGCATACATCACATCCATTGAGGAATATCAGAAAAAGATCGATGAAACTTTCCGTTATGGCGGAGAGCAGCTGCTGCTTCAGGGTGGCCACCATCCTGATCTCGGATTAAGCTACTATACCGGCCTCTTCAGAGAACTAAAAAAGCTCTATCCAACTTTAAAGCTTCATGCACTTGGGCCTCCGGAGATCGCACACATCACCAAGCTTGAAAAATCCACGCACACTGAGGTTTTGAAAGCATTGATGGAAGCCGGGCTCGACTCACTTCCAGGTGCCGGTGCAGAGATCCTGAATGACAGAGTGCGAAGGCTGATCTCAAAAGGAAAATGCTCAGGCGGTGAATGGCTTGATGTTATGAGAGCTGCACACAAGCTTAACCTGACCACTTCAGCAACGATGATGTTTGGACATGTTGAAACGATCGAGGAGCGATTTGAACACCTGGTATGGCTTCGCCAGGTTCAGAGCGAAAAGCCGGAGAGCGCAAAAGGGTTTCTTGCATTTATTCCATGGCCTTTCCAGGATCATGGCACCTTGCTAAAAAGAGTGAAGGGCATCAACAATACAGTAACCGGAAATGATTACATCCGCATGATCGCGTTAAGCAGGATCATGCTTCCAAATATTCAGAATATCCAGGCTTCATGGCTTACAGTGGGTAAACAGACAGCACAGGTTTGCCTGCATGCCGGCGCGAATGATTTCGGATCGATCATGATCGAGGAGAATGTCGTTTCTGCTGCTGGTGCGCCTCACCGGTTCACCGCCAATGGAATCCAGGAGGCTATTCGCGAAGCGGGTTTCATCCCTCAGCTGCGGACACAGCAGTATGAGTTCAGGGAAATGCCTCAGATGGAAGAGCAGGTGATCGCTTATTGATCAACATCTTAACATATCCTAAATCAAAATGCTTCAGTAATACTCTGTTCATCCTCTTCGGCCATAGCCACCACGGCTTGTATATCCCTGGCCACCGAATATGCCTGCTCCCCGTTCTCTTTTTACTCTTGAATAGTAAACTGATTCATGCCCTTTGGCCTGGTGGTGTTCATGCTTTGATTCTTCCTGTGAAGGATTGAGCCTGTCTTCTTCGGTGTCTGGCTTTTTCTTTAGTGACTTCAATGATTCCTTGTCCTTCAGATCTTTTGCTGCGGGCTGATTGTTTCCTGATTCCTTTTTTCCCTTGGCTGATTTACTCTTCTGGCTTTTCATGGCAGGATAATTTAAAATGATTGTTTAATTAAACTGAAATGATGGTGCCAGCCTGTGTTGACAGAGAAGAAACCAGCTTGATTTATTCCTGAAAAAATATCAGGTAGTCCAGTATTATACGGATCGTGAAAGGCAAAAAGATCTGTTCAAAAACAGGTTGACAGGTTGTTTCTTATTTTACAACAACAAGCCTTCTTAATTGCCTTGAAATACCATCGGTAACTTCAACAGTATATACACCTTCTGATAACATCGTCACATCAAGTACAGTTGTTGATGAAACATCTGCTTTCTGTAAGCATACCTTTCCATGAACATCGAGTATGCGGATGTGTGCTGGTTTATCAAGTCTTCTCAATGAGACAAAACCTGATGCCGGGTTAGGCATTAGCTGTATCCCATCTGCCATCGTTTCATTTATCCCTACTGGTCCATATACATGCATGTAGTTGGATAAGGTAAGAATTGATGTACACCCTTCTGCTGATGTTGCCTGGAGGATAATGGTATAATGCCCTGTGGTTGTATATGTATGTGTCGGATTCACGCCTGATGAAATTCCACCATCTCCAAAATCCCATAGATAGGATGCTGCTCCTGATGTGGAATTCGTAAATGTCACGGTGCTGTTTGGAAGATTCACTGAAGTGTCATTTGCCGTGAAATTTATGACAGGCCTTGCTCCTACAGAAACATAACGGATAGATGTGTCAGATGCGGCACTGTTGCCTGATGTCAGCGTCATGGTAAATGTACCTGCAGCGGTAAATTCAATGGTTGGTGATGTTAATGTGCTTGATGATGGTGTTCCTCCAGGTACATTCCAAATATAGGTTGTTGCATTACTGCTTGTATTTGTGAACGTGATGTTGTCGCCCTCGCAGATGCTGAACGAAGGAGCTGTAAAGGATGCCTGTGGCTGCAGGAGATACAGGATCCCATCACTTTGTGATGAAGAGGTGAGTGATGCGTTATTCTTTCCTCTGACAGATACATAGTACGTGTTTCCGTTGATCAACGACAGACCTGTTTTCGTGAAGCCTGTATTTAAACCAATCGATGTCCATGCGACGATGTTACTATCTCCTGCAGTAGTTCCGATCGCGTAACTATACTGCATCATTCCAGAATGAGGATCTGTGAATGACTGCCAGTTTGCTGAGAGTTGCGTACCATCCGTCGTGGTATCGATATCGGATGCAAGTCCATCACGAATAATGGAAGTCAACGGAGCTGACCAGTCCACGTCAACATCTTCAGAACCGATGGCAGACAGGTTCCCTGCAGCATCTTTTGTGATTGATTTTATTCTTCCTGATGGCGTGGCCGGTGATGCATTCTGATACCTGATGTCATTCGTTGATGCTGCTCCTACCTTGATCACTGCTGTATTGTTCCTTGATCTGTAAACTTTAAAGTCGTTTACAGTATAGATGCAGTTTCCACTTCTGATCGATACAAATGCTCCATTGGAATAAGGTGATGGATCGGTCCAGCTGCCTTTCAAGGCATTGTCAATATAAACATCCATTTTGCCTGTGATACGATCATAAATGATTTTGTAATCATTCCATGTGTTCGCGCTCAGTGTGATGGTTGCGGAACCTTGAAGCGTAAAGACATCATTCACTACTTTATAAAACTGCAGCTCCTGGTTGTCAAGGCGGAACCAGACGAAATAAGAATTCCCCCTGTTGGGCAGTGATGCATCATCTGAAAAGAAATGTATTCCTGCCCGCCTGTTGGTACCCGTGCCGCTGATCTTCCCCTGCCAGTGATAAATATACCGGTTCGAAAGATTCTGTGTGACGGGAGTGTAGATGTTGGTGTTTGCATTTGTTTCATCAGTCTGATTGAGTACTCCCGAGCCTATAGACCATGTTCCGGTCGCTATGGCCCAGTCTGCATGCAGGGTGTTGTTGAAATTATCATTGAAGAAGCCATTTGCTGCATTGGCTCTCCATTCTGTTCCATTGTTTTCAAGCACCTGGTAAAAACTTTTCTCAATGCCTGTTCCGCCGGTGTTATCCGCATCAGTGAAAGTAGAGGTGAAGTTACCGGTTGCCCATGCTGGCGAAGCAGCGATCTGCGTGGTGGGAGGCGTGTTGTCAATGATGCAGTTCCATTTTGCGAAAAACCCTGTGCCTGTTCCTGATGCATCCGATTTAAATTTTACGGTAATGCTGGGTGATGTCGATGTCACCGTTCCTGGTGTGCCGGTAGAAGTGTAAGTTCCAATCAGGGGTGATGCGGTTGATGGTCCGTTATACAGCCTGAGTGTATCGCCCGTGCCTAGACTGAATGAACTGAATGCCAGTGATACCGAACTCGCTCCTGCAGGTGAGATTGTATAGGTATAGGCTTCATTGTCGTAATAATTTCTGTTTGGACCACCCATGTCGTAGATGGTATCGTTGCATGCTGTCACTGTACATGAGCTGAATTTTTCCTGGATCTTATTCCACAGTTCTGAGTAGCCGTCATCATAACCAAGCGCCCAGATGCCTATGCCTCCAAGACCCCGCAGGTTCACCAGGTCAAAGCGTTTTCCAAGGCTGTATGCGTCATCAATGAAGCATTGTCTCCATTGTCCTGATGTTTGGTACACATAATACGGTGTATATGAATTGGCATCCCATTGTCTGTTGGAATACGTTGCTGCGTTATCCCTTACATACTTATAAGTCCTCGATCCTGAGTATCCTCCGGAAACAGTGGATGATGGAATGGTTGATGCAGTGGTCTGCCATTCTCTTCCATAATAGGGTAAGCCCAGTAACAGCTTCGATGCGGGAACTCCCTGCTTCAGATAGTAGGTAACTGATTTGGACAGTGTATAATTATAGCTTGTCTGAAAGTTGAATAGAGGATCGGTAGGACCTGCTGTTGTACTGCCACCATAGTAGTAGTCATAACCCATGATGATGAACTGATCCACTGCAGCACTGAGTCCTGCAATATCAAAGATGCTGCTCCACTCAACGGCATACAGTGCCATGCTTACTTCAGATCCCGGGATCTGCGCATGCATCTGGTTGCATAAGTTTACCATGAAGTTTTTGAAGGGTGTCTTATCCGCTGTGCCCATTCCTTCAAAGTCAATATTCACTCCATGCGCTCCTCGTGCCTGAACCATGGAGATCAGGTTATTGATCAGTGTTTGCTGAGCTGTAGAACTCGCCCAGAGAGTGGAATGATTGCTGAAGAGTGTTACGCAGAGTGTGACCTTGACATTGTTGTTCAATGCTGCTGTTACCGCTGCTGCTGTGGAGAAGTTATGTGCCGGTGTGGCTGTTCCTGATTGGTCGTTGCCTGTGGATGGATTGACTTCATAAGAGAAATAGGAAAGATGCGAAAGCATGTTCCAGTTGTAATTCTGATAAACAGTCCCGCTCCAGTAAGGATGCCACCCATAGACTTTCTTATTCAATGTGCACACAGACGATCTGTTGCTGTTTAGAGCCGAGGGATCCCTGCCATTTACAATGTCCCAGAGGCTGTCGGATTCAAAGCCATACTGTTTATAGTGGATGCTTTGTTCCTCTATGGTTGATCTTGTTTGCCCGTTGATGAGGAATGGCAAAAGAAGTAAACGGAATAACAGGCTTTTCATCAGTAGGTAGCTTGTTCCAGAAGATTACCTGCTTCATCCCAGGCAGTATAGGATCCTTTAGGTTTATCGTTCACATAGGTGGTTTCAGTGCTGATCTTCCCGTTCCGGTATCTTGTTATGCACCTTCCGTCTTTCATGTTGTCTTTGTACATGAATTCAAACTCTTTCACACCATTTTCAAAGTACCTGTTATAGGTGCCTTGCTTGCGTCCATCCTTATCAACGGTGAATTCTTCTTTGATCTTTCCGGATGGATAATGTGTCGATTTCTTTTGAAGACTTTCCTGTGCAGGCAGCGTTGCAGACATCAGCAGGATAGAAAAAAACAGGATCAGCTTTTTCATCAGTTAAAGAATCTTGGCGTTTTATAATTATGTTTCTTTTTATTGAAAGATCCCAGCGTGCTTGACAGCATCACTTCATGTGAACCTCCTGAATACTTCATCACTTTTCCAACATTGAAGTCATACGCATACCCGATCTTCCAGTTCTTGTTTACATGAAATCCCACTAGCGCTGCGATCGCTTCACCATGTCTGTACGTGAGACCTCCCCACATCTTCGAACGGTAATTCACCACGGTGGTTAACTCAGCCTGTGTAATGTAGTAGGTGCTTTTCACAAGGAATGCCGGCACAAGTGTAACATCTTCATTTACGATGTAATTGTATTTTGCATAGAGGTAATAATGTCTGGGCACTTTATAGATCGTGGCATTCTTCAGGTTCTGATCGGTGTGCGTTGTTGAGAATCCTGCTGTAAACCTGGCTGTATTGAACTCGAGGCCAAAGCAAACATCCGGCTTGATCTTCGACTCCACTCCATTGATGGCATTCTGATCACCTGATTCTTCATATACCAGCTGGTTTCCTTTGATGGATTTTGAAACAATGCCGATGCCCGTTCCCGCAGCCAGTGTTGCCTTCTCTGAGATCTTGATATGATATGCATAGCTCACCCGTGCATTCAGCATTTTTTCATAACCCAGCTTGTCATGATAAACTGAGAGTCCCACCCCTCCATGTACCTGCGGAACATAGGCGTGCGAATTAATGAACGTGGAAAGGGGTGATCCGGTCATGCCTGTCCACTGCTTCCTTCCAACCAGGTTTGCCACGATGTGGTTGCTGCTGCCTGCATTGGCCGGATTATATGTGTGAAGGTTATACAGGTAATGTGTGAAATGAAAATCACTTTGTGCCATGCTGATGGTTGAACACAGCATGACCATCATGATCGTTAAATGAATGATCTTCTTCTTCATTTTTGAGTTACTTTAAATGTCGTACGTCGGTTCTTTGAATGCTCTTCTTCTGTCTGTGCATTCTTCACCAGTGGAAGTGATTCTCCGTATCCTTTTGCATCAAGCCTTTCCGATGAAATACCTGTGCTGATCAGGTAATTGACCACGGCCATCGCCCTTCTTTCGGAGAGCTTTAAATTGTAATCATCCGAGCCTTTTTCATCGGTGTGTGCATTCAGCACCACTTTAACATCAGGTGTTTCCTTGAGCATCACGGAAAGCTGATCCAAAGATTTCCTGCTATATTCATTCAGTTCTGCCTTGTTGAATTCATAGTAGATGTTCGGAATTTCAACTTCTTCTTTCGTAAGCTTCAGCATCCCGAAGTCAAGGTCATAACCGGTTTTTTTGGAATACTCTTTTGCGTATTTGACATTCCCGGTAGCCAGTGTCTTGGCATCTCCGAAATATCCTTTCTTCTGCACGCTTACAGTATAAGTGACGTTGGGCTTCAGGTCATTGAATTCATATCCTCCTTTGCTGTCTGTTGTCGATACATGTTCAGTACCGTCTGATCCTTTCATGGTGACTTTCACTCCCGACATGGGCTTGAGTTTAAGGTTCTCTACGATATTGCCTTTCGCACTCAGCTTTAATGGTGAAAGTCTGAATGAATAGATATCATCATCTCCTTTGCCTCCCGGCCTGTTTGAACAGAATGTCCCTGAGTTGAATGAAGTGAAAAAGATGCTGAAGTCATCGGCGCTCGAATTGATTGGAAGGTTCAGATTCTCAGGTGTGCCTGAGAATTTACCGTTGATCATCCTGATCCCGAAAAGATCGAGGCCGCCAAATCCTTTTAATCCATCAGAAGAAAAGTATAACATGGTATCTCCTGAAACACAAGGGAACATTTCATCCGCAATCGTATTCACAGAAGGCCCGGCATTCACTGGCTTGCTCCATGTACTGTTTTCTTTCTTCACAAACCAGATGTCCTTTCCTCCAAAGCCTCCGGGCATGGTTGAAACAAAATAGAGTGTGTTGCCATCATCGGTAATGGAAGGATGTCCAACGTATGCTCCATTCATGTAATCAAATACTTCTGATGCTGACCATGAATTCGTTTTTGAATTGTATTTTGAAAAATAGATCCTGCAATCTTCCTTCTTTCCTGATTCACCGTTGCACTGCATATAGTAGCCGGTTTGGCTGGGAGAGTGGTATGAAAATGTTCCATCGTTAAACTTTGTATTGATGGCTCCTTTGCTTTTTCTGACTTGTTCGTAAATGGAATCTTTCGAATTGAACGTGGCTTCATAAAAATCGGAGAACCCTTGTCCTGTATTCTGATCAAACCGTGAGTTTTCTGTTTCTTCAACACGTGTTGATGCAAAGATGATCTTGTTGTCAAGCCTGGCAGCTCCATAGTCACTGTACGTGGAGTTTATTGCAGATTCATTTGTGATCTTATAGCTGAACACCTTGTCTCTATTCTCTAATGAATACTTGCATGCATCAATTTTCAACCGTACATGTTTATCATCTGGATGGAGTTCTGAATACTGCTGGTACGCTGTCATTGCACCCTGGTAGTTCCCCTGAAGCACGAGCATGTCAGCATAGTTTTTCCAGAGGTCTTTGCCCTGGTATCCTGCATCCATCGCCTTTTCGTACCACTCGGCAGCTTCACCATATTTATTCATGGCACGAAAACATTCTGCAATGCGAAAGATGGCATGTTTCTGCTTTGGCTCGTTCTTCAGCACTTTCAGGTAGTAATTCATGGCATCCAGGTATTCCTGGCGCGCATAGGCGGTATCGGCTTTCTGCATCAGTCCTGACTGCGCTGAAAGCATGCATGGTGTAAATAATATGATGAAGTATATGATGTGCTTCATTCTGCAATTAATGTAAGAGGGCCCTGTACAATCTTTTCAGACCCATCGTTCTCCCGTAACCTGATCGTGTAATAATAAGTTCCTGGCGTAACAGGTTTTCCCTGGTAGGTTCCATCCCATCCATCGGTTCCCTGGTATAGCTGCTGACCCCATCGGTTCAGAATAGTTACATCAAGTCCTTTAATGAACCTGTCATTCTTTCCATCACCATTCGGTGTGAATGCATTTGGTAGAGGCTTTATTTCAAGCGCAAGGCTGTCGTTGATATTCTGGATACAGTCACCATCTGTCACACTGATCGTGATCACATCTCCATTTAAAAGTGTATAGCTCTCATACACATTTGAAGAACCCGATTGCATGGATGAATTATTGACCATGAAATCATAGAAAGTATATCCTGCTGGTGTGGCGGTAATGGTGACGAGCTGACCAGTGACGATGTTGCCTGGAGGATCAACAGTCAATGTGACTTCAGGTGTTGGATTCACTGTAACAGTTACAGGTGTTGATCCTCCCGGACTTACGCAGCCTTGTGGTGTCATGGCCTGGGCATAAAAGGTTGTTGTGAACTGCAGTGTGTCTGTAGTAAACGACTTGCCTGATCCAAGCTGAGTTTGCATGGAAGGATCTTCATACCAGAATACAGAATCACTGCCTGCAGTGGCGGTAAGCAAGGCTGTATTTCCCGAACAGATGGTTGCTCCTGTTACCTGAGCATTCTGTGCAGATGAATGAACAGTAATGATGACCGGTGTACGTGAAGACGAGCTGGTGCATCCATATACGTTGGTAACTTCCAGGTAATACGTTGTGGTTGAGCCCGGCGATACCGTTATTGGAGCGGGTCCTATGAGTGTTCCACCAACAGATGAGTCATAGAAATTATAGCTTGTTTGTGATGAAGTACCTGTGGCATCGATGATCGTCTGATCTCCCTGGCAAAGCGTGTCATCTGTAACTGTAACGGTTGCAGGCAGTGGTAAAGAATTTACCGTGATGGTCACCGGTGTTCTTGTTGAGCTGCTTAGGCATCCTTCAGCATTTATAATTTCCAGGTAATAGGTTGTTGTTGTTGAAGGTGATACACTCAGTGGTGATGTACCAATATATGTTCCACCTGTTGACTGATCATAGAAGTTGTAGCTTATCGTTCCGCCTGTCGATCCAGATGCGGTGATGAGCGTTGTGTCACCTGAACAGATCGTGTCGTTTGTGATTGAGACAGTGGCTGCTGTTGGTGTTGGATTTACTACGATCGTCACTTGTGTTCTTACTGAATCACTGAGGCAGAAGAATTCATTGCTTACTTCGAGGTAATAGGTTGTTGTTACAGATGGTGAAACGGTAACAGGCGAAGTGCCTGCAGATGTTCCTCCTGTGGCCTGATCATAAAAGGTATAGGTCACCTGGCCACCTGTAGATGAGTTTGCTTCCAGAGTCACTGCATCACCCTGGCAGATCGTATCGCTGGTGGTGGTGATGGTTGCTGCAGTTGGTGTCGGATGAACGACGATCTCTACTTCTGTCCTCATCGTGTCGCTCTTACATCCATCAGAATTAATTACTTCAAGGTAGTAAGATGATGTTGCTGATGGTGATACATTGAGCGGAGATGCACCAATCATGGTACCGCCTGCTGCCTGATCATAGAAATTGTAGCTGATCGTTCCTCCTGTTGATCCTGATGCGGATAATGTTGTGCTGCTGCCGCTGCAGATCGAATCGTTCGTAACTGAAATTGTAGCTGGCGTGGGAGCAGGATTCACCGTGATGGTTACGGGTTCCCTGGTCTGTGAGCTTTTGCATCCATCTGTATTCATCACTTCAAGGTAATATGTGGTGGTGACGCTGGGAGCAACGACCAATGGTGCATTCCCCAGGTTGTTTCCACCGGCTGACTGATCATAGAATATATATGATATGGATCCGCCTGTTGATCCGTTTGCTGTGATCATGACAGTATCACCCGCACAGAGTGTGTCGTTACTTACAGTGATTGTTGCCGGGGTTGGAGTAGGATGAACTGTAATCTTCACTGAATCTCTTACTGTTGAGCTGACACATCCGTAGTTGTTTACAACCTCCAGATAATATGTTGTAGTTGAAGAAGGCGTTACCGAAAATGGTGAAGTTCCTGCAATCATTCCTCCTGATGGTTGATCATAGAAATTATAGGTAATTGTTCCTCCTGTTGATCCTGTTGCTGTGATGATGGTTGTTTCTCCCTGGCACAAGGTATCGTTGGAGACAGAGATCGTTGCTGGTCCCGGTGTAGGATTTACCGTGACTGTAACCGGTGTTCGTCCTGATGAAGATGTACATCCGTTTGTATTGCCTGTTTCGAGGTAGTAGGTGGTTGTTGCATTAGGCGAAACGGTGAGTGGCGAAGCTCCCAGCAGTGTGCCTCCGCTTGCCTGATCATAAAAGTCGTAAGTGATCGATCCGCCCGTTGCTCCGGATGCTGTAAGTACTGTTGATGCTCCCTGGCAGATGGTGTCATTGCTTGCGGAAACTGCAGTGCCTGATGGTGTGGGATTCACAGTAATGGTGACCGGTGTTCTTGTTGATGATGACAGGCAGTTGTCTGTGTTGATGACTTCAAGGAAATAGGTAGTGGTTACTGTTGGTGTTACAGTGACTGGTGATTGTCCAATGAGTGTACCTCCTGCAGACTGATCATAAAAGTTATACGATATCGTTCCTCCTGTTGATCCGGAGGCACTGAGTGTGGTAGCATCTCCCTGGCAAATAGTGTCATTGGTGATGCTTATTGTTGCAGGTGTAGGTGTTGGGTTGACGTTAATTGTCACGGGTGTTCGTGTTGAAGATGACAGACATCCATCGGTGTTGGTCACTTCAAGATAATAGGTGGTATTGCCTGTTGGATATACAGTAACAGGTGAGCTTCCCAGGTTTGTTCCTCCTGTGGCCTGGTCATAAAAAGTATACGTGATTGTTCCGCCTGTTGATCCTGAAGCAGTGATCGTTGCTGAATCTCCCTGGCAGATCGTAGTGGCTGTCGTGTTTACTGTGGGCGAAGTTGGTGTCGGATTGATGGTGATGTTCTGTGTTGTTGTGCTCGTGCAATTGTAATCATCCGTCGTAAGTGAAACAGATTTTGTTCCTGGTGTCGGATAGTGAATGAGAAATGGTCCTTGCCCTGAACCACTGATGATCGTTGCTCCTCCAAAGCTCCAGTTGTATCCGGCATTGGTGCTCGCCACTCCGGTATATGTAACACTCAGTGTGTCGGCCTGGCAGCTTGTGGCATTGACATTAAACGCAGATGTCGGTGGATTCCCGACAAGGACAGGCATGCTTGCGGTATTGGATACACAGCTGTTTTCTGAAATTGAGAGTGTGATGTTTTTTGTTCCCGTTGTTGCCCAATTGATGCTATAAGGTCCTGCACCGCTGCCAGAGGTTACAGATGCACCATTGAAGTTCCATGTATAGATTGCGGATCCGCCAGCTGTTCCGTTGAATGTAACCGTGTGATTGCCTCCGGTACAAATAGAATCTCCGGTTACGAATGATGCAACAGGTGTCTGGTTGACATTCACAGTGACAGGTGTTCGTGCTGATGAACATGATGTCAGTGAGTTGAAATATTCAACATAATATACCGCTGTTGAATTAAGCACAGGTGTAGTATAAGATGCGCTGTTGCCTTGTAAGAGTGTTCCTCCTGTTGATGCTGAATACCAGTCGTACTGCACGTTTCCTGACGGTGAACTAACTGAGAGTGCAGCGGTGTTCCCTGAACAGATGGTCGTTGATGCTGCTGCGGGAGTTGGCTCTCCAAGGATAAATGAGTTTGGTGACAGCGTGGCGGGAATGGCTGATGTGATCGTTCCGTTGATACCTCCGGATGGTGCGACTGTAGTGTTCAGCACAAAGTTCCAGCTAGCTGGCGGAGGCATGGTGCCACGTTGTGCATTGATAAGGCATTCCTGCATTCCTGCCTGGAAATCTGTCGACAAGTTATACCTGAACTGCAAAGTGCCGGTGGGTGTTCCGGCGTTGCTGCCTATACGAACATACCAGTTGGCTTTTTTCGATGTGGCATTGCCGATCGTATCTCCGATCATGGAAATGTTCGATGCTCCGCCTGATGATGTCTGCTGCAAGACCACTGGTCTGTACTTGACAGGCGTTACATGCATTGGCCCTATTGGATAGCTATATGTGTTTGCTGTTGCAGTGACTGCTCTGCGTAATCGTCCAATGACAAAGGATGCAGATGATCCACCGGTTAACGAGGTAGCCGGGTTGGAATTGGATGCATAAATTTCAAAGCTGTTTGTTGTATAGATGTTGCGGCTTGTAAGTGAAAGATTGTTTGTCGCGGTGACATTCGATAGCAGGTAAACATCCCCGGCAGATTTGTTCACTGTGAAATTGTAAAGTGAGCTTGTTCCGGCATTCATGTTCTGGTTGGTGCTTCCGTTCAGCAGCACAAGGCCGGTGCCTGATGTAAAAGTCCCGGAATTTGAAAAATCTCCTGCGACATTGAGGTTAAATGTTCCTGCCGACCAGCTTCCTGCTGCAATGGTAAAATCATTGGCAACGGTGATGTTGCTGAATACAGTGACCACACCGCTTGTCTTGTTCACAGTAAGATTATAGAATGCACTCGCACCGGCATTGATGTTCTGGTTGTTTCCGAAGCTGTTTGAGAACTGGAAGTAAACCGTGCCTGTTCCGGGATCCAATGTTCCGTTGTTGGTGTAATCTCCGGCTATGTATGTGCTCGACGATTGAGGAAATGTCCCTGTTGCGGCATGCAGCGTAGCTCCTGCATCAATGACCACGTGATTCATGATAAGGCTGGTGGTGCCTGTAATAAAGGTATTCCCCGTGAAGCGGATGGTTGCTGATGGGAAGCTTGTACTGTTCCGGTTGAACACACCATTCTGCACGAAGTTCCCTTTAATCCTGGTTTCTACCTGGTGTGCGGACACACCCATACCTGCAGCACCGTTGGTGTTGTCGTTGATGATGTTGTTGAATGTGGTGATGCTTGTTCCAAAAATGGATTGCGACAGGCTGAATCCATTGAAGTGTACAGTGCCTGTCTGTGAGTTGAATGTTCCATTGTTTGAAAAGTCGCCTGTGAGTGTCAGCGTGTTTGAAGAGCAGTTGAATGTCCCGCCTGTATTGATCTGCAGCTCTGTAATGCTTGCATTCACATTCAGCGTGATCACTGCGCCGCTTACCACAACAGCCCTGTCAGCAGGTCCGGGAATGATCCCGCCTACCCAGCTCGCTGCTGAATTCCAGTTGCCTGTTACCACGTTGCTTGTGATGGTTGCAGCAAAGATTGTCTGAAAACAACACAGCGCGAGGAGAAACAAGAGCTTTCTCATCTTTATCATCTTACTTTATTAGCGAATAATTAATTGCCCGAAACTTTTATATATCGGGTGCTGGTACCTTCTCTCACTTCCAGGATATAGATCCCTGAAGCCAGTCCGGAGGCCATCGGTTCAACCTGGAATGAATATGCTCCGGGTGACAGGTCCTTTTCATTGATCACTGCGATCTCTTTCCCAAGTACATCACGCAGAATCACCGTTACATGTTCTGCCTGCTTCATTGAAATTGAAAATGTAAAGCTTCCTTTAAATGGATTTGGATAAATGTTTACATCTGCATTTTCATCCTTCTCATGTATCCCAATTGGTGACTGCACCACGATGTAGGATGGCCTCACGGCTGTGTCGCTGCTGCAATTGACATTCATCGACACGAGCGTCACGGTATATGTTCCTGCAACGGTGTACATATGCGAAGGTGATGCTGATGATGAGGTGCTCGCATCCCCGAAGTCCCACATATATCCTGTTGCATTTGTCGATGTATTGTTGAATGTCGCAATGGCATTTGGAAGTGTCAGCAGTGTATCATTGGTGCTGAACATCGATACCGGTTTTGCATGAACGGTCATGTAGTTGCTTCTGACAAGTGTATCGCTTCCTCCCGGGCCGGTTACAATAAGTGTAACATCATAGGTTCCCGGGCTATATGACACCACTGGGTTCTGCAAAGTGCTTGTTGCCGGGAATCCGCCAGGAAAGATCCATTCCCAGCTTGTCGCATTGTCACTTGAGTCATTGAACTGAACAAACTGTCCTGTGCAGGTAACTGTGTTCATCGCTTCGAATTGCGCAACCGGTGCGGCAAGGTAGAGCTGTCCGTCTGAACTTGTAACATTGCTTTTTAAGCCTGCGCCGTTAACCGATCTTACGTTTGTAAAATAGGATGTGCCGCTTACCAGTGTTAACCCTGTTCTTGTAAATGATGTGGATGTGCCGTTCGGGGTCCATGTGACAACACTCGTGTCTCCTGCAGCAACGCCGATGGAATAGTGATAATCAACCACTGATGAATGTATATCAGAAGAGGTTGACCAGTTCGCGGAAAGTGTATTGCCGCTCAGAACGGTGTCGATGTCATTCGTGATTCCATCGTTGAGAGCTGCTGCTGCTGATGGTGCTGTCCAGTCAACATGAACGTTCACCGTGGAGACTGTCGAAATGTTCTTTGCGAGATCTCGTGAAAGCCCGTTGATCCTTGCAGCCGGTGTTGCAGGATTCGTATTCTGGTACCTGATGTCACTGGCTGAATTGCCTATCGTAACCAATTCAGATGATGATCTGGAATGATACACCTTGACATCATCGAACAATACATTGCTGTTTCCGTTCCTGAGAGAAATAGCGCTGCCTGATGTTAGTGGATTCGGATCTGTATAGGTATCGATGAAAATGTTATCACGATAAACGTCGATTACCCCTGAGCCTGGATCATATGTGATCTTGTAATCATTCCATGTGTTAACAGGAACTGTCAGTGGGGTCGTTTTTCTCAGGTAAAGGGTGTCGTTGCTTACACGATAGAATTCCATCTGTGACTGATCAGCTCTGAACCACAGCATATATGAATTCCCACGGTTCGGGAGTGATGGGTTGTCGCTGAAGAAATGAAAACCTGCTCTCCTGTTTGTGCCTGCTCCGCCGATGTTCATCGACCAGGCATATAAATAGGAATGAGTTGAATTCTGATTTACGGTTACGTAAGCGTTGGTGTTATTCACCGCTTCGTCTGTCTGGTTTAGCCTTCCTGCATTGATCGCCCAGGTTCCTGAGCTTGCGGGAATATTCCAGTCTGAATGAAGTGCTGTGGTGAAGTTGTCATTAAAGAACCCTCGCTGACCATTTGCCCTGAATTCATTGTTGTTGTAATCCATCACCTGGTAATAGCGGTCGTTGATGCCGCTTCCTCCCGGATTGTCTGCATCATTGAAGGTAACGTTGAAGTCTTCTGTCTTCCATCCCGTCGCATTCACAGTTGTAGCAGGTGGTGTAACATCCGCAGGAGGAACATTGAGGACTTTCTGGCCATCTGTATTGATGATCGCGCTGATCAAACCAGCACCGTCTTCTGCCTTGATCGTAAAATAATAGATCTGGCCTGTGACAAGTGTTAATCCGGTTTTAGTTACCGATGTGGAAGTGCCGTTGTTTGTCCATGCAACGGTATTTGTTGCACCAGGTGTTGTTCCTATGGCATACCAGTACTTGCTTATTGCTGAATGGGGATCGGACGATGCAGTCCAGTTGGCGGATAGCTGTGTGCTGTTGTAGGTGCTGTCGATATCTCCGCTTGTACCATCGTTTGCTGATGCAATTGCAAGAGGTGCCGTCCAGTCAATATTCACATCGAGTGAGCCCTGTGTTGAAATGTTATTGAAATTGTCGGTGACGATCGATTTGATCCTGCATGATGCTGTGGTACTGTTGCTGTTCTGGTACCTGACATCAGCCGTTGACCCGCCAATGGTAACTGCTGCGGTAGTTGATCGTGACCTGAATACTTTTACATCATCGAAATAAACATTGCTGTTTCCATTTCTCAGGGAGATATAGTTGCCATTGGTTAACGGGGTAGGATCGGTCCATGAATCAATGAACATGTTGTTCCTCCAGACTTCGATCGCACCTGTAGCGGGATCATACGATACATTATAATTGTACCAGGTATTCGCATTCACGGTGAGCGTAGTGGTTTTCATGAGGTTGAGCACATCGTTGGTAACTTCATAGATCTCCATCTTTCCCTGGTCAACCCTGAACCATACGAGATAGGAATTTCCTCTGTTGGCAAGGGTAGGATCGTCGATCATAAAATGCAGTCCTGACCTTCTGTTGGTCCCGGTGCCTGTCATATTCGATGCCCATGCGTACATGTATTTGCTGGTTCCTGTTTGGGTTACGGCGGCGTACATGTTGCTGTTTGCGATTGCTTCATCGGACTGATTAGCCCATCCTGAGTTAATCCCCCAGGTTCCCAAACCTGCTGGTCTTGTCCAGTCTGCATGAATAGCTGTGCTGAAATTGTCATTGAAAAATCCTTTCGTTCCGTTGGCTCTCCATTGTGTGCCGTTATGATCAAGCACCTGGTAGAATCGCCTCTTTAATCCGCTGCCTCCTGCATTGTCTGCATCGGTGAACGAGGCAGTGAAGTTTGTGGTTTGCCATGTTGATGGTACGGTGATCGAAGTGGTTGGAGGTGTGATGTCACAGTTGGGTGTAGTAAAGCTCGGGCCATTCGTGTGTCCTGAACCATTATAGATCCTCCAGTGATACGTTGTGTTCGGTTGAAAAGTAAATGCCGGCGAAAATCCTGCAGGACCTGTGGTGGAAGTAACATTCGCGATCTGCTTGTTCGAATAAGTAGCGAACGTCGAACTTGTTGATACATCGATATACCAGCCGGATCCTGAATTGTTCCATGAAAACGTAGCATTCCCGTTTGAACATGTTGGAGCAGTGACCTGTAGGCTGTTCGGGGTGACTGTTGTGGAACTGCAGCTCCATGTTGCTGCCCATCCGGAGCTTATCGTCGCGCAGTCACTTCTGAATTCGATCGTCAGCGCACCGGAAGTCCCTGTAAATGTTCCGGGATTGGTGGTGCCTGCAAACTTTCCAAGCAGCGGAGCAGATGTTGAATTTCCGTTATAGATATATACATAATCGTAACCGGCTTCCGTATTGAAGGAGGTGAAGGTGAGTGTTACCGAAGTGGCTCCGGTAGGATCGATCACGGTGACTTTTCGCTCATCATTCCCATAATTTCCTGAAGCGCCTCCCGAATCATAGAAGGTGCCTGAGCAGGTAGTAAGTGTGGTAGTAGATGGTGAAGGGTTCAGTAACCTGTAGTAAGTTTCCCAGTTCCAGTAGATGCCGGGATCAACGTGGTTCTGGTTGGGGTAGTGCTGGTGTCCTTTGATCTTTACGCAGCTTCCCAGTGTGTTGAGGCCGCTGGTTGACGGACCATTGTATGCACGCAATGGGTTGATCCCATAACCGCTGGCGCAGATGTCACGCACAACTGCGGCTGAGCTTGTGTACATCGCGGTCGTGTACCATCCTGATTGTGATGCGTATCCTTCATGCTCAAGTCCGATGGTATAAGGATTTTCAGAACCCACATGCCAGGCCTTGTTTGATTCAAGTACCATTTGTGTCACCTGGCCATCGCTCGATCGTAACACATAATGTGCTGATGCCTGTGCTGAGCAGTTTTTAAACCACGAGATACATCCTGCATACGAACCTTCTATATCATGTATGGTGACTGCAGAGATGGCTGTTCCGTTTCTTGAGCTGTAGTTGCATGTGGTCGGGTTCCAGATGGCTGGGCCGTAATCAGCGCTGAATACATTGTTTGATCCTGTTCCTGTACGCTGGTATTGTGATCCTGATTGTGAACGGATGTTCTGATCGGTGATGATGACTTTCTCTGAGCTCAGGATGGAGTAGTTCGTTCCAAAAATCAGAGGAAGATTCAATGAGTAAGATGGCAACCCATATTCCGCCTGCATTTCCGGGTCATTCAGAAAATCCATGATCACATACAGCTGCGAGTTCAATGCGAAGTCAGTCTGCAGATCGAGGTCAGGCAGTTCCGATAAGGCAACCAGGACAGGAAGATGATCCGATGGATCCTGGCTTTTGATCCCGAAGGTGCGCATCATGGCTGCATACGCTTTTGCATACGCAAGAATGTTGGCTTCAGGATCAGAAATAATGTCTTCCCTGCTGATGCCGGATAAACTTTCAACAAGCAGAAGGTTGTTACGGAAATAATTTTTGCCGTCAAGCGTGAGTCCCATCACACCGTACGCTTTCGGAATGCCTGTGCAGCTTTCAGGTGATGATGCGTTGTGCTGCAAATGATAGAAGCGTGTGTTGCCGTATGAAACAGCTTCCAGTATCCCTAGTGGAATTTGTGGATGCTGTTGGTATGCTTTTGTAAAGGATGCTGTGAAATTGTTCTTCACAGGAATTTCCCTTGAAAAACTATTGAAACCAGTTAATAAGCTTAGTAGAATAAGTAAAGTTCTTTTCATGCCGGATATTGAATAACACGTAAATGTATAAAAATACCCTGCTCGAAAAACGGCTGAAAATCAAAGTCCTATACTCGCTCCCATTCTGATGATTGGGTTCTGGTAAGGTGAATACAAATGGTCATTGATGTTAAAGAGGATCATCATGTCCATAAAAAAGCTGCCTCCGATGTTTTGCCTGTAGCCTCCTCCAACCAGTGTGGTGTTGATCCAGAATGGCTGATCGCTTAAGGGATCCCAAGGTCCGTGAAGCTCTTCCACTTCTGCATGGGCAAAGGCATAAGCCAATGGAAAATACCTGCCGAACACTTTTCCTCCATAGATGGTGAGCCATTGAGGATAGGTGTGATCTCCCAGTGTGATATAGGTTCCGCCGGCACCGATCATCAGCTTTTTAGTGACCATGTATCCGGCTGCCGGTGATACGTTCACATAATTCCTCGACAATCCAAAGTTGCCGCCTATAGAAACCTTGTTCCATGAAAAGCGGCCATCCTCTTCCTGCGGTGTTTCCTTTTGCGCCCGTGTTGTGTCCTGGGAATAGGAGTGAAGCGTGGAAATGAGCAGAAAGGCGAGGGCAAGGACAGGCAGTTTCAAAAACATACCTGAAAGTTAACGAATCCGCCTGATTTATATCATTGGCCATCATGGTAGAAAGCTGTTAATTGCGTAAATTTGTGGCTGTCACTTAATCAGATACCATGGAAGATATAGTTAAGGATCAACAGTTCCAGCAGAAGATCGATGCGAATCAGCCGATCGAACCTAAAGACTGGATGCCTGAAAAGTACCGTCGCCAGCTCATTCGTATGATGTCACAGCATGCACATTCAGAGATCGTCGGGATGCTTCCTGAAAGCAACTGGATCACGCGTGCACCCAGCCTCAGACGTAAAGCGTCACTGCTTGCAAAAGTTCAGGATGAAGCAGGTCACGGACTGTATCTCTACAGCGCAACAGAAACGCTTGGTGTTGACCGTGGCGAGCTGCTCGACCAGCTTCATTCAGGGAAAGCAAAATATTCAAGCATCTTCAATTACCCTACACTTTCATGGGCAGATATCGGTGCTATAGGCTGGCTTGTTGACGGTGCAGCCCTTATTAACCAGGTGATGCTCCAGAGAACATCGTATGGTCCGTATTCACGCGCCATGGTAAGAATCTGTAAGGAAGAAAGCTTTCATCACAGACAAGGATTTGAGATCATTACAATATTGGCACAAGGCACTGCTGAACAGAAGCAGATGGCACAGGACGCGCTGAACCGCTGGTGGTGGCCATCTCTCATGATGTTTGGCCCTGATGACCGGAATTCTCCAAACAGCGCCGAGCTGATGAAATGGAAAGTGAAAAGGGAATCAAACGATGATCTTCGCCAGAAATTCATTGACAGAACAATCCCTCAGGCGCACTTCCTTGGCCTGACCTTCCCTGATCCGGACTTGAAATTCAATGATTCAACAGGTCATTGGGAAACCGGTGAGATCAACTGGGATGAATTCAATAATGTGATCCAGGGCAATGGTCCATGCAATAAGGAAAGATTATCAGCACGCAAGAATGCAGACCGTCATGGACGCTGGGTGAGGCAGGCAGCCGAAGTATATGCAAACAAGAAAAAAACAGCTGTAGTATAGTATCATGAGTGAAAAGACAAATCAATGGCCTCTATGGGAGGTTTTCGTACAAACCAAGCCAGGTTTGCCACACAAGCATGCAGGAAGTCTTCATGCCGCTGACAGGGAAATGGCGCTTCTGAATGCAAGAGATGTTTATTCAAGAAGAGGTGAAGGAACCAATATATGGGTCGTTCCGGCTGATGCGATCACTGCATCGACTCCTGAAGATGTTGGTTCTTTTTTCGAGCCATCCAACGACAAGCCATACAGACATCCGACCTTCTACACAGTGCCTGAAGGCGTAAAACACATCTGATGGAAAACAGGGATCAGCTATTTCAATATTGCCTCCGTCTGGGCGACAGCAGCCTTGTCATCGGTCATCGCCTGAGCGAATGGTGCGGCCACGGCCCGATCCTGGAGGAAGATATCGCCATGACAAACATCTCACTGGATCTTATTGGTCAGGCAAGGATCATGTTAACGTATGCAGGCCAGGTGGAAGGTAAGAACAGGTCGGAAGATGATCTTGCCTACCTGCGTGACAGCATGGACTTCAGGAACCTGATGATCACCGAACAACCGAATGGTGATTTCGGAAAGACCATGATGCGTCAGTTTTTCTTTTCAACATACTGCTACTTCTTATACCAGCAGCTTACCAAAAGTAAAGATGCTACAATCGCTGCCTTTGCAGAAAAATCACTGAAAGAAGTAACCTACCATGTCCGTCATACTTCAGAATGGATCATCCGCCTTGGCGATGGAACAGAAGAAAGCCATGAACGGGTGCAGGAAGCAGCAGATGAGCTGTGGATGTACACAGGCGAAATGTTCACTGCAGATGAAGTGGATGAGCTGATGCTGAAGTCAGGAATCGGTGCAGACCTGGATAAAGTGAAGCAGGAGTGGGCAAACCTGGTGAACGATATTTTCAAAAAGGCGACACTAAAAGTTCCTTCCGGAAGTTATATGATCACGGGAAGCAAGAAGGGAAAGCATACCGAGCATTTAGGATTTCTGCTTGCTGAGATGCAATTCCTTCCAAGAGCCTACCCGGGAGCATCCTGGTAACAATGACTGGCACACTGACAAGAGAAGAAGTTTACAGGCACCTGTATGAAGTGTTTGATCCGGAAGTTCCGGTATTGAGCATTGTTGATCTTGGTATTGTCAGAGATGTTGCTGTGTCAGATCAGATGGTAGAGGTTTTCATTACACCTACATATACAGGATGCCCGGCCACTAAAGTGATCGAAGACGATATCACGTCTAAGCTGAAGTCAGAGGGCATCACTGAATTAAAAATAACCACTGTATTATCGCCTGCCTGGACAACCGACTGGTTAACAGAAGAAGGCAGGACCAGGCTTCGTGAGTTTGGTATTGCACCGCCTGAAGGCATGGCAGATAAAAATGTTCTGTTCGGTGAGCCAAAGAAAGTGCACTGTCCGCATTGCGGCTCACTGAATACACTGATGAAAAGCCAGTTCGGATCAACAGCATGCAAAGCATTGTACTTCTGCAATGACTGTGTGGAACCATTCGATTATTTTAAATGCATCTGAAAACAGACCTGCTGCTTCTGCACGGGGCACTGGGAGCAGCTTCTCAGTTTGATCGCCTCAAGGCAAAACTCTCATCACACTTTAACCTTTACACATTCGATTTTACCGGGCACGGTACAAGATCGTCTGATCAGGATTTACTTTCCATAAAGTTGTTTTCGGATCAATTGAAAGCCTTCGTAGCTGATCATGGTCTCGAGGGATGTGATGTGTTCGGTTACAGCATGGGAGGATATGTTGCCTTGCATGCTGCAGCAGATGACCAGGAGCTGTTCAGGAAGATCGTTACGCTGGGAACAAAGTATCACTGGAATCCGGAAACATCAGCCAAAGAAGCATCCATGCTTCATCCTGGAAAGATCAAAGAAAAAGTACCTGCATATGCCCAATTTCTTGAAGCACTCCATGGCGAACACTGGACTGCAGTACTCGAACGGACGGCAAGCATGATGAAGAATCTTGGCAGCAATCCGGAGTTGTCTATAGAGCAGCTTGGAAGGATCACGAACCAGGTGCTTGTTGGTGTCGGCGATAAAGATAAAATGGTTACGCAGAATGAGAGCAGGGAACTATCCGCTGCTATAAAGAACAGCGGGTTCAGCGTATTGCCATTTACACCACATCCTCTTGAGCAGGCAGATGAACGATTGATTGAAACAATGATTCACTATTTCCTGGCAGGATAGTCAGCATACTCCCCTCATTTTTTATTTCTATTTTTACACCCTCATTCATTACTATGGCTAAGTTTTATTCTCTCCGCATTGCTGATATCAGGCCGGAAACAAAAGACAGTGTATCAATTGCATTTGAAGTACCATCTGATTTAAAGGAGGAATACAAATACAGGCAGGGTCAGTACCTCACACTTAAAATGGTTGTGAATGGCGAAGAGATCCGACGTTCCTATTCACTTTGCAGCAGTCCTGCAACAGATGACCTGCTTCGCGTAGCCATCAAGCGTGTGCGGGATGGAAGAGGTTCCAACTTCCTCAATGAGAAAGTGAAAGTGGGCGATACCATGGAAGTGATGACCCCAATGGGTACCTTCTTTTGTGAGCTGAATAAAGTAAACAGGAAGCAGTACATCCTGTTCGCAGGCGGAAGCGGGATCACACCCATGCTTTCCATCATCAAGACAACACTGGTACTTGAGCCAGAAAGCTCACTGGTGCTTTTCTATGGGAACCTTGATGAAGAGTCCGTGATCTTTAAGAAAGAGCTGGACGAGATCGCGGCTAAACATTCCAATGTGAAGATCCATTACATCTATGATCATCCAAAAAATGCCGTGAGCGATCCGGTGTACAAAGGAATCATGGACATGGACAAGGTGAAAGAGCTTGTTGAGAAATTCATCGACCGGAATCATAAGACAGAATACTTCATCTGCGGACCAACAGGCATGATGGACAGTGTAAAGAACACACTGGAATCAATGAAAGTCGCAAAAGAAGACATCCATATAGAATACTTCACCACCTCACTCGATACAGTGAAAGCGGCGAAAGAAGCTACAGAAGCCAAGACACCAAAGCTTACGAGCACGGTCACAGTGATCATGGACGGCGTGGAGACCACCTTTGATCTTGCATCCGACGGACAATCGATACTTGATGCAGCGCTTGACCAGGACGTGGATGTTCCGTTTGCATGCAAAGGAGCCGTATGCTGCACCTGCCGCGCCAAGCTCAAAGAAGGCAGCGTGATCATGGAAATGAACTATGCGCTTTCAGAAGACGAAGTCAATGAGGGGTATATTCTCACCTGCCAGTCACACCCGGTGACAGAGAAGGTAGTGGTGGATTACGATACGCCGTAAGGGGAGGGTAAGGTTAAAAGTTAAAAGTTAAAAGTTTAAGGTTTAAAGAGGGTGTTGGGTGTGTGAGGGAAATAAATTCCGTAAACCGATCATGAACGCTTTTTTTATGACCTTCATTTTCGAATGCCAGAATATAAGTCTCACTCGATCTTCCAACATCACCTGGTGCCTTCTTTTAATAATCCAGTAACCTCTGTATCGCATCGCTCACCTTATCCGCATTTGGCAGCATTGTGCGCTCCAGTACAGAGTTCAATGGAATTGCTGGTAACTCGATTGATCCGATAATTTCTACTGGTGCATCAAGGTATTCAAAACAATGCCTTTGGATCCTGCCGGTCAGTGCCTGTGCAAAGCTGTTGTTTACCGGTTCTTCTGTCACCACCAGGCATTTCCCATGTTTCTTCACGGAGGCGAAGATGGCTTCCTGGTCCAGTGGCGCCAGTGTTCTCAGATCGACGATTTCTACCTGTCCTGCAAAATTCTTCGCTGCATTGCGTGACCAGTACACGCCCATTCCATAGGTGATGATTGTGAGTGAGGTGCCTTTCGAAACATGCGCATCATCAGCTGTCTGCACGATCCGCGCCTTACCGAATGGTATGATATAATCTTCGTCCGGCTCGATCGTACGTGCTTCTTCTGTGCCTTTGATCCTGGACCAGTACAACCCTTTATGCTCCAGCATGACTACCGGATTCGGATCGTAGTAGGCTGCTTTCATCAAGCCTTTCAGATCCGCACCTGTTGATGGATACGCGATCTTGATCCCCCTGATATTGCAAAGCACGGATTCCACACTCGATGAATGGTAAGGACCGCCGCTGCCATACGCTCCGATCGGTACCCGGATAATCGAACTCACCGGCCATTTGCCATTACTCAGGAAGCATGATCTGCTGACTTCAGTGAAGAGCTGGTTCAAACCCGGCCAGATATAATCAGCAAACTGAACTTCTACGATAGGCTTTAATCCTACTGCCGACATCCCCACGGTGCTTCCTATGATAAATGCTTCCTGGATCGGTGTATTGAACACTCTGTCGTCACCGAACTTCTGTGCAAGTGTGGCTGCTTCGCGGAATACGCCTCCAAGCCTTCTTCCTACGTCCTGCCCGTACAGCAGGCACTCAGGATGCTTCGCCATCAACTCCTGGATCGCGAACAACGCGCTGTCAACCATTACCGTAGCTTCCTTGCCTTTCGGTGCGCGTTCTCCTTTTTCTTCTGTCACCGGTGTAGGTGCAAAGTCATGATTGAACAGGTCTTCAGGCTGCGGGTCAGGTGCGGCCAGCGCTTTTTCATAATCTGCCTGAACGGCTTTCACTGCACGTTCTTCAATGTTTTTCAGATCAGAAGTTTCGATCCCTGCGATGATGAGCTGGTTCCTGAATCTCGGAAGCGGATCTCTTTTGGCAGCTTCTTCAAGGTCGTCACGGTACCATTCTTTTCTGACACCCGAGGTATGATGATTTAACAGGGGCACTTTCGCATGCACCATGAACGGACGTCGTTCTTTTCTTACGATCTCTATAACTTCTTTTAATGTCGAATAGCATTTTATAAAGTCTGTTCCATCGATCGAGCGTACTTCAAGGCCTTTAAATCCTCTGGCATACTCTGATGCATCCATGGCCCGGGTTTCTTTCGCGTTCGCGGAGATATCCCATTCGTTGTCCTGGACAAGGTAAATGATCGGAAACTTCTTCAATACGGCCATCTGGAAAGCTTCTGCAACTTCACCTTCCGTGACAGATGCATCGCCCAGTGAGCAGACCACCACCGGCTTTTCATCACCATGGTCTTTCAACCCGGTCTTTTCGATGTACTGAATACCCATGGCAACGCCTGTAGTTGGAATTGCCTGCATGCCCGTAGCTGAACTCTGATGCGGAATTTTTGGCATTCCTTCACGGTTCAGGCTGGGATGTGAATAATAGGTGCGTCCGCCGCTGAATGGATCATCTTTCTTTGCCAGGAGCTGCAACATAAGCTCATACGGCTTCATGCCTATACCCAGGAGAATGCTGTCATCACGGTAATAGGCACTTAAATAATCCTGTGCTTTGAGCTGCATACCAACCGCGAGCTGGATCGCTTCATGCCCGCGCGAAGTGGCGTGTACATATTTTGCCGTGATCTCTTTGTTCGCTTCATAAAGGTCTGCCATTGATTTTGCAGTGCACATCAGCTCATATGCTTCAAGCAGTACAGAAGCAGGCAGTGGTGATTTTACTTTTTCAGGATTCGTTTTCACTAGTATCTCGCTCATGGTATTTTGGACTCAATCAAGTTTAAGAAAAAATTAATAAAGTTTGGGAAGTCGTGTAAATTCTGGTAGAAAATTTTGTTGCTTCTGTTGATCGTAAAACATAAAGCACGTATTGCATCTGTTTTCGAAATATTATTTTAGAAAATTTTCGGGGCATGTTTGTTGTTTTTTCAGCCGGGAATAACGCAGGGAGAGATGGTGGAGTTGAATTTTGCGCAGTGGGCGGATCCGGATATTATCAAACTAATTTTACTTGCCATTGCTCCGGGACTGGCAATATGTATTTATGTCTATTGGAAAGACAAATTCGAGAAGGAGCCGATCCACCTTCTGATCAAATGTTATTTCCTGGGTTGCCTGGCCATACTTCCAGCCGTTGCACTGAACAAACTGTTACGCGGATTTTTTCCCGTTCCCTTTGAGTGGTACGAGATCACACTCTTTGCTTTTTTTGTAATCAGCCTGAGCGAGGAGTTCAGCAAGTTCCTTGTCCTGCGTTTCTTTGCGTATCCCAAAAAAGCATTCAATGAGCCGTATGACGGGATCACCTACGCGGTCATGATCGCCATGGGATTCGCGACTACGGAAAACCTTCTTTACATATTCTCGCAAAGCTCGTTCACCGATTCGATCAGGGTTGGAATGATCAGGATGTTCACAGCTGTTCCGGCGCATGCCACCATGGCGATCATGATGGGATATTTCACAGGCTCTGCGAAGTTCAGCAGTGCTCCCGGAAAATACTTGTTGCGTGGTTTCGTTGCTGCTTGGATCTTCCACGGTGTGTACGATACATTCCTTGCGATCAACAGTATTCCGTTCATGACAGCTGGTGCACTCTTCGCATTGTACCTGAGCATCCAGGTTTCCATGCGGGCGATCATCATTCACGGTGAAGGAAGCCCGTTCCGGAAAAGACTTCAGTTTCTGCCTTTCAAGAAAATTGCATCGTTCGTCATGCCCATCATCTATGCAAAAAAATTCAATCAGCGTGCAAGGCATTAAACGATTGATTTTTCGAACATCCTGTATCATGTTAGTTTCATTGATGATGGATGTTCATAATGCATCTGCACAACAGGCCTGGACAGGATTGTCTGCGAAATCAGCTCTGGCATATCGCTGGACGATGAAGAATGAAGTGCAATACCGTGCAGACATTGATCCGCACCAGGTTCAGAATTTTTTCACGGAAACAGAACTAGGGTATATGCTTCATCGGAAGCTCGAGGTGCGAAGTGCGTATCGTCATCGATTTCTTCCTTCAGATGCACTTTCAAGAAACCGTTTTTCGGCTTCACTCATCTGGGAGCCTCTTTCAAAAGACAGTAAATCCGAACTTGCCACTAGGGTGCTTCTTCAACGTGATGTACGTGCATTGAAAAGCGACAAGGACCGGGTGAGATTTCTAACCGAGTTCGCATTTGACATGGGAGCAGGCAAGCCATTTTTTTCACTGGAATCTTTTCATGAAGCGAACCGCTCGCTGTTGCTGAGAAAGTTGAGAAGCACGGTGGGAGTGAAGGGCGATGTCAGTGACAGGTTTCAGATGGCGATATTTTACCGTCGCGATGATGATATGATCCGTGGCGAAGATCCGGGTGAAACCATTTACATTTTCGGGTTAGCAGGAACGCTGAAGCTGAGAATGAAAACGAAACTGATCAGCAGATAACTCACCTGATGATCAGCTTGCGAATGAACCGGATGTGTTCATAGGTCACTTCGATAAAATACATGCCAGGCCCCAAAGCAGACAGATCCATGAAATAGCCATTCGCATGCATGGACGTGTAAACATTCCTGCCCTGGATATCACGAACGGTTACCGTGTAACTAACACCATCCATCAGGCTTATATGAACATCACCTGAAGTAGGATTGGGGTAAACATGTAAGAGATTTCCCAGGTATTGAATTAGCTGATCGAGGATGTACTGCTGACGTTTCACTGCAAAGTTCTTCATGCTGTTTACATTGGCCTGCCATGCTTCATAGGAAGATGGAAAGCTCCACCGGTTGATATGCTCGAACACAAGCGGCTCGTAAACTTTTGCATAGCGGTCGATCATGGGAAGGATGCGGGAAGGATCCAATGTGTTGAATACATGATGCATGAATTGCGACGTGAAGGCTTTTCTGAATTGCTGGTTCTCCATCAGCTTTTCAAACAACGCAGGATAAGGCTCATCACTGTAAAAGGATGTCAGAATTTTTCCAAAGAAATCCTGCTCCGGATCATCCATGCAAACATCGCAATCGTAGAATGCAAACCGCCACCTCTTATCATCCCATGACTTCCATGCACGGATGTTGTTATGCGGCCAGTCATAGTTGGAAAAGTACATGGATGTAATGGTGTAATTTATAAAGTTTTGGATGTCCAGCTGTTCGCTGATCCGTTCGTAGTTTGCATCATCAGCGACATTGATGGACAACGTTTGACTGACGAAGTTTCCAAATTCACTCCCGTCATTCAGCATAGGTTCTTCTTCCAGAGTGATCGTGGTAGCTGGAATTCCGTAATGCAATTCAATAAAGTCTTCGTCCTGGCGTTCCCTGAGATTATGTACACCCCAGTATTCGCCATTGATGAAGACAATAACCGGGGCTGAACGCATGGCGCCTATGTTGAGGTCTTCAGCGATTTCACTGATCATCTCATCTTTAAAGAATGTTGATGATGGATGTTTGTCAACGGTTTGTATGGTGACCGAAGTGAACCAGTCACCTTGACTTTCAAAAAGAGGATAGGTTATTCTTTCCTCGTTGTCCATTTCGAGCTTCAGTGATTTCTGTGGTTTGTAACGCGTATATCGTCCATGAATCGAAACTTCAGCGTTGAATTGATGGAGCTGCTCATATTCATTCAGGATGGCTACATGAACATCCCTTTCCCATTTTTTTCCTCTCATGAGAAAATTGGGCTCTGCATTTTTTCCCTTCACATAAATTCCATCCTTTCGTGAGAACAGATCGTCAGGATCAGCTGTTATCGCAATTACATTGACCGGGTAGGTGTCATGTTCGTTTTCTTTAATGAAGTAACTGGCGACAACTTCATTCGATACAGGACAACCATCATCAAAGGCAACAGCTCTCATGGTAAATCCCTGGCGGATGGTTCCTTTTGGTTTTTTCCATTCTTCGGATGTGATGATCTGTGAGATGCTTGCTTCCGGAAGTGCGTCATTGCTGAATGTTAACGAAGGATCATAATGGTAGGATGTGACATCCGGAAATGATCCGTCAAGCGTATAGAACACACTTGAACCATTTAAAGTTTTCAAAATAGGAGAGACAGCACCTGTATAAAATCCTGACTTTGTGTAAAGGATCAATGAGTCGGTCTGTGGATTTAACTGAACCTGCGATGAAACATCATTCTCATAACCTGGCGTTGGATTTTTAAAATGATGCCATCCCGCACCCTGAATATTTCTTCCAAGCGAATAGGTCGAAGGAATGCAGGTAATGCCTGAATCTACCGCCACTCCCTGATGAAACAAATAAATTGATTCTTTATATTGCTTCAGGCTGAAGGATGCATGGAAGCGATCTTCAGACTCACCCGATAAAAAGATCAGCAGGTAGGCATTCGGTGCAAGGCATGTATCAGGAAGCTGCCAGCTTTTGGATGGATCGTTTTCATCGGCAATTGAATACGCTGATAGACACAACTGCGCGAATCCTGCATTTCGTAGCTCAACCCAGTCAGGCGTGTTGCCATAAGCATCGCTATGTATCTTATTGTCTGAAACTACTTCACTGATCACCAATCCCTGTGAAGCTCCTCTTGCAGGCGCAATGCAAAGAAGCAGACAGATCAGTTTAATCAAGCAGCCATCCTGCCTTGAATGAAACCATGTGAAGATTTGAATCATGTGTGTAGCTATTTGGTGCCAGACCTGTGTAAACCATTTTCATAAACTGGTGCTTGTAGTTGATGCTCAGAAGCACGATCGAATGATCAAATGCCAGTTTGTATCCAATGCCCGGACTGAAAAACAAACCGCCCTTTTGTTCGACATTTAAAACTCTGTAAGATGAGTATGCCCTGCTGAATCCGTATCCTGCCTGAATTGAAATGAAAGAAGAGACGGATTTTTTGTTCGCCATGCCTTTGAACTGAAGGAACACCGGAACAAACATGCCTTTCGGTGATCCTTCAATACCGGCTCCTGCACCATAATAAATCCGCGACCTTGACTTCAGGTTGATGCTTAGTTCAGCCACTTTTGCATTGCGGTAAATGAAGAGTCCGTTTGATACTTCTCCTCCTGTCATCACACCAACTTCGATCATAGGATGAATCGAGCGTGTCGGTGCATGTATGCTGTCTTGCTGAGAGAAGGCAGCCCTGCATAACAGCATCAGGAAAAGAAGAGGCAGGTTGCATTTCATATGCAAGTAGCTGCACGCAATCATTATTCCCTTTTCTGATTGTACGTAGAGTCGTAGGTAAAAATATCAGCTGTGAGGATCGGTGATCTACCTGTTCATCTTATACACCTTCCCTGGCAGGGCTTTAAGAACACCCGAGAATTCAAGGTTCAGAAGTGTGGTAGCAACTTTACCTGTGTTCCATCCAGACTTCATTGAGAGGAAATCAATATCCGCCATTTCCACCGTTTTGACGAGGTTAACGATGAGTTGTTCATCCTGTGTAAGCTCTGTGAACAGTGATGGCTGAACGGCATTGTCCTTTTTTGATTCATCCCATCGCATGGCTTTAATGAGATCCTGTGACCCCGAAATCAGTGCCGCCTGGTTGTTTTTTATCAGCTTCAGACATCCTGCACTGGCGATATCAGAAACCTTTCCCGGGAAAGCAAAAACTTCACGGCTGTAGGAGTTGGCAATGTCTGCTGTAATGAGTGCGCCGCCCTTCTCTCTGGCTTCCACAACGACCACAGCGTCGGCCAAACCCGCAATGATCCTGTTCCTCTTTGGAAAATTTTCTTTGTCGGGTTTGGTACCTGAGGGGAAGTCACTCACCATGGCACCGTTGTGTTCGAGCATTTCGAGTACCTGTGACCTGTGCTGACCGGGATAGATGCGATCGAGCCCGTGAGCTACAACTGCGATTGTGGACAGCCCGCAACGTAAACTTGCCTTATGTGCATTGATGTCAATTCCGAATGCAAGTCCGCTGATGATAACCACATTGTAGGAAGCCAGATCGCTTACCAGCTCATCAACCAGTTCCTTTCCGTATTCCGTTGAGCGTCGTGTACCCACAATGGAAATCATCCTCCTGGTGCTGAGTGAAGCGTTGCCTTTCCTGAAAAGTATGAGCGGGGCATCTGCGCATTCTTTTAGTCTGTAAGGATACTCGGGTTGTGTGATTAAAAGGGGTTCAATGTCATTCTTCAGGCAAAAGTTCAGTTCATCCTCTGCCTGGCTGATGATCGAAGGACAAGTGATGCTTCGGCGCAAGGCAGGAGTGATATGGGCTGATCCCGGGCGCTTCGCTTCACTGAACAATTGTTCACACGATCCGAAATGCGCGATCAGCTTTCGGGCTGTAATGTCCCCGATCCCCTCTGCATACATTAATGCAAGGGTAAGCAGCAGCTCGTTATTCACAACGACCTAAAACTTGTAGCCTCTGAATGTTTTTTTGAACTCGTCTTCCTCGAACCTGACGTTGATCCGGATGTTGGCGTATTCGTAGCTTTCGTAAAGCCCGATATCGTCATAGATCTTCTGGTTGACCGGCACTTTCCAGCCTTTGTCTATCAGGAGGACAGACTTCTTTGCATAGGAGGTAGGCACCTGGATGACACGTCCTTCCTTAAGCAAGCCATAATCTTTGAGCTTGTTGCGTTCGAAGATCATGTATTCACCAACGTGAAGCTTTCTGGCGATGCTGATCACTGTTTCGCCTTTTTTAACAGTGTAAGGAACAAATTTGAAATCAGGATTTTCAATCACGATCTTATAACATTCACGGCCATTCCACATCGCTTCACCTTCGTATTTGAAAAAGCGTTCAACATCATCCTTGCTTTGAAGTACGTAGGTAGCAATGAGTCCGGCAAAGTATGCGAATCCCAGCTCGTGGATCGTGTGATGCTGATCACCTCTTAACAGGGAACCCATTGGATCCAGGTTGAGGTTGATGTACGGGAATGCATTCGGGTTTACCAGTGCGTTGCCATTGTTCTCGCCGGCGATCCAAAGCAGCTCAGCGCCGGATTTAGGGATCTTAATATAGATCTTCCTTGGACTAACATTCAGTTTAACTGCAGATTGTGCTCTTACCATTTTATTCTCGAATCGTTCGCCAATTTCGAGATTATATGATACCGTTTGCATATTGTTGATAGTAGTAAGCATTTCACTTACTATTCTCATGGTCAGGGCCTTGTCCTGTGCATGTCCATTGCTGAATGCCAGGATCATCAGAAGAGATAAAAAGCCGCGTATGCTCATTGAGGCCGCAAATATAAAGATACCGTTAACATTTATGAGAAAGTTGGGCCAGCTTTATCCTGAATGGGCTAATTTTGATACCTATGAAGACAATCGGCATCATTCCCGCACGCTATGCATCCACCCGTTTTCCCGGAAAGCCGCTTACGGACATCATGGGTAAGTCGATGATCCAGCGTGTGTATGAACAAGCTTCAAAGGCATCACGAATTTCAAAAGTGATCGTTGCCACCGATGACAAGCGGATCTATGATCACGTCAGAAGCTTTGGTGGAAATGTAACGATGACTTCCTCATCTCATGAAAGCGGTACAGACAGGATCGCGGAGGTGATGGAAACCGAAATGTTCAATGGATGGAATGTCGCGATCAATATCCAGGGTGATGAGCCTTTTATTGATCCGTCACAGATTGATGTTCTTGCTGCATGCTTTGACCAGGGTGATGTCCAGATCGCAACGCTCGCAATTCCATTAAAGAGCAGCGATGAACTGTTCAGTGAGAATGTTCCCAAGGTGGTTATTGGCAAGTATGGAGATGCCTTGTATTTCAGCAGGAACCCGATTCCATTCTTCAGAGGCCTTCCAAGGGAGGAATGGGTGAATAACCATCAGTATTACAAGCACATTGGCATTTATGCATTCAGGACAGGGGTGCTGCGAAAGCTTACGGAAATGGAGAGAAGTCCGCTCGAGAAGGCTGAATCGCTGGAGCAGCTTCGCTGGATGGAGAACGGATATAAAATAAAAGTGGAGCTCACTGAGCATGAGTCTGTTTCGGTGGATGTTCCTGCCGATCTTGAGAAACTGAGTAAACTTTTTCCTCAGGGATAGTCTTTTCTGAAGATGGATGCTTATTTTTACGGTATGAACATTCAGACCGCTATTTCTGAACTTCTTTATTTACATGACTGTGTGAT
This sequence comes from Bacteroidota bacterium, assembly GCA_036675075.1. Taxonomy (GTDB): domain Bacteria; phylum Bacteroidota; class Bacteroidia; order JAKFFM01; family JAKFFM01; genus JAKFFM01. Next base: position 67,684 of record JAKFFM010000002.1, read on the forward strand.
CATTCCTGGTTTTGGTGGATTTGTGACCAGGTACCAGCCTGCAACCATTCATCCGACGCAGCATCAGTTCACCGCGCCATGTAAAGCGATACTTTTCAATAAAAGCCTGAACGCCAATGATGGCCTGCTGGCTGATCATATCGCACGGAGATCAGGAAAATCATTTAATGAAGCTGTCGCGTTCATTGAAAATGAAGTGAAGGAATTCGATCGCCTCTTAGCATCCGGAAAACGTGTACTGCTTACAAATGTCGGTGAGCTTTTTCTTGATGTTGAGAAATCCATACAGTTCTCTCCGGACCCTTCTTCTAATTATCTGCTGGATAGCTACGGCCTGGTTGAATTCCAGTCTGCTGCGATCCGCCGTTACGAGGATTACTCCAAAGTAGTTCAGATGCCTGTTGCTGTTGAGTCTGTTCGTAAAAACAGGAATGTAAAAAGGATCCTTATAGCTGCTTCATTGTTACCTTTCGTTGCTTTGATGAGCTATCTGCCTTTCAACCCGGACCTGGCCAATCAGAGCTTATCGAACCTGAATCCGTTTGCGGGTGTAGATGGAGGCAAATCGCTCTATACTCCAAGGACGCATGAAGTGAAGGAGATCAACCTGAAGGATGTGACGTTCAATCATACCTTACCGGTAAATACAAGTGAAGCCGATGCTGAAGTGAAGGCTGATGTTGTTGTTCCTGCAGTGACCACGGATGTTGTGAAGACTGAAGTGTCACAGGCAGTCCAGCCACGGTCGTACAAGTTTCTTCTGATCGCTGGATGTTTTCAAAGCCATGAGAATGCGCTGAAGTTCGTATCTGAACTTACTTCTAAAGGATTGCAGGCGAGCCTGGCAGGTCAGACTCCAAATGGATTGTACAGGGTTTCCTGTGGCATGTTCAACGACAGGAATGAGGCTGTTGCAAGTCAGCGTATCCTAGGCCAGCAGAATACTTCAGCCTGGATCCTGGCAAACTGACCGTATGTTATATTTCCTTAGTTTCCAGAATTATTTTTTTTCACTAGTTGTTGTGAGGAAGATGTTGGTAGATCTCTGTCTTCACAAATCAAGCAACCCAAAAGTTTCACTGTAGGGTGTATTCAAATCAATGAATTGGAATTTAGGGTCTGTTTCTTGTTTAAGCAGGTTGTAAATTTTCTTGCTTTCAGTATCAGATGATAGGTAGAACTCAACGGCTCTTTCACTGTCGGCTTGAGAAAACAATTTTGCGTCGTTCGGTATAATATTCCGCTCCCTGAGTTTCAGTTTGCTTTTGTTCTGAAAAATGATTTTTGCGATTTCCCCTGTTCGTTTCGAATGGTTAAAATTGAAAGGAATAATTTGTAGGTTTCTTAGAGGAAGTTCATGAACATCACCACCAACACAATACTCTGCAATGCTAATAGTAGAAATCATCATTGTTATTTCCTTTTGCAAAAAGTAACGAAAATAATTGTCAGCATTTTTGAAAAGAGGATCGCTGTCATTTAGGAAGCGAAGGAAAAGCTGGTATCCAGTAATACTGCTTTATGCGTCATAACCTCCTCTTATTTCTCTTAACCAGTTGTCGGGATTAATGGAGCCAAGCCAGGATTGTTTAGCTCTGTCTCTTATTGTCTTTAAATAATGCTCATCATATTCTGGCTTATAGTCAACCAATTCAATGAACTTTAAAGTCGATGTATCTATTTCTCCTGTCTCTGAATGTTGCTTGCCTCTCGCACGAACTCCATATGTCTTGTAAAGCAGGTTTTCGTCAAATGACTCTAAAAAGTGAATCGGTGTTTGAATTCTTACGGATCCAAATTCTTCTGTAGAAATGTTAATATTCGCTTTATCCTTACCTCCTGCGTTAGTTACCTTTCCATAAAAATAAAATTCTGCATCAGCCCAAATGGCTTCCGTTTTATAAAAATGAGTGTTATTATCAACTCTGACTTCGTTTGTTTTGTCAAGTGATGTTCTAATCGTGAAAACATAGTTCCGCTTGATTGCAATATTTTGAATGTTCTCAAATGCCCTGGCTGTTTCAATATCAAGGAAGTCGATGTTTTGAGCCTGATTTATCTGTCCGATGATTGCGTTAAATCCTATGATATATTGAATGGAAGTTTTGAAAATGTGTTTAACAGAGCCTTTTTCGATTTTATAACTAATGGTAGGGCGGTCTCGTTTGTCACCTGGATAAAGTAAGTGCTCGGCATTTTCAAGAATAGAGATTATCTCACGAATATCATAGTTGTCAGGCGAAAGGTTAAAATTTCCTTTCGACCCTGTGATGTTTATCTCTATGAAACCAATTTTGTCCACGTTATAAAGATAATCGTTTTTAGCATCAGGTTTTACATGCATTCATGTCGGTATCAGGCAGGACCATGGCCATTAAACCTAAGCTACTTTACCTTTTACGTTCAATAACTCCTTCATGTAAAGAACATTTTGTTATCATGAATTAGGACTGTTAATAAGATATCATTTCCATTACCATAATCTCCAATCATGCTCATCCTTTACTTCTTCATTAATTAATTTCATAAAAAAAGGATCACCGTTTCCGATGATCCTTTTTCAATTTTAATTATTCAGAATGGATCAATACACGATCACTTTCTGCGTATAGCTCTGCTTGCCTGCAGTTGCTTTTATAAAGTAAACTCCGGAGCTCAGGTTGAAGTCATACACATGCGCTCCTGCTGGCCTCTTCTCTGGAGTGATGTGCTGAATCTCTTTTCCAAGAAGATCATAAACAAACAGCTCATTCGTAGCGGATTCATTCAGATCGATCACTGCCTTTACAGATCCGTTCAGTGATGGATTTGGATACACTACAAAGTTTGATGATGTTGCTGGCTCATTGATTGAATTTGGTCCAAAGATGTTGATGTCATCAAGGTAGATGTTGTTTCCTGATTCGCTTGTGAATACAAACTTCACGAACACATTTCCTATTGGAAGCACGGCTGAATCCTGTCTCCACTGGGTTGATGTAGGAACGAAGTTGGTTGATGTTGATGTACGTGTAGCCAGACCTGATCCCATTTTCGTGTAACGCGGGATCCATGATGAACCGCAGTTTGATGATGTATAAACCTGCAGCTTGTCATTGGTTGCGGATGTTCTCTGCGCATAGGCAACTTTGAAGTAGATCTTCATCGATGAAGGTACACTGATGCTTGGTGAGTAAAGCTCATCAACAGATCCCATTGATGTGGTGGTGTTCTGGATCATCACGGAAGATGTTCCTGAACTTCCCGCTGCTGATGTCACTGTCCAGGTGTTCCCTGCAGGATTGACAACTGACCAGTCACTGTTCGGAACGGTTGAAGATTCGAAGCTTTCTGCTAATGGCAGTGCCATCGAACCTGTTGTTGCCGATACACTGATAAATCCGGTTTTCGTTTTTGTCTGTGTGCCAGAAGCATTTGTCACTGTCAAGGTAACATCATATACTCCAGGGTTTGCATAGGTAACTGATGGATTCTGAACATTTGATGTCGATGGTGTTCCTCCCGGGAAGCTCCATGACCATGATGTCGGTACGTTATAAGACTGATCGGTAAAGGTGATCGTCGAGTTCACACATGCTGCATTCTTGTTTGCTTTGAATTCTGCCTTGCACAGGTTGTTCGTGCCGGTAGTACCTGTTGCTGTGAGGTTGGTGCTTGTCCATAAGCTGCTTCTCTGCGCAGTGGATGATGTTAGGGATGCTCTCATTCTTGTCTTCTGTCCTGCTGTGAACATCTTTGAACAATAAGAGTAATCCATAAAGTTCTGGACATTCTCTACGATGCTTGCGTTGCAGTTTGCTCCGCTTAGGTTGCAGCTTGTCCATCCTTTTGTGATCGGTGTATCAGAAACATTATCGTCTCCACAAGAAACTCCCGGGTTGTTTGTATTTCCCCAGGTATGGTTCAGGTTGATCCAGTGACCGATCTCGTGCGTAAGTGCTCTTGATTGAGCAGGTGTAGCTGGTGCAAGACTTCCAATGTAATTGTATAGAATAATGATCCCGTCAGCAGCTGCATTAAAGTGTGCACTTGATGGCAGGTAAGCATAACCAGCAGCGCCTGAGCCAATGGATTTCACTATCCACACGTTCAGATACTTGCTTCTTGGCCATGGGTTCAGCTTTGAATTATCATCAGCATCATTGGTCAAAACAGAATAGATCCTGTCGATTCCGTTTGTACAGTTGCCATTCGGATCCTTCTGGGCCAGTCTGAATTCTATCTCCGCATCTGCTGCAACATTTTTAAATGAAGTGATGATGTCAGAAGTGTCTTCATTCAGCTTTCTGAAATCTTCATTTAATATTCTCAGCTGGTCATAAATGTTGGCATCAGGAATGTTCTCATTTCCGTTCTGATGGATAACATGGAATACCACCGGAATCACATAAACCGGAGGTGCACTTCTTTCTTCTGAAAAGTTTCGTGTTTCAAGCTCGAGCTCTGCCTCGACCTGTGCGATCTGAGGATACAACGCCCTCATCTTTTGTTCATGTTCAGGTGTTCCGCAATGAAACTCCTGTGCCTTCACGCCTGAAAATGCAGCAGCAAGGGCGAATAGTGTAAGAGTAATTTTTTTCATGTTAAAAATCTCTGACTGAAAACACGGTTTCTTTAAAGTCTTCAGGATTATCTAATATACGCATTAATTTATGTGATATCAATTGAGGATCTGTCAGTTCGCCTTCTGCTTTATAGCGTTTAAAATCTTCGATCCTGCTAAACTGCATACTGTCAGCTTTTCTGATCTCCTGCTGCATTTCTGTATCTACAATGCCTGGAGCCACAGAGAAAATATGAAATCCTTCCTTGTTGAGCTTCTGCTCTTCTGCAAGCACACGGCTGAACATATCAAGTCCTGCCTTGGTTGCACAATACACGCTCCATCCGTCAATCGGCGCTTTGCCGGCACCTGAGCTGATATTCAGAATCACTTTCCTGCCTTTCACTTTTCTGTACACATCAATAAACTTGTTTGAAAGCATGGCTACTGAAACCAGGTTGACATGAAAGCCACGTTCAATTCCTTTTTCATCAAGATGCCCTGCTTTTGCTACAGTTCCTAGTGTTCCCGCGTTGTTAACAAGTATAACGTCATCCTTTTCGTCAACTTGAGGAAACTGAAATCTGCTGACCTCACTGGTTTCAGACAGATCGATCGTGTGATGATTGTAATAAGGATGCTCCAGTGTCTGACGTCGCGCGATGCCATAAACCTTAAGGTCCTTAAACTGAAAGAGCTCTTCACAAAGAGCCCTTCCAATGCCGCTGCTGCTGCCGGTTATAAAGTAATGGGTCATATGGATGACAACGCTTGTTTAAGATCTTCTACAAGGTCTTCCATGTCTTCCACACCAACGCTCAGCCTGAGTAATGAATCAACTACTCCTGCACGCTCTCTTTCAGCTTTTGGAATTGAAGCATGTGTCATGGTTGCCGGATGCCCGATCAGTGACTCTACACCACCAAGTGATTCTGCAAGTGAGAATACGCGTGTTGATGATGCCAGCCTGAATGCCTGATCCAATGAATTTCCTTTTAATGTGAATGAGATCATTCCTCCAAAATCTTTCATCTGTGATTTTGCGATTGAATGGTTAGGATGATCAGTAAAACCTGGCCAGTAAACCTTATCCACTTTTGGATGTGATTTAAGAAACTCTGCAATCGCCTTTCCATTTGCACAATGCGCTTTCATTCTCAGGTGAAGTGTTTTGATGCCTCTCAATACCAGGAAGCTGTCCATCGGTCCCGGAGTGGCTCCGCAGGAATTGTGAATAAATGCGAGTCTTTCAAACAGGGAGTCATCATTCATGCACAAAGCTCCCATCACAACATCTGAATGTCCCCCGAGGTATTTTGTCACTGAATGCATCACGATGTTTGCGCCCAGTGAAAGTGGATTCTGCAGGTATGGCGATGCAAATGTATTGTCAACGCAAAGGATCAGGTCATGCTTCTTTGCAACATCAGCACACGCTTTAATATCCACGATGTTCATCATCGGGTTGGTAGGTGTTTCCACCCAGATCAGTTTTGTGTTGCTGTTGATGTGAGCTGAAAGTGATGAAGGATCATTCATGTTCACAAAGTGAAACTTGATCCCGAACTGTCCGAAAACTTTGGTGAACATCCTGTATGTTCCTCCATAAAGATCATCTCCTGCAAGTACTTCATCACCTGGCTTCAATAGCTTTACAACCGCATCAATGGCACCCATTCCGCTTGAGAAGCATAATCCGTGCTTTGCATTTTCCAGCGATGCGATGCATTTTTCAAGTGCATTCCGTGTCGGATTCTTCCCGCGTGCATACGCATATCCTTTATGCTTGCCAGGGGATTCCTGGACATAGGTTGATGTCTGAAAGATCGGAGTCATGATAGCACCTGTAGCAGGATCAGGTTCTTGTCCGGCATGAATAGCCCGTGTTCCGAATCTCATTTCTTTTTCCATGATCTTATTTAGTTTTTAAAAGGTTCATTGCTGAATACACGCTTGACCCATTTCGGTAATACAATGGATCCAACGAAAAGGTATGGGTAATAGCTGATCAGCCTCCATAGGAATGCAAGGCTGACGGTCAATGTCGGATTTCTGATAAACTCTCCAAGGAAGTTTTCGAAGAACCATTCTGCAAAGCCTGATCCGCCTGGTGTAGGGCTGCCGATCATCAGGATGCCCATGATGACCTGTCGCGCATAAAGTAAGAACTGGTCAGGCCATTCACTGCTAAAGGCAAGGATGATGCAGTTGATGATGATGAATCGTGCCGACCAGGATACACAGGTCCAGAAGAACGATTTGACCCAATACCCAATTCCTTGTGAACGTAGCTCTTTCGCTGCAGTAACCATGTCGCTGCCCGTGAGCATGACTTTATATCGCCATCTCCTGAGAAAGCGGATCGAGAAGATCTTTATCAATGCCCATTTCACTGCGCGTGCATTAACGAACAGCGCATATGCGACAAACAGCTTGTATGCGAGCACGACGAAATAGATGGTCCAGAATGTATAGAGCAAACCTTCTCCGAAGGAGATCTGCTGCATGGATTCAGTATTGATGTTTGAAAAGATCCGGTCCTTGCCTTCAAGGAAGTACACAAGAGGTGCTATGAGTGCGAAGAACATTCCATCGAGGAAAGAACTGAACATGATCACGGAGATGCTTCTTCCCATTTTTATCCGCTCCTTGTTAAGGATGAGAATGGCAAACGCGAATCCGCCTCCCAATGCTGCAGGAGCGATTGCTGAAGCGAACTCCCAAAGCATGATCACATCGAAGGCTCTTCTCCAGCTGAGTTCATTTTCTGTAAGCACACGGATCCTGTACATATACGCCAGATCCCGGATCACCACCATAAGAAGCGCCATGGCGATCCAGAAGGTAGAGCGCCAGGTCCATTCAATTCCGTCAAATGCTTCAGGCTTAAAATTCCGGATCAGAAGAAAGGTTGAAACACCGAGTCCTATCAGAATAGGTATCAGAATACGCTTTGGCTTGACATATTCGAGGACATCTCCCGGTTTTTCTTTCATAGCGAAAGACTAAAAGTACAAACTATGAAACGAGTTACGAAAGGATATATATCATTGGTACTAATCCATGGCTTTCATCGGGAGCTTCTCCATGGATTCCACATCCAGGCTTGGATAATCAAACTCTTCAACCACACGGCCTTTGATAAGATAACATCCTGATCCTCTGAAAGGAGATGCTGCAAGGATCTTCGGAAAATGCGTGGTGTCGAAAAATCGTCCTTCCATGTCAAGAAAAGATCCGAAGGCCATGTCTTCATTTTTGATCGTGCGTGTGTATTTGATCGTGACAAGATAACCCGTCATGCAGATCGTTTTTCCGATCAGCGATTTGAGATCCGCTGCCTTGATCGTGCTGTCAGCAGGCTTTTCCAGAAGGTCGAATGGCGAGCATAACGGAAAGCCAAGGATCTCAACTTCATCAATCGCATCATCCAGCGGATTGTGTTCAAGCACTGGCAAGGTCCACGACTGATCTTCTTTCTGAAAAAGCTCGTTGCCAACTTTGGTTGAGCGGGCCTGTCCCAGAACTCCATACATCTTCCATTGCAGTTCTTTCTTGCTGATGCCTGTGAACCGGAACGCGTTGATTCGTATGAGGATCCTGAGTTGCTCGCGGCTGACGGGCACCCGTTGCATAAAATCTTCCAGGCTGATGAACAGGCCATTCTGTTCACGTTCTTCAATGATGGCTTCGCTGGTTTTCTGTTCGAGTTCCGACAGGTGAATGAATCCAAGATAGATGTCTTTCTCTTTGATAGATGTCAGGTGCCTGCTGTTGTTGATGCATGGCGCATGAATATTTGCTCCGTTCATGCGTGCTTCGTGCACATACATCTCCGTCCTGTAGAATCCTCCGAAATTATTAATGACACCCACCATGAACTCAAGAGGATAATAGGCTTTGAGGTACATGCTCTGGTAGCTTTCAACAGCAAAGGATGCAGAATGTCCTTTCGAGAATGAATATCCGGCGAAGCTTGCAACCTGCCTCCACACTTCGTGTGTGATGTGTTCAGGATATCCTTTTTTCCTGCATCCTTCAATGAACTTATCCTGCGCTTTCTGAAACTCTTCGCGTGCCTTGAATTTTCCCGACATTCCCCGTCTTAGCACATCCGCTTCAGCGAGTGTCAATCCCGCGAAATGGTGCGCCACTTTGATCACATCTTCCTGGTACACCATGATGCCATAGGTTTCTTCCATGAGCTCTTTCATTAAAGGATGGATGTACTTGCGTGCCGATGGATCCTTGAAACGCTGGATGTATGCTTTCATCATTCCTGATTGCGCAACGCCGGGACGGATGATCGAGCTTGCTGCAACGAGCGCTTTGTAATCTTCAGCGCCAAGCTTTTTCAGCAACATGCGCATGGCCGGTGATTCAACATAAAAGCATCCCATGGTACGTGCTTCACGCAGATGCTCTTTGATCTTTTCATCGTCCTTGAATCGCCTGATGTCATGAATGTCAATTTCGTTTCCTGTATTTTCCTTAACGATCTCTAATGTGTCTCGGATGTGTCCAAGTCCGCGCTGGCTAAGGATGTCAAGCTTGTAAAATCCGACATCTTCTGCTTCAAGCATACTGAATTGTGTGGTTGGAAATCCTTTGGGTGGCATGATGGTCGCGGTGTATGTGAACATCGGCTCTTCCGAGATGATGATGCCGCTTGCATGAATGCTCAGGTGATTGGGCAGATCATGAAGATGTCTGCTGTACAGGAAGATCAGTGAGCTGATGCGATCCAGGTCTTCCGGCTTTCTCTTCATCGATACGAGCTTGTCGATCTCTGATTTGGGTAGCCCGAACACTTTGCCGAGCTCACGGATCATCGCGTTGGACTGGAAGGTGTTGTATGACCCCAGCAAGGCAACATGCTCATTACCGTATTTATTGAAGATGTAATGTGTGATGTCATCCCGGTCTTTCCATGAGAAGTCAATGTCGAAGTCTGGCGGATTCTTTCTGTACTCATTCATGAACCGTTCGAAATACAGGTCAAGGTCAATCGGATCCACGTTGGTGATCCCGAGCGAATATGCTGCAAGACTGTTTGCGCCGCTGCCTCTCCCCACATGATAATAGCCACGGCTTTTGGCGTACTGTACAATATCCCAGTTGATCAGGAAGTAGGAGCAGAAGCCTTGTGTGATGATCAGCTCGAGCTCTTTTTCCATTCTTGCTTCAAGCGTGGCGTCGATCGTGCCGTAACGGTATGACAGTCCTTCGTATGAGATCTTGCGCAGCAGCTGATGATCAACGTTCCTGTCGCCGGTGAAGAGCTGCTTGTTCTTTGGCTTTCCGAACTGCATGTCAACAGGCTCTTCTGAAAGGATGCGTCTTGTATTGTCCAGGATCCACGGATATTCTGAATAGCGTTGTTCGAGCAGCTTTCTGTCTGACAGCAGATCGTTCAGTGTTGCCTGATCATTCGCGGGAACCTTTGTGAGCAGGGTGTTAAGATCAACAGCACGTAAAAGCCTGTGTACATTATGATCTTTCTTGTTTCTGAATGTGGCGGGCTGCAAGGCAACCAGCTTGTGTTTGAGATCCTTCTGCTTTGAGAAGGGAAGACGGTTGAGGTCAGCAGTTGCAACACCGATGAATTCATTCTCTCTCAGAGGTCCCTGGTAAGTGAAAGGATAGATCACAAGGGCGTTTTGAAAAGCCGGCGCACGTGGAGGAATTTCAGCGTGATGGTGCAGATGGCCTGAAAGAAATCGGTTGATCTCTGCAAATCCTGCTTTATTCCGGGCGATCGCGACGTATTGCTGCTGTGATCCTCTCCTGAAATCCACACCAATGAGCGGTCTGATATTGAATTTTGGCGCGAGTCTCAAAAAGTCAAGACAGCCCGATGTGTTGTTGATGTCCGTGAGTGCGAGCGTTTCCGCGCCTGCTGCCTGGGCGGCGGTTAGGAGCTCCTCGATCGTCATCACTCCATAGCGGAAGCTGAAACAGCTATGACAGTTCAGGTACATCCTATCCTCCTTTTTTGAAGAGATGCGCTTCCTTTTTTCGTGTCTGAAGATCGAGGCTTACAGCGCGGGCGAGCGCATCTTGGCCGTACTTGACTTTCATCTTGTCCATCGCCTGGTATAAACGGATGATCTCTTCGGAATCTTCAAAGAGGTTGATCTGGTAATGGCCATTGACGAGGTGACTGAACCGTACACCAACAAGCCTTACGAGAAGCCTGCGATTATAAAGTTTGGTGAAGAGTTCCCTGGCTTTCTTTAACAGGATGTGATCGCAGGATGTATATGGTATTGCAGCCTGCATGGTATGTGTGTCAAAGTTTGAATAGCGCACCTTGACGGTAATGCATGCGGTGAGTTTTTTCTCGCTTCTCAGCTGAAAGGCGAGCTTCTCAGTCATGGTCACCAGCAATGCCTGGAGCATATCAATATCGATCGTATCCTGCTGGAATGTTTCTTCCGTGGAGATCGATTTTCTTTCGGAGTATGGCTCAACAGGCGTATTGTCGATGCCGTTCGCTTTTTTCCAGATGATGATGCCTGATTCACCAAGCACATTTTCCATCAGGGTGACAGGCATCTGCTGGATCGTTTCGACGCGTTCTACACCAAGGCCACGCAGCAGGGAGTATGTTTTTTCACCTACCATCGGGATCTTCTTCACCGGCAGTGGAGCTAGAAATGGTTTTTCAAGTCCGTAGGAGATCTGTGTCTGCCCATTGGGTTTCACTTCGCCCGTTGCGATCTTTGAAACGGTCTTGTTCTGTGATAACCCGAAGGAGATCGGAAGGCCGCTTTCTTTCATGATCTTCTGACGAAGTTCAGTGGTCCATTTATAGCATCCGAAGAACTTATCCATGCCCGTGAGATCGAGGTAAAATTCATCGATCGAAGCTTTTTCATAGACGGGTGCACTGTCGCGTATAATGTCTGTAACGACATTCGAATAGTAGGAATAGCGTTCGTGGTCTCCACGGATGATGATCGCGTCCGGGCATAAGCGACGGGCGAGCTTCATGGGCATTGCGGATCTCACTCCAAACCGCCGGGCTTCATAGCTGCAAGATGCCACAACTCCCCGGTCTCCACTTCCGCCAATCAACACAGGCTTGTCTTTTAAATCGCTGTTCTCCAGGCATTCAACGGAAACGAAAAATGAATCCAGGTCCATGTGTACGATGCTTCTTGTTTCCATTTGTCAGGTATTCCGTCAGGTTTGTGTCAAGAATATAGACAAAAACAATGCAGGTTGCTAATCGTTTGACTGATTATTTTGTACCAGGCTGAATAGCAGTGCATCCATTTCTTAACAGTAGAAATGGTGTGATCCGCTTACCTTTGCAGAATGGCAAAATTGAGCTGGAACCAGGAATCTGACAACAGATGGGCTGCACGTCTCGCAGCGGATATTTCATTCGTCATCACATTGAACCCCGATGGCTACAAACTTAACCTTGAATCACCGATCATAGATCCTTCAAATGACTTTCATGAAGTCTTTACAAGTAAGAAGGAAGCTGAAGAGCGCGCAGAAGATATGTTCGACGGACTGGAAAAGATGTTCCGGTAATCAGAAGATCAGTTTCGTTTCATCAGCTTCTTCGAGGTTCCTTCAACAGTCACCGGATAGGATGCGGTTACAACATTCCCGTTTTCATCAGTGACATGCAGGTACAGCCTGTACTTTGAAGGAAGATCTGGTAGCGTGAGCCTGACCATTGCCGGATTATCCGTGTATTCAACCGACTGTATCTCTTCAAGGTATTCTTCCCTGTTGAAATTCCATTTGTATGTGAGCTTGCCTTTGGAGTGTCCATATACTTTCGCTACGAAGACATACTTGCCATCCTGGTCTCTTTTTTTGCAATCGATCAGCACCTTGGCAGGTCCTTCAACCGCGAACTTCTGCTGAAGGAAGCAGCTTTTCAATGCATAGTATCCGGGCTTTTTGTTGCCCACATGATCGGTTACCCCGAACCATGTTGCGGAACCTTCCATGCGCTCTTTCCAGCAATAGGCAATGCCTCCCACATTCTTCCCTTTGTTCGGATAAATGTATTGGTCCCACTGATCCTTGAAGTATTCCGCTTTTCCAAGGTCTTCATCTTCCCACACCCTGCTTTGCATCACCTTGCTGAACTTTGGCTCCCAGTATCCGCGTGGCCCGAATTCAGTGACCATATAAGGCCTTCCTTCATTCATGGCTGTTGCGATCCCATCAAGCGTAGAGATCTGTTGCTTATAGTATGAATTTATTCCAAGGATATCGATGGATGGGGCCATGTCCCTGAAGCATGCGATCTCACCCCTGATCTGGTATTCTTCATGTTCAATGGAAGTGAGTACAGGTCGTGTTGGATCGATCCTGTGGATCTCTTCGGCCAGTTGCTGCACCATGTTGATGTAATGATTCCTGATCACAGTGAGATAAGGCTTATAGTAGGTGTGCTTGAGCAATCCCCAGGTTTCATTTCCAACGTTCCACGCAACGATCGCAGGATGATCTTTGTATTGATGCACATAATCGATCACTTTCTCCATCTGTCTCTTGACTTCTGCAGTGTCCCGGTAGTAGTCTTTCTTAGGATCAAACCAGAATCCGTACATCACCTTCAGTCCCTTCTCATGCGCGATGTTTAAAATGTTTTCGTCATACGGCCCCGGGCTGTATCGCCTGATCGTATTTGCTCCCATGGCAGCGATCATTTCGAAATCTTTCTCAAGCTGTTTTCGTGTAAGTGGTAAATGCCCGTCACGCCAGTCATGTTCTGTATTGTATGCAATGCCTTTTATGTAGAAGGGTTTTCCGTTCACAACGAGGTTGTATCCATTTTTTCCTGAGTAAATAAATGGTGAATGGTATTCTTTTACCGCAGTGTTCTGTAACGGATGTTCTGTAACATTAAATGGCTTTCTGTCAAAATGCTTTGTTTTCATGTGCCTGTTAATTACAGTTGCACAATGCTGGTCATTCATGGTCCAGTTGATGAACCGTGTGGTGTCATCAGGTCGCCATGGTGTTGGCCAGTTCTTATCATGTTTGGAATTAAAGAATACGACCGACTTGATCTCTTTATAATTTTTCGAGATGGACTGCAGGGCATCTTCCAGCCATGCTGCACGGTCACCTCCAAAGTCTGTTGAGCCAAATTCTGCAAGCATGATCGGCTTTTTCATCACCATGGCTTTTTTCCTGATCGGACGATAGATGTCATCAAAGCTCGACCACTTCATATCAGGTGATGAGTATCCATAGTTCAATGTCGTTAACCCGATCCAGTCAACATACCGGCCGCCTGGGAAATGTGTGTCAAGAGACTTAGGTGACCATGGATTCCATACCCATGTGATGTTCGATACACCTTCATGCTCGAAGAGTTCAACAACATGCCTGAAGGCAGCGATATATTCCGCATTGCTGTTACCACCTGTTTCAGACCATGGATATGCAGGATTATCTGGCTCATGCGCGAACCTGAGACAGACAGGCCATTGGTACTCACGGATCAGCTTTGCATAAGCCTTGATATAAAAGTCAAACCGGCCGTCAAATATCGCTCTGCAGACTTCCCGCTCACGTGAGAGGTCAGGATCATTTTTGAATTCCGGGAATGTTGTGGTCCAGGGCTCCCATGTGATCATTGGGATTGAGCCACGTTCACGGATCTTCTTTAATAGCTCATGCGGAAACTCATTGATGCTCTTTGGTCCCCAGGCTTCATATAACGATACAATATCAAAGGTCTGATTGAAATTCTTTTCTTCCCTTAATACGATATCCATGGAATGATTATGCTCCAGGTCAGGAATGTAGATTCCTGTAAAAAATCCGCCGGTTTCTTTCATCACAGGAGGAGCAAGGCTGGCAAGTGTCAATGATTGATTATGGTTGATGAGTGCTGTACTGAAAATAGCTACAATGATCAGTGCGAAAAGAACTACACTGTTTCGTACAAGTCCGCAGATGGAATCCACAATGCGATTGCCATAATCAATAAGCTTCCATGCATACTTTCCTGTGAACGTCCTGTCAATCACGTCTCTCACTTTCAGCAGGAACTTCTCCTGTGCAATGAGCACGGTGAAAAGAAGTATCCCTGCATTCATCATTGCGAAGCCCGACATGGCAATACTGTACGGAGTGAAATCGATGGACAAACCATAGATCACACTTGCAATGATCAACAATGCCATAAGTAAATTTGGTATGCTGACCCTGATCTGGTTGACCGGCTCATTATCCTTGGGTGTAGGAATGTAAGGCACATTGATCCGTAATACAGAATAAATAAATCCTGCAAGGAATACCCACCAGCAGCCAAAACGAAGCACGCCGCCCATCAGATGAAGACCTCTTTCATGTTCTTCAATAAGCCATCGCTGTGCATACATTCGGATCAGCATGGATAAGCAGATGAGCAAAGAGAAAATAAGGAAGAACTTGTCGATCTCTACATTCCATGCAACGTCAGCGATCAATAATGAAATTGATGGAATGAGGATGTCAATGAAATTGAATACACCGAAAAGGTAATAGAGCGGAAGTGTGAAATAGTGAATGTTCTGTCTCCAGGTGAAATTTTTACAAAGCTTTGGAAAGGTGACAAACAGCAGCTCGAAGGTTCCACGAGACCATTTCAGCTGTTGTTTGTAAAAAGCAGACATGGATGCCGGAACCAATCCACGGGTCAGCATTTCAGGTACATACACCGAACGGTATCCTTTTGCATGGATCTGCATGGATGTGTGCATGTCTTCTGCAAGGCCTGGTGCGTGCCCTCCGATGTCATCCAGTGCTTTTCTTCTGAACGTACAGTTTGCTCCGATGGCCTGAACAGTACCATAGCTGTTCATACACATCATCATGGGACCGTAGAAGTGATAGGTTTGTTCAGCGGCACCTCGTGCAACAATGGATTCATGCTGGTTATGATATCCTTGTACGATCTGGACATATCCGATCTTTTCATCCTCAAAGTAGTCAACTACACGGTGTAGAAAATCGGGATGAGGTACGTGATCCGGATCCATAACTACACAGAGCTCACCTGTAGCCTGCCTAAGCGCATTGTTAATATTTCCTGCTTTTGCGTCGGTTTTGTCGATACGTGTCACATGTACCACGCCAAGCTCTTCACAAAGTTTTTTGAGCTTAGGATCATCTCCTTCATCGCACAGGTAACTCGTGTGAGGATACTTCACGGCCACCATGGCTTTGAGTGTTTCTTCAAACATCTCGTAAGGTTCGCCCGGACAGGCTGTCGTAAGCATGTCGACTGTCCAGGTTTTTTTCGGTTCTGGTTTTACAGGTACACTGATATCCAGGTAGTGATACCATTCGTGGAGCATCTTCAGCAGCTTGAAAAGCAGTGCGATGGTAAATGGGTAGTACAGCCATGCCTTCCCCGGTTCCACAGTTGAAAAGAACCATCCCAGGAATATTGCCATGCAACCAAGCGCACACACGATGAGTATCCTGAGCGTGATCTTTTCTTTTCGTGTTGGTGCAGTTGCAAAAGGGTACGTTGGTTTGTAATTATCCTCCATCTCGTTCAGGTTTCACTCTTGTTTACTTATATGTCTTACTCAGTTTACGTTCATTCTACCTTTCCACGAGGAACGGAATGTTCGCCGTTGCTACATGGTTGTGATTATCATATGCATATACAAACAGTCTGTAAGCTCCAGGCTTCTCAGGTGCGTTGAACTGGATCTGTGCGCTGTTTGTATTCTTTATTAATCCCGGCACCCAGTCAGGTTTCCGTTCTCCTTCACCATTCTTGAGATCAGTTGTTTCATGAAGGATCTCCCAGTAATAAGTCAGCTTTTCATTTTCAGGATCAGTAGCATAAATTTTTGCCCTGTAGGTGTATTCTGATTTGATCTTGATATCCTGATGTGCTTCGCGGCCATCCAGTACAACACGGGTGATCCGCGGTGCGAGGTTCTTGCGCTCACTTTTTCCTTTCCAGTTGACCTCCATCACATCGAGTGTTTCTGTTTCGTGACCGGATTCAAGAATGAGCGAAAAGAGTGTATTGGTTCGTTCCTGTTTATGTCCCCATAGAAATAGGTAACAGCCAACACAATTTTTCTGGTTGCGTATGGCTGCATAACGAAGGCTGCATGCTTTCGCTTTCTGCGAGCTGTTTTCTTCCAGGAATGCACCCCAGCTGGTTGTAGTGCTTTCCCAGTATCCTGTCGGCCCGTATTCAGAGATCAGGTAAGGCTTTTTCCATCTTGCTTCAGCGATCTTATTATAGATGACAGTGACTTCCTTAAATGCATTGATCGAGAGTATATCGATGTCAGGACATAATTTTCTTATCAGCCTGACCTGCTTTACGGGTGCTCCGGCAAGCATGGTTGTAGTCAGGTGATTGGTGTCGATTTCATGGATCATCTTCGCGATATCCTGCAATGCTCTAAACATGTTTTTATCGTAAGACACCAGCCCCACTTCATTTCCAACGCCCCACATAAGCAATGCAGGATGGTCTTTATACTTTAATACTTCTTTTCTGATGCGCTCTTTCTGCACAGCTACTGCTGCCGGATCAGAGTAGTTCATTCCATAATGTACAGGAGTGACATAAAGCCCTAGTGTTACAGTTAGTCCAAGCCTTTGAGCTTCATCAAGAACCTGGTCTGCATTATCGGTTGTCCATAGTCGAATGGAATTTCCTCCATAGTCTTTCAGCTTGTCAAAGTGTCCGAAGCCACCAGCCCCATTGATGTAGTAAGGCTTTCCATCTCTGTATAAAGTATAGCCGTGATGATCTTTTCGGATTTCTGTTTTAATAGGTTGTGCGATGGATAAACTTGTGGATCCGGCATATAGCGCACAAGCCAGAAGCAATTGTAGCTGTCCCTTCATATCGTTCTCGATCTTTGCTTTGGACTCAGTTACTAAAATTGTACCTAATGTCCTGAGTTGCTGTATAGATGTGTTTGTATTCTTAAATTTGCTAGAGACGTTTGGTTTGCGTTACTAATTTTAGAAGAAAGAAATCGTGGAGTACCTTGACTATCTTGAATCAGAAGCGATATCAATTCTTCGGGAGACTGCCTCGCAGTTTCGCAGACCCGTATTATTATTTTCCGGAGGTAAAGATTCAACTGTGCTCTTTCACCTGTCATTAAAGGCGTTCTCACCCGGGAAAATACCTTTCCCATTGTTGCATGTAGATACCGGGCATAACTTTCCTGAGGCATTAGCCTTTCGTGATGCGCTTGTATCTGGTACAAGATCAACGCTTATTGTCAGGCTTGTCGAGGATACGATAAAGAATAAAAACCTTCCTGATGCTATTGGCAAGCTGCCTTCACGAAATGCATTGCAAACACACACGCTTTTAGATACAATAAAAGAGTTTTCATTCGATGTGCTGATCGGTGGAGCACGTAGAGATGAAGAGAAGGCAAGAGCCAAGGAACGTGTCTTTTCTGTAAGGGATAAATCCGGTCAATGGAATCCCGGATGTCAAAGGCCTGAGTTATGGAACATACTGAATGGTCGTATTTCCGAAGGTGAACATGTTCGTTCGTTCCCGATCAGCAACTGGACTGAACTTGATGTATGGAACTACATCAAACGTGAACAGATCGTGCTTCCTTCAATCTATTATTCACACACGAGAGAAGTGATCGTTCACAATGATCAGCTCGTTGCTGTATGTCCTTATATAACACTTGATGGAAGCGAGCAGGTTGTAATTAAAAACGTACGTTACCGGACTGTTGGTGACATGACCTGTACCGCAGCAATTGAATCATCGGCATCAAATGCAGATGAAGTGATTGAAGAATTAAGGCGTACGAAGATCAGTGAACGTGGTGAGACACGCATCGATGACCGGGTATCGGAAACAGCTATGGAAGACCGTAAACGAATGGGTTATTTCTGATGGATATTCTAAGGTTCCTGACAGCTGGAAGTGTTGATGATGGCAAGAGTACGCTCATCGGAAGGCTGCTGTACGATCATGGTTCAATATACCTTGATCAGCTTGGTTCATTATTGCGAGATGGCAGTAGTCAGTATGACCTTTCAAAATTGACAGATGGACTTAAGGCGGAACGCGAGCAGGGCATAACCATCGATGTTGCCTACAGATATTTCAGTTCTTCCAAAAGGAAATACATTATAGCAGATGCTCCAGGGCATTTTGAATTTACACGAAACCTGGTTACTGCAGCTTCAAATTCCGATGCAGCAATTATTCTGATCGATGCGTTGAATGGCGTTACTGAACAGACGAAGCGACATGCCATGCTGCTTTCCATGATGGGTATTCGACATGTCGCCATAGCCATTAATAAAATGGATCGTACAGGTTTCGATAAAAGCGTATTTGACAAGGTTGTGAAACAGTTTTCTGATCTTGACTTTCAGTTTTCATTTGAACACCAATTCATTCCAGTATCTGCCTTGCAAGGTGATAATGTCGTGGAATCCTCAGTGAACATGCCATGGTACACTGGTGAAACATTGATGTCATTCCTTGAAGACATCAGGCTTGTTGAACACAAATCACCATTCCGCTTGAGAATTCAACATGTTACGAAGGATGAGGCAGGTATAAAATTCTATTCTGGCATTGTGCTCAGCGGTAAAATATCAGAAAGAGAAAAGATCAGGATCGTACCAGGAGATATTTCTGAGATCACGAGCATTAAATCAGGAGATAAGCGTATGGATGTTGCTGAAAAGCATCGCAGCGTTACCTTACAGTTATCTACTGATGTGGAGCTTAAACGCGGTGACCTTATGGTTTGTGAAGAAGATAAGATTGACCCTTCACATTCTGTAACGATGATGTTAACCTGGTTTAGCGAATCAGACGTCCTGATGCCAGGTAAGCGCTATATTCTTCAGAGCAATTCATTTGTCACTCATGTTCTTGTTAAAGATGTTGAACATAGAATCAGTGTGATGGACTTGAAGGTAGACACGAGCAGCAAGGAATTGCATTTTAATGACATTGGAAGAGTCATGTTTAAAACGGCTGTGCCAGTTTATCTTGATCCATTTCAGAAGGTGGCTGGAAATGGTCGCGCGATTCTCATTGATGAGCATTCCAACCTGACAGTTGCAGCCTGCATCGTTCTATAGTTTTTCCAGAATAACGAGCATAGGCACCGGAAGAGATAATGAAAGCTTTTGCGCCAGTCCTGTTTCAAAGCTTCCACCAGAGTTCTTACTACCTGCAACGATACAAAGAAGCTTTGGGTCACGTTCCTCAATTTCTTCGTTTAATGCCTGATGGTAATCTTTTACTTCCAGCTCGATCAGATCAACAAAGGGATGTGGGCTGGGTTTTACTTCCTTATGCTTACCGGCCTTTTTCAGCCACAGTTGCGTGACTTTTGATTTTCCCACAAGCTTATGGTCAGTAAGGAACTTTAAAGCACCTTCTGTTTGTCCTTCGCCACTTACCGGGAAGAGAACTTCATCCGGCAGGCCAAGACATGCCGTTTCAGGTACCGCGACAAAATTGCAGAATCCCAGTTCGATAAAGTCTGCTGTCCTGCTGCCGAACAGCCATTTGCGGATCTTGTCTTCTTTTGAAATTCCACCAAATGCAAGGACGATCTCTTTACGAAGTATCATCTTTTTCAGATCGACTTCCGAATAATCATCATAAACTTCATAATGGAATTTTAAATTCTGTTTAGGGTTTGCAAAATTGCTGATCCTCTCAAGCTCGACCCTGGCTTCCTTCATTCGCTTTTCCTTGACAAACGGATCAATATCATCTTCAAGTGAATCATCGATCGTAAGCTGATGGAAAAGCGTAAGCTCATGGCCTGTATGCTGGGCAATGCATGCGGCATATCCAAGGGCATGAATGGAGGCAGAACTGAAATCAACTAATACAAGGTACACACCCCATCATTGCAAACAGGAAGCCAGAAGCACCAGAAACATCATACTTTACACATGTGAATACAAAGCAAGAAGAAACAAAAGAGTGAAATACTTTTTAACAGGAGTTGAAATTACTCTGGTTACGCACGATTCATGTTGACTAAAACGGAAACTTCACGTCATGAAAAAAGCGAAAAAGAAAGAGAAGCCTGAACCTGTTTTTATCGCGGTAACTACTGATACAGATCGTTCCAGTCATTTCGATCAGTGCATTGTCCTGGAATCTGTGTTGATGAAAAAGAAGCCAGTGAGAGAAAATTCATCTGATCGTTAACTGATCATTTGACAAGAGTCACAGAGCCTTTATAAGTATGTAAATTTCCGGATGTATCCAGGATCCTGACTTTGTAAACATAAACATCTTCCACAGAAGTGGATGATCCATTGTTACTCTTGCCATTCCAGTTCTTTAAGTGATCTGTCGATTGGAACACAAGATTTCCCCATCGATCAAAGATCTGAAACAGAAAGTCAGATGAAGCAATACCATTACCGATAGGCCCGAATGTATCGTTTGTTCCATCACCATTCGGACTGAATGCATTTGGAATGTAAACAGCGTAATCATCCTTAACACAGACTTCTTTTTCTGTGGAGTCATAACATCCTGTTGTGGAATAGGCTTTCAGGAAGATGTTGTAGCATCCTGTATCAGCGAATGTGTAGAGGATGCTGTCTCTTGTGTAAACACTGTCACTGATAAACCATTCAACCATGGATGCATCTTGTGATGTATTGATGAATTCAACAGTTGGATTGAAGATGGTAACCTGAGAAGATGATGCTGTAAAGGAAGCTGCAGGAGTGGCAAATGATGTAAAGTATTCATCAAAATGGATCACGCCTGAACATCCGTTCGCACCGTTTACAGACAGATCAAGATCGAATTGTCCGGGCTCATCAAAGCAGAATTCAGCTACTGATCCTGATTTAGTGACGCCATCGATTGTCCAGATGGAATTAACTGAACCTGGTGTGTGGTCAGTTAAGGTTACACAAAAAGGTACGCATCCTGACGTTGTATCGACAGTAAACGAAACAGGCGAAGCATTGTTTATCACAACTTCAACAACAGCTGTATCAGGTGGAGTGGTGCATCCATCTGTTACAACAACAGTGTATGTTCCTTCAACTGCAGGCGACAGTGTGAGTGATGCTGTGGTGTTTCCTGTGGGAATCCAGCTGTAGTTGTAGGCTCCATTCCCTCCGTTGACAGAGGTATTTAAGGTAACAGAGCCACCAGGACAAACAGGTAGCGGTGTATTGACACTGATGTTCAATGGTTGAAATACATTCACTGTTACATTGTATGTTGCTGATGAGCAGCCGTTCTGATCAATGGCGGAAACAGTATATGTTGAAGTTGTATCTGGTGAAACAAGAGGACCTTGAGGACTCCAGGTGAGTGTATTCGTGCCAGTACCTCCTGATGTTGTCGCTGTGAGTGTTACATCTTCCCCAATGCAGAGGGTAGCAGGAATAACCGGGATGACGATCAGCTCATCAGGTTCAGTGATGATGACATGTACAGTATCCTTGCAGGATGATGCATCTGTGACGATCGCTGTATAAGTGCCCTGGCAAAGCGATGATGCATCAGGTCCGGTGCTGCTGATCGGTAGCCATGAATAAGTGTAGGGAAGTTGTCCTCCTGATGAGCTTACCAAGGCTGTACCGTTGCAGTAATTGTAGCACGTTGCATTTGTAGATGCAGCAAGACTTGATGATACTCCCGGAGTGTTTCCAACGTTCACACAAACTGAGTCAACACATCCGCTGCTGTCAGTTACTGTAATGCAATACAATCCTGGTGTCAGTGAACTGGCTGTGTTTGAGGTGCTTCCCCCAGTCCATGAATAGGTGTAAGGCGAGTTTCCTCCGCTGACATTTACTGAAGCAGAACCTGTTGGCAGATTGCATGTTGAATTGGATGTCGTAACCGTAAGCAGTATCGCATCAGGTTGTAAAAGCGTAAGGCATGTATCAATGAAGCATCCATTCGCATCCGTGACTCTTACACAAACCTGTCCGGCACATAAGCCGGTTACTGAGTCAGTTGTTTGTCCTGTTGACCAAGAGTATGAATAAGGAGCTGTTCCTCCGGATGGTAGTACAGAAGCTTCGCCGTTACAAGTTCCAAAGCAGCTTGCATCCTTATAGGCGGTCTGTACTGATAAAGCGACAGGTTCAGTGATCACAAAGGAATTTGTAACACCACAGCCACCTGATTCACTGACGGTAACTGTGTATGTTCCGGGAGAAAGATTAGACGCATTCGCAGTGCTCGATACAGGTGGATTCCAGGTATAGCTGAGACCTGTGCCACCGGAAACAGTCACAGCTGCTGTACCATCCGATGATCCGTTGCATGTGAGATCATTCTTGTTTGTAGTGATGGAGATCGATGCAGAGGAATTTACTTCAATCGTGTCAGAAACAACACAGCCATTGGCAGCTGTTACGTTTACAATGTAAGATCCTTCACAAAGGCCTGATGCTAATGAATCTGTGGATGTGATCCCGCTGTCCCAGGAATATGTATAAGGTCTGATCCCGCCTGTCACCGTTACTGTCGCTGTGCCATTGCAGTTGCATGTTTCATCCGTTGAGGTGGAGGTGATCACAGGTGCAGGAAAGGGTGAACAGTTATTATTCATCTGTGAGATCCATGCACTATTGGCTGCATTGTTTGGTGATCCAGGGGTTTCAAATGTGGGTACAACTCCATATGTCCAATTGGCCTGGTCGAAAGGGTTGTTGTCAACAAGGTTTGCATTATACATCACCGAGTTTCCCATCGTCACATTGAAATAGATCATTGTGTTACTCTGGTTGTTTGCGTAGCTTACCGCAAATTCAGCTGTTGTCAGGTTTGTCGGATTGATTACCTGGAAAGAGTCTCCGCCATTTGACATGGCAAGCGTGCTCCAGCTTCCGCAGGGAATAAACCCGCTGGTTGGGATCGTTGAATTTGATCCTGTGGGTGCTGACGTATGTCGTTCAAACAGGCTGCAATCATTGGCAGGTATGATCATTCTGCAGTTGCCATCTGTCATGCTGAGGTCATCAGGCGGCAGAGATAGGTTGACATCAATATCGTTATACACAACGATCAAGGTACCAAAGGGAACACAGGCCCATCGTGGATCCTGGGTGAACCTCACGATTCCGGGTGCAATTCCAACACTCCCTCCGGCTGCATAGAATCCATTGTTGTCATCAATATAAAATCCTCTCAGGTCCATGCAGTTTGAGCTGCTGCATGAAGGGGTTCCCATTACAAGCAGCTCGACATATTCTTTCGCGCTGGTCCCTTGAGATACTTCGTTGATGATAAGCTTTGGCTGACAAATTCCTTTTATGCCAAGAAAGGCGAAAATGAAAACAGGAAGGATTCTGAACAAATAAGTGTTTCGCCTGGCCATGAGCTCCTGTCCTTCAAAAATTTGTGCCGCAAAGGTACGGAATAGCTAATTAACAGGCTGATAAGAGCAGGTTAAGGCTTTATTAAAGTTCAAATTTGAAAAAGATTTCCTTGGAATTTCGGAAACTACCTGAAGAGCATAAAGCTGTCCTGTTTTTTATACTCAATATCGTCGTGGCCTTTGGCGGTAATGATATAAAAATAGGTTCCTGTGGATGCCGCTTTCCCTGAATCTGTGTAGCCGTCCCATCCCTGATCAATGTCGGTGACAGTGGCAATTTTCAATCCCCAGCGATCATAGATTTCTGCATGGAATTCAGCAATGGCTTTATAAGTAAAAGAGAAAATGTCATTCTTGCTGTCACCGTTTGGTGTGAAGACGTTGGGCACAGATAAGCTGCTGACCGCATCCTGCACCATGATTGTGACGGAAGAGGTATCAACACAGCCTTCAGGGCTTGTCGAGGTCAGAATCACCAGGAAAGTTCCGGCTTCATAAGTATGGGTTGGTGAGTATTCTGATGATGAACCGCCGTCACCGAAATTCCAGCTGTTTAATGCAGAATTCTGGGATGTGTTTGTAAAAATGACCTCCAGTGGTTCAACACCTGTAATTGTATTTGCAGTGAATGAAGAGAACACTGTGGATGTCGTGATCGTGAAATGCGCTGTATCATCTCCACAGGCATTGTTAACGATAACATACGCAGTAAGAGCTGATGAATAATTCACTGTGGCTGAAGTTTCACCGGTTGACCAGGTGAAAGTATCTCCACCAGAAGCAGTGAGTGCTGTTGACATTCCATTGCAGATCGCCTTTGTGCCTGTAACCGTTGCCACTGGCTCTGCTATAGTGTTGACAGCAAGAGAAGCTGAATCAGTACCACAGCTGTTCGTTCCTGTCACTGAATACGAACCACCTTGTGTAACCGTGATAGAAGCACTTGTGCTGCCATCCGACCACAAATAAGTATCTGCTCCTGTTGCATTAAGTGTAAGTGTTGATCCTTCGCAAAACGCAGGTGAACCGGAGCTGATGAGGACATCAGGACTTGTCCCGACAGATACCGTAACGCTAGCCTGCAAAGAACCGCAGTATGAAGTATATCCGGTTACAGTATATGTTCCGGCCTGACTCACAGTGATCGATGTGCCTGTTGTTCCATCCGTCCACAGATAGGTTTCTGCACCTGAGGCAGTTAGTGTGGCTGTGTTTCCAGTGCAAATAGTCACAGGTCCGGAAGGTTGAATAGCAGTCGCCGGAAGTGGGAGTACTGTAATTGCCTGTTCAGCCGTTGAGCTGCCACAGTTGTTTGAGGCCGTTAAGGTGTATGTTCCTGATACGGTTACCTGGATGGAGGGCAGAGTTGAGGTTGTGTTCCACAGGTATGTGCTTCCTCCTGATCCAGTCAGTGTGACCGAGGAACCTGCACAGATCGTGTCATTCCCTGATAAGCTGATAGATGCCGAAGGTATTGTATTGATCGTAACAGTCATTGCTGAACTTGCTGTATCATTACATGCACTGATGACATTCAATGTCAGCGTAACTACACCGCTTTCCCCGATACCCGGAGTGTAAACGGTTGTGTCATTTGTAAGTGTGGAAAACGTTCCCGTACCACCGCTCCAGAATAGTGATGAATAATTTCCGGTCACACTTCCATTAATTGTTACCGGATCTCCTGAACATTCTGACAAATTGCTGCCAGCAGAAACGGTAAGTGGTGTAAACGGAGCCTGGCAACCTGAATTCACATAATCTGGTGTGCCGTTCCAGCTGAAATCTACCCTGCCACCATCAAGAAGTGCTGATGAACCTCCCGTTGTTCCATTCTGGTTGACCATCAGTGAACGATCATAGGTCACCTGGTCGCTGCAGCCAGCCGGACTAGAAAATCCGATTGTCAACGTTCTGATTCCAGGTGAGGAATTGTAATTTACAAAGTGTCCTGCGCTATTCCCTGAGCACTGGAAGATGGCGATGAGCGTATCGTTCAGGTTCGTGAAGGAGTTTGCTGTGGTGCTTACATTGACATCCGTAAAGAACAGCACTTTTGCTCCTGCAGGCAATACACCTCCTACAGGCTCTTTCAGATATCCACAGCCTTGAATTGTCGCATTCAGATTGGACACGGCATTCGCTGTAGTCGCATTCTGACAAAGTCCGCGGAAAATGTTGTTCGGCCAGGAAACCGTTATAGCGCTAAGGTTCAGAGCTGTTGGGCCGACAGTAAACCGCACCATTTCATTTTCCCATTCCGGTGTTCCGCAGGCATCTACGAGAATGCTTTCGATTTCAAGACAGCTTGTGGGTGTTTGTGTATAGGATCTGCTTGTTAAAAACAAGCTGACGAACAGAATTAACAGGTAATATTTTCTCATGTGGTTGGGATCGTTGAAACCCTTGTCGCTCTAGACAGCTCAAAATTAAAGATAAAAAAATAAGTGTTTCCTTACTGGAGTTAAAGGAGTGTTATCTTATTATTTTCTTTATAAGCCTTGGTAATAAATTTTGAGGTTATCCTTTAAGTGAAAGGACAAACCTATGCGATTCGTGGATGGTCGATGCTGAAATGCAATCCCCGGCTTTCCTTACGTTGCCTGGCGTGTTTAATAATGATGTAGGCTACATTGATGATGTTACGGAGCTCACAAAGCTTCACTGACACTGTAGTTTTGTCATACAGATCCTCATTTTCAGTGTATATGATTTCAAGCCTGTCGAGGGCACGTTTAAGTCGCAGATCTGATCGTACAATACCTACATAGTTGCTCATGATCTCCTGAACCTCCTTGAGAGACTGAGTGATCAGGATCATTTCCTCAGGATGTTCAGTGCCTTCCGCATTCCAGTCAGGGATCCCTACACAAAAGTTCACTGAACTGAATTCCTCTGTTGATTTCAGGGAAGCCCGATGAGCATAAACGACAGCTTCAAGAAGTGAGTTGCTGGCGAGCCTGTTGGCGCCATGCAGGCCGGTTGAAGAACATTCTCCGGCAGCATATAAATTTTTAATGCTTGTACGGGCGTATTCATCCACTTTGATCCCTCCACACAGGTAATGAGCTGCAGGGACTACAGGGATCATATCTTTGGAAATATCAAGACCTATCGACAGGCATTTCTGATAGATGTTTGGAAAATGCTCAACCAGTTCTTTAAACGGGATATGCCTGCAATCGAGGTATACATATTCGTCACCCCTGATCTTCATTTCATTGTCGATCGCACGCGCAACAATATCTCTCGGAGCCAGGTTTCCCCGATCATCATATTTGAACATGAATTCCTTTTCATCCCTTGTTTTCAGCAAAGCTCCAGAACCTCTCATCGCTTCAGTAATGAGAAAGGATGGATGCTCCGATGGATGGTATAGCGATGTTGGATGAAACTGAATGAATTCCATGTTCTCCACTTTCCCTTTTGCCCTGTAAACCATGGAAATCCCATCACCTGTAGCAATAATAGGATTGGTTGTGGTGCCATACACATGGCCTGCTCCACCTGTTGCGATCAATGTCTGGCGAGACAACAGGGTTTCCACCTTTCCACTTTTTGTATCAAGAATATATGCCCCATAGCACTCAACGCCAGGTGTTCTACTGTTCACTTCTTCACCCAGATGATGCTGTGTGATAATATCAATGGCAAAATGATGTGGCCTTACATCAATGTTTGAATGTGTGTGAACCTGGTGTAAAAGAGCGCGTTCAATTTCAAACCCGGTGCTGTCTTTATGGTGCAGGATACGGTGTTCACTGTGCCCACCTTCCCTGGCTAATGCATAAGTTCCGTCAGGAGACTTGTCAAATTGGGCGCCCCATTCGATCAGCTCTCTGATACGTGCGGTTGATTCTGTAACAACCATGCGCACAATTTCTTCATTACAGAGACCATCTCCGGCGATCAGGGTATCCTGTATGTGTTTTTCATAGCTGTCGGGTTCATGCATTACTGCCGCAATGCCGCCTTGTGCATATTTGGTATTTGACTCATCCTCATTGGCTTTTGTAATGAGTACAACCTTGCCGTACTCTGCGACCTTTAAGGCATAGGACAAACCTGCAATGCCTGAACCGATTACAAGGAAATCTGTTTTGGATCTATCTGACACAGCAGCAAAGGTAAGAGGTTACAGCAGCAATGAATGCCGAAAAAACTCGTTTTCAATGTATCTTTGTAAAAATTTATTGAGCGAGATGGAAACAGCAGCAATCCCTGTAGTTATATATGCCGAAGGAACACCCAATCCTTCTGCCATGAAATTTGTGGCAAATACCCTGCTTATAAAGGGCGAGGCGCTTGAGTTCACTTCATTGGCAAATGCAGGGAAGTCTCCTCTTGCTCTTGAATTACTTAAGTTTCCGTTTATTTCGTCAGTCTTTATCGCTTCAAATTATGTTACACTTACCAAAACAGATCATGTTGACTGGGAAGATGTGATGAACGAGCTAAGAGAATTCATAGGTGGATATCTTCAGGCAAGAAAGCCGGTCCTTGTTGACCGTGTTGCCACAGCAAAAGGAGAGATCACAGATTCAACCCCTGACCCTTCTGAAGGATATGATGAACTTGAAAAGAAGATCGTATCACTCCTTGATGAATATATCCGTCCTGCTGTAGAACAGGATGGTGGAGCAATCAGTTTTAAGTCTTTTCACAATGGTGTTGTTACGGTAAAACTGAAAGGTTCATGCAGTGGATGTCCAAGTGCGTCTTTTACTTTAAAAGCTGGCATCGAAGCCTTGCTTAAACGAATGGTTCCTGAGGTTAATACAGTTGTGGCTGAATAGCTTTTCTTGTAACTTTAGCTGAATGACAACTACTTCAGCGTCCCTGCAGCTTTCTGTATCTGAGCTTCTCTCTTTAGCCGAAAAATATAAGTACAATAACAGGGAAAAGTCATTCACGTTTGCACAACAGGCATTGACTATCGCTGAAGATTCTGAGAATAAAAAGGATCTTGTACAGGCATTACTCCTCGCTGCCTATTCTTATCATCATCGTGCATTGCATGAATTGTTTTTCAAAAGCATCGACCGTGTCTTCGATCTTTTAAGCGATGGAAATGATGATAAAAGCCTATCGTATGCCTATTATCTATGCGGTTGTTGCTTCAGAAACCTTGGTGACTATTCCAGCTCTGCAGAAAACTTTATAAAAGGCCTGATGCTGGCCGAAGAGGATGGTGATATCGAAAACACTATACGAATCCATAATGGGTTAGGCCATCTCTACAACATACTTGGTGACAATACCAAATCATTGAACAGCCTTACTCGTGGACTGGATATGATCCCTCATTATCCTGATCTCCATTTGCATGCAAACCTTCTTGGAAACCAGGCAGAAGTGTTCATTGAGCTAAAGCGTTTTGATGAAGCCAAAGCGAACCTGCAATACGTCGCATCGATCTATGCTGACCTGAATGATCTTGCAGGGTCTGGTGTAACCAACCTGAGACTGGGTAAGCTGCATTATGCGATAGGTGAAGTTGACCAGTGCATCTCGATACTGACAAAGCTTTATGAAAAAGCCTATGAGAATGATTTTAAAATTGGGATCACGATCGTTGGAGGTGATTTCGGGCGTATTCTGATTGATCTTGGCAGGATCGAAGAAGCTATTCCGCTTGTTGAAAAAGCGATTGAGGTCTCAAAAGAAATTAATTACCAGAACAACCAGTATGATCTTTTTTACCTGAAGTATAGGATCGCGGTCTGGCAGAAAGATTATAAGTGTGCATTGCATTACTATGAATTGTATCACGAGCTGAAGGAAAAGACATACATCCGCGAAGCAGAGATCAAGCTGAAGAATGCAGAATCCCTAACAGAGATCCAGCTGGTAAAGAAAGAAGCTGAGCTGAACCGGCTTAAGCATGTGGAACTTCGGAAAGCGTATGAAGAGATCGAGGTAAAGAATATAGAGATCACGGACAGCATCCGCTACGCCCGTCGTATTCAGGCAGCTTTCCTTCCATCCGAGGAGATGATTGGAAAAAGCTTTCCGGACTTTTTTGTTTTTTTCCAGCCAAGAAATATTGTGAGCGGAGATTTTTACTGGTTCAGGAAATGCATCAATAATGATCACTCGCTGAAGCTGATGGCTGTCGCTGACTGCACGGGCCATGGTGTCCCGGGAGCAATGATGAGCATGATCGGTTCATCTCTTTTAAACCAGATCGTAATAGCAAAAGGCATCTTCGAACCATCTAAAATCCTTGAAGAATTGGACAGAGATCTTTGCTATGCTCTGAAAACGAATGGAAGCGACGCAAGGGATGGAATGGATATTTCAATTGCGATGCTTGATGAAAAAACAAATGAGTTACACATTGCTTCAGCCATGCGTCCATCGTTCGTTTACCTCTCTGGTAAAAATGAGCTGATTGATGTACCAGCAACCAAACGTTCCATTGGTGGCTCGTTCGAATGTTCACATCCTATTTCGTTTAAAACCACCATATTACAGCTTGAAACGAAAGACAGAATCTATATGTTCAGTGATGGTTTTGCAGACCAGTTTGGCGGGCCAAAGGGCAAGAAGCTCATGGTAAAAAATTTCAAGTCATTGATAAAATCAACAGCACAGCAGCCTGTCAATGTTCAGTCTCAGAAGATCAGTGAATTCTTTGATAGCTGGAAAGGAACACATGAGCAGGTTGATGATGTTACCTTAATGTGTATTGAGGTTAAATAAATGTTAAGTATCCGAAGTGCTAGTGTTTACAGCTATTTCCGGGAGTACCTTTGTAAAAAAATCAATGCATGAGTGTACAGAAGATATTGCTTGTTGACGATGAACCGGATATTCTGGAATTTCTTGCGTATAATCTTTCAAAAGAAGGATACATTGTATGTACGGCCAGCAACGGCGCTGAGGCGATCAGGGTGGCGGATAAGGAAGAACCGGATCTTATCATTCTTGATGTGATGATGCCCGACATGGATGGCATTGAAACCTGCCGCTCGTTAAGAGAAAACAAAAAGCTTGAAAATTCAGTGATCACTTTTCTTACTGCCAGAAATGAAGATTACTCACAGATCGCGGGCTTCGATTCAGGAGCTGATGATTACATCACAAAACCGATCAAGCCCAAGGTGTTTGTGAGCAGAGTGAAAGCGTTGCTGAGAAGAAAGGGCAAGCCTGAGCATACGAGTGTTCAGACATTCGGTGAGCTTACTATTGATCGTGAAAAGTTTATTGTTGGCCTGGGAGGCAAAGAGCTCAATCTTCCGCGTAAAGAATTTGAATTGCTTGAGCTTCTTGCATCACAGCCAGGTAAAGTGTTTACGAGAAATACCATACTTGAAAAAGTGTGGGGAGAAGATGTGGTGGTAGGAGATCGTACCATCGATGTACACATCAGAAAGCTGCGCGAAAAGCTTGGCGATGAATTCATCCGCACAGTCAAAGGTGTTGGATATAAATTTGATTTTTAACGGTATTGAAAAAGCTTACACGTCCCTTCTATCTTAGCATTCTCACATCAACGCTTCTTTCAGCATTGCTGTTTATTCTGGATCTGTTCAATGATCTGAAGGAATTTAAGATCATCGCTGCATTCTTCATTTGTTCTTCACTTATCCTCTATATCATATTTAAATATTTCCTGTTCGACAGACTGAATAAGATTGTATCCAGGATAGATCCACAGTTCAAAGGGGAACCCGATTTTATCCATGAGCTTGACCTCACTATCGAACGCTGGCAAAAGGAAAGAACAGGGGAGATCGAACGCCTTAAGAAGCTTGAAAATTACAGGAAGGAATTCCTTGGCAATGTTGGCCACGAGCTTAAGACTCCAATCTTTAATATACAAGGATATATCATGACCTTGCTTGATGGAGGGCTTGAAGATCCATCTATAAACAGGTCATACCTCCAGCGTGCGGAAAAGAGTGTGAACAGAATGGTCAGCCTTGTGGATGATCTTGAAGCCATCACCCAGCTCGAAAGCGGCGAGCTTGATCTTGAATTTTCAACTTTTGATTTGATCCCTATAATCAGGGAATTGATTATAAGCCATGAATACCGGGCACAGGGTAAGCACATCACCATCATGCTGAACTACTTCAGGACTAAAACAGTCATCGTAAGGGCAGATAAGTTCAGAATCAGGCAGGTGCTGACAAATCTGATCGTCAATTCGATTAAGTATGGAAAGGAATATGGTGAGACAGAGATCAGGATCCATGAAGTCGGTGATGTCATTCGTGTTGAAGTTTCTGATAATGGCATTGGAATACCGGCTGAACACCTTCCTCGGTTGTTTGAACGGTTCTACAGAGTGGATAAGAGCCGGTCTCGTGAAATGGGTGGCACAGGCCTCGGCCTCGCGATCGTTAAGCACATACTTGAAGCTCATGGACAATCAATCAACGTGATGAGCACAGTTGGTGCAGGATCCGTTTTTTCATTCACCCTGGAAAAGGGACAAGACTCTTAACAGGTGTGTTCTGAATCCATCCTTCCTGCAATACCCGGTAAACCCATTAGTCCGATCAACTGACGCAAGTGCCTCTAATGTTAGATATGCCTGATCGGTTAATGCACATATATTTTTAGCAGCTAATGATCGCGCAAGGTATTCCTGTTCTGTCTGTCCAGGTGTTGGTATAAG
Organism: Bacteroidota bacterium; assembly: GCA_036675075.1. GTDB lineage: Bacteria > Bacteroidota > Bacteroidia > JAKFFM01 > JAKFFM01 > JAKFFM01. Next base: position 100,190 of record JAKFFM010000002.1, read on the forward strand.
CAGCGCTTTGCAGCCACTGCCTGCAAGATCCATGATCGTTGAATACCCTGATCGTCCGACAACGACCCTGCTTGCAGAGATCATTCTAGAAACATGTTCTCTTCGTCCTCTGATCAACAAGGTATGATGTGAATAGGATGTAAAAGGAAAGTCGAGGGATGTAACGATGACTACTTTTTTATCCCTCAGCGAAGGCAATAAACGATTTACATTTTCAGCAAGGATCTTTCGTTGCGGATCGGGGCCGCTGATCACAAAACAGTAATCGAAGAGTTTCTCAGCGGTATTTTTTTCAAGAGTGGAAAGAATCCCTGTTTTGAAAACCGGAATGGTGATGCCTTTGGTTGAGGATAAGCTTCCGCTGAAAGTTGAATCATCATCATCAGGAATCCAGCATTCATCAAATGAATTGATCTTGTGATGGTTTAACCTGTTTATGATCCTGGAGAATATTGGGGAAAGAATGTTTGTCTGATGTGTTATGAAGATGGAGTACGCAGACGATGACCTTACATGGTATCGATTATCTGACAGGATCAGTTGTGGATTGTATTTCCTTACGAGCTCATCCGTAATCGCTGTTTCCTTCTTTAGTTGTGAAAGGATTGCCGGCAGCTGTTTGGTCATGTGCCAGGCCATTGATCCGCTTACCGGATAAGTTACCTGGATGCCGGGATGATATTCATGAATAAGCGAAGGGAATTCAATCTTTAAGAAATCATGACTTTCACCATAGGAGCTGATGATAAGCTGATGTCCTTCATCTTTAAGAAAGGAGATAACAGGTAACATGCGTGTTGCATGGCCGAGTCCCCAGTTCAGAGGTGAGATCAGTATGGTATGTGGCCTGTTTGTCATTAAACAGGAAAAGCTGCCTTTGAGAGCAGCTTTTCCATGGTATCTGTGATTACATTAAGCTGTTTCCAGCTCTTCTTTCTTTTCTGTGATATTGAAAGCTTTTCTAAGATCATCAACATAGTCAAGTTTTTCCCATGTAAACGTCTCATACTTTTTGCCATCAAGCTCTTTGGTCTCAGGAGTTCTTCCCATATGACCGTAAGCTGCAGTGATGTTATAGATCGGGTTTCTCAATCCGAATCTTTTAACGATCGCACTTGGCCTCATGTCAAACAGAGTTTCAACGATCTTGGAGATCTCTCCATCTGAAAGCTTTTTGCCTTCGTTGTTCTTCACCTTTCCAGTTCCATAGGTGTTCACGTATAATCCTACAGGCTTGGCAACACCGATCGCGTAAGCAACCTGAACAAGGGCTTCATCACAAACACCAGCAGCAACAAGATTTTTAGCGATATGACGAGTAGCATACGCTGCTGAACGGTCAACTTTTGATGAATCTTTTCCGGAGAATGCACCACCACCGTGAGCACCACGTCCGCCGTAAGTGTCAACGATGATCTTTCTTCCAGTCAGACCAGTATCACCGTGTGGACCACCAATAACGAATTTTCCGGTTGGGTTGATGTGGTACTTGATGTCGTTTCCAAAAAGCTTCTGCACACGCTTAGGCAAAAGCTTTTTAACACGAGGAACAAGGACATTGATAATATCAGCTTTGATCTTTTCCAATACCACTTCATCCGTGTCGAAATCATCATGCTGTGTGGAAAGAACGATTGTCTCGATCTTTTCAGGTTTTCCTTTGTCGCTATACTGGATCGTTACCTGTGATTTTGCATCAGGTCTGAGGTAGGAAACTCTTTTTCCATTCCTGTTATAGGTCATCTTCTGGCCTTCTCTTCTGATTGCTGCAAGTTCCTTCAGCAACAGGTGAGAAAGTTCAAGAGGAAGCGGCATATAGTTGTCAGTTTCACGACAAGCATATCCGAACATCATTCCCTGGTCACCGGCACCCTGCTCTTCTTCTTTGGCACGTTCAACGCCCTGGTTGATGTCAGAAGACTGTTCATGAATAACATTCAGGATACCGCATGAATTACCATCAAACTGGTATTCGGAGCGGTTATATCCGATGCGATTGATAACATCACGTGCAATACGTGCCACATCTACCTTAGCCTTAGCTGTCTCGGTAGTTTTGATCTCTCCTCCAATCACCACAAGACCTGTCGTAACAAATGTTTCACAGGCAACCTTCGCGTTAGAATCGTATCTTAAAAATTCATCGATGATCGCATCCGATATCTGATCTGCGACTTTGTCCGGATGCCCTTCTGATACCGACTCCGAAGTAAATAAATATGACATGTTACTGTACTGTTTTTAGTTGAAACGCTAAATTAAGGAATTCCGGCTGATGCTGGTATTTTTCCCTTTCTCTTTAATCTTTTTCCGGGAAATTTATTGTTTTTAAAGGGCCCGAAAATCGCAAATTGCTGTAAATCAACATTGTGCCATCTTGCATTGTATGCCAATAAAGTGGTATGGTAAGCCACAACCCGCTCTGGGCAATATCGACGCCATATACCGGTTTTAGAATAGTTGTTTAACAGGTGCGGAAAGCCGCGTCATTAATAAGAAAGAGCATGTTGATTAAAAAAGAGAGAATTACCGTGTTGATGCTTTTCCTTGTATCACTGATGCAAGTCTTTTCAGCAAAGGCACAACCTATTTCAAACCATTATTTCGGGCAGAATGCCTGGATGCCGGATTCTATCGGAAACGTTAAGAAATACGGGCAGCTGGATTCTAAATGGCCTGAAATCAAAGCTTCGGGGGCTCAGATCATTCGATTCGGTGGTATCAGTGCCGATAAGAATATGCCCACGAATTACCAGTATGTTAAAATGATCGATAAGATCAGAGCACAGGGCATGGAGCCGGTGATGCAGGTACCTTTCAATAAAGGACAATATTCAGCAGCACAGGCGGCAGCGATCGTGAAATATGTGAACGTAACGATGGGCCGTAATGTCAAATACTGGGTTATCGCGAACGAACCGGATCTTGCATACCAATATACAAGTGCCGGCCAGGTATCGTGGTATCTGAAGTCATTTGCCACTGCCATGAAAGCGCAGGATCCAACCATTAAGACGATTGGTCCTGAGACTGCATGGTACAATAGCAATATCATTCACGGGCTTACCACACCAGGTGGTCCTGATGATGTTACAGGTAAAGATGCCAATGGAAGGTATTATATCGATTATATCTCCTTCCATATGTACTCATTCAGTGGTACCCAGACTCGTTCACAGGTGCTTACTGACCTTACCGCACAATATCGTTTCGACTGGAACCTTGGTGAACTGAATAACAGGATCGCCGCGTGTAACACTGCACATGGACGTTCAGGAACGAACGCTGTGAAGGTAGCCGTAACGGAAGCCAATGTGGGATTCCTTAACCCTTCATCGGATAACCTTTATGGAACCGGTGCAAACAGTTTCGTTGGTGGACAGTTCTGGGCTGAGCTTCTTGCCATTGGTATGAAGCGAGGTGTCGATTTCATTAACTTCTGGTCAGTTGTTGAAGGTAATAACACCCAATACAATATCGGGTACGTTGATTATGTCACTGGTGCAAAGAAGCCTGTCTATTATCACTTTCAGATGATGGCGCAGAACTTCAACGGTACTTATATCAACGGTACAGATAACCAGGCGAATGTTAAAGCATTCGGTGCAAGGAACAATGCCGGACAAACCGTTGTCATGATCCTTAACCAGGATCAGTCGGTGAACTACAATTATTCAGTGAGGCTTGATGGAAGTGCTGCATCAGGAACCAATCCGCTTAAGATCAATGTGAACTCGGGTATTGCAAAAGAATACACCGGAGCCATCAACAATCAGGCAACACAGGTGCTGGTGTTTGACGGCGCAGGTAACATTGTGAAGAAGATCGACTATAAGCTTGCGGGGAACGCTGATGCGAACCTTGCACCAACAGTTACTAACTATACAGCAACTTCAAATACACTTGCTGCTACAATCACGCCTGCAGGTGCAACTGCGATCTGTTCAGGGTCAAGTGTGATCCTCAAGGCCAACACAGGTACAGGTTACACTTACCAGTGGAAAAAAGATGGTGTGAACATCACAGGTGCAACATCTGCGAACTATACTGCAACAACTGCAGGAAGCTACCAGGTTAAGATCGTTGCAGGAACACAGACTGCATGGTCAGCACCATTGACGGTGACAACAGGTGTTGCTCCGGCAGCGACCATTACAGCAGGAGGTTCATTGACTTTCGCTTCAGGTGGAGGTGTGAATCTTCAGGCGAACACAGGAACAGGTTTTACCTATGTGTGGATGAAAAACAATGTAGCCATCCCGGGAGCGACAGCTTCCTTGTACCGTGCAACAACTGCAGGTTCATATACTGTTGTTGTTAAGAACAGCACAGGATGTTCCAAGACCTCTGCAGCTGTTACTGTGAATGTTTCAGGTGCCTTTGCAGCGACGATTACTCCTGCAGGTGCAACTGCGATCTGTTCGGGTTCGAGTGTCGTGCTTAAAGCAAACACAGGGACAGGATATATTTATCAATGGAAGAAGAATGGTGTGAACATTACCGGTGCAACTGCAGCAAACTATACTGCTACAACTGCAGGAAGCTACCAGGTGAAGATCATCTCCGGATCACAAACTGCATGGTCAGCGCCGTTGTCAATTACAACTGGTGTTACACCAACAGCAACGATCACAGCAGGTGGATCATTGACCTTTGCAGCAGGCGGAGGTGTGAACCTTCAGGCTAACACAGGTACAGGCTTAACATATGTCTGGATGAAAAACAATGTAGCTATACCAGGTGCAACATCGTCATTGTATCGTGCGACTGCAGCAGGTGTTTATACAGTTGTTGTTAAGAATTCAACAGGATGTACGAAAACATCAGCAGGAGTTACAGTGAATGTTTCCGGTGGATTTGCCGCTACGATTACACCTTCCGGATCAACTACGATCTGCCAGGGTTCAAGTGTATTGCTGCGTGCAAACACAGGTTCAGGCTTTATCTATCAGTGGAAAAAGAATGGTGTGAACATCACGGGTGCAACTGCTGCTACATATTCTGCTACTACTGCTGGAAGCTACCAGGTTAAGATCATATCAGGTACACAGACTGCATGGTCAGCACCATTGTCTGTGACGATTGGCGCGATGCCGGTGGTTTCGATCAAGGCAAATGGAAGCACAACACTTTCAGCTGGTGGTTATGTGACTCTATCTGCAACAGCAGGAACAGGGTTCGGATACCAGTGGAAAAAGAATGGTGTGAATATATCCGGAGCAAATTCAATTAACTATAATGCAAATGCTTCTGGTACATATACCTGCTACATTACACGTAATGGTGCATGTGGAGTGAATACTAACGGTATTGCTGTTTCAGTAGGAACTACGTTCGTTGCGTCGATTACAGCTTCAGGTCCAACTTCAGTTGCCTTAGGTGGTAACGTTTGGTTAAAGGCGAATACAGGAACAGGCATCACATACCAGTGGAAGAAGAATGGATATGCGATCGCAGGTGCAACTGGTTCAAGCTATAATGCTACGCAGACAGGTTCTTATACAGTGACTGAAAGCTATGGTCTTACCACAACGACATCCAATGCGATCAGCGTGAATGTTGGTTCAACACTTACTGCGATGATCTCTGCCGGTGGTCCGACAACATTCGGATCAGGAGGCAAGGTTGTTCTTTATGCGAACACTGGTGCAACATATGTATACCAGTGGAAGAAGAACGGTGTAGCGATCACAGGAGCAACTGCACCTACATATACAGCAACTACTTCAGGTAGCTACCAGGTAAAGATCACAAGTGGATCATTGAATGCATGGTCAGCACCGCTCACGGTGACTGTTTCAGGATCACTTGCAAAAGTGGCGGATTCAACAACTGTAACAGATGGTGGTGAGATGGCTGCAATGAGCGAAGGCAACATGCAGGCTACAGGTGGTGAATCTGTGGAAGGAACAACCTACCAGTTCGCTAATCCAAGTGATACCAATGTGATTTCAAATGAAAACAGCCTTGGTTCATCAGGAAGAAAAGGAACTGATGTAGGAAGGGAAGGCGCACAGGTTCTTAACAAGACCGGAGCGGGTGGAAGGAAATCATCTTCTGCTTCGAGGACTGCTGAAACGCAGATGGATACCACGGAGCTGAACAAGATGATCAACAATGAAACAGGTACTCTTTCATTGAAGGCATTCCCTAATCCGACTGAAGGAGATCTTACCATCACGGTCACAACTGTAAACACAGTGCAGACACAGGTGAAGATGGAGCTATATAATACGTTAGGACAGATTGTATGGACGAAATCACCAGTGATTGAGAACGGATTCATGAATGATGTGATCCAACTCGATGGATCGGTCGCTTCAGGAGATTACTTCCTGCGCGTTCGTGAAGACGCCGGAACACAAGTCATGAAAGTTTGTGTGATCAGATAATTATTAACCCATAAATCACAAGATGAAAAAGCTTTTTGTAATGTCATTGCTGACTTTGTCAGCAATGACAAAAGCGCAGCCAATTGCGTCAACATTCTTTGGGCAGAATGCCTGGATGCCGGATACGATCGGTTCCACCTTGTACTATGGACAGCTGCATAATAAGTGGCCGCAGATTGCAGAGAGTGGAGCAAAGCTGATACGATTCGGAGGAATAGGACCTGATAAGCATATGCCAACCAAACATCAGTATCTGAAGATGGTTGACAAGATCCGTTCAAATGGAATGGAGCCAATGCTGCAGGTGCCTTTCTATAATGGAATGTATAATGCACAGCAGGCTGCTGAAATTGTTAAGTATATCAATGTTACCATGGGAAGGAATGTGAAGTACTGGATCGTGGCCAATGAACCTGATAATGAGTATGGCTATAATACAGCAGCACAGTGTGCAGCATACATCAGATCATATTCTTCAGCAATGAAAGACATTGATGGCTCGATCAAGATTATTGGACCTGAAACAGCATGGTATAACACAAACATCATTAATGGGTTGATCACTCCGGGCGGACCAAGTGATGTTACGGGAAAGGACAGCAAAGGCAGGTATATCCTGGATATATTGTCATTCCACATGTATGCATTCAATGGAACACAGACCCGTGCACAGGTGATTTCAAACCTCACTGAACCATGGAAGTTCCAGGCGAACCTTACAGACCTTAACACACGGATCGCGAGCTGTAACCAATATCACGGTCGAACAGGTGACAATGCAGTCAAAACAGCAGTCACTGAAGCCAATGTCGGATACATCAACAGTGCATCTGATAACCTGTACGGTAGTGGAGCAAACAGCTTTCTTGGTGGACAGTTCTGGGTTGAAATGATGGGTGTTGCCTTACAGAAGGGTGTTGCCTTCTTCACTCCATGGAGTGTGGTCGAGGGAAACAACACGCAGTTCAACATCGGGTATATTGATTATACGAACGGAAAGAAAAAGCCAACATACTATCATTATAAAATGATGGCCGAGAACTTCAACGGGACCATGGTCTCTGCTTCTGATAACCAGGCTAACGTAAAAGTGTTTGCGAGTAAGAGTGGATCATCAGTAGCTCTTATGATCCTTAACCAGGAATCATCAGGCACACATTCGTACAGCGTAAAGCTTGATAATGGTGTGAGCAACGGTTCAGAATCTTTGAAGATCAAAGTGGCAGGCGGTATAACCTCTACATACTCTGGTGATTTGCCAGCACAGTCAACACAGTTGCTTGTGTTCGACCTGAATGGAACATTAATGAAAAAGATCGATTACAAATTGTATGGTCATGCTGACGCGAATCTTCCGCCGGCAGTAACAGAATCATCCATACCAACAGCGATCACGGAAGAGATGGTTAAAAAGAACCTGAGTGTTTTCCCGAATCCTTCGAAGGGTGATTTTACAATAGAGATCCAGGCCATAGACGGATTTGAAGATGATATACCTATGAAGCTGATCAATGAGATCGGACAGGTTGTTCTTGAGAAGAAGTTGTCACCGCGTAATGGAAAAATCCGTGAGCTGATCACTCCGCATGGAGATCTTGCATCAGGGATGTATTTCATTTCCCTTGACCTGGAAGGAAAGAGCATCATTAAGAAGCTGGTGATAAGAAACTGAGAAGACACCTATACACTTTGAGAAATATTATTTAAGATCAGGAATAGCTAACTTGTTAAACAACACCTTGTAACTAGCTGATTTTATTTAAGAAAGGCCCGCAACAGCGGGCTTTTTTTTTAGGCATAGATTTTTTAATGATCACCTGGAATAAATCGGTTGATATGAAAAAGTCTATACTAAGTTTAGTAACGTTGCTCACGTTTTTAGCTGGTGCAACATACGCCCAAAGTTATCAGTGGGCAAAAAGAATTGGTAGTTACGGTGTTGATTTCGGTCGCGCAATAGCTTCAGATCCTCAGGGAAATATCTATGTGACAGGTCAGTTCGAGTTCGATGCATACCTGGCAGGAAATAACACCATTACATTCACTGCCATGGGAGGTCACGACATCTTCCTTGCGAAATACAGTCCTTCAGGTAATTTGCTCTGGGCACGCAAGGCAGGAGGAACAGGTGGGGATGCGGGAACCGCAATCTATGTAGATGCTGCCGGTAATTCCTACATCACTGGTGAGATGGAAGGTGCAAGCTACTTCGAATCAACAGTGCTTAACTGCCAGGGAAGCAATGATATTTTCATCGCTAAATACAACACGAACGGAGATCTTGTATTTGCTGCACAGGCCGGAGGATACTCTGGTGACAGAGGAAGAGCGATCGTTGCCGATGCTGATGGCAATGTTTATGTGACAGGTGAATTCAGGCAATCAGCCGGATTTGGAAGTCATTCCGTAACTACTGCAGGAGTTTATAAGGATTTCTTCCTGGCTAAATACAATCCTTCTGGTGGCTGGGAATGGGTGCGTCCGGGTGGCAGCAGCGTTGATGACCAGGGACAGGCTATCTGCCTCGATCCTACAGGCAATGTATATGTAGCAGGATATCATGGGCCCAATTCAACATTCGGAAATGCGGCTTTATCATCTGCAGGTGGATTTGATATGTTCATAGCGAAGTTTACACCCAATGGTAACATGGACTGGATCCAGCGTGCAGGTGGAGAATGGGATGACTACATCGCAGGGCTTGCCTTTAATTCGGATGACAACGTAATTTATGTTACCGGTGAATTCAGAGGCACATCAGACTTCGGTCCGATCACAAAGATTGAAACGGGATGGGGAGATGTATTTGTCGGAGCTTATTCAACAGCAGGAACTCCATTATGGATCTCGACAGCTGGAGGCTCTGGTGCAACAGATTGTTCAAAAGCGATCGCCCTTGATGACAACAACAACATTTACATCACAGGGAATTACGGGAAATCTGCAACATTTCCTGCTCCAATGTCAGGTGACACATCCGAAGTTTTCATAGCAAGCTTTAATCCATCTGGAAGTCTGCGCTGGATCACTGATGCAAAAGGTTCCGGTAAAGAAGACATTGGCAGAGGCATCACGCTTGATCCGGGTGGTAATGTTTACGTCGTTGGAAATTATAATGAATACCAGGGCACACCGACAGAAAATCTGAATGTTGGTTCTGCAGTGCTGACAGGCTTTTCAAATGAAGATGCATTCATCCTGAAATATTCACCTGTATTGCCAAGCGGTATAAAAGAGCTGACTTCCGGCATTATGGAATTTTATCCGAACCCTGCAAGTGATCAGGTCTTCATAAGCCCTGGTGTGAGTGGTGAAATGATCATTCAGAATGAACTGGGACAAGTGCTGACAAGAAAAAATGTAGTTGCGGGAGTGGCTGAAACAATTGATTTGAAAGGATTTGGATCAGGTATGTTTTTCTTAAGGTTGGAAAACGAGTCGAGAAAGCTGATAGTTTATTAGATACTTTTTTAAGGGAGGTATAGGTGAAGGTTGCAAGGTTAATAGTGATTCTGATCATGCTGTGTTCTGCTTCGCAGGCACAGCTTGTCATTAATGAAATTCCGCGTGGAATGTATTATGAACGGACTGCAAGGGTGCGGAAGTTCAAAGACATGAAGAACATGCGTGATGTGTTTCATTATGATGGACTGCTGATGGGCCGTAACAGGATCATGGGAAGTTTCTCAAACAACTTTGGAAGGATCTGGGTTCCTGAAGCAGGCGGATATAAAGCCCGTTTCAGATCACAGATGGGTTACTTCCTGCGCTTTCGCTTTTTTGAAGAATACAGTATCAACCTTACCTTATACCAGGACCTGAATAAAAAGGCTGCGCTGCCATGGAGTCCACATGTGAATTATTCCATCGGACGATACCAGTGGCGACCAAACAAATTCAACTACGGTTACGAAAATTATCAACCCAACCGGTTCGATCATAACGCGACAGACTGGAAGACGAAGTTCCTGCAGGGATACTACTTTATATCTTACTCGCACCTGCTACCCGACAGCTTAAGGAAATACACCCAGATCGACAGTACATCGATGCTGAAGTTCACATACTTCGTAAGATATTCGATCTTTTATGCGGGCAATCAAAATGAAAATCTGGGAGGCACCTGGATGAACTCCAAGCCTGTATTTGGATTCAATGTGCGATACATCATTGGAAGAAACTACTATGTTGAGTTCAACCCGCTTGTGCATCTGAATAAACGAACACAGATGCCATGGGATGGTGACTTTACCTACGGGGTTGGTTATTTCGATTATCGGTCATTCCGTGTCTCTGCTTCCTATGCGAATTACGGTCCCAACAGGTGGCCATGGAACAGGCAGGATGTATTGCCACATGGATTCTTTGAAGGCAATTTCCGTCTTGCATTTAACTGGGTATGGTAGATGAAGGTGTTATTGATTATCCTACTTGCATTTTTTATAAGTGCCCCTACAGGGTGCTATTCACAGCTTAAATTTCTCATTGAAGATTTCGAAGGATGTTCACGTTCTCCTGAATCAATGAACAGGATCGGAGCTTTCACATTCGGGTCACTCAAACTAAAAATCAGTCAGTCGCAATCTTCTGGTAAAGGATACTCTGGCCGAACAGCGATTGAGCAGCTGCATGATGGAACACACATTTACGGAGGATGGGGCCTTGGTGTTTTCAGGTTGATTCAGCTGAACCAGGAGAAGGATCGGTTTAACTTCTTCTTTCTTTCCAGAGAAGCAACTGATGCATCCATGATCATTTATCTACAGGATGATGATAACTGGGATGGTGTCTTCACTGAACATTCCGACGATGTATGGAAGTATCATGCTACCATTAAACCTGGTAAAGGCTGGCAGTATTTTTCTATTCCGCTGAGTGCTCTTTTTGATGATAATAAAGGGGGTGATGGTGCTTTCAATATCAACTATAAAGAAGGCAAGCTGCTGTCGGTCATGTTCAGAAATACAGGAAGATCAACTCCCAATGTGTTGTATGATTTTTTCTGTTTCAGCGAAGGACACCTGAGTGATCCTGCGACTTTTTCAGAGGCCAGACTCAATGTTCAGAATGCGGGATGTGCAATTGGTGCCTGGTCTGAAGAAGGGCAGAGAAGCGGACTAGGTGATATTGTAAGAGGCTTTACAAAGGGCGCTACAGGGACAGGGAGTGTTTCTCTTGTACATTCATTTCATCCGTTTTCTGATGATGGAAGCACAAGGGCAAACAAGTTTCCTGACGCAAGGGAGTTACAACGTGTTGTGGATGGCGGACTTGTTCCAATGATCACTATAGAGAATCAGTTTCTAGGCCTTAAAGATAAAAAGCAGCCATCACTGAAGGATGTTGCTGAAGGTCGTTATGACCATTATTTTTCTGAATGTGGAAAGCGGTTCAGCCAGGTGAAAGGCAAAGTCATGGTGAGGCTGATGCATGAGTTCAATGGCAACTGGTACCCATGGTGTATTGCCAACAACAACAATTCACCTGAACTGTATAAAGCGGCATGGAGGCGGATCGTAACGAAGTTCAGGGAAGCTGGAGCACACAACGTGTTGTTTGTCTGGTGTCCTAACTCTGGCTCTCTTCCGCAGAAGCCATGGAACTACATCATAGATGCCTACCCGGGTGATGATGTCGTTGATATTGTTGGAACCGATGTTTACAATGGAGCAGAAAAAGGTAACATGATCTGGAGAAGTTTCAGGAAGGAAGCATCGGAAACATACTGGCTCCTGACATCGCATTTTCCTGACAAGCCGTTCATGATCTGTGAAATGGCCTCACGTGAAAGACATAAGAGTGATGGCAAAGATGCACCTGGAAAAGAAGACTGGATCTATGAAGCAAGTGAAGCACTGAAAACGGATTTCTCAAAGTGTTTCGTTTTTACATGGTTTAACAGTGGAAAGTATAAGATCAACACGAGTGATAATTCACGTAATGCATTTATAAATTATATGTGGTCAGATCCTTACTTCAAGGATAAGTCACTCAAGCTTGATAATCTCAGGTAAGGAAAAATAAGTGGCATTGTTTTGTTTAAGTAATCACAAACATTTTCATTCATGAAAGAGAATTTAAAACCATTGATGATCCTGTTTGGTTTCGTCGGATCAGTGGTGCTGGTGTTTTTTATTGAAACCACGTACCTGCTGGATGAAAAGCATGAGGCAGAAACCTCAGTGCCTGTCAAGGCAATAAAAGAATCAATGAATAACTCTATCGGGGATCCCGGAGAGATCAAGGAAGTTTTTGAAGACTTTGAAAAGCTGGAAGAAGGAGCAAACCCTGAACTGCGGCATATCTTCACTTATGGTTCGATCAAAGTAGCAGCTACAAAGGAAAATACAAGAGGAAAAGGATACTCAGGAAGTCGTGCCATTAAGGTTACCTGGACAGCCGAGCACAATTTCGGAGGATGGGGAAAAGGGATCGGGCATTTTTACAGGATCGACAAGGAGAACGATTACCTCAACTTTTTTGTTCTCTATCCATCAGGCAATGACGATCTCCTGAAAATTGTATTACAGGATGATGATAACGGTAACGGATCGTATGAAGAGGACAAGGATGATGCCTGGTTCTCAGAGATACCGCTCAAGGCATCTCCGGAATGGCAACTGTTCTCCATACCTGTGAAAGAGCTGAAGGACCAGACATCCGGAGGAGATGGCACCTTAAATATTGCTGAGGGTGAAGGAAACCTGATCACCTTTTTATTTGAATTTCCAAGAAGTGGTGAATACACCAAAGAGAAGGTGTGGTACTTCGATCATGTGAATCTTACAAAAGGAAAAATTCCTGTAGGGAAAGATATTACAGACATACCAGTTTCCATGTCAAATCTTTATAAATAGTTACGATGAAAGAATTGAACAACGACAGGGTTCATTTTATGAACCTTGATTTCCTGAGGTTCCTTGCGGCCTACATGATTGTGATTCTTCACTCCTTTACTGCGTGGCAGGCAAATTACGGGAATCCGACATGGATGGAAGCGAAGGATGGCAATCTTTCCTTTTTCGGATTATTATTGAACCGTGGAGTAAATAATCTTGGATTTGGTGTGGATATATTTTTCCTGATCAGCGGATTCCTGATTACTTACCTGTTGCTCGCAGAACGTGAAAGAACAGGTGGTGTTGACGTTTTCAAGTTTTATGTTCGAAGAGCTTTCAGGATCTGGCCATTGTATTTCCTGCTGTTGCTGGGTGCTCCGTTAATGGCGTTTTTCTTCAATGAGAAGATGCCTGAGTTTGCTTACCATTTTGCCTTCCTGGGAAACTTTGAAACGATCAAAAACCATACGATCAATCCAATCACTACGCATTTGTGGTCTATCTGTGTGGAAGAACATTTCTACCTGATCTGCCCTGTGATCCTGGCGTTCATTCCGACAAAGAAATTGCCTCAGGCATTCCTCATCATCATTTTTGCATCGATCCTTTTCAGGTACAACATCTATGATCATCCAAACTCAAGCAGTCATCTCTATCTGAATACCTTGAGCAGAATTGATACGCTTGCGTTAGGTTGTCTTTTCGGATACCTTGTTTATTTCAAGAAACTTCAGTTCAACGATCCTTTGCCTGTGAGGCTGATTGTTTATTCGATCTTCCTGCTCATGTTATTCACGGAGAATTTCAAGAGCGTTCATTCTCCATTTGATGCTGCATTGAAAAAGTACCTGTTCCTGATGCCGGCAGCTTACTGGCTTGGGAATTTTATTTTCAATGCGGGCGCAGTGATGGTTCCAAGGAAGGAAAACTTCTTCCATTTGCTGGGTAAAGCTTCTTATGGATTATATATGTTTAATCCTGTACTTATTTCTGTTATGCTGAAGTATTTCCATAAGTATGACTTCCAGAATTTCATTGTGTACACCGTACTCGTGAACGGAATCCTGCTCGGAATCACCCTGCTGAGTTATCACTATTTTGAAATGCCATTCCTCAAGCTGAAAGAGAAGTTTTCTGTTATTCCAAGCGGAAGTACAAAGCATGCTGCCCAGAACCCGGAACCTTCAAAAGCTCCGGTACTGGCTGCAGTTGAAGAAAGCAAAGTGCCTCCAACACAGGGACAGGTATAGCACATCTATTCGCAACTTCAGCATGATGTTATCATTGATGTGTGATGTCAAAGGATAGTTCTAACCTGACATGTGAACTATGTATGCAAATGCATGATGCCTTGTGATAATGATTTTAAGTCGAGGTTATCTGTTCTACTGATTTGAACATGATTTATTCTTTCATCCTGAAGAATCATTCCTGATATAGAGTCTTGCTGTCGATAGAATCAGGGATGACTTCATCATTAAGTGCTATTATTACCATGTATCAAGCATGAATGATCATCACAAGATTCATTGAAATGATGCTGTTATACATTTACCCTATAACAATGAGCGTCCAGGCTTCTGCAGGTTAAACATGAAATCCTTGAATGCAATCAGTAAATTGATTCATGAAAATTGATATCCCGGAAGCTTAGAAGAAACACGCTTACATGAGGGTATTGTTTCTCTCAATTTTTAAACACCTGGGATAATTAAATGGAACTCCAGCGTACTTGTTAAACCCGGATTATGCAATAGGAGTTATTAAAAATAGCGAACTACTTGCATTATCCGGGGTTTCCCCGACTTAGAAAATCACTCTTTTGATCAAATCAGAATGGTCTTAACGTGCTGATTTTCTTAGTCGATTATGCATTAAAATTTTTATAGTGCATAATTTGAGTTAAAGCAGGAAATAAGACACACGTAGTGTCGTTTATTTTTGCATGGATGCCTTTTCTGGCTCTCCAACCGCCCGTTTCGGGTCATCAGACTTCCCGTTATTTTGTGGAGCTGTATGATAAGATGGAATGTCCATGCCTACATCATCTGGCTGCAGCTGCTCCAGCTTTAAAACAATATAAGCAGCGCATAAAAGGCTAATGATAAAGAACACTGGTTTTACTAGAAACTTGTATGTCTGCGGTGTTGTCATGTTAGTGTGACTTTATAGAACTCCATTTCAACTTACGCGCCAACCTGGATTTGAAATCTGCAAGTCCATTATATTGAAGCGGATTTTTTATATCATAGTCTTTCTCCTCCCACCATGCAGCCCTGATCATCACACTCAGGTTATACACAGTGAACAGACTCCAGAATGTATTCGTAATGTATCCGGATATGCTTGGATGCTGTCCCTGGAAAATTAGAAAGATGTTGTAAATGTTCCCGATCACGATCAGGCTTATAATAATGACATGAGGCAGTATATGCGGTAAGTAGCTTGCTTTTGATTTCTCTTTAGGTGTCACATGGAATTGCACCTTTTTTCCAATGACTACCGAAATGATGGATAAGGTCATGAGCCAGAAGGATGCTATGTAATACTGGTCGCTTCTGTCTGATGTCCGGCCCCAGTTCACCAGCAGGATCGCGATGGCATTAAAGATCTGGAACGGTATATAATATTTCAGGAAGTCAAAGCTGTAGGCCTTTACCGGAAGCTCCAGGGTAAAGTAAAAAAGAATAGGACTGAAGATGAAGATGATCAGCCAGATGGGTGCGAAATACGAATAGATGGAGCTGAAATAGCACATGCGTTGTCCTAATGTCAATCCTTTCATGAAGAGCGGATTGTCTTTGAAGGCAATGTCAAGTGAACCGGCTGCATATCGTGATCGCTGCTTGACCCAGGTGTCAATGTCCTGCGGTGAAAGCATCTTGCATTCCACATAAGGATGCTCATAGCTTTCCCATCCCTGTGCATGAAGCATCATGGATGTATAGATATCCTCCGATGCATGGAACTTAAACGGGATGAGCTGGTTGTCCAGATATGTCTTTCGTTTATACTCGAGGATCTCTTTTTCAGTGAACGATGTGTGCCCGATGGCTTCAAGCTTCTTCTTAAGCTCTTTACGAACGCCTTTCGCATAGTCTTTTATTGCGAGCTCCATCACTGCTTCCCGGCGATGTATGGATCCTGCGCCACAGCAGAAAGCAGCATTGTGAAAATTTCGTCTGCGTAATAGTCCGTCATAGAATCCTTCCGGGTGGTTGCCGAAAATATCTTCTTCGATATAGACCTTCCCGAATATCAGTTCAATGCACCACCCCGCGCTTCTACCCAGCCATCCTGCTTTTTTGGTGAGCCAGTCTTTTAAGTAAATAGGTTCAGATGTATCATAGAACCACTGAGGTGTCTGTACCCATGCAAGCTTTTTGCTTCTGAAGTATCCGGTGGTGGCAGTAAGAATGGTATCAAACGGTCGTGCATCAGCATCAAGGATCACAAACAGATCTCCCTGAGTATGCTCAAGTCCGTTTCGAAGATTGCCTGCTTTAAAACCTTCGTTGTTTTCACGACAGAAGTATCCAACGCCTTCTTCTTCGGCAACTTTTTTCATGTTCTGCTTGGAAGGATCACGTCCATCGCGTCGTCCATCATCGAGCACAAAGATGTTCACAGGAACATCATCAAAAGGATACCTGATCTTTTTCGAGTCTCTGATGGTGTAGCGTACAAGCTCAACATCTTCGTTGTAAGTGGCAATGTGAATGTCGATCCTCACTGGTCTGTCAGGCCGTCCACGCAAATCTTCGATCTCAGAGAGAAACCTGACAGGTTCTTCTATCGGACGATCTTTTGGTGACCAGTAGTTAACATAAAGGAAGATGGTGCTGAAGAAGCTCAGTGTTTCTGCAACCACCAGAGGGATCGCGAACCAAAGGCAATTCAGGTTAAGTGAATACTTCCATCTCCACCAGATATATAATGCGCCAATGGCGAGTGCCACGATGGCCAGGAACTGGAACATCATGTTCCTGAACTCGCTTATTGGTAGCGGAGTATAAGGTTTTCTGTGTTCAAACTTGTTAAAGTAAAATTCCTTTAACGGTGGCTCCTGATTCATTCGAAATTGATAATGCTGTCCAGCTCCAGCTGTTTTAATTGATCCATCACTTCTGGCTTAACATTGATAACCCTTGTTTCAATTCCACTGCTCAGGTTATACTTCACTTTATCTATAAGGCGTGCGATATCTGAGTTTGTAAGAAAACACACTTCCTTTAGATCAACATAATGCACTCGTTCATACAATCTCCCGGAATGTTCAGGGAATGCCTCTGACTTGCTGAACAAATCCTTACTCCTCGTAATCTTCATATCCAACTTCTCTCTATTTCATTTTCGCTATCTCCGCATCCATCCACGCTCCTCTGTCAGCTACCCATTGCTTGAGGCGATCAATCTCTCCTTTGTGATCAGCAGGGAGTGGCAATGGATTCATTCCAACCTGTGAGCCAAGCACTGGCCATTTCCTGAAGTTTCGCTCTGTCGCTTCCTTCATCATGGTGGTGTTCTTGTCTATCAGTGAGTTAATTGCTGAATTGCTAAGTGTTCCTTTTCGTAATTGTTGCCAGCGTTCCTTGACCATTCCTTTAAAAACGGGGTCGTTCATCATTCTTCCCCACCATTGTGGAACAGGATACGTGGTGTCTGGTGAACTGTATTGCCATCCTTCAGGATCACTTCCATTACCGTAGTTGGCATTGTTCCATGCAAGATCATAATCCCATACCGGTCCTATGTTTAACCTTGCATCCCGATCGTCACGGTCTTTATACAGATAGGTGCTGAGCTTATAAGCGTCTACATTCTTGCTGAATTCATTGATCAGGAAGAAGTCAACAAAGCTCTTCAGGTTTGCATAGCGTCTGTAGGATTTTTCCGAGTTGTAATCATAGCTGATCAGTGCATGCTCAAAGCTGTCAACGTATGTCTGAAGGTATTTTTTCTGTAATGGGTTGATGTCATCTTCATCGGGATATGTATAGCGATAGAAGACTTTCTTTGTGCCCTCAAATGCAGCGGGAATGCTTGAATAAAACCCTTGTGTATCCGATTCAAACCGGTCGATCTTGAAGATGTATCCTCCGGATAAAACCTTGGGATCAGCCGGTTGATCACTTTGTTGCGCGATATTGATCCTGTTCTCGTCGCGCTTTATTTTTTCAGTAAGCATGTAGATGCCTCTGTAATCTCCATTGATCACAAGCTCTACAAACCTACTGCGTGGCGAGTAGTGGCCCATCTGACCAAATAGTGTGTAGGTCAGGTAATTCCTTAAGAGCGATTTATCTGAATAAGGAGCATACAGGATCCAGTCTTTCTCTGCTGGAAGATCCAGGAGTCCATGGTCTTTCTTTTTACCTGTGCTGTCTGTTGTAGAGAAAGCATAGGACTTTTTTGAATAGTTCTGTGAACTGGAACCTCGTGTTTCAATGGTGATGGTTCCTGAATAATTTCTGAATTGATCTGTGATGGTGTTGATCTTCCCTTTGCTATGTATAATGCCCATACCTGCCTTGATGCGTGGTGAGTCAGGGATGTTGTTACCTGCAGTGTTGATCACTACGATCGGTAATTCTGATGATTCAAGGATCACAGGTGATGGTGCATCTTCTCCGAAGGTCAGCTTCCATGATAGCAGCTTGCCGGAGAATAATGAAGGCTTCCAGTCTTTGACCAATAACTTCCAGGCACCGCTCATGGTCTGTCCGTTATTGATTGATCCGAGGTAATCAACAGGTCTGTATTTCCCGGTAAACGGCGGAGACGCGCATTTGATGGGCTGTTTCGCATCTTCACTGAAACAGGTGTTTCTGTAGTGCTTGGCACCCGGACCATTGACATAGGTGAGTTCAACTTCACTGCCATCAGGAGCTTTCAGGTACATCACGATCTCTGAGAGGTCATCATGATCCAGATCGATCATCACTTCTTTTAATCCGAACTCTGAGCTAAGCTTTCTGGAAACTGAATCATTAACCTCGATGATGAACTCGGTGAAGATCCCATCATTCGTGATGTTTCCGCCTTGCCCGATAAAGGTGTTGACAGGTGACTGCCCGTTTGTACATGCAAACAGCAATACCATGAAAGAAAGAAGAACTTTTGTAGAGATGTTTAAGTTCATAGACCGTTGCTCCTACTGATATCTTACAAAATTTTGCCGTTTTTGTAAGGTGTTCAGGAACGGTCTGTATCACGCCCAGACTCATGCTTTGGCGCGGGTTATCAGCTTATGCGCCTGCTTGCTTTTTTTTGCAGTGTGGAAAAATATCAGCGAACTGAGGAAGCTTGTTTGAAAGAGAATCAGGCCATCTTAGTTCTTTGTCAGCTTCTGAAATACCTGCTCCAGGCTTTCTTCCTCTTTCTGAATGGTAAGGATCGACAGCTGATTTGTTACCGCGAGATTGAATAAAACAGGTCTCAGATCTTCGGTTGCGCGACTGATGATAAGCCAGAGATTACCTGAAATGTTCTGGACTGATATAAAACCGGGCAATGTTTCAAGGATCTTTTGTTCAACCGGACCACTGAACTCAACGCGGATTACCTGTTCCTTATGATCAGCAGATGAGATCTCTGAAACAGGCGCGTTTGCAACGATCTGACCACGGTTAATGATGATGATGTGATCACATACTGCTGTCACTTCCTGCATGATGTGCGTAGAAAGCATGACGGTCTTTTCTTTTCCAACTTCACGGATAAGGCTGCGGATCTCGGCAAGCTGATTCGGATCAAGTCCTGAAGTCGGCTCATCAAGGATCAGCACTGCCGGATCATGGATCAGAGCCTGGGCCAGGCCGACACGCTGACGGTAACCTTTCGATAATGCACCGATCTTTTTATTCTGTTCAAGGCCAAGACCTGTAATGTCGATCATCTCTTTGATCCGGACATCCTTTTTCTTTCCAAGCTTATGAACATCAGCAACAAATGCCAGGTATTCCTTTACGTACATGTCAAGGTACAGTGGATTATGCTCAGGAAGATATCCCACACGCTTTCGGACTTCAAGTGAGTTCTCATTGACATCATAGCCTTCCACAGTAACTTTTCCTTCAGTTGCAGGAATGTAGCATGTGATGATCTTCATCATTGTTGATTTACCTGCACCGTTGGGACCAAGGAAGCCCATGATCTGTCCGGTGTTTACGGTGAATGATACATTGTCAAGTGCCTTCTGGGCGCCATAAACTTTTGTGATCTGAGATACCTCGATAGCCATAGGATGTAAAATTAAGAATCATTCCCTGTAATCACTTTTCACGCTTAACTTTGATTGCAAGATGAAAGGGGTTGTCGTAAAATCAACAGGTAGCTGGTATTCTGTGAGAACGGAGAACGGTGAATTCCTGGATTGTCGTATGCGCGGGAAATTCAGGATGCAGGGTTTGAAATCAACCAATCCGGTGGCAGTGGGAGATTATGTGTCGATATCTGTTGAAGATGATGGCCGTGGTGTGATCAACACCATTGAAGAACGCAAGAATTACATCGTCAGGAAATCTGTTAATCTTTCAAAACAGACACATATTCTAGCTGCCAATATCGATCAGGCTTACCTTATCGTTACGATCACACAGCCCCGGACATCCAATGGGTTCATTGATCGCTTTCTTGTAACTGCTGAAGCATACAGGATTCCTGCAGTTCTGATCTTCAACAAAAAAGATCTCTACGGAGAAGAGGATACAGAGAAGCTTACCGAATGGATGGATTTGTATGAATCGGCGGGATACCGCTGCAGGCTTGTTTCTGCATTTAATGAGGATGACATCGCATCGCTTCGCCAGCAGATCAAGGGTAAAACGACCTTGTTCTGTGGCCATTCCGGATCAGGCAAATCATCGTTAATCAATGCAATTCAACCTGGCCTCAATGTAAAAGTCGGTGATATTTCCCAGGCACATTTTAAAGGCACGCACACAACAACCTTTGCTGAAATGTTCCCTCTCGAAGAAGGAGGGAATATTATTGATACGCCAGGAATCAAGGAGCTTGGACTTGCAGAGATGACCCGCTATGAGCTTTCACATTTTTTTCCAGAGATGCGTGAGATGCTGAATCAATGCAGGTTTGATAACTGCATTCACATGAATGAGCCCGGTTGTAAAGTAAAGGATGCGGTTGAAGAAGGTACCATCTCATCGTTGAGGTATGACAGTTATGTAAACATGATGACAACCGATTTATGAGAGTTGTAATTCAACGTGTAAGTGAAGCGTCAGTAAAAGTGGATGGAATTGTTAAAGGTTCCATCGGAAAGGGATTGCTTGTACTTGCCGGTTTTGAAGAAGCAGATACTCTTGAAGATATAGAATGGATTTCGGGAAAGATCATTAACCTCAGGATCTTTGATGATGAACAGGGAGTGATGAATCTTTCTTTGATCGATGCATCAGGTCACATTCTTGCCATTAGCCAGTTCACCTTGCATGCGAGTACCCGGAAAGGAAACAGACCATCCTACATCAAAGCAGCTAAACCGGAAATCGCCTTGCCTTTGTATCAGAGGTTCCTTGAAGTCATGACGAAAAAAACAGGGATTAAAACTGAAGCAGGTGTGTTTGGTGCAGACATGAAAGTATCACTGGTTAATGATGGACCTGTTACAATCGTGATTGACAGCAGGAACCGTGAATAGATTCCGGTTATCTTCTGATTAAGTCATTCAAAAGAATGATGTGGCACTTTATTTTCCTTACAACAGGTATTCTATTACCTGAACGTGAACAGCATTTTGCTTATCAGCAGTTATTTTCTGGGAGGACTTGTTCTTCTCACGACGCTCCTTTCAATACTTCCGATTCAAAAGTGGTGGTCGCGCATTTGTGATTTTGTTCCGCTGCAGCTACTGGTCATGGGCTTTTCATCTCTGGTGCTTTTCCTGATTGCCGAGCATAAAAATCTTAACGCTTTTCAGTGGATCTATTTGGTGT
The DNA here is from genome assembly GCA_036675075.1 of Bacteroidota bacterium. Lineage (GTDB taxonomy): Bacteria > Bacteroidota > Bacteroidia > JAKFFM01 > JAKFFM01 > JAKFFM01. Next base: position 122,378 of record JAKFFM010000002.1, read on the forward strand.
TGCTTGTTTCTGTCATTATTTATCATCTCGTTTCTGTGTATCCATATACCATATTTCACAGATACAGAAGCCTTCCCTCAAATAAAATCTCTGATAAAAGCAATCAGGTAAGCATGGTGTATTGCAATGTGCTGATGGAGAACAGGCAAAGTGAACGTTTACTGAATGTTGTGAGAAGCATGGATGCAGATATCCTGCTGTTTGCAGAAACCGATGAATGGTGGCATGAGAAGCTTCAAGTGCTGAAGGAAAAATATGAACATTTCAGGGAGCTGCCATTGCCTAATACCTATGGGATGTTGTTTTATTCCCGGTTGCCGTTCGAAAGCAAGGGCTTTGAATTTCTTATAGAGAATGATGTGCCATCACTTTCTCCTGTACTGACATTAAGAAGCGGACAAAAAGTACAGTGTTACTTTATTCATCCCAAGCCACCGGTTCCAGGTGAAAGTGATGATTCAAAAGAGCGCGATGCTGAACTGCTTGTTGTGGCGAAAAAGGCACGCGCATCAAAACTTCCGGTGATCGTTGCGGGTGATTTGAATGATGTTGGATGGTCACCAAGCTCTATGCTTTTCCAAAAGAACGGAAGACTGCTGGATCCGCGCATAGGACGAGGATTGTTTGCGACATACCATGCGAAGTATCCTGTTTTCAGATGGCCTCTTGATCACATCTTTCACAGTGATCACTTCAGGGTAAGTAAGATCAGGAAATTAGGTTATACAGGTTCTGATCATTTTCCGATTTATGTAAAGCTCAGCTATGAGCCAGATGGGAAGAACAGTCAGAATTTGCCAGACCTTGACAAGGAGGATATCAATGAAGCGAATGAAAAGATGGATCCGAAGGAGTGATCACGATACGGTATCACCTGGCTTTTTCCCCGGCAACTACGTTTTGTTCCAGTATGCGTTTCATGTTTGAATTGGTCTGAAAGGGACCTTCGATCATTGCCTTGTTTATAAGCCTTTTTGGGAGGTCTCCGCCCGGATCTGCCTTCATGATGGTATAGAGAACCTCGATGCCATCAGGAACAGACCTGAGGCGCCATTCAGCATCATATACCGGAATACGCACGAGGTCTTTTTCGAAGCCAATGAAATCAGGAAGCGCATGTTGTGTGATCATGACATCTCCCAGAGAATCTTCTTTTACAACAAGATGAATAACCATATCACGGTCCTTGGCGAACGGTACACTGTTTACCTGGTAATGGATGAGCTCAGTGTCTGACCGCTTTTCAAGCACCCTCGCTGCTCTGCATTTGTAGATCCACTCCGGAAAGCGTTCCACGTTCATAATCAGTGAAACAGCCGCTGACATGCTGGTTTTTACGACACCTACAACTTTGATCGAAGGATAATCTGTACCATTGGCTTTGGTGTACACCAGGATTCCGTCTTCCTGTTTGTGCAGGACCCAATCCTGAGCCAGTGCAGGCTGTGCGAAAAGGATCATGCAAAAGATGTAGTAGAAGATGCGCATGTTTTTTTATTCAGCATAGGCAATCATCCTGCCAATAAGCACAGAAGCCCCATCCGGTTGGATGAGGCTTCTGCAGTGAATCAAAAAAATGAATTAATCAGCGAGTACAGTGATCTTGTTGTTCAGCACTTCAACAACGCCGCCCTTAACATCAAAGTAATGGGTTGCATTGGCAGTGTCGATCACCTTGATCTTTCCAACTCTCAGTGTGCTGATCATGGGCGCGTGGTTTTTCAGGATACCAAAAGAACCATCTTTGCCCGGCAGCTTCACGGAGTTGATTTCCCCGGTGTACACTTTTTTATCTGGTGTTATAATTTCGAGATGCATGTTCTGAATTATTTCGCTTCAGCAAGCATTTTCTTGCCTTTTTCGATTGCTTCTTCAATTGTTCCAACAAGGTTGAATGCAGCTTCAGGATATTCATCCACTTTACCATCCATGATCATGTTGAAGCCCTTGATCGTATCTTCAAGAGAAACGAATACACCTTTCAGACCTGTAAACTGTTCAGCTACGTGGAAAGGCTGAGAAAGGAATCTCTGAACCCTTCTTGCACGTGATACGATCAGCTTATCTTCTTCAGAAAGTTCATCCATACCAAGGATGGCGATGATATCCTGAAGTTCTTTGTAACGCTGAAGGATCTCCTTAACACGCTGAGCAGTGTTGTAGTGAGCATCACCAAGTACGATCGGGGTAAGGATACGTGAAGTCGAGTCAAGTGGATCCACCGCAGGGTAGATACCAAGCTCGGCGATCTTACGGCTCAATACAGTTGTCGCGTCAAGGTGAGCAAATGTTGTAGCTGGTGCCGGATCCGTTAAGTCATCCGCAGGTACATATACTGCCTGTACAGAAGTGATCGATCCACGCTTTGTTGACGTGATACGCTCCTGCATCAGACCCATTTCTGTTGCAAGTGTAGGCTGATAACCTACTGCTGAAGGCATCCTTCCAAGAAGAGCGGATACCTCAGAACCTGCCTGGGTGAAACGGAAAATGTTGTCGATGAAGAAAAGGATATCTCTACCGCCAGATGATGTACCATCACCATCACGGAAATATTCAGCAAGGGTAAGTCCTGAAAGCGCAACACGTGCACGTGCTCCCGGAGGCTCGTTCATCTGTCCGAAAACAAGTGTGGCCTGGCTGCTCGCAAGTTCTTTCTTGTCAACCTTTGAAAGGTCCCAGCCACCGGCTTCCATGGAATGTTTGAATTCCTCGCCGTATTTAATAACGCCTGATTCGATCATTTCACGAAGAAGGTCATTCCCTTCACGTGTTCTTTCACCAACACCGGCAAATACTGAAAGACCAGCGTGACCTTTCGCGATGTTGTTGATAAGCTCCATGATTAGTACGGTTTTACCAACACCGGCACCACCGAACAAACCGATCTTACCACCTTTTGCGTATGGTTCAAGAAGGTCGATAACCTTGATTCCGGTAAAAAGTACTTCTGTTGAAGTGGATAGTTCTTCGAACTTTGGAGGATCTCTGTGGATCGCATATCCTCCGGCATTCGAAACTGGTCCGATACCATCGATCGCTTCACCTACTACGTTAAACAAACGGCCTTTGATCTGCTCGCCAACCGGCATCCTGATCGGTGCACCAGTTTGAATGACATCCATTCCTCTTCTCAATCCGTCGGTTGAATCCATCGCGATGGTTCTCACGGTGTCTTCACCAATATGCTTCTGACACTCAAGGATCACTTTTTCACCTGATTCACGTGTAACTTCCAACGCATCAAGGATGTTTGGCAGAGTTGACCCTTCACCAGCAAAAGCGACGTCGATAACAGGCCCGATAACCTGAACTATTTTCCCTTTCTGAACTGACATTATATGTGTTTTAAGAATTGATTCTTTTCAGGGCGCAAAGGTATTATTTATTATCGTTTTATAAGCGATTACGGACCTCTATTTTATTTTTTTATTTTTATCCGCCCAAAAGGTACGAGTAGTTGAAAGTTTTCCGCGATATCCGTCATCTTCCTGAGTTCAAGAATCCCTCAGTTACTACTGGTACCTTTGATGGCGTTCACCTTGGCCACAGGCAGATCATCAGCAAGGTCACTGAATCAGCCCGTAAAATGCAGGGAGAGAGTGTGATCCTGACGTTTTACCCGCATCCTCGCATGGTGCTGTTTCCAGATGATAATGACCTCAAGCTTTTGAACACCCAGGATGAGAAAATTGCATTGTTGGAGCAGGCTGGTGTTGACAACCTCATCATCATCCCGTTTACAAAGGAATTTTCGAGACTTTCATCGGTTGAATTCGTCCGTGAGATCCTCGTTACCGGCATTGGCACACGGAAGCTTGTCATCGGCTATGATCACCATTTTGGAAGGAACAGGGAAGGTTCGTTTGAACACCTGAAGGAATATGGACCTTTGTATGGTTTTGATGTTGAAGAGATCCCTAAGCAGCTCGTCGATGATGTGGCTGTCAGCTCCACTAAGATCCGGAACCTGCTTCTTGAAGGGAATATCCGCGAAGCGAACAATTGCCTTGGATACGAATATTTCTTTTCCGGAATTGTTGTGAAAGGGAAGCAACTCGGACGCGAATTAGGCTTTCCGACTGCAAATGTGCATATCAATGACCGGTACAAGCTCATCCCCGCTATAGGCATCTATGCTGTGAAAGTGATCGTGGATGATGCTGAATATAAAGGCATGATGAGCATTGGTGTGCGACCTACCATCGGGGGTACACCGCTGACAGTTGAAGTAAACATCTTCGATTTCAGCCAGGATATCTATTCAAAGGAAATTCGCGTTAAACTTGTGGAAAGGCTTCGTGATGAACAACACTTTGATTCTCTTGAAGCACTAAAAGCACAAATACAGGATGACAAGATCCGGTCACTTCAGATCCTTTAATTCATTACTCATTCTTTTTCTATGTCTGTGGCAATCTGCACCGGCCCAGAGTACAGGACCCGTCGATTCAACGAAAGTATTTACTGACCTCAGTAAGGCACTTGCAAATCCGGCTTCCGTGTATAAACTCAGGCTTAAAAAAAAGAAATATAAAGAAGTACCGACGGAAATATTCAATTACTTCCCAAACCTTAAAAGCCTTGATCTAAGCCATAACCAGATAACGACCATCCCTTCCGGAATCCGTAATCTGAAAAACCTGGAGCGGCTTATCCTGAATAACAATGAAATCACAGCCCTTCCCCCACAAATTGGAGAGCTTTTAAAGCTTGAGTACCTGGATATGTGGAGTAATGAGCTGACTTATATTCCTGATGAGATTGCAATGATCAAAGACAACCTGAAGATATTTGATCTGCGTGGAATCCTTATTGACGAAGGGCAGCAGAAAAGGTTAAGACAACTCCTTCCTAAAACGAAGCTTCATTTTTCACCTGGGTGCAACTGTGGACAGTAAGTCCAGTTCTTTATCGATCTTTCGCTTTTCGGCAAGAATGTTCTGGAACACCGCCTTTTTATTCTCCGATTGCCAGATAACCCCTGAAAGCACCATCCCGTCGAATCCCATTTCATAGATTGATTTGAGGTTTTCCTGGTTAACACCGCCAAGCGCATAAACTTTATGGCTTGTCTTGTTCAATGCGATCTGAAGATTATGATGCACAAAACCTGACTGATAGCCGCTCTTGCTGATGCTGTCGAAAATTGGACTGAGGAAAACATAGTCGTACGGATGTTCATCATCAAAGAGATTTGACAGGTTGCTGTAGGAAGTGGATACGATCATCGTTTTCTTCCTGAGCTTGTAATAGAAAATCTTGATGCGGGTAATGAACGAGTTTTTCTTTTTTTGTCGTTTGCCAATATGAATGCCACCAAGATTGTGTTTAAGCGCCAGCTTATAATTTGAATGGATGACGATCCTTGGCCAGAATTTTTTTGGTATCTGATGGATGTAGTTGCTCATCTGGTTCAAGCTGAAATCAGGCTTTCTGAGATGATACAGATCAAGACCTGATTCAAAAAAAGATGATACGAGCAATGGTTCATCTTCGGTAGTTTTGGAAGGGGAAAGCAGGACCAGTTTCATTTAATCAGCTTGTAAATTTCTTCAATTAGTGATGGATTGTTTTTCGCACCATTGCCAATCACGATCATGTCAGCACCGGCATCAAACAGTTCACGGGCGGTTTCCTTGCTTCTGATTCCTCCTCCTACGATCAATGGGATGTTGATGGTTTTTCGCACAGCAGCCACCATTTCAGCAGGAACACTGTATGCCGCGCCACTTCCAGCTTCAAGGTAGATTACTTTTAAACCGAGGAGCATGCCCGCCGCTGCCGTAGCTGCAGCAATACCCGATTTTTCACGTGGTATAGGCAGGGTGTTGCTGATGTATGAAACTGATGTTCCTTTTCCACCATCAATAAGAATGTAGCCGGTTGGGATCTTCTCAAGCTTTGATCTCAAAAGCCTTGAAGCCGATTCAACATGACGCCCGATAAGGAGGTCTGGATTCCGTCCTGAAATCAAGGATAGCAGAAGCAATGCATCAGCCTGCTCCGACAACTGTGAAGGATCACCCGGAAAAAGGATTACGGGTTTCTTTATGCTGCTTCGGATGGCTTTCAGCTTTTTTTCTGAATCGTTTTCCAGGATAATGCTTCCGCCAAACAGTAGTATGTCAAACCATTTCTGATTCTTCTTCAATAAGGCGATGAATTCATCATCACAGTCATCAGGGTCGGCCAGAATGGCAAACAGCTTTTGTTTCGACTTATGTTTTTCCTCAAGGAGTTTCGCGAGCATCTTTAACAATAATAACTAATCCAGAAGATATACAAGCATGAGCTGATCGAGTTTTTTATAACCGAGGGTATAGATCCGATCCCTGAAAGTTGCATTGATCGTGCCTTCCGATTGATATTCAAAAGGTGAAACGATGATGTCACAATTGAACTGGACATTGCCTTTGCTCCAGGCCTTGTACATGGCTTCTTTTGCGCCCCAGATGATGTGTTTCTGGATGGATGATCCTGCAAATGCCTTTTCTGATTCGGATAAAAAACGGCTGCTTATCCGTTCAACTTTGTTTCCTATGATCTCTATATCAAGACCTGTTGGAAGATCCGAAAGCGCCACTGCACAATACTTTGATGTATGAGAGATGGAAAGCTCCTTTTGCATTGATGGCAGCACTGGTTTCCCTTCGGGAGTGTAGATGATCTCGCCCGCTGATGGCTCTATGGATCTCAGTAAAAGTCGCGTTCCAAGCCATTGACGGCGGTAATTGAGGTTTTTGATCGTATTTGCCTGCTCGGCCAGATGTGCTGGTACAGAGTCCGTTGCATGACCAATGTCATCAGATATCTCTGCAACCGCAACTTTTGGCTTGCCTGGCTCGTTATGGAAGTATATAACCCTGATGCTCACAGTTCAAAATTACGTAGCCTATTGAGATCTGTTAATAATTTATCATATTTGTTCATTACTTAATCCTCCGAACTATGAATGCCGTCAAAGCCAAGAAGTTAGTGCTTGTCGCTGCTGCTGGTTTCTTTATGTATTCTTCAGCACTTGCACAGGAAGTTTTGTATCCATTCTCATCCAAAGGAAAATATGGATTCATAAACAAAGCCGGTAAAGTGGTTGTTCAGCCAGTTTACAATTATGCCGATCACTTCTCAGAAGATATGGCTGTTGTTAAAAAGGCCGGAAAGAAAGGGTATATCGATAAATCAGGTAAGCTTGTTATTGATGCCATTTACGAAGAAGCAAATGGGTTCAAGGAAGGATTAAGCTGTGTGAAAAAAGATGGCCGCTGGTTTTATATTGATAAGACTGGCAAGACAATCATAGAAGCACCAAAGTGTGATTTCGCCTATAATTTTTCTGATGAGCTTGCCCGTTTGCAGATAGGCATGAAGCTCGGATATATGGACAAATCAGGAAAGATTGTAATAGAACCTAAATATGATGCAGCCTATGATTTTAACGATGACCTTGCCCGTGTGAAGCCTCAGATGAAAGGGAAATGGGGATTCATTGATAAAAAAGGAAACCTTGTGATTCCTGCACAGTTCGATGATTGCTTTGATTTTTCAGAAGGACTAGCCAACGTTCGTAAAGGCGAAGAGTCAACAGGAAAATGGGGCTTTATTGACAAGTCCGGAAAATTTGTGATCGAACCAAAATTTGATCGTGCCTGGGGCTTTTCCAATGGCCTTGCATTAGTCAGAGCAGGTGATTTTAAAACCGGGAAGTTTGGTTATATCGATAAAACCGGGAAGACCGTAATTGAACCTCAATATGACGGCGCCTTCAACTTTAAGGATGGTCTCGCCAGTGTGCTCCAGGGTGATGTAAAATCAGGAAAATGGGGATACATCGACAAGACCGGAAAGCAAGTGATCAACAGGCAGTTTGATTACCATGTTGATTTCAGGTATGGACTCGCCGGAGTTAGAATGGGTGGCTTGAAAAGCGGCCGCTCAGCATACATCGATAAAAAAGGAAATTACATCTGGCAGGAAGAGTAAACATTGAAATCATTTAAGAGGAACTCCGGATTCCTTCTCTTCACTCTATTTTTTCTTCTGTTCCTCATTGTCAAATTCTTCTTCCATGAAATGTGGAAAGATGAATGGCAGGCATGGCAGCTGGCAACAAAAACGGAAAGCTTCAGTCAACTTCTGGGCATGCTTCCTGGCGAAGGACACCCAACTCTATGGTTCATTCTGCTTAGAGGCTGGAACCATCTTATCAGCTTTGTTTTCCCAGATTCAGCTGAATGGTTCAGACTGCAACTTGTTCACCTGATCATTGTTGGAACCACGTTGTATCTTGTTGTATTCACTCTGATTGCACAAACCTGGAAGAAGCTTCTTTTCCTAAGCAGCTATTTTATTCTTTATGAATATTCGGTGATTGCAAGGCCATACATGATTATCGTGCTGCTTTCTTTACTTGCCGTGATCATATTATTAAAAGAGAATGATAGCATCAAAGCCAGAATCAGCTTCTCAGTTGTCATCTTTCTGCTTACCCAGACAGAAGTTTATGGCGTGTTCATGGCAGCCGGATTTCTTTGTTATCTCCTCTGGCAGGAAGACAGGTTAAAATTCCGGAAGTATCATTTGTTTCCAATGGTCGTACTGATTGGAGGAACACTGCTGTTTTACCTGCAGGTACAACCATCTGAAGAAATATCGCCACTGATTGAGAAGGAACTTAGGACTACATTCAGAATTCTGTCCGACCCATTTCAGTCACTGACCCTCAATACATTTATGCCCGGGTTCACAGAGACAGTATTCCGGGAAGAACCTGGCGTTATTTCCTTATTGCTTGCTGCCGGATTGTTATATGGCGTCATGTCTTTGTTTAAAATTAAAAGGCGTTTGTTTCTTCCGTTTATCCTGGTTTTCATCCTGTTTTATTGTTTTGGAGTGTTCTATTTTCTTGGAGGAGTGAGGAACTGGGGGTTGATCTACATTTTTACACTTTGTCTTTTATTTTTGAAGACCTCAGAAGTGTCTGACTGGAAGGAATATATTGTGCTTAGTGTGATCTTTCTTTTCCAGTTTATTCATGGAGCCAATGTGATTCTCAGTGATGTTACCGGGAAATTTTCTAACTCCAGGGATGCAGGAGAATTCATCGCGCAGGAGATTCCCGAAGAAGTTCCCGTAATCGGTTTGAATAAAGCGTATTGTGTGGCCCTGACAGGATATTCAGAAAGATCCCTGATTGGAATGCCAGACAAGAATTCCTATTATTATTTTGAAGAGCAGGACTGGCGTGGCAAGACCTATCTTCCTGATATGGAAGAGCTATTGATGATGAAAGAACATCTTCGTTCACGAAAGATCATTGTTGTGTACAATAAGCCGCTGGAGCATGAACGGTTTCCATTGCTGAAGCCACTTACCCAATTCGATGAGCCCTCAATGCGTCGGGAGAATTATTATTTCTATTATTTTTAGACGAACATTATGGCCTGTCCGTTATGTAAATAGCTCAGAATTACTTATTATCTTTGCAAACTAATTTTTTAGAAATGTCGAACACGATCGAAAAAAACCAGGTGTATACCAAGTATAAAGTAAAGGATATCTCCCTTGCAGAATGGGGACGTAAAGAAATTAAACTTGCTGAAGCAGAGATGCCGGGACTGATGGCTCTTCGTGAAAAGCATGGAAAAGAAAAGCCTCTTAAGGGAGCTCGTATTGCAGGTTGTCTTCACATGACGATCCAGACAGCTGTTCTTATTGAGACACTTGTTGAGCTTGGTGCAGAGGTGACCTGGTCATCCTGCAATATCTTCTCTACACAGGATCATGCTGCTGCTGCGATTGCCGCTGCAGGAATCTCTGTTTATGCCTGGAAGGGTATGAATGAAGAGGAATTTGACTGGTGTATTGAACAGACTCTTTTCTTCGGTGAAGGACGTAAGCCTCTTAACATGATCCTTGATGATGGTGGAGATCTTACAAACATGGTGTTTGACAGATTTCCAGAACTAATTAAGGAGATCAAAGGTCTTTCGGAAGAAACAACAACCGGAGTTCATCGTCTTTATGAGCGTATGAAGAATGGTTCGCTGCCAATTCCTGCGATCAACATCAATGACTCTGTTACAAAATCAAAATTCGATAACAAATACGGTTGCCGCGAATCGCTGGTTGATGCGATCAGAAGAGCAACTGATATCATGATGGCTGGAAAAGTGGCTGTCGTTGCCGGCTTTGGAGATGTTGGAAAGGGATCTGCAGAATCTTTAAGAAATGCTGGTGTTCGTGTGATCGTTACAGAAATTGATCCGATCTGTGCACTGCAGGCTGCAATGGAAGGATATGAAGTTCGCAGGATGGACGATGCTGTTAAAGTTTCTGACATCATTGTAACTGCGACAGGTAACAAGAATATTGTTGTTGACCGTCACTTCAAATCAATGAAGGATAAGGCAATCGTTTGTAACATCGGTCACTTCGATAATGAGATCGACATGGCATGGTTGAACAAAAACTATGGCAATACAAAAGATGTGATCAAGCCACAGGTTGACAAATACACCGTGGATGGCAAAGAGATCATCGTTCTTGCCGAAGGCCGTCTTGTTAACCTTGGTTGCGCAACAGGACATCCATCATTTGTAATGTCAAACTCATTTACAAACCAGACGCTTGCACAGCTTGAACTGTGGCAGCATTCTGACAAGTATGAGAACAAAGTATATACACTACCTAAGCATCTTGATGAAATGGTAGCACGTCTTCACCTTGGTAAAGTAGGAGCAGAGCTTGATACGCTTACCAATGAGCAGGCAGAATACATCGGAGTTACCGTTGCTGGTCCTTATAAAGCTGATTACTACAGATACTAGGAAACAGTCATAGAAGGTACAGAAGTGCCTTGCTAAAATTAATCCCTCTGGATATCCGGAGGGATTTTTTTTATTTAAAGAGTTTAAGAGAAGCCGATCAATTATAGACATTGATCCTGTTGCCATCCAGGTCACATTGATATTGGAGAAGAGGAGAAGACGCAGGGCCTTTGATCACTGTTCCGTCAGTGATGGAAAATGCAGATCCGCAGCATGAGTCAGAAGCGGTGATGCCTGAAGCATCTATCGAAACTAATCCGCAGGAGGCAGTAACATTATATGGACAATGACGTTCATATGCTTTAAACTCCTCTGTAGATTTTCTATAGATGATCACACCACGCGAACCAGCGGAGTAGTACACATGTCCACCGTTGGCTTGCAAGTTTGAATAGAGCGGGTCTGTGGTATAGATTGAAAAGTTGACAGTTACATAAGGTACATGCTCGGTCTGCTTTTTACGGCACCCGGCAAACAGAAATAAAAAAACAACCAGAGGTAGAAGGAAGTGACGCATGATCTGCCTTACTTTTGCATAAGAATACAAAGCTCGAAAAATATAAGGATGAGATCTGCTTTCCACAAATTAATTACCATTGTCTTTCTTGTAGTTCCTGTAGGGCTGGCAGCTCAGAGTGGAGATTCAAAACAGGACAAGCATGAAAAGGAAGCTGACCGCAGAAAGCAGGAGCAGCAGCAGATGCAGGAAGAAGCGATTGAACGCGGAAGAAAGCGTCAGATGAAGATTCAGACTAAAGAGACCCGAAAGCGCATGAAGAGGAATTCAAAGAAAGCGCGCAAGTTCAATGAAGATAAAAGAGAATTCTTCCTTGTAAAGATGTTCCGGAAAAAAAAATAACCTGAATTGTTAAATTTTCGTAACATATTTATCTTTACCTTAGTATAACAGACAATTCCGCAACATCCCCCCTTTTTCAGATCAGCGGATCTGGTTTACAAGTCAAAATCACTTATTGAGTTACCTGTAAGGGAATCAAGGCTTTAAGACGGTATTTTACTGATTTTTCGGGGTGTCCAAAACTGCCAACAAAGCGGGGTTTGGGCTTCCCAAATAAATTTGGAATTTACTTTTTATTGTATTTATCTTTACGCCTCTTTGATTTGTACAGGTTAGTTTAAATATAATTTTTGTTAATATGGTCAGGAAACTTTACGTTACCGTATTATTTCTTTTTGTCAGTACTTCTCTACTGTTAGCGCAGCAAGGGATTCTGAAGGGGACAGTCAAGGACAAAGGCAATGGGGAACCTCTTCCATTTGCTCCCGTCGTTGTTTTATCAGGAACCTCTCAGATTGCGGTTGCACAAACAGATTTCAACGGGGAATTTACGATCAAGCCGATCGCTTCCGGAAAGTACACAGTTAAATCTTCTTCAGTAGGGTATAGCCCGATCGAGATGAAGAACGTTGTGATCAACTCGGATAAGACAACTTACCTGGATCTTCAGATGTCATCTTCAAGTCAGGAGCTCGATGTCGTTGAAGTCATTGAATATTCTAAACCTCTTATTGACAAGAACGTTGTTTCAGGTGGAACGGTAACTCGTGATGAGTTTAACCAGATGGCTACCAAAAACGTGCTGTCAGTTGCTGCTACAACAGCAGGTATCTACCAGCAGGATGAAGGTAAAGAGATCAGTATCCGTGGTACACGTTCAGGTTCCGGTGGAACTGAAAAAAGCGCGACGGATATTTATGTGGATGGTGTAAAAGTTAGAGGCGGTACTGCGGTTCCGCAATCGGCTGTTGACCAGGTATCGGTAATCACAGGTGGTGTTCCTGCACAGTTTGGTGACGTTACAGGTGGAGTTGTCAGCATCACAACACGCGGACCTTCTGGATTCCAGTCAGGTGGTATCGAATTGATCACATCACAGTACCTTGATAAATTCAACTACAACTTTATCGGTCTTAACTCAAGCGGTCCGATCCTGTTCAAAAAAGATACAAGCGGAATAAAGCGTCCTTTACTAGGATACTTCTTCGCTGCGGATTTCCAGACAGAAAAAGATCCTAACCCTTCTGCCATCGGTGCATGGAAGGTAAATGACGATACATTAAGATATTTAGAGCGTAACCCGCTTCAGACAAATGGACTTGGAGGAACTCTAAGAACAACTGAGCGTGTAAGCCGTGATGCACTCGAGCACATTGATGCACGTCAGAATGTTCGTCTGAGCACCATCCGTCTTAACGGTAAGATTGATATCGCTCCTACACAAAACCTGAACGTAACATTCGGAGGTAACTATGAATTCTCTAAGAATCATGAATACATCTATGAATATGCGCTTTTCAATCCGGTAAATAACCCGGAGAAAATTGATCAGACCTACAGAGTTTGGGGACGTGTGACACAGAAATTCCTGAACGCTCCGGAAGCACAGGATGAGAAATCATCTGCGACGATCAAAAATGCATTTTACTCATTACAGGCATCTTATGATAAAGTGTACACAGTGACACAGGATGATAACCATAAAGACAACTATTTTGACTATGGTTACATCGGTAAATTCAAAACATACAAAACTCCTGCATACGGAGTGAGAGAGCCACTTCCAACAGATGACCCTGCAAGAGTTGTAACAGAACTGATCGGTTACAGCGATACCCTTGTAACTTTTACACCTGATACTATTCTTAACCCGACAGCTGCTGCTTACACTCAGCAGTACTATAATCTATATGAAGGGCAGTCTGATCAGTTCCGCACACTTGACCTGATCATAGCAAACGGTGCACTTAGAAATGGTGACAGACCATCCAACGTATATGCGTTGTGGTATAATACAGGTCGCCAGTACAATGGATATGAAATTGAAGACAGAAATCAGTATCGTTTAATGACGAGCTTCAGTGCAGATATCAAGAACCACGCTGTGATCCTTGGTTTCGAGTACGAGCAGCGTGATGACCGTTACTTCTCAGTTCTTCCTCCATCATTGTGGACATTGTCAAGACAGCTTGCAAACAAGCACATCCTTTCATTGAATACCGCTGTGGATGATTCAGTGTTCACAAATGGTGTGTTCATGGATACAATTCTACACCCGGTGCTTGTATCGACAGCGTCACAATCATTCTTCGACAAGAACCTTCGTGCTAAGATCGGTGCTGCTGAAGATGAGTGGATCGATGTTGACAACCTGACTCCTGATACTTACTCACTGGATATGTACAGTGCTGATGAGCTTCTTGACTGGGGTAATACATACGGTGGTATCAGCTACTATGGTTATGACCACACAGGTAAGAAACTTTCAACACGTCCAACGTTTGATGACTTCTTTACAAAGAAAGATGCTAACGGAAATTACCTGCGCCAGGTGGATGCATTCCGTCCTATCTATATGGCAGGATACATCACTGACAACTTCGACTTTAAAGATTTGAAGTTCCGTGTTGGTGTGAGGGTTGACCGTTACGATGCAAACCAGAAAGTTCTGAAAGATCCATACTCTTTATATGATACAAGAAAAGCCGGAGAGCTTGAGATCGCTGATCGTCCATCGAATATTGGTGATGACTATGTAGTGTATGTATCAGATAGAGAAAACCCTTCAGCTGAAAAAGTTGTTGGATACAGGGATGGTGATACATGGTATAATAAAGATGGTATTGTGATCTCTGATCCAACTGTTCTTCACTCTGCTACAGGTATTGCTCCTTACCTTGTTAATCCAAAAGACAATATCCAGGACAGTACATTCGTACCATCATCTTCATTTACTGATTACATTCCACAGGTAAATGTAATGCCAAGGATCGCGTTCTCATTCCCTATTTCGGATGTGGCGATGTTCAATGCGAACTATGATGTATTGACGATGAGACCATCAAGAAGCAACAGGATGAACCCGATTCAGTACCTGTACCTTTCTCAGAATTCAGGATCATTCATTAACAACCCGAATTTGAAGCCTGAAAAAACAGTCAACTATGAGATCGGATTCCAGCAGGTGCTTGATGAAAGAAAGAGCTCGAAGCTTGGTTTGAGTGCATTCTACAAGGAAATGCGTGACATGGTTCAGACCATGCGTGTTTCTGATGCATATCCTACTACATACTATACTTTCGGCAATAGGGATTTTGGAACAGTGAAAGGGTTTACTGTTTCTTATGATCTGAGAAGAACAGGGAACGTGAGAATGACAGCAAACTATACATTGCAGTTTGCTGATGCAACGGCTTCAGGTGCGGCAGATGCTGTTACACTTGTACAGTCAGGAACACCAAACCTGAGGATCATTCACCGTACAGATTTCGATCAGCGTCACAGATTCGTAGCAACGTTTGACTACAGATATGGTGAAGGAGTAGATTACAACGGACCAGTTTGGTTCAAGAAGAATGTATTCGAAAATGCAGGAGCCAACTTTACACTGAATGCTGGTTCAGGTACACCTTATTCAAGACAGCTTAACGTAACACAGGGTGATGACAGAAACAATACTGCAATCGGCCGTGTTCAGACATCACGTTTGAAAGGTGATGTTAACGGAGCTGACCTTCCTTGGCAGTACAGGCTTGACATGAAGCTTGACAAGTCGTTCGAAGTGAAGTTTGGTGAAGGGTCAGATGGTGAAGCCAAGATTGGAAGTGTGAATGTTTACCTGTTGGTACTGAATGTTCTTAACACAAGAAACGTACTTAACGTTTACAAATTCACTGGAGCACCTGATGACGACGGTTACCTTGCAGCTGCTGAATACCAGAGTGAGATCGCTTCAACGATCGATCCTGCATCTTACAGAGACCTTTATGGTATTAAGGTGAACAACCCAAGCAACTACAGTCTTCCAAGAAGAATTAGACTTGGTATGACCTTGAATTTTTAATTGAAAGAGAGTTTAATAGTTAGTTTTTAATAATAATCCATGAAAAAAATAGGCTACATTCTGATCTCCGGTCTTCTCCTCTCAGCCTACCCTGGATTCGCTCGTGAAAACGTTGGATCCGGACTCCGCCAAGCTTCCCAGCCTGCTGCCCCTCGCATGATGGCTGGATGTTCGCCTGGCTCTACGAAGACTGACCTTGCGGTGAATAACGTAAGGGCTAAGATCTTTACTTCTGGTGATATGTGGTGGGATCTTGTGGGTAACGCGAAATACGAAGTTCCAAAAGGTTCTGGTAAAACATCCCTGTTTGCCGGATCATTATGGATCGGAGGTATCGATGCCAGTGGACAGCTGAAAGTTGCCGCGATGACCTATCGTCAGACAGGTAACGATTTCTGGCCAGGGCCTTTATCCAACACAGCAACAGTAGCTGCGGATATCACCCAGGCTGAATGTAACAAATGGGATAAGCACTTCTCAGTTACATTGAAGGAAGTTCAGGATTTCTATAACTGGACACAGGATAATACAACGATCCCTGGTTATCAGATCCCGAATTCAATTCTTGAATGGCCAGGAAACGGTGATGTTTCACAAGGCCAGCTTCAGTTTATCGCGCCATTTACAGATGTGAACGGCGATGGTTACTATGATCCTACACTTGGTGACTATCCTGCTTATGACCTTAAGGCAAGCGGATGTGACGGAAAAGACAGGATCTACGGTGACCAGACACTTTTCTGGGTGTTCAACGATAAAGGTGATATCCACACGGAAACTGGTGCAGCATCATTAGGTCTTGAAATTCATGCACAGGCGTTTGGTTTCATCACGAATGATGAGATCAACAGCATGACATTCTACAAGTACAAGATCTTCAACAGATCTTCCATCAAGCTTAACAATACATATTTTGCTAAGTGGGTGGATCCGGATCTTGGAGATTATGGTGATGACCTTATCGGTTGCGACGTTAAACGTGGACTTGGATTCTGCTATAACGCAAATGAAAATGACGGATCAGGTAACACCTTCACTTACGGTGCAAATCCTCCGGCAATCGGTATGGACTTCTTCGAAGGACCAGTAGCTGATAAAGACGGAATTGATAACCCGGCAAGTGAAACAGAAAATGGTCTTGGCTACGGAAACGGGATTCCCGATGACGAGCGTTTAGGAATGGAGAAATTCATGTTCTATAAGAATGACCCGACACTTGAAGGTAACCCTGACAACGCCCAGCATTTCTACAATTATTTGTCTGGCCGCTGGAAAGATGGTCTTCCTATCACTTATGGTGGTAGCGGACACGCTGCGAGTGGTACTCCTACAGATTACATGTTCCCTTGGGATACTGATGATGCCAATGGAAATGTGATGTGGGAGCAGGCTTCTTTCTCTGATGGACGTATGGTTCAGTCAGCAGGAACATTCTCACTTGAACCGGGTGCTGTGAACTATGTAACAGTAGGAGCAGTTTGGGCAAGAGCAACTTCTGGAGGTAGAAAAGCTTCAGTTGAACTGATGAGACAGGCTGATGATAAAGCACAGAAGCTGTTTGACAATTGTTTCCAGTTGCTAAGAACACCGGATGCCCCTGAATTAACAATCAGAGAGCTCGATAAGGAATTGATCATTATGATCGATAATCCAAAAACATCGAATAACTATAATGAGTCGTTCTCCGTTGTTGACCCGCTTATTCCATCTATTTATGCACCAAACAACAGGTACGTGTTTGAAGGATACCAGGTTTACCAGGTTAAAGACGCTACAGTAACAGCGACTGATCTTGGGAATCCTGACAGAGCAAGATTGGTTCTTCAGTCTGACGTCAAGAATGGTGTTGGTCGTGTGATCAACTACGAGTTTGATCCAAACCTGAGTGTTACAGTACCACGTGAAATGGTAGTTGGAAGTGATGCCGGCATTGTGCATTCTTTCAGAGTTACTGAAGATCAGTTTGCAGTAGGAGATAATAACCTTGTGAACCACAGAACATATCATTTTCTTGCGATTGCTTATGCATATAACAATTACAAGGGATATGCACAGGACACTCCTCCGGATCTTGGTTGCCCTACCTGTCCTGCAACGGATGGTCAGAAGCTTCCATACCTTGGTTCAAGCAAGAATATCACAGTGAAAAGCGCAATTCCACATATTCCGGCACCTCAGGCAGGTGGTACAGTAGCACACTCCAAATATGGTGATGGTGTTAAAGTAACACGTATCGAAGGCCAGGGTAATGGTGGAAACGTTATCGAGTTTGATGAGAAAGTTCATGATGAAATTCTGAGCGCAGCTGATCACAAATCGAACAACCCAGTATATACACGCGGTAAAGGCCCCGTTCAGATCAAGGTTGTAGATCCACTAGCTGTACCGGAAGGTGATTTTGAATTCCTGATGATCGATACAAACTCATCCATCGGTTACACTCAGCTTTCAAAAGCAAACTGGCTGATCAGAAACAAAACGACAGGCCAGGAAGTGTTCTCGAATCAGTCGATCAACACATTCAATGAGCAGATCATTGCAGACTGGGGACTTTCTGTCACTCTTGCACAGGTACCTGAAGTATTCTGTACTTCAAAAGATCAGAACATCCTGGAAGCATCAGTAACTTATAAGAATGACCAGAAGCAGTTCCTTGCAGGTCTTCCGGATAATGAAGGAGTTGATCCTCAGAACTGGATCCGTGCAGGTGCAAACAATACTGACCCGAAAGATTACGATGAATTCACAGTGTGTAATCCAGCTGTAAAAGACTTTATCGATCCTGAACAGAAATTCGAAAGAATGCTTACAGGATGGTCACCTTACAGACTTACATCAACAGATGCTGACGGTCCGGCATGGAATAACAGCGTTGCGATGACACAAAACAGAATTTCAAACATCGGTAGCGTAGACATCGTGATCACGAAAGATGTGACCAAGTGGAGCCGTTGCGTTGTGTTTGAAACAGGTAGCGATCCATTGCTTGCAGAAGGTGGTGCACAGAAGTTGAACCTTAGAAATCACGTATCTGTTGATAAGACAGGTGCAGCTGACAACTCAGGAACAAAAGGTATGAGCTGGTTCCCTGGATATGCAATCAACGTAGAAACTGGTGAACGTTTAAACATCGCTTTCGGTGAGAGCTCATGGTTAGTTGGTCAGAATGGTAACGACATGATGTGGAATCCAACTTCTGATCTTGTTGATCCATTGAATACAATGCAGCTTTGGGGTGGTAAACATTACATCTATGTATTCGGACATAATGGGGATGTAAGATGGGATACGATCCCAGGAAGCCCGAACCTGGCTCCTGCAGGAACGAATCTGAAGAACCAGCTGAAGAGCATTCCTAAGTATGACTCTTGTAAGACGATCTACAACATGATGAATGAGTACCAGACGATGACATCGCCTAACGTACTGATCAAGCGTGCTGTGTTTTCTGATATTATGTATGCAGGAATTTTGACTGCAGCACAGGGATACAGTTTCAAGAATCCTCAGGATATGCCAACAGATGTGACTTACCGCATTCGAATCGGGAAGCCATACAAGCCTTGGGCTTCTGGCGCTGAAATCAAGAATAACGAACCGCTTGTAGCTGGAAAAGGATATGTTGTTAAGACTGGTCCTATCAAGCACAATAACAAGACGTACCAGCCAGGTCAGTCGTTTGTTGCGAGAAATTCAACAATGACAAAGAACTTCCCTTACCAGACATATTGGTCAGTAACTGAAGCTCCGAACAATGCTGGTCTTCCAATGTACACATTCAATACAGCAGACATTGCTGCTGATACTGCAAATGCTGATGCAGCGAAGAATGCGCTTGCGCTGATCAATGTTGTTCCGAATCCATACTATGCATATTCAGCATATGAATCGACAAACATTGACAACAGGATCAAGTTCACGAACCTTCCACAGAAGTGCCAGATCACTATCTATTCAAGCAATGGAGGATTGATCAAGCAGATTTCTAAAGATGACCCTATCACATCCATTGAGTGGGATCTGAAGAACAATGCAGGCATTCCGATCGCGAGTGGTGTTTACATCGTGCATGTGAATGTTGAGGGAGTTGGAGAACGCATTCTGAAATGGTTTGGAATGATTCGCCCGGTGGATCTTGAAGTGTACTAATAATTGAATTCGAGTAATAATACGAATATGAGAGTAAGCATTAAAAGATTTCTGGTTCTCTTGGCTGCTGCTGCCTTTGTGCAGACAGCAGTTGCGGGGAATGAAGACCGCGCCGGACAGGCAGGTGCTTCTGAGCTCCTGATCAATCCGTGGTCACGCAGCACAGGCTGGGCCAGTGCTAACATGGCGACCAGCCGTGGTCTTGAATCGCAGTTCCTGAATGTTGCCGGAACAGCCTTCACGCGCAAAACAGAAGTGATGTTTTCGCATACGAAGTGGCTTAAGGGAACAGACATCAACATCAATGCGTTTGGGTTTACTCAGCGGGTTGGTGAGTCAGGTGTGATTGGACTCGGTGTGATGTCAATGGATTTTGGCAAAATTCCAATTACAACTACGCAGCTTCCTGAAGGAGGAATCGGAACATTTAATCCTTCTTTCGTTAATATCGGATTATCCTACGCTAAAGAATTTTCGAACAGCATCTATGGTGGATTGACTGTGAAGGCGGTTAACGAAGCGATCGCTGACGTGAAAGCACAAGGTGTTGCTCTCGATGCAGGTATTCAGTACGTTACAGGAAAAACCAAAAACGTGAAGTTTGGAATCTCCTTAAAGAACGTCGGACCTCCTTTGAAGTACTCAGGTAATGGTCTTAATCAGACTGCAGTAATCCCTGTTACAAACAGCAAAGGTGGAAATACCCAGCTTACTCTAAGCCAGAGAAACACACCATTTGAATTGCCATCACAGTTGAATATCGGTGGAGCGGTTGACCTGTTCACCTCGAAGGACACTGCAGTGAAAACAATCCACAGATTGACCATCGCTGCAAGCTTTACTTCAAATTCATTTTCAAAAGATGGTTTCCAGGGTGGTGTTGAATATGGATTCAAAACTTACTTCATGGTTCGCGGTGGTTACTACTACGAAGACGGGATCACGAAGGATGCCGAAAGAACTACTGCGCTTACTGGCCCTACAGCCGGATTCACAGTGGAGCTTCCTCTGAACAGCAGAGGTACTTCTTTTGGTCTTGACTATGCTTACCGCTGGACAAATCCGTTCCAGGGATGCCATACAATCGGCGCCCGAATCAATTTATAAATTTTTCGTATATTAGTTTTAGGAAGAGAGTCCCGAGCGATCGGGATTCTTTTTCTGCTTTTAATGCATAACACTTTTTAGAGAGATGGCACAGATATCATATTTTACTGAAGAAGGATTAAAGAAGCTCAAGGAAGAATTGATGTATTTGAAGACGCATGAGCGTGCAATGATCTCCAACCAGATCGCTGAGGCGAGAGATAAGGGAGATCTGTCTGAAAATGCTGAATATGATGCAGCTAAAGAAGCTCAGGGATTACTTGAACTTAAGATCTCCAAGCTTGAGGAAGTTATAACCAATGCAAGGATCGTTGATGAATCTAAACTTGATAATTCAAAAGTGCTCATCCTTTCCAAGGTGAAGATCAAAAACCTCAAAACAGGAGCGAGCATGCAGTACACCCTTGTGGCTGAAAATGAAGCTGACCTGAAAGCCGGTAAGATCTCTGTTGATTCGCCGATCGCTAAAGGATTGCTTGGTAAGAAAGTGGGTGACAAGGTCGATGTGAACGCACCTTCAGGCATCATCCCGTTTGAAATTATTGATATCACAAGGTAATGAGCACCATCTTTTCAAAGATCATCAAGGAGGAGATCCCGGCTCATAAAGTCGCTGAAAATGAGGATTACCTTGCATTCCTGGACGTATTCCCTCTTGTGGAAGGTCATGTGCTGGTAATCCCTAAAAAAGAGACTGATTACATCTTTGATATTGAAGAGGAGGAATATAAAGGCCTGTGGTCATTTGCAAAGCACGTCGCAACCGGATTAAAAAAGGCGATTCCTTGTACCAAGGTGGGTGTTGCGGTTGTAGGCCTGGAAGTGGCCCATGCACACATTCATCTTATTCCCATCAACAACGTTTCGGATATGAGCTTTGCAAGGGAAAAGCTGAAGCTAAGCAATGATCAGCTGGCGGAAATTGCGCTCAGTATCAGGAAGCAGCTCTCCTAAGAATTCGTAATAAATTGGGTGCTTATCCGGGAACCTGGTAAACTACCGCGTTCAGATTTACACCTGCACCAATGGATGTAAGCATGATCTTCTTGCCCGGCTGAAGGGAATGTCCTTCCATTTTACCTTTTAATATCAGATCATACAGTGTTGGAAGTGTTGCCACAGAGCTGTTCCCAAGCCAGTCAAGCGTTAATGGCATGATCTCTTTGGGCATTCCGATTATTCCATATTCCTTATAAAGCCTGGTGATGATTGCCTCAAGCATCTTCGTATTGGCCTGATGAATCAGGATTTTGCTGATGTCAAGTATGTCAATTCCTGCCACTACAATGCTCTCTTTTAGCAAGGCGGGCATCACTTTTAAAGCATGCTCATACAATATGCGACCTTTCATCTTCAGGAACATATGATCATGTGGATAGGATGGATTGTTTGATTTATCCATTCTGAGCACATAAGCCAGTGTTTCAGTATGACTGCTTGCCTTGCAGGAGATAATGCCTACAGGCTCGTCGGATAGTCTTCCCTCGAGCAATACCGCGCCTGCACCATCTGAAAAAAGCATGCTGTCACGATCATGTGGATCCGACACGCGAGATAAGGTATCAGCACCAACGATCAATGCTTTTTTGATAAGACCTGCCTTGATCTGTGCATTGGCCTGTATCACAGCCTGTAGCCATCCTGCACATCCGAATGGAAGATCATAACAGACAGTTTCAGGATTCTTTATTCCAAGCTTATGCTTAACCCGTGAAGAGATTCCTGGTACAAATTCACTTCTTCTGGTTTGATGACTTATATCACCAAAGTTGTGGGCAACGATGATGAGATCCAGTGTCTCAGGATCCGTTTGAGTGCTTTCTAAAGTATTGAGTGCAGCAAAGTAGGC
Organism: Bacteroidota bacterium; assembly: GCA_036675075.1. GTDB lineage: Bacteria > Bacteroidota > Bacteroidia > JAKFFM01 > JAKFFM01 > JAKFFM01. Next base: position 145,174 of record JAKFFM010000002.1, read on the forward strand.
GATGTCAGATGTTACAAGATCATCCGTGATATATCGTCTTTCTTTTATGCCTGTGATCTCATAGAATTTCAGAATGAGCTCATCATTGGATTTGGTTAATGGAATTCCTTTATCATCAAAAAAAGCACTCGATAGGAAATCTTCGTTCTTGACAGTCTTTGTTGGAATGTAGCTTCCGCTTCCCGTAATCACGGAATAAACAAGCTTAGACATTTATTCTAAATTATATGATCCTTCCTGGGAAGGCAACAGAAGAATTTCTTCTGAAGTAAAGGTCTGTTCGTTAAGTCTAATGAAGGCCGGAATGGCTACTTACGTAGGCTTCTCTGTTTTTTCAGATACATACAAGGTACGGAAAAAACTTGATTGAGATTAAAAATTTTTACTTCAGCAGATGATTGTTCTCATCAAATGAAAGGGTTGAAGCGATGCCTATTTCTTTCTGATCTTTTCAGGGTTCGCATTTATAAAGGCTTTCCAGCCCGTAAACGATTTGGACTGTGATTCAACACTTTTGAACTGGAAATGATGACAGACTGCTGCAGCTAATCCATCCGTAGCATCGAGATTTTTAGGAAGCTCTTTTATTTTTAACAGGTTTGAGATCATCGCTGCAACCTGTTCCTTGCTTGCATTACCGTTGCCGGTGATCGACTGCTTGATCTTTCGTGGTGAATATTCAAAAATTGGAATGTCACGATAAAGCCCTGCGGCCATGGCAACACCTTGTGCGCGGCCCAGCTTGAGCATGCTCTGCACATTTTTTCCAAAGAATGGTGCTTCAATAGCAAGCTCATCAGGAGTGAATTCATCGACCAGGCCAAGTGTACGTTCAAAGATCCTTCGCAGCTTGGACGGATGATCATCAAGGGCAGACATGTCAAGGACACCCATACCCAACATCTCCATTTTACTGCCTGCGATCCTGATGATCCCGAATCCCATAATGTTAGTACCTGGATCGATCCCGAGAATTATCTTTTCTTTTAATGGCTTATCGTTCATTTCTCTTTTCGTATAATTGCCCGGAATGGTGCTATCGTTAAGGGATCCAGGCAAAGTTATTCTAAAGCTCGTCTTTCTGGCGCTTGCACTGGCCTTTATTTTTTCACGGGTTTTTAACCAGGATCATCTCACATCGCTTGAATACACCGTCAATGCAAGCTTCTTCTTTGAACATATCGAATGGTTATTTCTCGAAGTTCTCCTGTTGATGATCAACCTTTTTTGCGAGAGCCTAAAGTGGAAGTATGTGATGGCCGGAACATGTCACCTGAGCAAACGTGATTCCCTTAAGGCAGTCGTTGCAGGCTTTACATCAGGGATGTTCACACCAAACAGAACGGGTGAGTTTGTCGGGAGGGTGATCATGCTTCCTGCTCATGCAAGGATCAATGGTGTGATTGGCTCTGCGATTTTATCCGCACTTCAGTTATTATGCACCATTGTATTCGGGATCATTGGACTGCTGTTCCTGAAAGATCACGCAGGCTTTATGGAAATGCTTCCTTCAGCACGTGTCTTTATCTGGTCTCTGGTTCTCCTGCTTTCTGTGCTAACCTTGATTTTCATGATCTTCAGAGGTCCTCTGTCCAGGAAGTTTCAATTCTTATATGAAGCATTCCTCTCCTTCAGAAAAAGCTCATTGCTATTTTTAGCTTCTCTGTCTGTCATGAGGTATGTTGTATTCTCGCTGCAGTTTGTTCTCGCCTTGCTGTTATTTGGGATAAGCTATAACCTCGGTGATTTGTTCTGTGGAGTTGCGGTGTTTTTTCTTTTGAGCTCTGCAGTTCCTTCTTTCCTTCTTTCAGAAATCATTACTAGAGGCGCAGTGGCTGTTCTCATCTTCAATTCTCTGGGATTGCCCGATGTCACTGTTTTTCTTGCTTCAACGTTTATCTGGACTCTTAACATTGCATTGCCTTCTCTCGCAGGTGCTTTTGTTCTCACACTCAGGAAAGAATGATCTTCATTGCAACATGTTCGGTGATCTTTTTTCTTTGCTATGCAGCGATCGTTGTATTCATGTTGGCAGGAATGAAGAAGATGAGGAGTGAAGTTGTAATACAGTCTGATGAGCTGGTTGCTGTTGTTATTGCTGCAAGAAATGAAGCATATTCAATAGAGCGTTGCATCAGGTCTGTTTGCAGCCAGTCACATACGAACATTGAAGTATTTGTTGTTGATGATTCCTCATCGGATGATACCCTGGCAATCATAAAGCGGCTGGCTCTTCATGATCAACGGATCAAGGTGATCTCACTTGGTCATTCAGATGTCCCGCAAAAGAAAATAGCGATCGAAAAAGTCGCAGGAATTACTAATGCTTCGGTAATGATCACCACGGATGCAGACTGTATGCATCATACAAACTGGATCTCGTCAATGCTTCATGTGTATCATAAAGGATATGATATGGTGTGCGGTCCTGTGAGAATTTTGTCTGCCACTCCATGGGATCGTGTGCAGGCTCTTGAGTTTGCGGGATTGATCGGAGTAACATCCTGCGCAATAGAAAATGGTTCTCCTGTAATGTGTAATGGTGCTAATTTATTATACAGCAGAGAGGCGTTCCTGCGGGCAGGTGGCTATGGTTCGAACAGTCAGGTCGCAAGCGGTGACGATGTTTTTCTGATGCAGGAAATGCACAGAAATTCGCCAGGCTCTGTTGCTTTCTGTCACCACCGGGATGCTGTCGTTAGCACCTTCGGGTGCCCGGACTTATCGTCATTTGTAGCTCAGCGGGTCAGATGGATTTCAAAAATAAAATACACGGTTTTTAGTGCAACGGCAGCGTTTATTGGAATTACTGTGGTCGGACTGAATGTCATTTTGCCAGCTCTGACGGCTCTTTTCATTTTTTCCGATAACTTTGCATTGCTGTTTTTTTCAATTTTGGTGGGTAAAATTTTTCTCGATGGACTCTTCCTTTATGCTTCAGCAAATAAGCTTGAGCAGAAAAGCCTTTTATGGCTGCTACCTTTTTTTGAGATCTTATACCTCCCGTACTTATTAATGCTGGCGCTGGGCACAATGAAAAGAAACTATTACTGGAAAAATCGGGAGGTGAGAATATGAAGCCATTTCGCAGGAAAGCAAGAAAATCCGTTTCCAAATCATTAAGCTATTATGCCTGGCAGAGACTGAAACGAAACAAGCTTTCTATGGCTGGCTTGTTTGTGATCATCCTGAGCTCACTGGTGGCGATTCTCGGAAGTACTATCCGCCCGGATAACTCTCCAATGGCGAATGAAATGGCTTTGCAGCTTACAACTAAAAAGCCGGGCTTCTCTGTTAAAATGTTAAAGGTCAGGAAGAATGGACCATCTGATGATCCGAGCTTCTTCGAGCAGCTGTTCTTCGGTGGTAAAGAAAATGATTTCACTGAGGTACCAATAACCGATTATAAATTTCAAGGTGGGGAGATCATTGTAGAAGAATATTCAGGTACCGACAATCTGAAAGGTGAAGAGAAAAAGTATTCACTTGCCGATGTGGCTTATCCGATCTCTTATGACTTTCCGGTTCAGCAGCAGGGCAACAATGTATCGTTCACCACTTATGATGGAAAGAAGCTGACTGTCCCTGTTTCGGAGCTCCAGGAGGAGATTGCTGAAGAGAATATCATCACTCGTAAATACTGGCTGGGAACAGACAGGTTCGGTCGCGATCTTCTGAGCCGCCTTATGGCTGGAACACTCGTGTCATTATCTGTCGGACTGATCTCTGTCTTTATTTCTATTGTCATCGGGATCCTCTTCGGTGCACTTGCGGGATACTTCCGTGGTGTAGTGGATGATGTGATCGTATGGCTTATCAATGTTGTCTGGTCGATTCCTACTTTGCTTCTTGTGATCGCGATCACGCTTGCGCTTGGAAAAGGCTTCTGGCAGATCTTTGTCGCTGTTGGACTAACCATGTGGGTCGAGGTAGCGCGTGTTGTCAGAGGTCAGTTCCTCTCTCTTCGTGAAAAAGAATTTGTGGAGGCCGGAAAGGCTCTTGGGTTTTCAAATCTTCGCATCATCTTCAAGCACGTATTGCCGAATGTGATGGGTCCTGTAATCGTTATAGCTGCATCAAATTTTGCAAGTGCGATCCTGATGGAAGCAGGCCTCAGCTTTCTTGGAATAGGTGCACAGCCTCCAATGTCATCGTGGGGTTCAATGATCAAAGATCACTATGGATACATCATCGTAGATGCTGCCTACCTGGCGATCATTCCTGGTGTCGCGATCATGCTGATGGTTCTCGCATTTACACTTGTTGGAAATGGGTTGCGTGACGCGCTTGATACCAAGGCGATCGATGAGCCTATTCCTACCTGATCACTTCAGGTATTCCCACGCCATCAGCACCTTCCAGGCATCGTTGATGTTTTGTTGGTGTAAAAGATCTTTGGCAAGTAATTCTATTTTACTTTTTTCCGCTGCTGTGTTCGCTGATCTGTATAAGTGTTCAAGCTTGTTTTCTCTGATGTAGCTTTCAGTTGTTGCCTGGTCAGGAATACATTCTGTGTTACCTAGCATTCCCAGGTCATTGCCGCTCAGGATATCACTTGTTTTTATCCAGGAAGGAATCTGGTCATAACCTATTCCTATCGTTAGCAGCGGCTTGGGTACTTTAAATAATGCGGAACCAGATGCTCTGCAGTACCAGTCGCCACCCATTCTTGCTACAAGGTCGATCTTGTCCGGGTCGATCATCTTGTCATCTCCAAGCACTTCTTCATTCACATGGATCATCTGAACTTCACAAATGATCAGGTTTCCTGCTCCTCCTTCCTGTCCCAGCTCGATCACCTGCTTTACTTTGCACTCGAGTTGAACAGGTGATTCTTTTACACGGAATGGCCTTATTGTTTCAGACTCTATTGGTGTGAGGCCTGCTTTTACAAACTCATTTACTCCTTTTGGATATTCTGTCGATGCGAGTGATGCCTGTTGAACAATGTTGAAATTCACAATGTTGATCACCACTTCAGGGATATCTCTGACATTATCGAACGTGTTCTTGGTGTTTCCCGTTCTTCCGCTTCTTGCCGGAGAGAAGATGGCGATCGGTGGCTTTGCACTGAATACATTGAAGAAGCTGAACGGGCTCAGGTTCGGATTTCCGTCTTTGTCGATGGTGCTCGCAAACGCTATTGGACGTGGAGCTACTGCACCAAGAAGATATGAATGAACAACATTGGTTTTGTGTTCCTTTGGATCGATTCGTAACATAAAATGTTTCCTGATATTATTTACACTTGAGGCCTTTCAGCTGTGTTGCCGCAGCTTCATATCCAAGCTCGAAGGCTTTCTGAAAATCCGAACAAGCCTGATCTTTTCTGTCAAGCTTCACATTACACAAGCCCCGGTTGTAATATCCAAGGCTGTTATTGGAATCTTTCATAATGCATTCAGAGAACGTATCCGCTGCATCCTGGTACCGTCGTACCTGATACTTGATGAGGCCGATATAGATCAGTGCATTCACATAATCGGGCTTTATGGATAGTGCCTGGTTCAGGTTGTTCTGTGATTCAGCCCATTTCTCCTGGTTATAGAGCAGTATTCCTTTGTTATAATATGCAGTGTACGATGAGGGTTCTATACGGATCGCCTGGTTAAAATCCTGCAATGCCTTCTTGTCTTTTTTTGATGACATGTAAGCAAGTCCACGATTAATGAAGGCATCCGGAGATGTCGGATTCAGCTTGATTGATCTGTTGTAATCCCTGATGGCGCTCTTGTAATTGCCCAGGTAAAAATGACAGATCCCCCGGTTATAGTAAATGAGAGAATTGCGTTTGTCTTTCTTTAATGCCCTTGTGTAGTTGCTGATCGCTTCATTGTAATTTCCATTGTAATACGCATCAAGGCCGAGATTGAAAAAGTCTGGCTGCTGCGCGAACGTGAATGTTGCAGTGAAAAGCAGTACGAACAGGAAGCTTAATTTCTTCATTTGCTTACAGCGATCTTACCGGTAAAATGTCCTTCTTTATTTCTGATCGCATAAGTGTACACGCCGGATGCAAAATCAAATTCAAGTCTCTGGCCAAGTATGTTTTCCTTTTTAAAGATCATCTTACCATCTACAGAATATATAGTGACTGTGGATGGAGACGTAACATTTGATAAATAGGCTGTACCGTTTGCCATGATCAGTTCAGGTGCAGCTGCTTCTGTTGCATTGATCCCTGTAGGCAATACGAATGAGATGTCATCAACGAGCAATACGGCACCAATCTGGTTCTGGGTGTTGTATGCGATCGGAGAGGTGAAGATGATTGCTGTATCAGGTGTTAAGGTTGGATTCAGGTAAATGAATGGAACATTCAGTTGTTGGTAAACTGTGTTGTCAGCCATGTAAGAAGCTGCTTTAGCTACCGTGTCTCTGCGATGTAAAGTGGAATTCCATTTAAGCAGGTAGGCAAGTACCCCTGCTGTGCTGTTGTTCACTGAAGTGGACTTATAAAACATCTGCAGTTGGTCGGGCTTTTGGGTGTAAGGAAATCCGAATACAAGAGGAACTGTCGAACCTGAATAGATCGTGTGAATTGTATCAGGAAATGCGGCAGGATTCGGATTGTTTGTCACAAGCTTTGATTCCATTCTGATGGCATAGGTGCCTGAATGTGCATCGGTTGATTTGGTTGCTGTTATAGGATTGCCATACAGTGAAAGAAAGTTGAATGTTCCCCATCCCTGAGGGTCTTCATAGCTGCCTGTGTTGATCCACGTTTCAAAACCTGCATTTGGAATTGACTGAGCAAATGCGGATGCTGAAAAGGCCAGCATGGAAAGTAGTATAAGTCTTTTCATAATATTTATTTACATGATAAAGTTAAAGATATTTAGAGAGCATAAAAGTTGATGGTGCTCATTCATCAGGAAATGCAGGGCAAAAAAAAGACTCCCCTTCAGATGTTGAAGAGGAGTCCGTTTTTATTAAATGGATGCTTATTACATCATGCCGCCCATACCGCCCATTGCAGCTGGGTTCATGCCTGCAGCACCTGCGTTTTCTTCCTTACGGTCAGCAAGTACACATTCAGTTGTCAATAGCATACCAGCGATCGATGCAGCATTCTCCAGAGCAACACGTGCAACTTTCGTTGGATCGATCACACCTGCAGCGAACATGTTTTCATATTCTTCAGTTCTTGCATTGTAACCATAATCATCTTTTCCTTCACGTACTTTCTGTACAATGATAGAACCTTCTCCACCAGCGTTAGCAACGATCTGACGAAGCGGCTCTTCAATTGCACGCTTAACGATCATGATACCTGTCTGCTCATCTTCGTTAGCGCCTTTCAGTTTGTCAAGAGCTTCGATCGCACGGATGTAAGCAACTCCACCTCCCGGTACGATTCCTTCTTCAACTGCAGCACGTGTAGCATGAAGTGCATCATCAACACGGTCCTTCTTCTCTTTCATTTCAACTTCAGTTGCAGCTCCAACATACAGAACAGCTACACCGCCTGCAAGCTTTGCAAGTCTTTCCTGAAGCTTTTCCTTGTCATAGTCAGATGTTGTGTTTTCGATCTGTGCTTTGATCTGGTTAACACGTGCCGTGATGTCTGCTTTTTTACCAGCACCATCAACGATTGTTGTGTTGTCTTTGTCGATCGTGATCTTTTCTGCTTTACCAAGGAATGACAAGTCAGCATTCTCAAGCTTAAACCCTCTTTCTTCAGAGATCAGGGTACCACCTGTAAGGATAGCGATATCTTCAAGCATGGCTTTTCTTCTGTCACCAAATCCCGGAGCTTTCACAGCAGCGATCTTAAGTGAACCACGGATCTTGTTTACAACAAGTGTTGCCAGCGCTTCACCATCAACATCTTCAGCGATGATCAATAGTGGCTTGCCTGTCTGAACGCTTTTTTCAAGCAGTGGAAGGATCTCTTTCATTGCAGAGATCTTCTTGTCATAGATCAGGATGTATGGATTGTCAAGAACAGCTTCCATGTTATCTGCATCAGTAACAAAGTAAGGAGAGATGTATCCCCTGTCGAACTGCATACCTTCAACAACCTCAACTGTTGTTTCAGTACCTTTTGCTTCTTCAACAGTGATCACACCTTCTTTTTTCACTTTGCCCATTGCTTCAGCGATAAGCTTACCAATTGTATGGTCGCTGTTCGCGGAGATTGTAGCAACCTGCTCGATCTTCTGGTTGTCATCACCAACAGCCTGGCTTTGCTTCTTAAGGTGATTCACGATAGCTTCAACAGCTTTGTCGATACCACGCTTAAGATCCATAGGATTCGCTCCAGCAGCAACGTTTTTCAAGCCACCGGTTACGATCGCCTGAGCAAGAACAGTTGCAGTTGTAGTTCCGTCTCCTGCTACATCAGCAGTTTTAGAAGCAACTTCTTTAAGCATCTGGGCTCCCATGTTTTCAACAGGATCTTTCAGCTCGATTTCTTTTGCAACAGATACACCATCTTTCGTGATTGAAGGTGCACCATATTTTTTATCAATAATTACGTTACGGCCTTTTGGACCAAGTGTAACTTTCACTGCATTAGCCAATGCGTCAACACCTCTTTTGAGGGCGTCACGTGCTTCAAGGTTAAAAGTGATGTCTTTAGCCATTGTTGTATTTGTTTATAAAGTGAATTGTATATATACTATTAAATAATTGCAAAAATGTCTGACTCTCGCATGATCAGATAGTCCTGGCCATTTACATTGATCTCTGTACCTGCATATTTTCCATAAAGGACACTGTCACCAACTTTAACTGTCATTGGTTCATCCTTTTTGCCTGTACCCACTGCGATGATCTTGCCTCTCTGCGGCTTTTCTTTTGCAGTGTCTGGAATGATAAGGCCTCCGGTTGTTTTCTCTTCAGCTGGAGCTGCCTCAACGATCACTCTGTCGGCTAGTGGTTTCAAATTCATATCTGCCATTTTTATTAAACTTTAAGGGTTAAACAATTAAACTTTTTAAGCGAAAACTTCGCGAGCGGAATTGTCAGAATTCGTGCCATTCATGTTAAATGTACTTTTCAGTGCATTTCAAGGACAAATTTTCAGTCTTCCGGTCATTATCCAAAAAAAATGTCAGGATAGCGATGCCATCCTGACATTTCAGAACTTATGAGCTTTCCTGTTACTGTGCAGGCGCAGGAGCTGGTGCCTGCTGTGGCTGACCACCTGCAGGAGCTGTTCCTCCAGGCAGATTTAATGGTTGAGCTTCAGGTGCTGTTGTATTGATCTTGTCTCTCAGCTCAGTGTCCTGAACCGATGTATTGGTCTTTGAGATCATGTTGATCACAAGGCTGAGGACGATAAGCGCTACTGCGAGTGTCCAGGTTGCCTTTTCAAGGAAATCGGTTGTCTTTCTTACTCCCATCAGCTGTGCATTGCCTGACAGGCCTGATGTTAATCCGCCACCTTTGGAGTTCTGGATCAGCACCAGCAACGTAAGGAGGATACAAACGATGATAATTAAAATAGTTAAAAAGGTGGTCATGAATTCTTGTTATTATTCGAAATCGTTTTCTTTAATTCTGCAATAAGGCCCGCAAAGTAACTGCTTTTTTCCGGAAATTTCAAACTTAGGCTCTCGTAAGCCTTAATGGCTTTCTGATGATTTCCCTGGAGGGCGTAGATTTTTGCAAGGGTTTCGGTGACGATCTCCTTGTCTTCAATTACGCTCTGCTTTGCCTTGTTAGCTGGTGAATAGAATTCTGCCTTCTTTGGTGGTGTGATCCTTGGCTCCAGCTGTATGAATCGGTCTATGAGATCAAAACGGGCCGATTTTGCTGTTTCATCTGGCTTTTTTTCTTCATTTGATTTACTTTCCGCGCATACGCCGGCATCAATGCTTTCATTACGCTGGTCTCCTGCACCAGTGCTTTCGCCTCTCGTACTTTTTAGCCATTCCGCAAAGCTTCTCTTTTGTGGCTGTTCGCTCGCTTGTTCAGGGTGTTTTTCTTTTTCTTTCTCTTTCTCTTTCTCTTTCTCTTTCCCCTTCTCCTTCTGTTCTTCTTTCTTCTCCTCTTCTTTCCTGCTGTAAGTACTGCTCAGTGCTGAGTTTACTGCTTCTGCAAGAATATTTGTTTCAATGAGCTCTGGAAGATCATTGACTTCTTCCTGGATAGGATCTGTCTTTTCTTCTTTTACTTCCGGTTCCTGAGCGGGCTCTTCACTACCATCTTTTTCTCTGGCCGGTTTCTTAATCTCTTCCTCAGGAACAGCATCTGGTTTCTTTTCCTCTGTCCTTATTTCCGGTTCAGGCCTTTCCGGTCTGGCAGGCTTTTCTTCAGACTTTTCTTTTTCAGCTAATTCTTTTAATCGTTTCGCAAGCGCTTCGGATGGATCCTGTTTCTTTTCTTCTTTTACTGCGTTTGTTTTTTCATCCTTCTTTTCCGGAATGGCCTTATTCTCCTCCGGCTTGCGTTCAGGCTTGATTTCTTTAACTGGTTCATCCTTGATTACAGGAACATTTTCTTTACTAACGGTTGGTTGTTTTTCATCCTTTTCAACCAATGATTGTGTGAAGTCAGATGAGGCTGTGGCTACCACAGATGCCACATTATTCGGCCGTTCAGGTTTGCCATTGATCAGCTCATAGAGCACTTTCCTGTTCCCTGAATAAACGGCTGCGATTTTCAGCTGCTTTGAAAAAAGCAGGCTTCCCTGGTCATGAAGTGCCTTTACGTAAAGCAGATGGCCTGTCTGGCAATATGGAAAATCCTTAATGAATCGCTCAAGTAAGGCAACCTGTTCCGGACCTGTCTTCTCCGGACTCTTCAACATCGTTGTGAATTGCTGTCTGTTCACCAGTTTGAAACTGAACGGTTAAAAATATCCTGGACTATCTTCTGATTGATCTGCTGAATGAGATCAGTTTGCACGGTGGCCAGATTTTCAGTGGCCGGATACGATGCATAGTTCGTAAAGGCCTGTTCGAAATTCTGCTTCTCGTCTTTGTTGTTTGTGAATTTTACAAGCACTGTAATGCTCAGCTGGTTGTAAGCTGCAGCGTCATTCCCGCTTTGAATTGCCATCGGTGTTGTAATGAAATTCGTGATCGTTCCTTCAAGGTTCATATCACCATTCCGCTGAACTATTCCAAGGTTTGTCTGGTTAAGAAAGATCTCCTTTAATGCTTCTGTGAATTGCTGACTTAATGTAGGAGGAGCCAGCGGCGCACTGGATGGAAAATATTGGATCGAGATGGATTTTACATCAGGTGGGATCGAGGCTCCTGTGAATGAATAATTCACCTTGCATGAACCAATAAGCATGAGCAGTGAACCTAAAAATATCATCCTTAACATTCCGATCATTGCTTAATGTTGTATTCGTTGATCTTCCGGTATAATGTCCTTTCAGATATTCCAAGCTCAAGTGCCGCACTTTTTCTTTTTCCTTTGTGCTTTTCAAGGGCTTTACGGATGAGGTCACGTTCTCTTTCTTCAAGAGACAAAGATTCTTCAATAACTTCTTCAGGCTCCTGGATCTCCTGTTCTCCAGGGTGCGTATGAACATGTGCCCGAGCAGGTGATGACTTCAGCTGCAGTCCTGTTGATGATTCATGAACCGGTGTCACATCTGAAAAAAGCTTGCTGATGACCTGTTCATTGTTTCTTGCAAACTCCGGATCAACCCCATGTTGCATCAATTCAAGTACAAGCTTTTTCAGGTCAACAATGTCTCTTTTCATATCAAAGAGCACCTTATAAAGTAAGTCTCTGTCGCTGATCTCGGATTCACTTTTATCGCCTCTCAGCAACATGGGAACATTGCTTGAAACGTGCTCTCCGGGAAGGTATTTGATCAGTGTGCTTTCGCCTATCTCCCGGTTTTTCTCAATGACCGAAATCTGTTCAACAACATTCTTCAGCTGCCTTACATTTCCTGGCCATCTGTAATTCTCAAGTGTCCTTTGTGCTTCTTCACTGACACGAATGGAAGGCATCCGGTATTTCGCAGCAAAGTCTGCAGCAAATTTTCTGAAAAGTAAATGAATATCATCAATTGTTCTTAACATTGAATCAATTGTTGGGTCATTTTTCCAAGAAAGAAAAAACCAATTCGAATCGATAATTTTTGTACTGATGGTATCGTCAGAGTTAGGGTCAATACTTATAGGGTTGGTCACTAATGCCAAACAAAATTCCCTTGATGTAATTCTTGTTTCATAAGAAAATTTCGACAGCAAGATTCTGTTTTCCGAGCTGAGTTCATTTCCAATTGTTGCCGC